>NZ_JAVWJH010000012.1:0-1877 GCF_036639115.1 Peptostreptococcus sp. | reverse complement strand
TGATACACCCCTTGTCTAGTAGACACGTAAAATAATTAAATTTATGAACTTAGAATACTCAGCATCCATAATGTCGCTGGGTATTCTTTTATATTACTTGTTGATGTATTGATTGTTGTTTCTTTTGTTGTATTTCAGCCCAAAACTTTATATATCTGTTTGCTTGTTTTATTGGGTATTTAGTAGGTTCTGAAGTCTGTAGTGCTTCTTGCCTAACTTGTCCACAGGTCTTTCCTTTATATCGTTTTTGTGGATATTTATTTATGTAGTAATCAAGAGTTCCATATATTGCGGCAATCATTTCTTCATTGGATTTAATATTGGGATAAAGTATAAAAAGGATATCTTTAAACATTCCCTGAAAGCCCTCACATGGTCCATTATCAATGCATCGAGACACTCTCGACATGGATTGTGTCATTCCATAAGTTTTTAACTTTGTTTTAAATACTGCTCTTGTGTATTGAAAACCTCTATCACTGTGATAAATAGGAGTTGCATTAGGATAAGCATTATGAGCTATTTCTAAAGTTGCATCAGTAAGTGCTGTATCATTCTTCTCTGATACAACAAATCCAACAGGGTATCTATCATACAAATCTATCACAGGGCTTATGTATAGTTTTTTACCTGTGTTTGGAACTTTAATTTCTGTAACATCAGTACACCATTTTTCATTAGGTTTTTCGGAATTAAAATCTCTTTTTAAAATATTATCAGCAGTTTCTTCTGGTGTCGTCTTTTTATAAACATATCTTGAAGATCTCCTATAAGAAGATGTTATGTCATTGATGCACATAATCCTATAGATCTTGTTATGCCCGCTGGTAAGATGGTATTCGTTCCTAAGGGCATAATACATGTTCATTGCACCAAATAAGGAATTGTTTGATATAGCAATCTCTTTAATTTTAATAAGAATTCTTTCATCTTCTAGTTGCTTTTCTGTAGGAGCAGAATTAAGCCATTTATAGTAAGCGGCCCTAGAAATGTTAAGATGCTTACACATGAATGAGATATCCCATTTTTCATCAGATTCATGAAGTTCCTTTATAAGTTCATAATCAACGATTCTATTATAATGGGTATAGTAAGCACGTTTGGCTTTGACTAACCCATGAATCACCACCTTTCTCGTTGATCTGCTTTTTTTAACAATTCATATTTCTTTCGGTATTCCTCTTTTTCCCGTTCAAGTTGAGCAATCTTTCTTTCAGCCTTTTCCATTTCTGATAGTTCATCTTCCTGCTTACGCTTTCCACGGTTATCCGTAAGAGCTTCTTCACCATGGTTTTCAAATTTTCTGACCCACTGATAAAGCTGTGCATATTTACACCCATACTTAGCTGCAGTTCCTTTAATATCTCTGTCATGTTCAAGACAATATTTTACGATTTCAATTCTTTCCTCAAAAGTAGTTTTTAATGTATCTCCCATATAGACCTCCGGTTTCGGATCGTAATCCTTTAATTCTATATGTCTATTATACTTCTTTAGCCATCGTCTGAGTATTGATGTGGAAGGAATATTATATTTTAAAATCAGTGAAGATTGAGAACCCTCACCATCTAAATATTCCTTAATGACTTTTTCCTTAAATCCCTTGGAATAGCTATTATTTGTGCTTTTAGATTGAAAAGCAGAAGTTCCATATGTTGAGTAAAGTTTAGACCAATAACGTATTGTCTGTTCTCCATTTTTTTTCATATTTAACTCAGTTGCTAGACTGTTAGCAGATTTTTTTCCGGAAAGGAATTCGGTACATGCTTGAATTTTTTCTTCTGGTGAATACTTAGATTTAGACATAATAAAATCCCACCTCCATAGATAAATGAAATTTAATTATTTCATCTGTCTACCTTAGTGGGATTATATCA
>NZ_JAVWJH010000011.1:0-1986 GCF_036639115.1 Peptostreptococcus sp. | reverse complement strand
TTATAAATATGAGTGCAATTTCTTGGGAGAAAACTATCTGCCTAGATGAACAAACGATTCAGCAGTATCAGACTCAAGGAAAAGGTTTTATTGATGGTTTAGCTAAAAGTGGTCGTAGACGAATTCAAGTAGAGCATGTATTTGGAAGGATGAAATGTTTTAAGATTTTATCTTGTGTAAGCTTTGTTGCATAAATACCTAAAACTATGATTTTATTATATTTATTTTTTATTAAAATTTGGTAAACCCCTTAAAAATCAGTATCTTGCAAAATATTTATGCAACAAAGCCGCTCTAGACTAACATATCTATTCTACTAGTCTAGAGCCTGAATATTTAAACTCCCTTATATTCTTCTTCATATGCTATATAATCTTCATCTAGGCAAGAATATACAATATTCTCTTTTTCTACTTCAAATGCGGCATTATATTTTTCATATGAAATCCATTTTGATAAACCATCCTTATGAATACTAATATGATCTGGTTTTCCAAAAAAAAGATTAACTTCTTTTTCTGTTGATATTCCTACAATATTATTAATAGAAGCATGAATTGGAGTACCACAAACTCTTGAAGTTTTTAAATCATTTTCATTTGGACCTATAAAATCAATATTAATAAAATCATAATTCCATCTTAAATGATAAAGATCATCATGTATTTTATTTATTTTTTCAGATGAATTCTCAGCTTGTCCTTTTAGTAGTGTTACTTCTACAGGACTCATTCCTAAACTTACCCCATCAATTGTTGATATTTCAACTTCGTTAAAATATGATTCTTCAGCTGGTTTTGGTTGCATTATGAATGGTATTGCTATTACTATAATTAATAATATACAACCAAAATAAATTAAACGTTTCTTCTTTTTTTTCTTTGTTAAAACTTCTTTTTTTGCTTTATATTCAGGAGAATTAATAAAATCATCTTGTTTATTATAAGGATATTCTATATCTAGTTTTTGTTTAACATTAAATTGCTCTCTATTTTTTTTTAATTTTTCATCATATGCCTTTCTTTGGATTGGATCTATTAATACCTCATAAGCATTTCTAATGGCAACCATTTTTTGATTAGCATCATTAGCTTTATAACGATCAGGATGATATTTTTGCACCAAACCTTTATAGGCAAGCTTAATAATTTCTTCTGGAGCATCTTCTGCAACATGTAAAATTTCATATAAATTCATAGTAATTGTAATATCTTTTTTTAAAAGATAATTTATCCTATCTTCAGTAAAGATATATTTATTATATATAAATAGTCTAACTATAGGTAAATTAAAAATATTTAATTGAATTTGGCTTTGTTGCACAAAGATTTAAAAGACAACACTCTGCTCATTTGAACAGAACTCAAGTGACAACTTGGGTATGAGGACGACCTAATTCTGTAAATTTATTCAAACAGATCAGGCAATACATTAACTATTGATTGTGACAGGAACGTAGATCAGATCTATATCGGCAGAAAGTTCACAGCTAAAGTTTAACTACTTCCTCCTGAACTGAGTCAAGCTCCTGTAACAAGTAATCTTGCTTTATTCAAAGTAGATCTTTACCTGACTAGAAAAACTCTTTGCCGTTAATTTATCGCCTAATAATTTGATTTTATGGTTTGTAATCAGTTTTTTGATGTAGAGCCTGCAAAATTCGTTTAGCTGTTTCTTCCCTTACACTTTTGGGATCTCTTAGAATCCCACTAATCCAAGTCGCAAAAGTAGGATAGTCGGGAAAATTACTGAGGTCTGAAAGCTCAGAAAGTTTAGATAAAATAATACTGTATTTATTAATTTGAGCATCGGACATAATATTACAGAATAGATCTACTGTACTTATCTCTCTTTGTGAGAGACTATATTTAACATAAAAACTCTTATTCGCAATTTTAAAAACTAGAATTTTCCACCAATTTTTTACCCATTTAACATAATGGTGATTATACGCAATACACTTGTATATTAATATAAATATCAGAT
>NZ_JAVWJH010000010.1:0-5826 GCF_036639115.1 Peptostreptococcus sp. | reverse complement strand
AAGTAGCCACGTAGTAAGCTCTAGCATATTGCTAGGGCTTTTTTTATTTCTGATAATCTTCTGATATCAAAAAATACAAAAAATATCAGATTTATAAAATTTAAGTAGAACCATAAAGAGTGTATTTAATTAAAATTCCGATTACTTGAATATAAGTCGTATCAAGGATTATATTCAAATGTAAAATATAAAGATTAAAAAAGAACCATATAATGTGCTAATAACTATAGCTATATAATACAAAGCTATGTATGTAAGACTGTATAAAATACTAAAGTCTACATAATATGGTGAAAGGTATTATACAGGTTAAGTGAGACGGAAAGAATAAGACCGTAAAGAATAAGACTGTAAAGAGTGCATTGAAGTACTAAAACAGCACATAGTATGGTGAAATTGTTATATAATAAAGTAGAGTTATAAATAGAAAAGTTTAGATGGATGTAAGGCTGTATATAAACACTAAAGTTAACATAGTATGGTGAAAGTATTATATAGCTTAAGTGAGACGGAAAGAATAAGACCGTAAAGAGTGTATTGAAGTACTAAAACAGCACATCGTATGGTGAAATTGTTATATAAAAAGTAGAGTTGTAAAAAGAAAATTTTAGGTAGAATAAAAAATAAATGGATTAAAAAAAGACCAGTATAATTAATCATACTAGTCTTTTTAAAATCTCAAATAAGTATTAAATTTTACTTAGTTATTTCTGGCATCTTCCATAGCCTTTGTTCCATTCTTTTGAGCATCATCTAATGCTTGGTCAATATTTTTTTCTCCATGGAATACTAGGTCTATTTGCTTGCCTAATTCATCAAGTGCATTTATACCACCGATATTTCTAGTTCCTTGGAATCCTTTATCAAGGCTATCAAAAGATAGTTTCTTAATTGGCTTTTCATCTAAAACCTTTTTGAATACAGGATCATCCTTGGCAGATGTTCTTACAGGGATATATCCAGTTTCAGCAGCAAAGTAAGCTGTGTTTTTACTATTAGTTAAGAAGTGAAGATACTCCCAAGCTGCTTGTTGTTCAAGGTCACTAGCTGTATTAAATAAAGCAATATTAGTTCCATAATATAGTTGTGCGTCATTTTTATTTCCTGGAAGTGGAGCAGCATTTATTTCTATACCATCAGCAGTTCCTTCTTCTATATAAGGTAGGGCAGATGTAGATGCTATACACATAGCAGCTCTTCCATCCTGAAGTGGAACATTAGGATTTTGGTCATCCCCTGCAAATCTAGCAGATTTTTCCTTGAACATAGAATCTAAAAATCCTACTGCTTCTTTCATTGGCTCCGAGTTGAAATGTAGCTCATTAGTCTTTTCATCCATTGTACTTCCGCCTGATTGAACGACCCAAGGTGCTATATCTGTAGATAAGTTGTTTGCAAATACAGTTCCGTATACTTCTGGATCTCCATCATTGTTCTTATCAACTGTTAGTTCTTTTGAAGCTTTTTTCCATTCTTCCCAAGTTTTTGGTACTTCTATACCTTTCTCTTTTAACATTCCTTCATTGTAGTAAAGTACCATTTGGCTCTTATTTAGAGGAAGAGCATACTGTTTGCCATCCCAAATACCATCATCTAAGAAAATTTTAGGAATATCTTTTTTCTCATCTGCAGTCATACCTGTTTCTTTATCATTCATGTATGGGTTTAGGTCAGTTACTAAATCTTTAGATACATACCAAGATAAACGGTTTGAATATATCTGAGTCATAGTAGGTAGTTGCTTTGCTTTTGCTGCAGCCATTAGTTTATCAAATAAATCTAAGTAGCCTCCTTGATTTACGAGCTTCACCTTTACATTAGGGTTTTGTTTCATAAAATCATCTGTAATTTTTTGTATTGCTTCTTCATTGACACCGCTCATAGCGTGCCAGAAAGTTATTTCAGTAGGTTTGTCAACTTTAGTTGCCAACATTTCAATTTTAGTAGATTCTTTTGAATCATCTTTTGCTTTTTCGCTACCACATCCTACTAGAGTAGTTGCAAGCATAGTGCAGCATAGAGCCACTGCCAAGAATTTCTTCTTCATAAAATACCTCCGTAAATTTTTATTTATCCCTTAATTCCAGAACTACCAATAGATTTTACAAGGTACTTTTGAGTAAAAAGATACATTATAATTATTGGAATAGTCATCAGAACAGAAAAGGCCATCAAAGTGTTATATCTGGTTCCAGCTTCAGTAGAAAATGCAGCAGCACCAACAGGGAGTGTTCTCATAGTGTTACTATTTGTAACGATAAGTGGCCAGATATATGAGTTCCAACAATTAATAAACTTCAAAATAGCGACAGAAGCAACCGTCGGAATAGAGCAAGGAATCAGTATAGTAAACAAATATCTTAAATCAGAGCAACCATTTATTTTGGCACTTTTATAATAGGATTTTGGTAAACTGATAAATTGCTGATATATAAGTAAAATAGAAAAAATGCTAGTACACCAAGGCAGAATTAAGGCCTTGTATGTATCGATCCATCCTAGTTTACTTAGTGTTACATAGTTTGGTATCATTAGAATCTCACCGGGAATCATCATACAAGCGAGAAAAATTGCCAGTAAAATTTTTTTAAAAGGAAAATCTATATGTGAAAATGCATAGGCAGCAAGTAAGGATGTGAGTATATCCCCAAGTGTAACTGCTACAGATATAAATACACTATTAATAAAATATCTATTAAAAGGTACTGCATTTATTGCATCTTTAAAATTTTCCCACTTCCAAATAGTTGGAATCCATTGGGGTGGCATTTTTAATACTTCGTTTGCAGGTTTAAAGGCAGTAAGTAACATCCAAATAAATGGCAATGATACCCATATTAGTCCCAAGATCAGGATTATATATGAAATAATACTTACTAAGCGATGTTTTTTATTGGTCATTTTTAACTCCTAAATCTAAAATTTAATCTCTATCCATTGCTTTTATAATTAAAAATTGAATTAATGTTACAATTAGTATTATGATAAATAGAATAAAGGCGGCCGCAGCTGCTGTAGAAAATTCCCAATGTCTATAGAATTTATCAAATATATAATAGACTATTGTAAGCCCACTTCTTAATGGCCCTGGCTTTTGTTGATACATTATATATATTTCATCAAATAATTTGAAGGATCCAATAAGTGAGGTAATAAATAAAAAGATTAATACAGGTCTAATAATTGGAATAGTAATATTAAATATTCTTTTTATATTATTTGCACCATCAATTTTTCCTGCACTGATATATTTCTTATCGACATTTTGAAGTCCCGCAAGAATAATTATGATCTTATATCCGAGACCCTTCCATATACTTAGAACTATCAACATAGGAATGGTCATATTGGGATCTGTAAGCCAAGCAACTTTTGGCATTCCTAAAACCGCTAGTAAAGCATTAATTAGACCATAATCTTTGTTAAGCATCCATTTCCACATAATTGCAATCGCAGTAGTAGAAGTAACAAATGGAAGAAAGTAAACACTTCTAAAAAACTTTTTAAACTTTATATTAGAGTCTAAAATCAAGGCAAATATTAGGGCAAATATAATTCCGAGTGGTACAGAAAATATGGCAAATACAAATGTATTTTTGAGTGCCAATAAAAATTCTGGATCTTTAAGCACAAATATAAAATTATCTAGTCCCATTTTATCTACATTTCCAGATAAATAGTCAAACTTGGTATAAAAGCCCATAAGGAAAGATTTAAATATGGGATATATTTGAAATACCGAAATTATAAGTAGTGATGGAAGAAGATATAATAAGGCCTTAAGGTTTTTATTTTTAATTTTCTTCATTATTAGGCACCATTTATTTCATTGTATTTATCTAGATTTTCAAAAAATATATGAATAAGCTTGGCTTGGAAACTAATAGTATCACCAACTTTAAGTTCACGATTCCAATTACTTGAACAAATCCAGGATTCATTTCCTAAATCAAATTTGATATATGCCTCTTTACCTAGGGTCTGTATACTTTTTATATTCGACTTTATAGGTCCGTTACTATCTATATAAAGATCTTCTGGTCTTATACCTATAGTAAGATTGGCCTTTTCATCACTTTTAAAGAGCTTGATATCGGGACAGTTTATTTTATAGTTATCTGAGTTTAATTTTATATCTGAGTCATCAAAGAAAATTTCATTATGAATCTTATTAGCTTTTGCTAGGTTCATAGGTGGATTACCAAGGAATTTTCCCGTAAAAATATTGTTTGGAGCAAGATATAGATCCATTGGAGATCCGTATTGAACAAGCTTACCTTTGTTTAGCAAAAGTATTTTATCAGAAATACTCATAGCTTCTTCTTGATCGTGAGTAACAAAAATAGTAGTGATATTAAGCTTCTTTTGAAGGGATTTTATATCATCTCTAAGTTTAATACGTAATCTGGCATCCAAGTTTGAGAGCGGTTCATCCAGTAACAATAAGTCTGGTTCTTTTACCAAAGCTCTTGCTATGGCAACTCTTTGTTGTTGACCACCAGATAATTTTCCTGGTTTTCTTTTTAATAAATCATTTATATGAAGCAGTTTTGATATTTTTTGAACCTCTATAAGACGATCTCTTTTTTTCATTCCTTTCATCTTTAAAGGGAAAGCTATATTGTCTTGAGCACTCATATGAGGATAGAGTGCATAGTCCTGAAAGACCATGCCTATATTTCTATCTTCTGCCAAAACATCACTTACATTTACATTATCAAAATAAATATCTCCATCAGTGGGGTGATCTAGCCCTGAGATTAGAGATAAGGTAGTGCTTTTACCACATCCACTTGGACCAAGTATAGAAAGCAAAGAACCGTCTTTAATTTCTATATTGAGATTGTCGACTGCCTTTATTTCTTGAAAAACTCTAGATATATTTTCTAATTTAATTTTCATTTTTTCCTCCAAGAAGTTCATCGAGAGTATTTTCACCGAGTGCAACTATAGGAATATCAATTTTTTCTGACTCCAAAAGTTCTTTTAGAGCTCTTATAAATACACCGTTTTCTTCTTTGTAAGAATAATTTTTAAGCATACTATCAAGATCAGGGTTTGATGATAACTCACCCTTCCAGTTGGCAGAAAAAGAAAAGTCAACCCCGCAACTAGGACTACCGTTTATACCAACGACAGCCAAAACTTCTGTTTGATCATCTCTTAAATATTCTTTTATTTGTAATATTACAGTTTTTAGGATATTCTTTGAGTGATCTATAAAAAAAGTATTTTCAAATTGTTCTCTGCTATGCCCCCAACGTTTTGATCCGTACATTATAAATTCTGGACAGGGAAGTTGGAATAGCTGAATATCTTTATTTAAGCATTCTTTTAAGAAGTTTTTTCTATTTATGCTTTCTTTTGAATTATCTTTATCTCCATAGTAGAAAACTTTAGAAGATGTATTTAGCACACAGTGGCTCACAATAATTAATTTTTTCAAAATAACACACCTCTTTCTTATTATATATACTGATTCTTACATTATTTACTTAATCATAACAATATAAGGTAATTTAAAAGATAATATAAATATACTATAGCACTTTGAATAGAGCATTTAAATATATATAGAGGATAACGATATTATGATTTTCTATTACATATTATCTAAGTATGCATTTAGTCTATAGCAAGTGTAAAAAAAGAAAAAAATATGAAAAAAAGGCTTGCATTTTATATCATATGGTGGTATATTATTACTTGTCCTTAAGAAAAGGGCAGGAACAATTTAAAAAATATCATTCACTTAATAAAATTAAAAAATAAAAAAGTGTTGACAAAACATTTTAAATATGTTACTATAAATAAGTCGTCAAAACA
>NZ_JAVWJH010000009.1:27191-30462 GCF_036639115.1 Peptostreptococcus sp. | reverse complement strand
GGATCTAGCGCCTTTGGCGTGGGGGTTCGACTCCCTTCATCCGCACCAGTTTATTGACAAAATTTTTAAAAATGTGGGTGCATAGCTCAGTTGGATAGAGCAACGCCCTTCTAAGGCGTGTGTCCGGGGTTCGAATCCCTGTGCGCTCATTTTAATGATGTTGGGGATTAGCCAAGTCGGTAAGGCACATGACTTTGACTCATGCATCCGTGGGTTCGAGTCCCGCATCCCCAGCCATTTAAAATTTAATGTATTTTACGTAATCTAATATTTATGGAGAGGTGTCCGAGTGGTTTAAGGAGCTGGTCTTGAAAACCAGTGATGCTTTACGGCACCGTGGGTTCGAATCCCACCCTCTCCGCCATAATAGTTGCCTGGATAGCTCAGTCGGTAGAGCAGGGGATTGAAAATCCCCGTGTCGGTGGTTCGATTCCGCCTCTAGGCACCATTATTTTGTGATAACGTGGCGGTATAGCTTAGTTGGCTAGAGCGTCCGGTTCATACCCGGAAGGTCACAGGTTCAAGTCCCGTTACCGCTACCAATATACGGATCATTAGCTCAGCTGGCAGAGCACCTGACTCTTAATCAGGGTGTCCGGGGTTCGAACCCCCGATGATCCACCATTCTTTAAAGATAGATTACTACTAACCAATATGGATCATTAGCTCAGCTGGCAGAGCACCTGACTCTTAATCAGGGTGTCCGGGGTTCGAACCCCCGATGATCCATTTTTTTTATATATCAGAACATTATGGCGACATAGCCAAGTGGTAAGGCAGTGGACTGCAACTCCTTGATCTCCAGTTCGAATCTGGGTGTCGCCTCTTATATATACGTTTGCGAAGGAATATGCCTTCGTTTTTTTTATGCTCAAAAATAATTGCAATTAATTTGCATAAACATTTAGAAAATCATAGCAAAAAAGGTTTTTTTATTGTAGAATATAGGAGTAGGATAATATAATTTAAGGAGGATACATATATGAAAATAGCAGTTACAACTGAAAACGGTGTTATTTGTGGACATTTTGGTCATGCAAAAAACTTTTCAGTTTTCACAGTAGAAGATGGAAAGATAATATCTAGAGAGGAATTAGATACTCAGGGAAATCATTGTTCAACAATGCCAGAATTTGTAGTGGAAAACAATATAAATGTTATAATCACTTCAGGCATGGGACAGGGAGCAGTAGATGGATTGGCAGCAAAGGGAATAAAATCATTCTCAGGAGTTGCAGGAGATCCAGAAAAGGCAGTACTAGCATTCATAGATGGAACTATATCAGATATGGGAGCAAACTGTTCTGGACACGGAGATCATAGTTCTTGCCATCATTAATTAATGTCATTTACTTTTAAAGAAAGTTAACAAAGATAGTATCTACTTTTGCTAAAATCTAATAAAAGTAGATACTATTTCTTTAAATAACTTGAAAAAATAAAGTATCCATGATATACTATATAAGTATTATTTTGTGATATGTGCTCGTAGCTCAACTGGATAGAGTACTTGACTACGAATCAAGGGGTTGTGGGTTCGAGTCCCGCCGGGCGCATTTAAAGCTGTTTCTAAACTAGAAAATCTAGATTTGGAGACAGCTTTTTTTATATATAAAAATATTAATATTTGCGTATACATTAATATTAATAATAAGATATAGTAAGTTCTATTAGAAGATTTGATTGAAATATTTCTATAAAAATTATATTTAATCAACTATTTCTTCTATCATGGTCTATAATGAATGTAGGGAGTGGAAGTGACTCTATATAAAAAGAGATTAATTGAACTATTCTATATTTAATATATCAATAAATTAAAAAAATAAGAAGATTAAAATTATAGGTGGTAAATATTTAAAAATAGCCTATTTTATTTTAGAATATAAAAAAATATTCAAGGAAGGTGAGTTTTTATGACTTTTATAATATTAATGCTGGCTATGGTTGCTACATTTATATTTCTAATAGAAAAAAGAAAAAAATCAAGAAAACTGATAGAAGAAACTATACCAACTGTAGATTTTGGAGATGACTCAGATGAACTAGATATAGTTCATATAAGTGACATTCACTACTTGGCACCTAGTCTGACTGATTATGGAGATGCATTTAGCCAAAATGTAGAAAAGGGCGATGGCAAAATGGTGAGGTATATAGATCAAGTAATGGATTCCTTTATCTTAGAGATGATAAAGAAAAAACCAAAAGCAGTGATAGTAGGTGGCGATATCACCTATAATGGTGAAAAAATAAGCCACCAAAATATGGCGAAAAAATTTAAAATTCTAAAAGATAAAAATATAGATGTTTTAGTTATACCTGGAAACCATGATATCAATAATGAAAAAGCTAAAAGCTTTAAAAATAAAGAGGATTTATCAGTTGAATCTGTAAATGAAGAAGAGTTTAAAGAAATTTATTCAAACTTTGGATATTCTGATGAAGATCCTAAAGTAATAGCTAGGGATAAAAACTCACTTAGCTATATGTATATGATAAATAAATTTCAGTGTATATTGATGATTGAAACTAGCTGTGGCAAGAATGATTTACAACTGTCAAATCAGACATATAAGTGGATTGAAAGAATGCTTCATATAGCTAGTATTAATAATTTATCTGTAATTTCAGTTACACATCAAAATATACTAGCACATAACAAAATGTTTATATCTGGATATAAAATAGAAAATAGTTCAAAGCTTATTAAGTTATTTAGTGATCATAATATAAGGTTAAATCTTAGTGGTCACATGCATATGCAACATATATCAGAAAATGAAGGTGTGTCTGATGCTGCAGTAGGGTCTATAGCCTTATATCCCAGTCTGTATGCCTGTATACATACAGATGTAAGGGATAATATCAAATACAAGACAGAGAGCCTAGACGTTGACTATTGGGCACAAAAGTATGGATGGAAAGACGATAATCTTCTACATTTTAAAGATAAATCCAAAGATTTTTTCATTGAATGTACTAGATATCAGACAAATCCAACTCTAGATAAAGTGAATACAACACTAGAAGAAAAAAGGGAAATGATGGATTTTATGATAGACACAAATTTGTATTATTTTTCAGGAAGAATGGGAGAAAGAGAAGATCTTAATAAAGATAATACAAACTATAAGAAATGGAAAAAATATTGTGAAGATACATTCTTGATGTCTTATTTAAATAGTATCTATGAAGATAGTAGTAGATCACATAATAAATTAGAAATAAGTATGTAAAAAAATTAGTGATATGTTAAAATATTTTAATG
>NZ_JAVWJH010000009.1:0-27091 GCF_036639115.1 Peptostreptococcus sp. | reverse complement strand
TAGTAATGTAGTAATGTAGTAATGTAGTAATGTAGTAATGTAGTAATGTAGTAATGTAGTAATAATGCATATAGAGTTAAAAATAAAGCCACACAGGATCCTGTGTGGCTTTAAAAATGATTAAAATGATTAAAAAGGAAGGTGAAAACGAAACAACATAATATTTCTAATCTACTGATACTTGTAGATATAAAAGAAATATAGGCTTAATTTATGTTATAACCTCTTTATCATCTGAATACTTGCAATGGCATAAGCAAGTATTCTTGTCTATATATTACTATACTTATAAGTTATCAGATTATTATAAAAATTAATATAGACAAATTATATCAAGTGTCTAGATAAGCTAAGGCACAAGTTTCTTACCAATCAACATTTCCGCATCAATTGTGATACTACTCATATCATTCCAGTCAATTTTTTCCATATCTATATTAAATAGAAGTGGAGTCATATGAATAAGGGCATGCCTCTCTTCCGTTGAAAGTTTATAGCTGGCAGAAACTTTTTTATGGTCAATTATTTTAAAGGATTCTTCAAAGCAATTAATTACATCTTTATTTGAATAATCTTCTTTATTTAATTTATCTTTTACTCTTGCCCTAATTTCTTTTAAGTGATTTTCTCCAGGAACAATTTTCAAAAGAAAGCCATCATCTTTTAGTATTCTGTTAAATTCATTGTAGTTTGCAGGTGAAAATATATCCAATATACAGTCTATAGAAGAGTTTTGTATAGGTAGATCAGCAAGATCAGATACAAACCACTTAACTGAACGATCAGAGTCTTCCTTTGTAGCTAATACGATGGAGTCTTTAGCTATATCAAAAGCAAAAATTTCCAAAGCCCTAGAAGACAATTGACTGATCTTATTTGAGTAGAAACCTTCACCGCATCCAATATCCAGAACTTTATTTATAGAATTATTATTTAAAAATAATAGTATTTCTTTTAAAATGTGATCATAAAATCCATTTTCAAGAATTAACCTCCTATTTTCAAAAGATGATTTGTCATATAATTTCTGTTTCTTTGAATTCATTAAAAGATTTATGTAGCCTTGTTTTGCGATATCAAATGAATGGTTATTTTCACACTTCAAACTTTTTTCCTTTAGTTTTAGATACGATCTACATATAGGACATCTAAAAGTTTCATCTGCATTTTCAAATCGCTTTATTTTATCATTATTCATAAGTTACCTCCAACTTAATTAAGAAATGTATATTTTTGTAGCATTAATAATTCCAATTTAATGTAGATTGTACGTCTACATTGTATCTATCATATAGTTTATATTATTATTGATCAATCTATCAAATAAGATATCTATAACTCAATATATAAATCAAGCAAACAATCAAATGAACAATCAATCAAACAACTAAGCAACTAACCAACTAAACAAACAATCAATATTACCTAACTGACAAATTTACCTGATTAGATAAGTTATAGTTATTTGTAGAAAAATTAATGAGATATTTATCTGTTTAGTTTTGAAAGAGTAATTTTATTATAAAAGAGCTATAAAACTAATTAGTTTTATAGCTCTTTTAAGCGTCCCCGAGAAGATTCGAACTTCCGACCCCTCGCTTAGGAGGCGAGTGCTCTATCCGACTGAGCTACGGAGACATGTTATGTTTATAAAATGAGTAAGTTGTGAAATTGAATTCAAATACAAAAGGCTTAAATACTCAATAAAAGAAAGTTACTGTATATTAAAATAAGATTTACTTAATTAGCAATACTCAGTTTCTACAATATATATATTATCATAAATTCATGATCTTTGCCACTTAAAAATGATTCGATGTCAGGTTAGATAATACACTAGGAAGTAACATCACACAAACAAAAGAAATACATATGAAAAACATAAGAAAAGAGCTATTAACCTAATTTTTCAAAAAAATAATGAAATAATGCTTATTTAACAGTAGAAAACGCTATTAAAAAGAAGAATTAGTTTGGTATGAAAAAAAGGGTATAATAGAAAAATACGGCAAAAATAAAACTTTATAATATAAAACTTAATTAAGTAAGTAAAAAGTACTTTTTAAATTAAAAAAAGTGGGCAAGATTTTTTATCAATCTGCCCACTTTATCTTGTTAATAAATTGTCCAAAAATTCCACCTAATTTCTATCTAGAGTCTAAAATCACGTCTCCTTTTAGTTTCTTAGTGAAGTTAGTCGAATAACATGATCATTCTGTAAAGAAGATTATTCTTCAAGAACTTTTCTTCATCCTTAGTTAAATCAAGTCTTTCGTTAGCGTTGTTCATTCTTTCATCCATTTTTAATAATTCCTTTTTCATAATCGTTACCTCCCTTTAAAAGTTTGTTATAATTCCTATTAAGTATTGTTATTTATTTATCTTTCTATCTTTATTATAACACCTATAATTAAAAGGTCAACCCTTTTTTGAAAGAAAAAATATAAGGGATTTTTAAAATTTTCCATCAATTTAACTTAATTAAGCAATAGTATTTTTAAATTATTTTTGATTGAGTTTTGCATACTTAAATAAGGTAAAACTGTATTTAATAAGAAAAAACTTCAAAAGATTTTTTTGTGTATTTTTGATGTTTTTCTCATGAAAGTGAATAATTTGATTCATGACTTTCTAGTTTTTGCAAGCTGTGGAGCATATAGTTTGTGAAAACATTTTCACGATAAAAACACTTTATTAAAGTGAAGAAAGTAAGGTTTATAATCATGATTAACACACTTTAATTATGAAGGTATCAAAAAAAGGGTTACTGTCTGTTTTACAGCAACCCTTATCATCTTTAGATATCAATGCAAAAACACCCTAAAGTAGTAAATTGCATTATTTTATAAGTTATGTATATTCTTGAAGTTCTTTAGAGCACCAACCATACCTGCATTATTTTTTAATTTGGCAAATCTTATCTGAGTGCCGTTATAGATAACATCAGGAAGGTAATGTTTTATTCTTTTATCGAGTCTTGGTTTAAAGTAAGATTCCTGAGCCATAATTCCACCACCGAGAATTACAACTCCAGGATTGAATATAAAACAAAGGGTAGAGATTCCTATCGCCAAACTTTCAATCATATCATCAACAGCTTTTATAGCGATTTCATTTCCCTTTTCAATTTCTTCAAATACCATTTTACCAGTAATTGTTTCGGGATCTTTTCCGAGCTTTTTTTCCAATGAGCTTGTCATTGCATATGTAGAGGCCACGTCTTCGAATCGGCCACCAGGGATAGTTATCTTTCCAATCTCACCAGCACACATAGTATGTCCGGTGATTAGCTTACCGTTTTCCATTAGGCAGGCTCCTATACCAGTTCCTATTGCTATCATACTCACTAGGTCAGACGAAGCCTTGCTGCCTATCCAAAGCTCTCCTAGACCAGCAGAATTAACATCATTTTCTATTTCACATGGAATAGAAGTTTTTTCTTCAATAATTTTTTTGACTTTTAAGCCTGAATATCCAGGGATTAAATGTTCATCGGCGTGGAGTATAATGCCATTTTTCGAGTCAATCATTCCATGAGACGATATTGCTACTCCAGAGAGTTTATAGCTATTTTGGTAATAATCGATTTTATCGATTAGCTTTTCTATAATTCCTATACCTCCTACACTTCTTGCCTCGGAAGCCATACTATTTTTATACAGAATTTGACCACCTTCATTTAAAATCCCGTACTTTATAGAGGTTCCACCTATATCAAAGCAAATAAATTTTTTCATATAAATTGGCATAAATTTCTTGCCATCCTCCTTTCAAAAGATTATCGTATATAAATATTATCTCTATTATTGTATATTTACCAAAAACAGAGTCTGTAATCAAAAGTTCGACAAAACAGGATATAATAGTCAAAAGTTCAACATAAGTATAGAATAAAAATTGGATTTATTCAACATATGCAAATTGATGATTATAAAAAACATAAGATAATATTATTTATAGATGAGATAGATAATATTGTTGGTAAAGAATAAAATAATATTCTCTCTTGATAAAAAAATATAGGAAAATAATGTGATTTGAAATTTGATAAAGGCTTTAAAAAACTGCTTAATTATTAATAATAAAAAAGCCACCAATTAATTGGTGACTTCTTTCACTATAGAACTAATATACTGTAAGTACTTTTGTAATAAATAAAATTTGCTATCCTTATATAGAAGAAAGTTATTTATTTAGATCGCTTTTCCAATTTAGAGCTATTTTTTCTAAATTTTTTACAAAAGCATCCTTCCCATCACAGTACTTTTCAATGTCATAAGGATATCTTTTGGCTAATCTTTCCTTTAAATTTCCATACTCTAGTCTGAAGTTCTCATCTTTTCTTAAAAAATCTCTCACTGCAAGGTGTCTATTGATGTTAGATGTATCTGATTCTTGGAATATATGAATCTGATGGCTTCGATTGTCACCGCCTTTTCTCATATATCTTCTTCCTTCCATACCGAATTCGCCTAGATATTCATATCCTACTTTTTCAAATTCACTAGATAGTTTATCAACTTCATATAAGTTTTTTACTACTGGCATAATATCTATAATCGGCTTGGCCTTTAGACCTTTAACTGCGCTACTTCCTATATGAAATACTTCGACACAGTTGTCACTTAGGATATCTTTGATTATTTGAGCTTCAATATTAAACATATCTTCCCATTTGGGATCATATTCTACTACAATTATATGTTGAGCCATTATAAAACCTCCTAAAATATATAAATTTATTCGAACAAATTTGCATTAGATTATATTATCAAATAAATGTATTAATTACAATAAAATAAATATTAATTGTAAAATAAAATCAGAAAATAAAAACATATTAATTGAAGCAGTATTTAATAGAAATAAAATTTTAGAAAGTAGAACAATTGTTATTAGATTAGAAATCGAATCATTAAAGGAAGTTTTTGGAAAAATTAATATAAAATAAAATTTATAGTGAATTAAAAAAAACAACAAAAATGATTGATTTAATCTTTTTTAGAATGTAATATAATATATATAAGGATTCATAAAAATTTTATGTTTAAATAATTATATTGAGATAGGAGAGAGTGTTGTGCAGAAGAGACTATATAAATCAGAAGATGATGTAATGATTGCAGGAGTATGTGGTGGTATAGCAGAGTATTGCAATATAGATCCAACTATAATTAGAATATTATGGGTGGTGATTTCACTATCTTGTGGAGTGGGATTAATATTGTACATTATAATGGCAATAGTCGTTCCTAAAAAAAGTAAAATCGAACGTCTCAAATAAAATTGAACATATGCAGCTTGATATAGAATTAATATTTTTAAATAAAAATGTACTGTTAAATATTTAAACTAGTAAATAATAGAAATTAAGTAATTTTTTAGATTTTTATTAGCCAATCTAGAAAGTTTAGAAAAATAGTAAACATATTCAAATATTTAGTGAGTAGATTTTAATGAGCTAGAAATTACAAAGTTAGATAGAAAAAGACTATTTGAATGTTATGTTATATATACTTCTTATATAAGAATTCACTTTCAGTTATATTTTGCTTGTTGTTAATGCTTATCAATGTTAGAATGGTAATGTAGTTTTTCTTTAAATTAGAAATCTAAAGAAAAAATCAAAATTTGAAAGGAGAAAATATATGAAGAATATTAAATTTAACCCATCTGGAGTTTGTTGTAAAGAGATGGAGATAGTACTAAATGATGATGATACAATAGAAGATGTAGTTTTCGTTGGAGGATGTCCTGGAAACACTTTAGGTATCACATCTCTAGTAAAGGGAGAAAAGGCTCTTGACGTTGCAGATAGACTTCAGGGGATTACATGTGGTGGAAAGAATACATCATGTCCAGATCAGCTATCTTCAGCTTTAAGAGGAGCAGTAAAGTAAATATATTTGTGAAAACTGATATAGATAAAAGCGGTGTGACGACATCGCTTTTTTTATTGTAAATATAAAATAAAAAGAGAATGAATATATATTCATTCTCTTTTTAATATAGTTTTTATAAATTACTATTTAATTAATTATTTCTGATTTATTTCAAAAATGATTTTAAAACATTAATTAAATTTTCTTTTTCAATAGGATCATTGTGCCCTAAAATTCCGATTTCAAAATCAATTTTTTCTAAATTTTTTATTAAAATATTCAATTTTTCTAAATCATAATACATATTGTTATAATAATCTTTACTTATACAATCTCCTAAAAATAATACTTTATCCTTAGCTACATAAATTAATACACTGTCATTAGAATGAGGTGCTTCTGTGTGAAAAACGTCTACTACTAAATTTCCCAAATCAAATTTTAAATTATTTTCAAATTCAATATCACCTTTTAAAACTTTAATCTCAGATAAATCATTAAATTCCTTTAATATATTATCATGAGCAAAAGGTATATCAATGTTGTTTTTAAGCCTATAATTCATATCTTTTCTTGTCCAAGACCATTTAGACATTTCTTCTAATTTTTCATTAGTTTTTTCGTGAACTACAGTCTTCGAATTTAAGGCATTCATGCCAAAAGTATGATCCCAATGCCAATGAGTTACTATTGTAAAATCGGGCATTTCAAAACCTAACTCTATTAAGGACTTATTATAAGAGTTTACATGTTTGTAAGATGCACCAGCGTCAACCATAATAGAATAATTGTCACCTTTGATGTATCCAAGGTTGGGATAGTCTTTTTCTTTGATTTGTGGAAGGTAGTAAATATTTTTACTAATCTGTTTAAATTTCATTTCATCACCTTCTTTATTTAATTCTAAATAACATTATAATCTCATAGATTATAATTGTCTAGTCATTGTAATAAGTTTTATCTAAATACTCATATATCTGTATTCATTACTTTTAAAAAAATTATAAAAGCTTGTTTTAGCGATATTCAATTTATGAGATATTTTTATTGAATTATTTACTGTTTTTAGAAATAAGAAATAGTAAATAATTAGATTATAATTTAAGTGAAAAATAAAAAAGAGTTGAATCAAATTGATTCAACTCTTTAAATCTATAGACTTCAAAACTCATCTTACAAAATGATTTTGTTAGGAGTTTACATTCTACTGTGTTCATATTTGAGCCAGGTGCAGTAAGATGAGAGAAATCACAAACTAAAACTAAGAATATATTAAAGATAAATTCTTAAAACAATCAAAGTAAACTTAGAAGAGGAGTTTAAAGAAAGTATCTTAATATATTAGTGTAACTTATTAACGAACAGCCATTTTGCGGAATCTCTTCATTCCAAAGTAGCCCATAATAACTGTGAATACCAAAATTCCTATTATGCATACTATTAAAGGCAATCCATCTCCAATATTCATAGTATGTCTTAGAGCCTCATTTATGTATACTAAAGGATTTAAAAGTGTAATGGCCTTAAAAATAGGTACTGGAGCTAAAGACTTCCAATCGAAGAATATAGCACCTGAGAAAATAAGTGGCATTAAAAATCCAGGGAACATAGCAGCAATTTGCATAGGCTTTACTATAGTACCTACCAAAAGACCTAGAGTAGCTGATGTTATAGAGCTTAGTAATACTATTCCTAATGTTGCAACTAGATCCATTGGAGTCATAGAGAAGTTTAGGTGTGCTGACATAAATACAAGTGATATTGGAAGAACAATTAATGCTCCAATCCATGACTCAATAATTCCCACAAACATCTTTGAAAGTGCAGTGATTCTAATATCAACGGGTGCCTGAAGTCGATCCTCTATTTCTCTGGAGTTGTTAAAGTCCATTGATAGTGGAACAGCTGTACCGTGAATCCCAGTGACCAAAAGGCTCATCCCCAACATACCTGGAAACATTTGGTTTGGAAAATCTGTACTCAAAACGCCTATACGTGGCAGTACATATCCATATATCAAGATAAGTATAAATGGAAGCATAGCCACACGAAAGACGAACTCAAGCCAGTCTCTTGATTGTATCAATAAATCTCTTTTTACCATTGTAAAAAAAACTTTTTTAGTGTTTATATTTATATTTTCATTCATAGCTTAATTCTCCTTTTTATCATTTGTCAAATAAATAAAGATATCATCAAGTGTTGTTGTGCTTAGGTTAATATTTTCTAAGATCAATTTTCTTTCTTCTACCCAATTTATAAGTCTATTTAATATACTTTTACTTTCACTAACATAAACTATAAGTGTTTTTTCATCTTTCTGAGAAACATTATTTACTCCATCTAGTAATAAAATTTCCTTCATTGCAAGTGGAGGTAACTCTTCAAGCTGAAGTGTAACAATAGACTCAGAAGGTACTAGCTTACGAAGTTCTTCTACAGTTCCTATTGCTTTTATTTTACCTTTGTTATAAATTGCTACTCTATCTGAGAAACGCTCAGGCTCTTCCATATAGTGAGTAGTTAAAAATACAGTTGTTTGATATTCGTTTTTTAGCCTTAAAACATGTTCCCATAAGACTTCACGATAAGCTGGATCAAGTCCTGTAGTCGGCTCATCAAGAAATAATATATCAGGTCTATGCATAATAGCACGAGCAATCTTTAGACGTTGAGCCATTCCTCCAGAAAATGATTTTACATATTCATTTTTCCAATCAGTAAGCCCGAAGTCTTTAAGCAACTCTTCAGCTCTTTTCTTGGCGTCAGATTTACTCATACCAAAATATATACCGTGATAGATTAAGTTTTCTATAGCAGTAAGACCTCTATCAAGGTTATTGTGCTGAGCCACGATCCCTACTTTGCTACGTGCATATATAGGATTGTCGTGTAGCGATGTTCCTTGGAAATAAATTTCGCCACCTGTAGTTGAAAGTTGAGTAGTCAACATATTGATAGTAGTACTTTTTCCAGCACCATTTGGACCTAAAAAGCTGAATATTTCACCCTTAAATAAGTCAAATGAAACACCATCAACGGCAGTGTGCGCCTCGCCATTTTTTTTGTAAAAAACCTTAGTAAGGTTTTCGACAGTAAGAATTTTTTCAGTTTCCATGTAATTACCTCCTTAATTTATTAATTATTATTCCTTTTGTTAATAGATACCCTAAATATAGTTAAATATAATGATCCATATAGCTTATGAAATTAGGGTAGCTTTTTAAATTTAGTTTGTATAGTATAATTTGTAAAATGCTTTCTTGAATTTAGTTGAAATGTTATTTATAAGCTACTATATAAATGATTAGTACTTATTAAATAAACATAATATTTAGTATTATTGTTAATATAATTTCTGAGTTATTCTGATCGCATTCAACTGAACGACTACAGGTGTAAACTATATGCATAGTCTACACCTGTAGTCTAACTTTGTCAATAAGTTTTTTAAAATTTTTAAAAAAAATTAAATTAATACGAAAAAATAAGAAGCCAATACAATTTATATAGTAGCTAAAGATAAGAAGCGGCAGCTATTTTAAACATATAAGTATAATATAAAGAAAAGATATTTATAAGTTTAAAGTAAATAAAAAGAAACTCCCTTTTACAGGAGTTTCTTTTTTTGTTTCCATTAAATGCTCTCAAACATATTAATTAGAATTTATAAATTAATCATTATCTATAGTGGATAATAAATTAATGGTCCTCTGGTATGCAGTTGCATTGTATGTTATCATTTGGAGCTTTTTCTTCCAAAAGCTTTTCTAGTTTTGCTATATCCTTTGAAGATAGATCATTGTCAGCTATCAACTGAAAAATTACATCTCCAACTGATTTACTGCATATATTTGAATTGAAATTTCTAGTCAAATATTCTAGAGTAGACTCCTGAGATACTATAGGTGAGTAAACAAAGTAGTTGCTTATTTTCTCTGTCTCCAAGAATTCTTTCTCTACTAATCTACTTAAAAGTGTTTTGACAGTTGTATTTTTCCATCCCTTTTTCTTTTCTAAAATACTGCTAACTTCTCTGCTAGTTGTAGAGTCTTTTTCCCATAGTATGTTCATCACTTCTAATTCGGCATCTGTTATATTGCAATTACAAATTCTCATAAAATAATCCTCCTTTACATATAATTCTAGTTGTTCATTATATAATAGTCTACACTTGTAGTTGATATTTGTCAATACTTAAATCAAAAATATTTTATTTTTATAGTAATTAATATATTTTTGTATAAAGGTATATATAATTAATAAAAATAACATACAAAAAATAAAGACATAAATACTATAGAAGAAGAATATAAAAATGATAAATAACATAATAATAGTACCAACATAGAAGACATATAAGTAAAAGATACATGGAGGTTTTCAAAGTGTGTATCTATATTTACAGAACATATAAGACATATAGACAATTGGTCATAGAATAAATAGACAGATATATATATATATAAATGCATATATGAGTAGATATTTTACTCTCTAAATCAGTTATATAATATTAGCTTTGAGAGTCTAATATGAAGATATCTAAATAAAATATCAGGAAGGTTTGGCTGAGAACTGTAGAGTAATTGACACCGAATATGAATGTGTATAGGAGTCTGTATAAAATCTAAAATTAGTTAACTTATATTGTCTAATATAAGTATATGTAAATAAAAAGCTATACAAATATGTATGATTTGATAATAATTATTTTTGTGTTGACAATATAGAAGGTACCTGTTATACTTAGATTCATAAGGTACCTGTTAGATATTGAGGAGGGAAATCATATGAATGAAAAACAAATGGAAATATATAGAAAGCTATCAACTTTACAACATGGGTTACATAGATACCATATGATAAATAGAGAAATAAACGGTATGAATTCAGATGTAACAAGAGGTCAAGGAAGAGTATTAGCAATGCTTAAGGTTCAATCCGGAATTAGTACAAAGGATCTTGCGTATTTACTTGGAATTAGAACTCAGTCTTTAAATGAACTACTTGGAAAGCTTGAAGCTAGCGGCTATGTAGAAAGAAAGGCATCTGAAGAAGACAAGAGAGTAATGCTTGTATACATTACAGAAAAAGGCAAGGGTAAAGATAAAGAAGAAAATCAAGAAAATAATCTAGGTGAGGTGTTCGACTGCTTAAATGAAGAAGAACAAGAAATATTAGATGGCTATTTGGTCAGATTAATAGAAACACTAGAAAGTATCATTGGTAATGATAATAGAGACGATATGGAGGAATGGATGAAATCAGCTTGTAGAAGAATGGGATCAGAAAAGGTTGAAGAATTAATGGAAATGGGAAGAGGTTTTGGACACCATGGCAAGGGTCATTGTGGCAAGGGTATGGATATGCATGGTCATGGACATCATTGCAACCATGGTGGATCTAAAGGCGAAGGCTTTGGTCAAGATCATGAATGTAAGGGGAATCATCATATGGGTGAAGGTCATGGCAATAACTGTAATGGCGAACATAGAGGTGAATTTTCGGGGAGACATCATGAATGTAGAAAGTCTGGAGAAAATTCTTTAGAAAATAGAGAATGCAAAAGAAATCATCATGATAATAGAGGGGAAAACAGAGAGTGTAGAAATGAACACCGTGGACATCATGAGCATATGAGTGGTGAAAATTGCAGAAATAAGGAAAGAAAATGTAATGGAAAACATCAACATTCAAGAAATGGTGAGTGTAAGAGAGAAATAACTGAGTAATAAAATCGATAAACTAAATATATTTGTGTACAAATGAACCGTAGGAATTTCCTACGGTTTATTTAATTTATATTTCTTTTAAAGTTGTTAGTAAAGGATAAAATAAATATAAAAACAGGTGGAAAATTAATCCACCTGTCTCATCATTCTTGGTAAAATATCCAGTTTTAATTTCTTTAATTTGATATCTATATTAGCAATAACGACCACAATATAGATACAATTTTCCAATTCCTCCCACTTGTAGGCTGAAGATGCTTCAACAGTATACTTTGGGAAAAATTCTAAAATATCTTTAGTAAAACCCTCAGTTTTTGAGAATATATCATTTACAAGTTCTTCATTTTCCCAGTCAAACTTTGTATTTTCAAGGATTTTTTCTACAGGAATAGACATCTTAAAGCTCATAACATCTTCTCTTTTTGTAGCATTTGTAAGGTCAGTAACAACCTTAAAATCAGTATTACTATTAATTTTTTCTATTATATCTTTACTATCGAGCATATCATCTCTGAAAAGTACATACATATTAAACACCTCTAAAAAATAATGGCGCGCCTAGTAGGATTTGAACCCACAGCTCACAGATCCGAAGTCTGCAGCTCTATCCAGTTGAGCTATAGGCGCTAGAATAATTTACAAATAACATTATAACATAAAAGCAAGCGTTGAATTATAAAATTATCGATTATATATTTGAATATTAGGTAAAAATTCCCTATGAAAAATATAAATCAAAAATAAAGCTGATTTTTCTTCTTATTATAATGTGATAATTTTCTAAAAAAATATATGAATTTAAAAATTAGAAAATGAAATGATATTAAAATAAAAAAAAATAGATATAAATTTTTAGAAAATAACAAAAATAACAACAATTAATGTTATAATATTAGTGTGAAATCATAATATGGTTTTAATTAGATTTTTTGGGAGGTCGACATGAGAGAAAAGGTTTTATCAAGATTTTTAAATTATGTTTCTATTGATACACAATCTGATCCAAACTCAAGTAGTAGTCCATCTACACAGAAGCAGTTTGATCTAGCTAAGGTATTAGTTAAGGAACTTGAAGAAATAGGGCTAGAGGACGTCACTCTAGATGAAAACTGCTACATAATGGCCAAGCTAGCAGCAAATACTGAAGGAATAAGTCCAATTGGATTTATCTCACATATGGATACAAGTCCAGATATATCAGGTAAGGATATCAAGCCTAGAATAATAGAAAATTATGATGGTAAAGATATAGTTTTGGATGCAGATAAGGGAATAGTTACTTCATTAAAGGATTATCCTGAAATCGAACGTTTCAAAGGACAGACAGTAATTGTTACTGATGGAAGTACTTTGTTAGGTGCAGATGACAAGGCTGGTATAGCTGAAATTATTACAGGTATAGAATATCTAAAGAACCACCCTGAAATAAAGCATGGTGATATTATGGTAGGATTTACTCCAGATGAAGAAATAGGAGCTGGAGCAGATGATTTTAGTGTAGAAAAGTTTGGTGCTAAATATGCCTATACTCTTGATGGTGGTGAACTAGGAGAACTGGAATATGAAAACTTCAATGCAGCATCTGCAATTGTAACTATAGAGGGTAGAAATGTTCATCCAGGTTCTGCAAAGAATAAGATGATAAACTCAATCTATATATCAGCAGACGTTATGGATGCTTTCCCTAAGAATGAAAGACCTGAAACAACAGAAGGATACGAAGGTTTCTATCATTTAAATGATATGCAGGGAAATGCAGATGAAACAATGATGAATTATATCATTCGTGATCACAATAGAGAAAAGTTTGAAGAAAGAAAGACTTTCTTCCAGAATACTATAGATGAATTGTCAGCAAAACATGACAATAGAATATCTGTAAAAATTACAGACAGCTACTACAATATGAGAGAAATAGTAGAAAAGCATATGTTTGTTGTAGACCTTGCAGTCGATGCTATGAAGGCAATAGGAGTAGAACCTAATGTAATACCTATAAGAGGTGGTACAGATGGTGCTAGACTATCATTTATGGGTCTACCTTGTCCAAATCTATTTGCTGGAGGAATCAACTTCCACGGCAGAAATGAAATGGTAAGTGTTGAAGCTATGGAAGCTGGTGCAAAACTAGTTGTTAAGATAGCTGAGAACTTCGCTGAAAAAGGATTATAAAATAAAAAAAAGAGGGGCTTACCCCCTCTTTTTTATTGTAATAATTAAGTAGAATCGTCTTATTTCTAATATTTATATATCAAATTATTTTTTAAAAATATATAAAGCATTCCTATCTGTTGCATAACTATAATAAAAATGATAACATTATATTATATAGTACTAGTACTATATAATATAATTCAATAAATTAAATTTAAGGAGAGGGGTGCTTATATTGAGAAAAACATTATTTCAAAGGGCAATTTCTATATCAATGGCTCTATTATTGGCTTTATCATCGACAATGCCAGTCTTGGCAAGTGATGTGGAAGACGCCAGTAGGAGTAAAGAAAGTTTTGATACTGAACTTACATTCATAAATTCAGAGAATTTTAAGGAGGGGGAAAACAGTATCAAAAAAAATTCCAACCCAATATTTACATTTGAAACAGGACGTTTAAATTTAAAGGGTAATACAGAGTATGAGATGGATTTTCCGTACAATGACCTGCAAGGTGTTGGAGAAATTGAAGGTGAAGGTAGTCAAAAAATTCAATATCAAATAAGTGATGGAAAGCTTAAGTTGATAACACCAAAGGATTCTGATGGTTTGATTACAACGGATGGACTGAGTCTTGACTCTTACATGAGTCCATCATCAGAAAAGGTATCAATAGATAAGTATCTAGTTAGTAGATATGGCTTTGAAATGAGTGGACCTATATATAAAAAATATGAGGAAAACCAAAATTACAATGAATCAGCTGAGTTTACATTGTCAAAGATAGAAGGTCATATTTTTGATTATGAAAATATTAGTCTAAAAAGCAATAATACAAATTTCATAGTTGAAAAAGTAAACGAAAGTGATACTTCTATTAGCTATAAGGTCACTCTAAAGGATGGAGTTAAGGGTCTAAATAGAGCTAGTATAAGTGTATCAGATAAGGTAAATACAGAAAGTAAATCTATTGAGCTTGGTATTGAAGAAAAGGAAGTTCCAGATCCAGCTATAGCAAATAGAAAATTTAGCTTTAATCAAGATGGCGATTTGGTAAGTAAATTCCAAGTAATAAATATTGATGAAGAAATAGATTCGATAAAGATTAATGAAAAGTTAGAGTTACCAGAAGGCTTATCCGAACTGATATCAGAAGAAGAGATATCAAAAGATACAGTGCTTAAAAGAAATGAAAAGGGAAATTTTATATATGAAAGAGTGATTCCAGTAGAGAGCTTGGAAAAATTAGCTCCAGAAATATTGGAATCTTTAAATAATAAAAATATTAAGAGTATTATAACTTTTAATGAGGATAAGACAAACACTAAAGAGACTCCAGTAAAAACAAGAATAATAAAAAATAGAATAAAAGAAGAAGGGGATACCTCTACTTGGAGAGTTGTTCTAAACCCATACAATAAGGCTATAGGAGCAGAAAAATTTAGTGATACAATAACAGCAAAAGAAAATGGTGCTGACATAGAAATAAAGGATATAAAAGTATTTTTAGAAGATAAATCGAGCAATAAAAAAGATATAACAGATAGTGTGAAGATAAGCAGTGAGGGAAAAAATATTAATATGGAATTTGGAGATTTAGATAGTAAAATTACAAGTATGAAAGAGGTATTGAAAACCCCTATACACAAAGATTTAGATTTTCCATATTTATATGTAAGAGCATCTGAAAAAGAAATTAAAAATAATCCAGCATATCCACTTGGTTATAATGAATATGAAGATCCATTCTTGGATATAAGTGACAACTACGGATTTGTTATTAAGAAAGATGCAAGTGAGATAGATGAAGAGAACCTGAACGAAGATGTAGCTGAAAACTATAAGTTTGATGAAAATAATTCGGGTAGAAGGCTAATTGTTGAATATGATACAGTAGGTAAGGTTAAAAATAACAAAGCTAAATTTGACTATACAAAACTACCAGAAGCTCCAATAATAGTAAAGGGAACTATTGAACCATATTTTAAAGCTGGTAAGCATGAATCTCAGAATGTGACTGTGGATGAGGAATCTATCACACAGCCTGATCCTGAGGATAATACTCAAACAAAGACTTATGGTACAGAAAAAGTATCAATTCCTATGAGTGATGATAAAACTATAGTAGAACATAGAATTTTAGTTAATTCACTCGGGAATCCATCGAAAAATATAAATGTGCTAGATAACTATTCTAGTTTTTATAGTAAAAATATAATTGGAAAAGCTGTTCTCTATGAAGTGGATTCAAAGGAAATATCAGATGGTAATTCAAAGTATTTAAAAGAATTTTCTACAGAAAATAAAAAGATTAGCGATGTAAAAATAAACAATGAAAATGGAAAACTTTCATTTGATATAGAGGAAGCAAAGGAAAATGTTTCCTATGTATTGGTGTTTAAGAGTTATATAGATGGAAGAATATCGAATAATTATAATGCTAATAACACAGTCACAGCAACTTATAAAAATCCTAAAAAAGATTCTATAGAAAGAAAATCAGACACAGTAAACTATAATATGGGACTTAGCAAGTCAGTATCTAAAGATGCAGAAAATCAAAGTACAAGAAAATATAAGCTTTCAATCAATCTTAAGGATCTTTTAGGAGAAAAGGTTTCTATGGACACAAAGGGAATACGAATAGAAGATAGCTTAAAATTCAGAGATAAGAGAAATTTTGATCCTAGATTTATAAGTGTTAGCGATGTAAAAATAGACAATGAGGATGTTAAGTTGGAAAGACAGGAAGATGTAGAAAAAGATGCTGATGGTAATGTAATTGGCATAAAAAATATATTTTCACTGACATCTAGTAAAAATATTCCTGAAAATATGACTATAGAGTATGATGTCAAATTTGATACTCAAGAGTTGCTTAAAGAAAATGAAAAATCAGCCATTGTAGACAATGCGGTTGTAATGAATGTTAAGACAAAGGATAATAAACAACCAAAGCAAGAGTTTATACTGTCATCGAGTGCATCAACTACAATAAATAAAGCACAATTTTCAAGTCCATATTTCAATGTAAAGTTGGACAAAAAAGTAAATGGTAAAGAGACAAGTGATAACTTTGAATTCAATCTATATGAAGGAGATAGTGTAGATTCTTATAAAACAATAAATGGTTCGCTGTCTATAAAAGGTTTGGCTTTTGATAAAGATTTCAAACTGACTGAAACAAAAAAATCTGGATATGAAGATTTAAAAGATATTAAATTTAGTTCAAAGTCTCAACAAAATGGAGTGTTTTCAATTAACACAGTTGAAGGTTTCAATGATAGAGTAAGGTTTGTTGGAATAGAGGATAAAAATGGAAATAAAAAGGAAATAAAAGAGACAGATAGTGAAATAATAGTATCAAATAAAGATACGTTGATATTAGAAATATCAAATAAAAAGACAACAACTGGTGGAGGAGGAGGAGGTGAAACTCCAGAAACTGAAAAGGCCACAGCTGTACTAGCAAATGGTAAGAAGTATACGGATGTTTTGACAGCTACTGTACTAGCAAATGAGAGAAATTGTCCTATTTTATTGACAGATACAGATAATATCACTGATGAAACTCTAGCTGAACTAAAGAGAAGAGGAACAGGTGATGTAATTATATCTGGTGGAGAAAAATCAGTTTCTAAAAAGGTAACTGATCAACTTTCAGACTACAATGTAATAAGATATGCTGGTAGAGATAGATATGGAACGGCAAGAGAGATAGGAAAAGAAGTAAGAAGATTATCAGGCAATGAATATTCAGTGATGCTGGTTGATGGAACAAACTTCCCAGACGTAATTACCATATCTGCATTGGCGACACAAAAAAGAGCACCGATACTAATAAGTGAACCTCAGAAATTGAATAAGACAACAGAAAATACTATGAAAGACTGGAAAATAAACTCTGTTTCTATAGGTGGAGAAAAATCATCTATAAGCAAGGATATAGAGGATCACTTAAATAAAGACTTAAAAATTAAGTCAGTTGAAAGATTAGGTGGAAAAAATAGATATGAAACAGCATCTATAATAGGAAATGAAGTAAGAGAAAAAAGTGGAAATAAAAATGATATGATCCTTGTAGATGGAACTGATTTCCCAGATGGTATCACTATAAACAGCTTAGCGGCTAAATACAAGTGCCCAATACACCTAACAGAAGCCAATAAACTAAATAAAACTACAAGTAAAGATATTGAAAAGTGGAATATAAATAATATAATTGTTGGAGGAGGAGAAAAGTCAGTATCCAAGGATATTTATGACGGACTAAAAGTTGACCAGAAGAAGAGGATCTCTGGTCCAAACAGATATTCTACAGCAGTAAAAATATCACAAGAAATGTCGAAGTTTGAATAGCTTTAGTAATATAAATAAACATTTAAAAAAGGAAGTCGAATTCGACTTCCTTTTTTGTGTTTTGAGTTGTTATATAAGTTATTTTTAATTATTATAAATCACCTTAGTGAGTTATTACTGATCTTTTTGAACCAACTTTAGTGGTGATGAAATCTTTGCAGGTATTGTCTTTCCACTGAAATAGTCAACCGCTGCATTTACACCAAGCTCACCTATCTTATCAGGTTGCTGAGCTACTGTAGCATTTAATTTGCCATCCTTTACAGAGCTAATAGCACCTTCAGTACCATCGAATCCAACTACTGTAATCTGATCTTTCTTACCTACATTTGATATGGCCTCAAGAGCGCCTAGAGCCATTTCATCATTCTGACAAAATACACCCTTGATATCTGGATTTGCCTGTAGTATGTTCTCCATAACAGTCAGTCCTTTAGCTCTATCGAAGTCTGCTGATTGTGAAGTAACAACCTTTAGGTTATCATTTGCTATATTTTTAAAACCCTTACCTCTTTCATTAGTTGCAGAGGCTCCAGGTATACCTTCTAACTGAGCGACATTGGCATTTTTACCAACCTTGTCAACTATAAACTGTGCAGCCATTTCTCCACCTTTAACGTTATCTGAAGCGACTAGAGATAGAAGTTTTCCACCCTCTGAGTTTCTGTCTAGGGCTATTACTGGTATTCCCGCTTCATTTGCAGCGGATACAGAAGTAGATATAGCATCTGAGTCAACTGGATTGACTAGTATGATATCAACTCCCTGTTGTATAAGGTCTGACATGTTGTTTGATTGAGTAGCAGCATCATCTCTTGCATCAGAAATGACAAGCTTTGCTCCAACTTTATCAGCTTCTTTTTGAGCACCATCTCTGACAGATACAAAGAATGGGTTATTTAAAGTAGACAGTGAAAGACCAATTGTTAGATCCTTTGCAGCCTTTTTCTCAACTGCCTGCTCGCTTTTACCAGGTTTTTCGCCTTCTAAATATACAAATCTATTACTTTTACAGCCTGTCAATGTAGCCGTAGCTACTAGAAAGGCAGCTATTAATAAACCAATTTTTTTCTTCATTATTAGCCTCCTATATATATTTTTAAATTCTATTATTTATTTCTTTTTCTATCTATAAGTACTGCTATTAGGATTACTATACCTTTGACTATCTGCTGATAGAAGCTTGATACTCCTAGCATATTCAGACCGTTGTTTAGAGTACCTAGTATAAGTGCACCAACTAAAGTACCTGCTATAGAACCCTTACCACCTGACATACTGATACCACCAAGAACTACTGCTGCGATTGCATCCATTTCATAGGCTGTACCTGCAGTTGGCTGGGCTGAATTTAGTCTTGAAGTAAGTATAAGTCCTGCCATTGCTGCCAAAAATCCTGATATAGCATATATTTTTATTTTTACAGAATCTGTTTTTATACCTGATATAAAAGAGGCTTTCTCATTTCCACCGATTGCATAAGTTTTTCTACCAAAAGGAGTCTTATTAAGTATTACAAATGCTATTGCGAAGAAAATTATCATCAATATTACAGGCCAAGGAACACCAAGTACATATCCTCTACCTATAAACTTGTATGAAAAAGCATCACTGAAGTTTGTTATAGGGTTACCACCAGTATAGACAAGTGTTAGTCCTCTGAAGATTGTCATAGTGGCAAGTGTAGCTATAAATGGAGCCATCTTTCCCTTTGTAATAAGGATACCATTAATTGCGCCTAACAAAGCACCAACTGCTAGTGCTATAACGACACCTATCATAGGTGGAACTCCCATTCCCAAAACACCTGCAAAAATAGCTGATGTAAGTGCTAGAACGGATCCAACACTAAGGTCTATACCACCAGTCAATATTACAAATGACATACCAAAAGCGATAAGTGCATTTACTGAAACCTGTCTAAGAAGATTTATAAGGTTACTTGGCTTTATAAAACTGGGATTTAATATTGTTACGAAAATCATCAAGACGATAAGTGCTATAATTGGTCCCAATATTCCAAGGTCTTTATTTTTCATTTTAGTTTTTACCATTTTATTGTCCTCCTGTTGCATAAGTCATAATTTTTTCTTGAGTAGCTTCTTCTCTAGTAAGCTCTCCTGTTACTTTGCCTTCATGTACTACCATTATTCTATCGCTGATTCCCAAAAGTTCTGGTAAATCACTTGAGACTACTATTATTGCAACTCCCTTTTCAGCGAGCTCATTTATTAGGCTGTAGATTTCTCTTTTGGCACCTACATCTACGCCTCTAGTAGGCTCATCAAGTATTAGAACCTGTGGGCTGATTGTAATCCATTTTGCAAGAACAACCTTCTGTTGATTACCTCCAGAGAGAGAAGAGGCTGGGTCGTTTCTAGATTCTGATTTGATCTTTAATCTATTTACCAACATATCAACTAAATCATGAACTTCAGAATCATTTATTATATGGTTCTTAGCGAATTGTTTGATTACAGGAAGGATTATATTGTCATTAATAGATTCGTCAAGTATTAGACCTTCATCTTTTCTATCCTCTGTAATAAATCCAATACCGTTTTCTATAGAATCTTTTGGTCCTTTGATAGCGAGCTTTTTTCCCTTTAGAAAAACTTCGCCCTTGTCTAGGTGATCTAATCCAAACACAGCTCTCATAATTTCTGTTCTACCAGATCCCATAAGTCCAGAAAATCCTAATATTTCACCTTCTCTTACATGAAAATTGATATCTTCAAATACCCCATTAGATGTAAGGTTTTTACCTTCAAATATTGTGTTTTTAATTTCGTTAGTTTTTTCAGGATAGTAATCTGTAATTTCACGTCCAACCATCTTTTTAACGACTTCATCGTAGTTTGAATCAGCGACGGCCTTAGTATCGACTGACTTACCATCTCTCATAACTGTAATATAATCACATATTTCAAATATTTCTTCCATTCTATGAGATATATATACTACAGTAACCCCTTTCGCCTTTAGGTCTTTTATAATTTTAAAGAGTCTTTCAATTTCTTCTGTCATTAAAGAAGCACTTGGCTCATCCATAATTATAAATTTAGCATCTTTCATAAGGGTTTTGGCAATTTCTATTAGCTGCCTCTGTCCTACAGACAAGTCTTTAATTTTTGAGTCAAGATCTATATCAATACCTAAAGTCTTAAATACTGGCTCAGCCTTTTCTTTCATCTTTTGATTATCTAAAAATCCGAATTTTGTAGTTATTTCATTTCCGACAAAAATATTTTGAAGAACAGTCATCTCGGGATAGTCATTGATTTCCTGATGAATAAAATATATTCCAACAGCTTCAGATTCATTTATATTCGTATAGTTGACCTCATTGCCATCTACAAAAATCTTTCCTTGATCTTTTTTGTGAAGTCCAGTCAATATATTCATAAGAGTAGATTTTCCAGCTCCGTTTTCTCCCATAAGCGCATGGACTGTTGCGGGCTTGATATCTACATCGACTCCTTCAAGTACTGAATTTGTGCCGAATGATTTCCAAATATTTTCCATTTTAACGTGCATTTTTCTACCTCCTTTTTAAAAGATTACTCCTGATTGAAGGATAATGTTGGAGTAGGGGCTTGCTTCCCCAGTTCTAATAATAACCTTGGAGTTTTTAGTTAGTTTTTTTAAATCCTCATGTGATACAAACTCACTTTCAACAGGATTTTTTTTATTAAAGCTATCAACAAGACCTTTTGAAGGGTAGTGTTTTTTTAATCTGTTTTCTATATCACCTAACTGATCGGAGTTTTTATCTCTTATTTCCTCTGCCAATATAACTTTTTCAATCTTCATGTCCTCAAGTATTATTTCAAGTACATCTTGAAAACTAGGTGTTCCAAGCTTTATAGCAAGATCAATCTTTGCTACTCCATCTGGAACAGGCAGACCGCAATCTGCTATTGTTATTTGATCAGTGTGTCCAAGATCTGATAGTACCTTGGATATTTCGCTATTTAAGATTCCATGTTTTTTCATATGAAGCTCCTATAAACTTATAAATTCCAGCTAGCTTTATAATTTTTGTTGCTTTTTAATTCTTCTAGCTGAGGCATTCCTCCTTGAGCGCCCATTTTCGTAACAGATTGACTAGCAGATAGATTTGCAAGTGTGATGGATTCCTCTATAGATAATCCATTTGAAATTCCAGTTGAAAATCCACCGATAAATGTATCTCCGGCACCTGTAGTATCGACCGCATCTACCTTGAAAGTTGGAACGAGGTGACTTTTTTCACCGTCATTGAAGAATACTCCCTGAGATCCCATAGTGACTAAAAGTTTATTTGGATACTTTGCTACAGCTTGCTGAATAGTCATATCTGGATACAAAAGCTTGCATTCACTTTCATTAGGTAGTAGATAGCTTGCCTTTTCTAAGATGGAAGCTTTGACCTTTCTATATGGAGCAGGGTTTAGTACAAAAGGTATTTTTCCTTCCTCACATATATTTGCTAGAGCCTCTACAGATTCTTCGGATACCTCATGTTGCGCAACTGCTATATCACAAGTTAGAATTTCTTTTTTATATTTATTTACATAATTGGCATCTACACATCCATTTGCACCAGGAACGTATATTATGGAATTATCAGAATCAGATATTGTAATAATGGCTGCTCCTGAAGATGTATGTGTAACCGATTCCACGCAACTTACATCTACATTATTTTTTTTAAGGTTGTCAATTATTGAATCAGCAAATGAATCATCCCCGACTTTACCAAGCATTAAAACATCAGAGCCCAGTCTACTTGCAGCAACAGCCTGATTAGAACCCTTCCCGCCAAAAGTAGTGAAGAATGAATTACCCTGCACAGTTTCGCCCACATTAGGTCTAATATCAGTTGTAGCTACAAAATCAGTTGAAAGACTTCCCAAAACTAAAACTTTACTCATTTAATTACCTCCATTTCAAATATGAAATTTTATATTTAAATACTATGTATTTTACTATTATAGTACATTTATCCTAGCAATTATATTATACATTAGAAGAAACAATATAATAAGTAAGGATAAAATTGTATATTGTAGGTATATATACCCATTAGTGGACATATATACCTATATATTACTTATTTGAAGAAATTAATACCTTTAAAGGACATAATACTTTTAAAGAACATTACTTAAGTTCTTTTCTAAGAGAACCTTTCTCCACTAAGATTGAAAAAAGCTGAATTTCTTTATTTTCAAGTTCGTTTTTTTCAATTAGTTCAATTAACATTTCTGCAGCTTTTTCCCCTAGTAAATCACCATCATGGTTTATGGTAGAAATATTGGGGTTTGATAGCTTAGAAAATATGGTATCATCATAACCTACTATCTGGACATCCTCTGGAATCAATATACCTAATTTATCAAGATATAAAGAAGAACAAAGGGCGTGTAGATCATTGCAAGCAATGATTGAGTCATAATTATTTGAAGATTTGTCCAAAAAATCCACAAATTTTGATGCAGACTCATAATCATAGTCTTCAGAGTAGTGGATATCATATTTAATTTTATTTTCATCTAAAACGGATAGAACTCCCTTAAGTCTATCCCTGGCGACTCTTACATTTTGTGGTCCAGCCCCGACAAGTACATTTTTGCATCCGCCATCCACTATAGCTTGAGCTGATAACTTACCACCATTTTCTTCATCATAGAAAACAGTGTACTCAAAGTTATTTTTAGCTCTATCAACTCCTATAATAGGGCATCTAATAGATTCATAGTGATCGTCTACAAAACCTGTAGATGAAATAATACCAGCAATATTATTTGTCATAAAAGACTCCATGTATTTTTTCTCATCCTTAAGATTGTCTACATTACTAATAATAAGATGGAATCCTTTTTCATTACACACGGCTTCTACGCCCTTTATCATGTTGTTGAAATAAGGGTTGTCTATCTGTGGAACTAACAAACCAATTAGTTTGGAAGTCTTCTTATATAGAGACCTTGCAACTTCATTAGGAGTGTAGTGTAGGGTTTTGATGGCCAGAGAAATTTTTTCTCTAGAGTTTTCACTGACATAGCCGCTGTTGTTTATGTGTCTAGATACAGTAGCGACCGATAGTCCAGATAGCTCAGCAACATCTTTAATTGTTGACATTTATTTCACCTCCTAATTCAAAAATATATATAAATAAGTTTCTGTTTATATATATGATATCATATTGCGATATCTATATAAAATCAAGATAAATATTGTTAGTTTTCTTCTCAACTAGAAAAAGAAAGAGTATAAACACTATCAAAGTATAAAATAGCAGTCAAATGTATGTAACCGCTTACATATATTGTATAACCAATCGTTTTCATCGTCAATAGAATATGATAAAAAAATAAATAAAATATTTGGATAAATATAAATATATTACAAATTATAAATATGTAATATATATGGCAGAATATTGTATATTTTGATACAATTAAGCAAAGAGATCAAAAAATTACATAATATAATCATTTACTTTTGGAGGTGTTTATTATAAAAAATAAATAATATTTTATAATAGTTTTTATTATTGTAGAAAAATAAATATAATTATATGGAAAGGGGTTAATCACGGTGGAAAAAGTAATTGGATTTTTAAGGAAAAATATAATAATAGTCATGTCAATGATATTTATCGGTGTATTTTCTGCAAATGCTTCTGCACAAACTATATCAGGAGGAAGTGTGAATAAGGGAGATATAAGGGCACCGCAGTATACGTTTACAGTTTCTAATGGAAATGGTTTAGCAGATGGATATCTAGATCTTTATTTGTATATTCCCAAATATTTAGATACACAGTCAAATGAATTTAATATGAGTCTATATAATCATGAACCTATAATAGATAAGGGAGAGGAATATATTGATAGGATAGAATATTCTATCTCTAAAAATGATGTCGAAACGTTTTCAAAAGAAAATATTAAAAATATAGATTACATGCCAATTAAATATGAAAAAACAAAAGCTCATGATGCAATAACTGGTGAAAAAATAGATACTAAAGAAATAAAAATATTAAAATTAAGAATGTATTTAAAAAATTTCTCAGCCAACAAAAGTTTTGCAATCACAATACCTATAGCTGCCGATTTAGATAATGAATTTAAAGATACACTAATTAAAAAGAGTTATGCAAAAAGTATCATTACTGCTAAAGAGGGGCTAAATGTAAAGAGCAGGGACATAGATATTGAATTTGAAACAACACCTGTTGAGCTATCCTTCGACTTGGATGGTGGTCAAGGAGATATAAAATCTCAGATAATGGCAAGAGGCGATAAAGCAAGAGAAGTAGAGAAAGCTACTAAGGATGGAGCTTTATTTGTTGGTTGGTACGATGGAGAAGACGAGTTTGATTTTTCAAAAGAAGTAACAAAAGATACAGTTTTAAAAGCTAAGTGGGAAAAATCATATGACGTATTGGTAAAATATGTAGATGAAAAAGGAAAAATACTTAAAGAAATTCCTTTGAAGGGAAAATTAGGGGAAAAATATACAACTAAAGAAGAAAAAATAGATGGCTATAAACTTAATTCAAAGCCAGAAAATGCAGAAGGAATATTTACTGAAGAAAAGCAAGAAGTAGTATATAGATATGAAAAAGAGAAAAAATCGACAGGAAGTTCCAGTTCTGGGGGTGGTAGCTCATCATATAATCCAATTATTGATCCTGAAGTAACTAGAATCTCAGGTAAGGATAGAGTGGAGACAGCGGTAGAGTTTTCAAAGGAAACGTTCGGAAAGTCTAAGTATATAATAGTGGCAGATGGAAAAAACTTTGCAGACCCACTAGTTTCAACAACTCTTGCGGCTAGATTGAAGGCACCAATACTTCTTACTGTTGGTAATAATATAGAAGAAGTAGTTAAAAATGAAATAAAAAGGTTAGGTGCTAGAGAAGTAATAATAGTTGGAGGTCCTAAGTCAGTAAGTGATAGCAAAAAATATCAATTAAAAGAATTCGACTCAAATGAAGTAGAAAGAGTATATGGACACAACAGATATGATACAAGTGTAAATCTTTCAGAGAAATTGATAGCAGAGTTTGGTGTTAGTAAAGACAAAGCTATTCTCGTAAGCGGTGAAATCTTTGCAGATGTTTTATCTGTATCTCCTTATTCTATAAAGATTAATAGGCCGATACTTCTAACGACTGTAAATAAATTGCCTGAAAGTATAAATAGTTATATAGATAATAGAAAGTTAGACGAAATTTTGCTAGTAGGTGGAGAAGCTACTATATCATCTAAGTTAAAAGATAATATAGATAGTAAAGTTAAGAAAAGTAGAAGAATAGCTGGATCAAATAGATATGAAACATCAGTCTTAATAGCTAACGAGGGCTTTAAAAATGATCAAAAGGCCTATATAACAAGTGGAGAAGTATTTGCAGATGGATTAGTGTCAGGGGCAGCTTCTTTTAAGGGAGAAGAAAAACCAATAATATTGACAAGAGAGGATTTATTATTGGATGTCACAAAAGATTACCTTAAAAACTCTGATATTAGGCAGCTTATGATAGTTGGTGGAGTAGATAGAGTTGGAAGAGACTTAGAGTTAGAGCTTAAAAACATTGTAGAATCAAAATAGCGATATAGCGCTACTAAATTAAGACAATGAAAACGAGCAAATACTTATTTGGTCAAAATAAAAAATATTTACAAAGAAAAAGTGAACTATCTCAACACGTTAAGTAATAAGAAGTTAATAAAAACATTACCTAAAAGGCTCTGATATCAGGGCCTTTTATATGTGTCGTTAAAAAAATATGAAAAACTTTTTAAAATATGTTGACATTATTCTTTTAAGATGGTATATTATTACTTGTCCTTGAGACACAGGAAAAACAAAATTTAAAACGATTGATTCACTTTGAAAAATAAAAAATAAAAAGTGTTGACAAAACATTTTAAATATGTTACTATAAATAAGTCGTCAAAACA
>NZ_JAVWJH010000008.1:0-42556 GCF_036639115.1 Peptostreptococcus sp. | reverse complement strand
CCTCACAGCTGGCTTGGAAGGCCAGAACTCTACCATTGAGCTACACCCGCATATTATATTATGACTCATAGGGGATTTGAACCCCTGTTGCCGCCTTGAGAGGGCGGAGTCTTAACCACTTGACCAATGAGCCTTAGTCATTGACGCTCAAGTATCTCATAACGTTTTATTAACTGTTGCCCCTTTGGACAAGTATTATAATACCAAAGTCTAATACAATTGTCAATAGAATTTATAACTTTTTTTGGGATATTTATATTTTTTTCAAATATTTGTTTGAAAACTTGCGTCAAATTATTCATTTCCATTTATTTAACCTGCTTTTATATTATAACCTATTAATTTAATTATTGGAAGCCATTTTGACACTTATTAAGAATATCTTAAGATTCCATAATGTTTTGCGTAATTTGCTTTTCATCAAGATAATTATGTTCTATAATCATATGTAAATTGGTAGGTAAATATAGTATATAGACTTCTATAACTAATTATTAGTATATTTAAATACACTTTAAATATATTTTTATTAAATAGTTAAGTTTAATTATAATTTAATCGTAAAGAAAGGAGGCGGCTTAAAAGCCAAACTAATATGAAAAAAGTATTGATAATGACTGCTTCTACTGGTGGTGGACACAACCGAGCTGCCAAAGCCATCGTAGAAGAACTAGAGGTAAGAACTTTTAATGGTGAAAAGATAGAATGTAAAATAATAGATAGTTTTAAGTTAGTTAACCAGACTATGGATAAGGTGATTTCGGAAGGATATGAAATGTCAGCAAAGTATACACCATACGCCTATGGTAAAATATATAATTTATCTGACAAAAAATTCTTCTCAAGCAATGAATTTAAAAATAACCCTTTATCTATAGTAATGGCAAGAAAGTTTAAAAAAATGATCCGAGAAGAACTTCCTGATTTGATAATAAGTACACATGCCTTTCCATCAGTTGCACTTAGCAGATTGAAAAAGGGTGCACGTGGTGAAGAATTAGGTAAGGACTTTGAAGAATTTGTAGCAAAAACAAAAGAGGAAACTTACAACTTCCCTCCCCTAATTTCTGTACTTACAGACTACACAGCTCACTCTTCTTACCTACAAGATGAAATAGATTACTATATATGTGGAGATGAATATGTGAAAGAACTTCTTATAGAAGATGATATCCCTGAAGAAAAAATAAAGCCTTTTGGTATACCTGTCGAGAAGTCTTTCATGGAGAATAGACCTAGAGAGGAAGTCTTAGAAGAACTTGGACTTGATCCTCAAAAAAAGACTGTACTTCTTATGGGTGGAAGCTTTGGTGCTGGTAACATCAAAGGTACTTTAGATGAATTATCTGTAATAGATCGTGACTTTCAGGTATTGGTAGTGACAGGAAGAAATGAATCTTTAAAAAAGAGCCTTGAATCAAGGGTATCAGAATATGATACAAATATTGATATAAAAATTATAGGCTTTACAAACATAATGAACGATATACTTTCTGCAATAGATATCTTGGTAACAAAACCAGGTGGTTTAACTACCACAGAAGCACTTTTAAAGGATGTACCTATGATAATACCTTACTTCATACCTGGGCAAGAAGGTGAGAACTTAGACTTCCTTACAAACTGTGGTGTAGCTATTAGAACTACACATAAATTTTCTCTTAAATCAGTAATCAAGGTACTAATTGACAATCCAGAAAGAATAGAAAGAATGAAAGAAAATATAAGAGGTATCAAAAAATTAAATTCCTCAGAAAATATTGCGATCTTATCTTTAGATATTTTCGAAAACTATAAGGTTGACTATTCAGCTTTATTAAATAAAAAAAGTGCCCTAGAAAAACTAGAACACAACGGACTAATGAACTTCAGCTCTTTTCTATCTTTTTTTTTATAAAATCTAAAACTAAAAATAGTATAGAATAGATATCAAATTTTAAAAAGTACTTAATAATAATTAAATTAATAATATAAAAAGGTTGGGTGATTCACCCAACCTTTTATTTTGCTATTTTTTAATCGGCGGCTCGTAATAATCCTCTTCATAATCATACTGAAAATTCCTAGCATTATTTCTAAATACACTATTATCATTTACCCTTTTGTATTTCGAGCTTTTTTTAGCTGCACCGACCTTTTTTTTATTATGTCTTTTTTTAATTAGAAGGTCTGTAGCTTTGTTTTCATCATAATTTTCCAAATATATCACCTCTAATTTATATTTCTCTTCTTCCTTCCAATGCCTTCGATATAGTCACATCATCTGCATATTCTAGATCTCCACCTACTGGAAGACCGTGGGCTATTCTAGTAACCTTAATTCCCATAGGTTTTACAAGGCGAGATATATACATTGCTGTGGCCTCTCCTTCTATTGTTGGGTTTGTAGCCATTATCAACTCTTTTACAGTACCATCTCCCAATCTAGACAGCAGTTCTTTAATATTTAACATTTCAGGACCTATGCCATCCATTGGAGATATAACACCGTTTAAAACATGATATTTTCCATTGTAGTCTTTCGTTCTCTCCATTGCTGCAACATCTCTAGGATCTTCTACAACACATATAGTACTTGCGTCTCTGTGTGAATTTGCACATATAGGACAAATATCCGCATCCGAAATATTACAACATTGTTTGCAGTATTTTATTTCTTTTTTTACGTCTACAAGTGCCTTAGATAGACCTTCAACATCACTTTGATTCATGTTAATCACATGAAATGCAAGTCTTTGAGCTGTCTTTCTACCTATGCCAGGTAGCTTTGAAAATTCATTAATTAGCCTATCTATAGGTTCACTATAATTTTCCATTATTTTTCAAAGAATCAACTTTTCTAGTAATTAGAAAGGTAGATCCATTCCTCCAGTATACTTACTCATCTGTGATTTTTGTATTTCTTCTATTTCTCTTATAGCCTGATTTACTGCACTTAAAACAAGATCTTGTAGCATTTCTACATCATCTGGATCTACTACTTCTGGCTTAATTTCTATATCTGTTACTTCTTTCTTTCCATTCATCTTTACTACTACAGCTCCACCACCTACAGATGCTTCTACTTCCTTGTTTTCTAGCTCTGCCTGTGATTTTTCCATATCAGCCTGCATCTTTTGAGCCTGCTTTAATAGATTGTTCATATTCATTCCGCCTGGCATCTTACCGCCAAATCCACCTTTTTTAGCCATTTTAATTCCTCCTCATTATCTTCAATTAAATTTTCTATTATATTCTATTTGAAATAATCATATGTAGCTTATTTTACCGTAATTATTCTGAGTGTGCAACTTTTATATCGTTATTAGTCCTAGTGTACAATATTTTATATCTAAATCATTTCTGTCTTAAGATACAATTTTTATATCGTTATTAGTCTTGAATCTCTAGTTTATCTCCAAGTGTTTCTTTGAGCGATTTTAAAGTTCCATCCAAGTGTTCTTCTTCTTTACTACTATCCTCTTCTTTTGCATCTCCAAAATTCATGCTTTTAACATCTTTTTCAAGTATAAATCTAGGTTCTATATTTAATCCAAAAACTTTTCTCATAGTTGATTTTATATATGAATAGTTATCTTCTTCCTTTAATCTATCTATAGCAAATGTGAAGCCTTCATTGAAAATCACATATAGTATCTCATTTTTATATTTCAAATCCAACTTTTCTACCAAAAATGCTCTCAAAGGCATTCTTTTATCTTTTCTCATCTGCTCTAACATTCTATCCCAATCATCCACAATCCCTTGTAACTCTTCATCATCTAGCATATCTGGCTTTTGATCTGCTATTATCGGATCATCTGCCTTCAAGCTTGCACTTGCAATGTTTGATGAGGTATTTGATTCATCTATATATTGAATATAGCTTGTAGGATTAGGTGCGATTACATTTGATGTTATATTTATCTTTCCATCTTCTACTATTTTTTCTATATTTTCTAACCTTTTTACTAAAGATTGATCTGTATCATCCGTAGCTGGAGATGATAGCTTCATTATGTATATCTCAAGAGTCATTCTTTGATTGCTAGAATACTTTAGCTTATCCATAAGTTCAGAAAGAATTGATAGTATTCTTATTATTTCTTCCATATCCATAGAATTTGCTAACTTGGTAATTTCTTCTTCATACTCACTTGAAAGATCCATAAAATCATCGGCTTTTCCATAGATTTTAATCATCATCAAACTTCTAAAAAAAGAAGTCGTATCTTGAACCAATATTTTAAGATCCTTCCCCCACATAAAATAATCATCTATCATTTTCATAGAATCTGAAACATTAGAGTCAAATATAGCCCTCGCAAAATCTAGAAGTTGAGAAGGATCCGCTGAACCAAGTAGTTCTAATACATCTTTAGCTTTTAATTTTCCAGATCCAAAAGCTACACACTTGTCCAGTATACTTAAGGCATCTCTGACAGATCCCTGTCCATTTCTCGCTATTATTTTTAACGCATCTTCATCTATCTCTACTTTTTCTTCTTCACAAATAGATCTCATTTTATCCATCAAATCTTCTATAGATACTCTCTTAAAGTCAAATCTTTGGCATCTTGAAAGTATCGTGGCTGGAATTTTATTTGGTTCGGTAGTTGCCAAAATAAAGATTACATATGAAGGTGGCTCTTCCAATGTCTTTAAAAGTGCATTGAATGCCCCTTGAGATAGCATATGAACTTCATCTATTATATATACTTTATATTTTGAATTGTTGGGGGTGTATTTGACTGTATCTCTTAATTCTCTAATATCATCTACACTATTATTTGATGCTGCATCTATTTCTATAACATCTAGGTTTGATCCATCTAATATGCTTGTACACTCTTGACACTTATTGCAGGGTATCGGTGAATCTCCCGTACAATTCACTGCCCTAGAAAGAATCTTGGCAGTCGTTGTCTTACCTGTTCCTCTAGTACCACAGAAAAGATATGCATGACTTAAACTATCATTTTTTATCTGATTTTTTAAGGTTCTTACTATGTGTTCTTGACCTATTACATCATCAAATATGAGAGGCCTATACTTTCTATACAAAGCCTTGTGCATTATATCCCTCCAAAAAAAATAATCCCATTAACTGGGATTTGAATTTATATGTTTAAAGCTGTACACCATTCATCGACACCTAGCTCTGATCGTTGCCTACGTAGTTGGCTCCTTATAGGCTTCCCTAAGGCACACAAAAATGATCACTTACCGCTGCTTCCTTCCGAATCTGACGGGATTCATGAGTTTTCATTGCTTAGGACCTATATATCAACACTACTTGCGTAGGACTGCATCATTGATAGAAATGCCTCCGAATGGAATTCAACCCCACTAAAGCGGATTGTGGGTTACAGGGCACCGCTATCTCCCCATCTAGTACAGCAAAATTATAACCAATGTTGTAGTCTAACATACTAATTTCAATCTAAGTTAATAACAAAGTTGAAACTATAAAAATGTAATTTATATACTCAATTACATTTTAAATAATATCATATAGAGGAAAAATATTCAATAGATAAGATAAATAAGATTGATTTTTTTATTTACTTTTCCCTAATTATTCTAAATTTTCCAATAAAATCATTGACTTTCATTATCGAGAGATGATATTATGATATATACAATCTATATCTTAACATTTGAATATAGGTTATAACTATTATAGTATAGGAGGTATTGATATGTCAGAAGAGAAAAAAGCATTTGGATGTGGTTCTAGTAACAATTCTAATAATAGTACAAAAAATTTAAATACTGATAATATAGAAAAATTAATTCAGAAGGAGGAAACACAAAATATGTTAAAATTAGGAAAATTGGCTCCAGACTTTGAAGTTCCAGCCTACCATAATGGAGAATTTACAAGCGTTAAATTAAGTGATTATAAGGGAAAATGGGTACTTCTTTGCTTCTATCCAGGAGACTTTACATTTGTCTGAGCCACTGAAGTATCAGCAGTTGCTGATAGATATCAAGAGTTTAAGGATATAGATGTAGAAGTGATTTCAATGAGTGTTGATAGTGTATTCGTACATAAGGTATGGAATGATACCGAACTTTCAAAGATGGTAGATGGAGGCGTTCCTTACAAGATGGGCTCTGATGCTGGTGGAGAAATAGGAAAAATGTATGGAATATACGATGATGAAGGCAAGGTAGATACTAGAGGTAGATTTATCATAGATCCAGACGGAATAGTACAGGCATTTGAAGTACTGACTCCTCCAGTGGGAAGAAATGTATCTGAAGCTCTAAGACAGATTCAGGCATACCAGCATGTTAGAAAGCACAAGGGTGCAGAGGTTACTCCTTCAGGATGGCAACCAGGAAAGAAAACTCTGAAGCCAAGCCCAGATTTAGTATCAAATGTTTGGAAACATTGGACTGTAGATGATGCAAAATAACAAATTCTTTTGCTAATATCAAAAGAGCTAGGTGAATTCACCTAGCTCTTTTTTTGTTTTTTATTTACTTATCTAAATCCATCTAAATCATAATCTTTATCAAAATCTACTGAATACTCAACATTTGATAAATCTACTTCACCTAGAATATCTATAGGTATCCCGTTCCTATCAAATTTCCTGCCATTTATTTCATATGCAGAATCTCTATCCTCTGCTTTTTCCTCATTTATTTTTAAACTTTTCAACTCATTTTCTACATTTTTAGATACTGACTTTTCTCCACCAACTATAATTACATTTTTTATATCATTATTTTTAATGTAGTTGGCTGTATCTTCATTTAATCTATTCGGCTGAGTTAAAAGTACTACTCCATCATTTTGAGTAGCTACCAAACTTGATGATAAAGCATCTGGATAATCTTCTCCATTTACTAAGACAACTGTCTTAACTCTTTTGTTAAATACTGTTTCATATGCTTTTGCAATTTCTACAGATGTTTTATATCTATTTGAACCATATATTCTACCTGAGTAATATCCGTCATTATAAACTAATCCACCTTGATACTGATCGTGTGTAGAAAATTTACCCGAAACAGAATTAAATCCACCTATTATATATTGCCAGTTATGAGGATTTTTTAAATATTCAATATCTGAATACTCTCGATTATACACTGATTTCATTCCCATAAGATACGTTTCTTGACTTCTTATAGACTCTGATAAAAATGGTATTGATGATAATAGATCAGGAAACTTTAAATCATTTATTAAAATGCCTACATTATCACACCTAGATCCATTTGGGAAAAATGTTGAAAATATCTTACCATCAACTTTTCCTTCTATTTCATCATAATATTCAGCACTATCATAAAACCTTTCAACCTTTACCCCCTTAGATTTTAATGTATTATCTACACTTTTATCCAATACATTATAGTCTCCCATTATATAAACTCTATTAACATTTAATCTCTTCAATTCATTTAATATATCCGTTCTTAATCCATGTTTAGGATTTACAAAATAAGGTACCTTCAAGGAAGATGCCATATAACTACCATACAGAGCCGTTCTAAAGTCATTTCCACTAGCTATTACCGCAAGCTTACCATTTGCACTGTTCATATACTTTTTGTTGGCATTTACCGTTGTTTCATACCTGTCCCAACCTGAAACTCTACTGATATTGATATTTTCATCAGCATTTGATACAGATACACTAGATACGAATAACATAATTCCAAGACATATTGATACTAACTTTTTCATAAACAATCTCCTTTTTTATTATTTAAATATATATTAATTTGATTATAACATAATATGTATTCTTTTAATCATTTACATATAATTTAACTTAAAAAATAATTATTAATTTGATTGTGCTTCTAAACTAAATCTATATATAAATATACAATAATACTTTTTAATTTTTATAATTTTGACTTTAGATTTTAGAGTCCGCCATAACTCCATATATAATATTATCTTTTACTAAAACTAACTATTTTTTTAAGTATATTAGAAACTTTTGCTATGTATAGCCATATGGATATGTGGATTGTAAATCAAATAGGTGTTATGATACTATTAATATATAAAATTTTAATTAAATTATTTCCTGAAAAATTGATTTAATAATATCGATAGTTTTGTTTAAATATACAGCTAAAAATTAGAAAGCATAAAAATTCAAATCAGTATTCTAAATTATGAATAGAAAAATTAAAATTCAAGTAGATTATTTTCTTTAATATATATTTTTCTCAGTTATGTGATTGTAGGAGACTTCGTATAGCTCCAAGAAAGGAGAGTTTATGTTTTTTGTATATCCAGCAATAATATATCAGGAAGATGATGGTTATTGGGCGGAGGTGCCTGATTTAGAGGGCTGTCTCACTCAAGGGGATGACACAAATGAAATTATGGCAAATTTAAAAGAGGCCATGGAGGGTTATATAATTTGTTTATTTGAAAATAACATGGTCATTCCGAAAGCAAGTGATATTTATAATATGAATAACAGAAATAATAGCTTTAAAACTTTGGTAACTATAGATTTAGATCTGAATGAATAGTCAGAAACATATAATATTTAAAGTTTTTGTGAGTTTTTTATGTAGAATTTTCAAAGCTCTTCATCTATTATTTTAAAATCAAAATATCAATATATTATTAATCAAAAAATACTTTGATTTATACTTATTTAAATTATGATGAATTGTATGTATCACTTTTATTTTGTATTGTTTGAGCAAAGATAAAGTTTTTAACTCTATATTTACTCAATAAAAAGAGCAGTTGAAAACTGCTCTTTTGTTTTGCAAGTATATACCTATTTAGCTACATATTATTATATTGTTTTCTAATATTAATCCATTACCTGTATTTTCCATGTATATAAATTAATATCATATCTAGATAACTAATATCATTTCTATCTTTTTATATTGAACTATCTAAATATATACGAAGTCATTGATAATGACCCCATCATACAGCCTTCATTAAATACTTCTATACTATCATCTTCATCTACCACACCCAAAGTGTATATTAGTGGCAAGAAGTGTTCTAATGTTTTGAATGACTTCTCATGAGAGGCTCCTGCACTCTTATAGTCTATAACCTTCGAAAAATCTCTACTCAATATACTTTCTTTTACATATCTATCAAACTCATAGGCCCAGTCATAGCCATCTATCTCTTGATTTATCAGTCTAAGATTATGTACGACATTTCCACTTCCAAGAATCAAATAGCCTTGCTCTCTGAATTTATATAGTTTCTTTGCTATTTCGAAGTGTTCTTTGACAGACACTGATCCATCTATGCTCAACTGAACTACTGGAATATCTGCCTTTGGATACATCTTACAAAGCACTGACCAAGTTCCATGGTCTATTCCCCAAGAGTTATCTATCTTCACTCCATCAATCGCTCTTTTTATCTCTTTTGCCAAAGACTTGCTGCCCTCGACTGGATACTTAAATGCGTATAGCTCTTCTGGAAATCCATACATATCATATATCTGTTTTGGATGACTTTTATCATTTGTATATTTACCATTGGTATACCAATGTGCAGATATACATATAATCCCCTTTGGTCTAGGAATTTCCTTTCCTACTTCTGCCCACTTTCTAGTATACTCGTTATCTTCTATCACGTTCATCGGACTTCCATGCCCAACAAACATAGCTGGCATCTTCATAATAACAACTCCTTTTCTAACACACATACCAACAAATCACAAATATCTTCTGATTATATTCTTATTAATTTTTGCAATATTCTTATTAACTTTTACGTTTATAAATATGAATAAAGTTATTAACACAATATCATATAGCAAATCTAGTACTATAAAATTTATTATCAATATTTATCTATAGATAAATCTCCTCTTTCAACTTCTCAATATTTTAGTTTACAACTTTAATTCCAAGCTTACTATTATTATATCCATAATATCTATTAATATCTAATTTCCTATATTATAATACACTGATACATTATAATTATATCCTTTAAGGAAATTTTGCATTATAAACCTTAACCTAAAGTAACCTGTATATTTTTTTATTTATACATTAAAATCATTGTAAAATTGTTTTTTAATAATTTTATTTTTTTCAATTTTTTCATTGATATGAATTAAAATATTCTCAATCAATACTTCTTTATTTGAACTGTTTAATATGGTTTCAATAATTTTCTGTCTAAAAAAGCATTCATCAATATAGTTTGCTTCATATCTTTCTTCTTGAAAGGATTTGAGATTTAGAATTAATTCTTTCTTTGATATTTTATCTTTACAAATATTGCATATAACATCCTCGATACTTGAATTGTATACTGACATAGCCCTATTCGTTAAAGTCTCTATTATCCTATGCTGTAAAATATTATATTTAATTTTTTCATAACTGTTTATGTCCAGATTACTTATATTAACTTCATCAAAAGACTTTATTTTTACTATTATTTTCACTTTATCATTAATAATATCTATATTTAGCTTTGTAAAACATTGTGTGTTATAATCATTAAAATATGGTGAAAGAATTCCAACTTTAGAATCACCTACACTGTCGCTTTTTCCTCTATTACAAGACTTACATATTTTCACGAGATTTATAGGCATTATAGATAACTGATGATATTTTGATTTTGGTAAAATATGATCTAATTCACAGGTTCCATATCCATAACTTGAATCACATACTGGGCATCTATCACCACCTATATCATATAACCTTGACCTATATGCTTGTTTAATATCTTTTCTATAAAGATATTTATATGCCTCAATTAAATCGATTTCACAATCATCACTAGAGGTTTCTTTCATATTATAGAGCTTTTTATCTTCACCATATCTAAAATAAAGCTCTTCCTGTAAAAGCAACCCTTCTAAAAAATCCTTTTCAGTGTCCGTATTTAATTTTCCTCTAAAATATTTTTTTTTATCCTCAAATATATTTTCTAAGGAAAATTCTGGTTTATTAATTTTCCTCATCAAAATTCTCCTTAAAGTTATTAAGGAGAATTTTCCCCTCACTTCCCATTTTTTTTATTAAATTTTCATACTCATATTCTAGCGTTTTTCTATCCATTGATGATATTAACTCATAATATCCTGTATTTTGAATGTCCAGTCCAAATACCACATTATTTAACATATTGACATTTTCACCAAAAGAATTTATTGGCAAATTTTTTAACAAAACATTATTTTTATTTCTACATATAGTTTTAACACAGGAAGTTTGTACTTCTTGTAAAACAATAGGATTGTGGGTTGCCATTATACAAATACCATTATTTTTAGTTATAACTTCAATTAGTGCTCTTACATATGACTTAATCATTGATTGATGTAAAAAAAGCTCTGGTTCATCTACGATTACTACCGTTTTTTCTTTTACTTTCAATACTAAACTGGTTAAAGATAATAATACTATTTTTTGACCTGAGCTAAGGTTTTCAATTATACCTATTAATTCTTTTTTTTCTAATTCCGCATCTAAATTCTCTATTTTTTCTAAAAATTCAATTACCCAATCTTCGTAATTAAATTTATTAAAAATATTTTTCCATAATTCCCTTGAGCTATATAGTTTAGGATTTTTTAATTCATTTAGTGCAAGCTCTAATTCTTTATTGAAGTAATCTGAAATAGAATTATACTTATTGATATTAATTTCATCAAAGCTTACTCTTTCCCCTAAATTGCTTAATCCTATCTGATAAAATTTTTCATTTTCAATATCTAATGTACTATCAAAAGGACTATAAGAAATATAGATAACTCTGTCTATATTTCTTAAGTTTGATTTTTCTGTATAAAAATCTGAGTCTTCATCTAAAAACATTTTAGAAATATGTTTTAAGAAGTATGTTTTTCCACTTCCATTCTTACCTATAATCGCATAAGTGTTTTCTGGTATTAAGTCGTTAGGGTCAATCTTTATATAGATTACCTTTTTTTCTTTTTTATTTCTATAGTATATTGGTATTTCAAATTTTGATAAATATGCCCCTCCTTTGGTCATTCTATTATATTGAGATTTTACCTCAGATATACTTACAGACCTCAAAAAAGATTCATTAATAAAACGCTTTTTCCGTTCTAATTTTTTTTCTCTTTCCAACATGCTCTCTAGTAGATTTAAATCGTAGGCTAAATCATTTGTCAATTCATACCATTTTTTTTTATCTTCTTCTGTTATTATATTTTTGTTAATAAAACTATAATAATCTTCATTTCCCAAAACACAAAAGTCTGATACCTCTGGTTTAACTCCATTTTTTATTGAATCATAAATATAATTTTCATTCGGGTAGACATTAAAATGCACTAAACGAGATTCATCATCACTTCTTTCATATTTATTATAAAATCTTAGGATGGCAGTTGTTTTATGGCCAAAATCATCCCAATTATCATAAGAAATTTTGATTTTATTTAAAAATTCTTCAAAGCTATACATCCTATTTCTCCTATTTTTTATTTAGATAATATTTAAATACATTATAAATATTATCTTTGTTTTTATTACTTTTAATTTTTATAATCTAATTTTTCACACTGTACTACAATTAAATCTAGTTGTATTTCCTCATACTCCAAATTAATAGTGTGTTTTATCATTATAAAAAATCACTAAATAATATGCTTAAATTATAACATAAATAATGGATAAAAAGTTATCAATTTAAAAGTGAATTACGAGCATTAAATAATAATTATTTAACTGTTATATATACACTACAGTATGTGTAATATGCGTGTTTTTAAAGTATCAATTATTTCTTGATTAATTTACAGATTATTTGAAAATGAGCTGATAGGCTAAAGAATTAGTATTTGCAACACTAATTTAATTTGGCGGAGAGAGAGGGATTTGAACCCTCGGTGCAGTTGCCCACACACTCGCTTTCCAGGCGAGCCCCTTAAGCCACTCGGACACCTCTCCACATAATAAATATTGTATCTTTATATATCATATCCTTTTTAAAAGATTCTAAGCAGGAATTAATATTTAATACAGTATAAGATTGAATCTCACACCCTTATGATAATAACATAAAACTATGCTTTTAGTAAATATCTTTAGAGATTTTTTTATTATTTTTCTTTTTTTCCTTTCTTCTTTCTCTAAAAAAGCTAGTCAAGAGCTTGGAAGCTTCTTCTTCCATAATCCCAAAGTGTGATTCTACCTTGCTGTCTATTAGAAATGCTCTCTGAAATTCATTGTGCTTGTCTACTTTTTTATTTTTATTGTGACTGGCTGCTATGTATAGTGACTTGATTCTTGAGTTGACTATTGCCCCACTACACATGAAGCATGGTTCCATAGTCACATATATCTCACAATCAAAAAGTCTCCATCTAGCTAGATTTTTCTGAGCATCTTTTATAGCCATAATCTCCGCATGATTAATAGAGTCTCCACTTATTTCTACACTATTAAATCCTCTGCCTACTATTTTATCTTCATAGACTATCACAGCACCGATTGGAGTTTCTTTTAGTGAGTATGCTTTTTTAGCTTCTAGGATTGCTTCTTTCATAAATTGTTCTTCTCTATTCATAGTTTCTCTCTCTTATTTTTTATTAGATATAGTTTCTACATAGACTAGTATATCTTAAAAAAATATTTCGTCAAATTTAATTTGATTTTTACTTAGAGTTTCATTATTCCTGACATGATGCACACCCCTTTTGCACCGTTTTCTACTGCCAAATATGCGTTTTGAGGCGTTATTCCTCCTATTGCATAGATTGGTATAGCTACTGATGAACAAAGCTCTTTTAGAAGCTTTAAACCTCTTGGCTCCAGTCCCTTTTTACAGTCAGTTTCAAATATATGCCCAAAGGTAAGATAGCTTGCTCCTAGGCTTTCAGCTCTTTTGGCTTCATCAATACTATGGACTGATACACCTATTTCTTTATAGCATTCAAAAAATTTATCTAAACTTTTCTTGTCATATGATTTTTTCCTATATTCCAAATTTTTATTATCGCTCGAACTTTTGCTACTACTTAGAACTTTACTACTATCTAAATCATTAATTGGGCTTATGTCATTATTCTCATAATCTAAATTGCATTTTCTATTATTCTCGTAGTTTTTGCTATCTTTTTTTGCTGAATCTATTTTATTACATATTTGCTCAAAAATATAAAGTGGAAGGTGGATTTTTCCACCCTCCATATATAGAGCATCTTTATAATAAGAATGGGCAAATAGGTACATATTGTATTTAGACGATATATCAAGTATCTCTTTATATAGATTTTTATAATCACTTTCATTTAAATCTTTTTCTCTTAATACTATTGAATCGATTTCAAAATTCTTTAAAAAATCGATCATTTTTTGATTTTTTAATCGTTTTTCATCGTCAAAATCATAGTTTTTAAAAGTTTCTTTTTCTGAAAGCTTACCTTCTAGTATTTTATCTTCAATTTTAGTTGGATAATTCTTTGAATCTTTCCTCATCATTTCAATATTTTCACAATTTGAACTTATAATCTTTTTGTCAAAACTCGTATTTAAAGAGGAATTTTCGTATATCAAATCAAATTTTTTATTTATCTTTTTATTATTTTTTTTCTTTAAATCTACTTGTTTGTGTTTTTGGTGATTTTTTCTAGAAAGTGAATAATTATAAAGTATCTTTTCAATTGTAATATTCAAAGAAGCATGGCATAGGCTTCTGTTGCTTATTATTTTTAGTCTAATCATCATGTCCTCCTATTCGCCCATTTTATCTTACTTTCCTATTGCTAGATTTATATAATCACTCATAACAGGTTGAAGACCTGCATCTTTTATAGCCTGAAATACTTCATCTACACTTCTTGGATCTGATATTTCAAACTGTTCATCTCCTTTTTCTTCAGCTACTTCATCTGAGTGACTTCCTATACCTGTACTCACTCCTGCAGATACTTTTGTAGCTGCTATCTTGATTATATTGTCCCTAAATCCTGCTCTTTCCCTAGTTGATACAGTAATATTGGCAAAGGGCATAAATATTCTATATGCACAAATTATTTGAAGCAATTGTCTTTCATGTACATCTTTAGGATTTATTTTGTCATTATTAATAATCGGTCTAAGCCTTGGACAAGACAGTGCAATCTCTGCATGAGGATATTTCTGTTGAATTAGATATGCATGGTATCCTGTAGCAAAGGCATCTTTTCTAAACTGATCCAGTCCCAAAAGTGCTGCAAATCCAACGCCTCTCATAGATCCCATCAGAGCTCTTTCCTGTGCATTTGCCCTATATGGAAATATTCTCTTATGCCCTGCAAGATGTAGTGTTTCATACTTGTCGGAATTATAGGTTTCTTGAAATACAGTTACATAATCAGCCCCACAAGAATTGAGATATTCATATTCATCAGAGTTTACTGGATATATTTCTAGACCCACCATTTTGAAATATTTACTTGCAAGCTTACATGCCTCACCAATATATTCTATATCAGAAAATCTTCTACTCTCTCCTGTTAATATCAATATTTCTTCAAGACCAGTTTCTGAAATTGACTTCATTTCCTTTTCGATTTGGTCAAAATTTAGTTTTGATCTTTTTATTTTGTTGTGAGAGTTAAATCCACAATAGATACAGTAGTTTTCACAGTAGTTTGATATATAAAGGGGGGTAAACATATAAATTGAATTCCCAAAATGTTTTCTTGTCTCCTTTTGGGCACGAATCGCCATATCTTCTAGAAATTCTTCTGCTGATGGTGACAGTAAGGCTTGAAAATCTCTTGGAGATAAAATATCTTTTGAAAGTGCCTCTTTTACATCTGATCTAGTAAAATTATCTGCATCAAACTCATTCATAGAGAATATCACCCTATCCAAAATATCTGAGTCCAACTCTTCCATTCCTTCCAAATACTTCATATGATCTATTCTTTTCATTTTATCCTCCTAATCTTCCAAAAATCCTGTAAGTGGTGAAGAAGCTACTCCACCCTTATCTATTACTCTTCCTAACTTTGCCAAATATGCCTTTCTTCCTGCATTTATAGCATCTTTAAATGCCTCTGCCATCATAGGTATATCTTCTGATGTTGCAATTGCAGTATTTGCCATAATAGCTGCTGCTCCCATTTCCATGGCTTCACATGCTTGAGAAGGCTTTCCTATGCCTGCATCTACTATGATTGGAAGATCTATTTCATCGACTAATATCTGTATAAAATCCTTAGTTGCAAGCCCCTTGTTTGATCCTATTGGGGAGCCTAAAGGCATAATACATGCAGCTCCTGCTTCTTTCAGATCTCTAGCAACATTTAGATCTGGATACATATAGGGCATTACTATGAATCCTTCTTTGGCCAATATTTCAGTTGCCTTGATAGTTTCCTGATTGTCTGGCAAAAGATATTTTGAATCTCTTATTACCTCTATCTTTATAAAATCACCACAGCCACATTCACGAGATAGCCTTGCTATTCTTACAGCCTCTTCAGCATTTCTAGCTCCAGATGTATTTGGCAAAAGTGTTACTCCTTTTGGTATATGGTCTAATATATTTTCAACATCGCCACCAACCGCTCTTCTTAGTGCGAGTGTAATCATCTGTGCATCTGCATACTTGATTGCACTTTCAATTAGATCCAAAGAATATTTACCTGAACCCAATATAAAGCGTGAATCAAACTCTCTTCCAGCTATTATTAATTTATCATCCATAATATTAACCTCCAAAAATTATACCTATTTTTATTTTTCATTAAATATTAATTCCAAAACAGTATTTGCCTGATGAGCAGCACATATATTGACTCTAGGTGCCATCATTCCTGAATATTTTTCATAATCGCTAAATCCATCTCCACAAATATACAGATTCTTCATTAATTTTTTTGTAGAAATACTATTACTATCTCCAATACCTGCCATTCCAGATCCCGAAATAATATATTTGTCTGGAAAATTTTCCAATATTTTATTGATAAGCATGGATTTTGACTCTGCATCGTCCAAGGCTTCTACTATATATTTTTCACCTTTTATCAATTCTTCGATATTGTCCTCTTTTATCTTTATATTTCTAATATGAACTTTCACAAAAGGATTTATCTTCCCGATTATATTTTTTATGGCTTGGCTTTTATACATTCCAATATCCTCTACAAAATAGTACTGTCTGTTGAGATTTGATGCTTCTACCTTGTCATAATCTATCAAGAAAAGTTCCCCTACCGAGCTTCTTGCAAGCATAACAGCTATATTCGAACCCAATCCTCCGAGCCCAATAATACAAACTCTGGCAGATTGAAATCTCTCCAAAGAGGAGTCAATATTTCTCATTGTCAAATCATCTATAGATAAATCTTTCAAATTAGCCACCTCCTACAAAGCACACTATTTCCAAACTATCTCCATCATGTAATACATATTCATCATAAGTTCCTCTTTTTATGATGTTTCCATTTAGTTCTACTGCAATTTTTTGTGTATCAAAATCTTGTAATTTAATAAATTCAATCAAACTAATCGACTCTTCTCCATAATCTTTACCATTTATTTTTATCAAAATCGCAACTCCCTTCCCTATAAATTATCTTTTTCCTGTGTTTTTCCATAAAAAAACGCACGAAGGAAAGCTACACCCGCGGTGGTGTACCCCTTCGTGCGAACATAATCAACACTATGACTTGGATTATACTATATAATTATCGATTTATCAATATCAAATTTTTTATTTTTTGTATTAATCAAATAATTCTATCTATTTGTTTTGAATACACATCTCTTTTCATCAACATATTAGGGAAGCTTGATCCATTTTACTATTTATATTTTTTATTTATATTTTCATTTTTTACCAAGCATTTATTTTTATTTTCCCTATCTTGATACTTCTAATATGAACTTTTCCAAAATTTTTATATTTTCTATTTTATTTTTACTCATTTTATTTTTATTTCTATTCATAAACACATTAATTTTGGATTGTTTTTTTTATTATCTCTTGTTTTAAAATATAAATTATATGTATTTTCTCATTTACTTTTAGATTATTTATTTTGTTTTCATCACCCTTATTTTGTATTGATTTTTACTTCATTTTAACTTATCTCGATTTTGCAAATTATTATTTATACACTCTTTTTCTTGAATTTATTTATATAAATTTATATAAAAATAACTAGAGTCTTCTAGTTTATTATAGAAAAACTCTAGTTATATAATTTGTATATTCAATTATTAATTTAAGTTATATTATATACTCTAATATCTCTTATAAAGTTTTATAAAAATTATTACTTTATAACATCACAGTTCATGTATGGCTTTAATAGTTCTGGAACTACTACTGTACCATCAGCCTGCTGATAGTTTTCAAGTATAGCAGCTACAGTTCTACCTACTGCAAGACCTGAACCATTTAGTGTATGAACAAATTCAGTCTTAGCCTTTCTATCTCTCTTAAATCTTATATTGGCTCTTCTAGCCTGGAAGTCTTCAAAGTTTGAGCAAGAAGATATTTCAACATATCTATTGTAACTTGGCATCCATACTTCTATATCATACTTCTTAGCTGCAGTAAATCCTAGGTCACCTGTACATATCTTCACTACTCTGTAAGGTATATTTAATAACTGAAGCATTTCTTCAGCATCGTGAGTAAGCTTTTCTAATTCATCATAAGAATCTTCTGGCTTAACAAACTTAACTAGCTCTACCTTGTTGAACTGGTGCTGTCTTACAAGACCTCTTGTGTCTCTACCTGCAGAACCTGCTTCTGATCTAAAGCAAGGAGTGTATGCACAATGCTTGATTGGAAGCTTTTCTAGGTCTAGTATTTCGCCTGCATACATATTAGTTACAGGAACTTCTGCAGTTGGTACTAGATAGTAGTTAAGTCCTTCAATCTTGAACATATCTTCAGCAAACTTTGGAAGCTGACCTGTTCCTATAAAGCTGTTTTCATTTGCCATGAAAGGTGGTATTACCTCTGTATATCCATGATGATCACTATGATAATCCATGAAGAATGCTATTAAAGATCTTTCAAGTCTTGATCCTAATCCCTTATATACAGTAAATCTTGATCCTGTAATCTTACCAGCTCTTTCAAAGTCTAGTATGTCTAGGCCTGTTCCCACATCCCAGTGAGCCTTGTAATCAAAATCAAACTTAGTAGGTTCTCCCCATCTTCTGATTTCCACATTATCTTCATCAGTTTCTCCCTGTGGAACATCTGGATTTGGAACGTTAGGTATTCTAAGAAGTCTATATCTTAATTTATCTTCAACTTCCTTTAATTCAACATCAAATCCCTTGATGCTATCAGATAACTTCTTAAGTTCTGCCTTTACTTCATCTACATTTTCACCATTTTTCATCATAGTTGGAATCTTCTTTGATTCAACATTTGACTGGTTCTTCATTACTTCAACTTCTTTAAGTATTTCTTTTCTCTTGTCATCTAGTGCTATTACTTCATCAAGGTCCTTAGGATCGAATTCTCCTTCTCCTCTTCTTCCCATCAAAACTTTTATTTCATCTAAGTTTTCTCTTATTCTTTTTACTTCTAACATATCTTTTCTCCTTTAATAAAATTGTTTATAATATCCTTAACTGCAATGAATTTTTTATAAAATATTATACCTTACTACTCAAAATCAATATTTTAATCTATGCTAACTCCTTTAATAACATTTACCATTTTCTTAAATCAAAATCAATTTAAAAATAATAAATATTTAGCTAGATATTTTACAAAAATTTAAAACCATAAAAACTGCTTTTAAAAATCTAAGTTTTGCTTAAAAACAAGCAAAATATCTGATTTTGGGTATAAAAAAAGACCAACATCCCTATAAGGGACGAAAGTCACATTCCGCGTTGCCACCCTAGTTGATTATAAATATAATCCACCTCATACCTTTATCGCAGGCATACGTCTAGTACTATTTCAAACTAGATGCTCCAGAGTAGATTCGAAAGATTTTGTAGAGGATTTTCAGCGACCATCCACTCTCTAAATACAATAATCAAACTACTAGGCTCCTTCATTGCTCCATATTTAAATTTGTATGAATACATTATATATCAATAAATGATTTTTATCAAGTTTTTTATACAAAATATTGCCTCAATTGTATCTTTTTAAAATTCATTGCTAATTATCCTTTACTTTAAGATAATATAAAATCATTTTAAACTTCTTTTATTTTTCTTTAATTATCTATTTTTAGTATTTCACTGAAATTCATAAAAAGGTTAACTATTTTTCAGCTAACCTTTTTTATATTATTTAATTAAAGTTTTTAAGCTTATTTTCAACATCTTTAGACACAGATCTTTCTCCACCTACTATAATTACATTTTTTATATTGTTTTCTCTAATGTATTTTTCAGTATCTTCATTTAGTTTATTTGGCTCAGTAAGAAGTACTGCAGCATTATTTTGACTGGCTATCAAACTAGATGACAGAGCATCCGGATAGTCCTGTCCATTTACCAAAACTACTGTATTTATATCTTGATGCAGAACTATTTTGTAGGCCTTTGCTATTTCTACAGCTGTCTGATACCTGTTTTTACCGCTGATTCTTCCCCATGTTCTATAAGGTTCATAAGTTTCTTCATCATCTACCATCAATCTATTTTCAAACTCTGCTCCATAGAAATAATCTCTCACTCTATACTCTTCAGGAACGCTTTCATATCCACCTATTATAAATCTATTACTAAATACTGCGTATTCATTTTCACCCAACCACATATCTGAAAGATCGTCTATGCCAAATAAAGCAGTTGCTTGCACGGCACTCGTCTTTGCCACAAATGGAACTGCTGATAGCAAATCAGGAAATTTATTGTCATTTATATAAATTACATTACCTATATCTCCTCTATTTTCTCCTTTGTGAAGAGTTTCAAATATTACAGTATCTATATATCCATCTAAACTCATTTCGTCACAACTTCCATGTATATTACAATATTTATTATTATCATCTATTCTTTCAACCCTTATTCCCCTAGATAAAAGAGTATTGTCTATGCTTTTATCTAATTTAGAATAGTCCCCTAGCACGTATACTCTTTTGACCTTGAGTCTGTTTAGCTCATTTAAAATATCACTTCTCATTCCATGGCTAGGATTAACAAAATATGGCACCTTTAAAGCCGATGCCATATAACTAGCATAAAGAGCTGTCTTAAAATCATTGCCACTAGCGATTACTGCAAGGTTACCGTTTGCCTGATTCATATATTTTTTATTGGCATTTACTGCGGTTTCGTATCGATCCCAACCGGATACTCTGCTGACACTAATGTTTTGCTTGGGTACTTGATCCTGTTTTTCATCAGCCTTTACCCCCGATATACTTGACATAAAAAATATAATTCCCATAGATATTGCTATTAATTTTTTCATATATACCCCCCCATTTTTATGATATTAATTAAAATTATAGCATATAAATTTATAGGAAACTCTATATTTATAGTTTTTGTAAATTATTTACAAAAATAATTTTTTCAAACTTGCTTTATTCTAAAATACTCTCGTTTTTTCTTGTCTTTTGCTAAACTAGTTAATCAGTTTTTATAAAAAAACACATAGAGTCAAACTATTTAAGAAAAGATTATATATTCAAATATAGCTCGCTATACTCTAAACTTTTGATATATCGATTAATATATTGTTTTAAAATTCATATGATGCTCATTTGAGTTGGTTTTATAGAAAATATTATTTCAAAATTCATATTATATTGCTCAGTTGAATTAATTTTCGCACAAAAAAGAGCCGTAATATATTACAGCTCTTTTTAATAAAATATGATTTTAAAGTGTTAATACTTCTTCTTTAAAGTATTGATATTACTTATTTTTGTAGACATATATCAAACTTTATGTCTTATCTGACTCTATTATAAATACCTTCTAAATATTACTAATTATATTTACCTGAGATAATTTGATGTCATTAGTATCAAATTCATGTTTGAATTCTTCCATCAACTTGTAATATACATCCCAATAATCATCAGTCTTTACCCACGGTCTGGCTATGAATTTAATCATATTATTGTCCATGGAGTCTACTCCCAGCAATGGAGCTGGTGCCATAAGTATTCTTGTTTCTTCTTCAAACAACCTTTCAGCTATTTCATATAGTTTCTTAACATCTGTATCATATTCAACATTAAAGGCAAAATCAATTCTTCTTCTGTCCTGTGATGTGTAATTAATTACAGGGTTTGAAGTAATCATTGAGTTTGGAACTATTATCAGCTTGTTATCTACTGTCTTTAATGTTGTAGAAAACATTTGTATTTCAAACACACTTCCCTCTACATCTTCGCAAAGTATATAATCGCCTATTTCAAATGGTTTGAAAAATAATATTATCATACTAGAACCAAGGTTTGCCAGTACTTCCTTAAATGCCAAACCTATACTGAAACCAGCAGCACCTAGTATAGCTGCAAATGATGTTGTATTGACTCCCAAACCACCCAACGCCTGTATAAAGGCAATCATAATGATTAGTACCTGAGCTAAGTTGATCAAGAAACTGATTATTCCTACACTCGATTTATATTTATAAAGCATCTTAGTGAGTGCTTTTTTTACCATTCTCGCTATTAAAACACCAATTAATATTGTCAATATTGCTATTATAAAAGATGGCAATTTATCCATAAAAGCATCTAGTGATTTATTAAATATCGTGGTTTGTTTTTCTATTGATTCTTCCATATATTCACCTCCATATCAAAATATATACATATGATTATAGCATATTATGTATATATTCAATAAGAAAAATAAGCTCCTAATAATTTAGGGCCTATTTTTCTTAATAACATTATAACATCTATTTAAACATACTAGATATGCTAATGCGTAAATCCAAATGTTTTTATTTCGTCCTTATCATGATACAAAATCCTTGCATTGTCCAAATCATCAATCGCTGACTTTAGATCTTCTATATAGGCATGAGCTGTATTCATACCTAGATCTGATCTTACCACTATTCTCTGAATTACTATATCCGACAAGTTATCTGGAAGAGGGTAAGCTGGAACCTGCCATCCCTTCATCAATAGCCTATCAGCTAGTTCATAGAGATTCCACTCTCTGTTTACATCATCCTTTAGACGATAGCACACGATTGGAAGGTTATATCCATCATTATATATATAAAACATACCTGTTTTTTCAAGCTCACTAGAAATATATGTAGCAACATCTCTAGTAGATGTATGAATTTCTCTATATCCATCATATCCCAATCTCAAAAAATTATAGTACTGACCAATTATATGGCTTGCACTATGAGAGAAGTTAATTGCTATAGTAGGCAGTTCCCCTCCCAAATAATTAACTTCAAAGATCAATTCTTCTGGGAGAAATTTTTTATCTCGCCATACTATCCAGCCAATTCCTGGATATACAAGTCCATATTTATGACCTGATGTATTGATTGATACAACATTTTTGAGTCTAAAATCCCACTCCAGCTCTGGATTTACAAATGGAGTAAATAAGCCTCCTGACGCTCCATCTATGTGCATATATACCTTTATATCGTGTTCGGCATTATACTCCTCTAGCTTGGCGTCTAGACCCTTTATATCATCGAACTTACCTGTATATGTAATTCCTAAAAGTCCTACAACACCTATAGTGTACTCATCCACATAATCCAATAGTTTATCTGGATTTAAGCTTAGATTATCCTCGTCCATAGGGACAGCTCTTAGCTCTATATCCCAATAAACACAGAACTTCTTCCAACAAACCTGATATCCAGAAGTAATTACAAGATTAGGTTTTTTGGCATTTATATCTACTCCTGCAGATTTTGCCATCTCCCTCCATCTAAACTTCATCGCCATACCACCTAACATACAGGCTTCAGATGATCCAACAGTAGATGTTCCTATGAAGCTTTTATTTGGATTTGCATTCCAAAGATCTGCTATTATATTTACACATCTTTTCTCTAGTTCTGCAGTTCTAGGATATTCTGATTTATCTATAGCATTTTTGTCCATTGTTTCACTCATCAGCTTACTAGCTTCATCAATCATATATGTTTGGCAAAATGTAGCTAGATTCTGTCTAGCATTTCCCTCATTTAATAATTCATCTTTAACCAACATATAGGCATTTCTAGGATTGACTGGGTCTTTGCTTATTTTTTCTATAGGAACTCCCATATTTTTACTCACTCCCAAAGATGGAGCATTTGCATCTTTATCTAGTTTGTACTTATCACTCATACCACGGCCTCCTCTGCAAATATCTTTGCTAAAACAATAATAAATATAAATTCTAGCATTAACATTGTCATAATATAATACTTAAATAAATCTATCTATAATTATATCATAATTGTCAGAAAATTAAGATACAATTGTTTTATCTATACCCCCAAAAATGCATATTAAAAAAGTACCACCATGATTTCTCACAGTGGTACTTGATTTATTAGTTAAAAATACTATATTTCGACACCTTTAAGGTATTCTTTTCTTAGTTTCTCAACTATCTTCTTTTCCAGTCTAGATACTGTCATCTGAGATATTCCCAGTTCATCAGCTATCACTGACTGTGTTTTATTATCAAAAAATCTTCCTTCAATTATACTGACCTCAAGATCATTTAGATTCTTCATAAATCTATTCAAGAAATCTTTTTGTTCAATATCAGAAAAATTCTTTTCTTCCATCCCCACTCTATCTCCAAGCGTCATGTCCTTATCTTCCGAATCATCATTGCTAGGTGTATCTAGTGATATTGGCTGATATCCATAAGAAGCTTCCATAGCTTCTAGTACGTCCTCTTCTGTCACCTCCAGATAGCTGGCTATCTCAAACGGAGTAGGACTCTTCTTAAATTCTTGCTCAAGATGTAGCTTGGCATTACTTATTTTCTTGCTAAGCTCCTGAATCCTTCTAGGAACTCTCATAGTCCAAACTTTATCTCTAAAATACTTCTTGATTTCTCCCACTATTGTTGGTGTCGCAAAACTTGAAAATTCAAACCCCTTAGATACATCATATCTGTCAATAGCATAGATAAGAGCCAAAGATGCTACTTGATATATATCTTCATAGTCAACACCCTTATTTATATACTTTCTAGCTAATATCTTCGCTAGGTAAAGATGTTTTTCTATTAATATATTTCTTACGGCTGTGTTGCTCTTATCCTCAGAAAAAACCTTAAAGAGTTGCTTTACTTCCATTTCCTCGTAATTTTTTTCTGTGGCCATTTGATTCATTATTCTTCAACTCCAACCATTTTAGTCATTTTAATTATTGTACCCTTTTTTCCACAAGTGCATACATCTACTTCATCCATAAGAGTTCTTATTATAAATAATCCAAGTCCGCTTGTTTTCGGATCTTTAAGATCTGGGTCTTCTACACATTCCATATCATATCCAATTCCCTTATCTCTTACTTCAATGGACAATCTATCCTCATAAATATAGAACATTATTTCAAAGTCTTTTTCTTCGCTGTGCTTTATAGCATTAGTACAAGCTTCAGATATCGATACTTTTAAATCTTCTATATCGTCTAATGTAAATCCCATCTTACTTGCAATACCTGATGTTGTCAGTCTTACTACTGATACAAAGTTAGGATTACTAGACATACTCATGTTAATTACTTCGTATTCCACGACTATCCCTCCATACGTATAATCTGGTCTAAGCCAGTAATTTTAAATATTTTCTTTACATTGTCTTTTGCATTCAAAATTGAGATATCTTTTTTTCCCTTTCTCAATTTTTTCATAGCTCCAACAATTACTCCAATGCCTGTAGAGTCAATATATTGTAAGTCAGACATATCTATTTTAACATTAGAAAATTTATTATCTATATTGCCATCTAATTCCTTTTTTAAATCGTCAGCACAAGAAACATCAAGCTCTCCTGAAATCTCAACAATCCAACTGTTACTATCGTTTTTATAATCTGAGTTAATATTCAATGACATAGTCAGCCTCCTATTATTTATTCAATCTCATCTTCACGCTTTAGTTTAGCTATAGATACCACTTCTACTTGCTCATCTGTTCTCATTAGTTTCACACCACTTGTAATTCTTCCGTATATTGATATTTCTTCAACTCTGATCCTTATCAATACTCCATTTGAGTTAAGCATCATTATCTCATCGTCTTCATTTACCAGTGTTGCTCCTACTATTTTACCAGTCTTAGAGTTGATATTATAAGTCTTTATTCCCTTACCAGCTCTTATCTGAGGTCTATATTCTTCTATATCAGATCTCTTACCAAATCCATTTTCACTAATTACTAATAGATCGCTTCCTTCACTGACAAGATCCATAGATACAACTATATCTTTTTTGCCTAGAGTTATACCCTTGACACCTGTAGCTGCTCTACCCATTGCTCTGACATCTGTTTCGCTGAATCTGATACTCATGCCATCTTGAGTTACTAGCATAACTTCTTCATCACCATCAGTCATCTTAACTCCGATTAGCTCATCGCCATCTCTTAGGTTGATTGCTATTAATCCTGATTTATTTATATTTTTGAATTCACTTATCTTAGTCTTCTTTACGATACCATTTTTTGTACCCATAAGAAGAAATTCTGATTCATTCTTTGTATCATCATCTGGATTAAATGATATAGTTCTAGCTATTTTTTCCCCTGGATTTAGCTGTAGGAGATTTACTATAGCTGTTCCCTTTGAAGTTCTCTTTCCTTCTGGAACTTCATAAGCGTTTAATCTGTATACTCTACCCCTATTTGTGAAGAATAACATTACTGAGTGAGTTGTTGTAGAGATAAGGTCTGTTACGAAATCTTCTTCCCTAGTTGTAAGGGCTGATATTCCTCTTCCACCTCTTTTTTGACTTCTATAAGTATCTGCTGGAAGTCTCTTAACATAGCCTAGATGAGTAAGAGTTATTGCTATTTCTTCTTCTTCAAATAGATCCTTTATGTCAAATTCTCCTTCTGCAGGTTGAATATCTGTAAGTCTTTCTCTTGCAAATTTATTTTTAATTGCAAGCATCTCATCTTTTATCACTCCAAATAACTTATCTTCATCAGCAAGTATACTTTCTAAATACTGTATTTTTTCCATAAGTTCATTGTATTCTTTATCTATCTTGTCTCTTTCAAGACCAGTTAATCTTTGAAGTCTCATATCAAGTATAGCCTGTGACTGTATTTCTGATAAACCAAACTCTTCAATCAAGCTTTCTTTAGCTATTTGGCCAGTCTTTGAGCCTCTTATTATCTTAATTACTCTATCTATATTATCTAGTGCTATCTTTAGACCTTCTAATATATGAGCACGATCCTGAGCTTTCTTCAAATCAAACTGAGTTCTTCTAGTTATAACATCTTTTTGATGTTCTACATAATAGCCTATTATTTCCTTTAAATTCAATACTTTTGGACTTCCATTTACTAATGATAACATAATTATACCAAAAGTATCCTCTAGCTGGGAATGTTTATATAAATTATTTAGAACTATATTAGCATTTATATCTCTTTTTAGCTCTATAACTATTCTCATTCCATGTCTACTACTCTCATCTCTAAGGTCAGATATTCCCTCAACTCTTTTATCTTTAACTAGCTCAGCTATTCTTTCTACCAATCTAGCCTTATTTACCTGATAAGGAATTTCTGTTACTATTATTTGCTGTTTTCCCTTAGGAAGTTCTTCTATTTCTGCCTTTGCTCTAACTTTTACCTTACCTCTACCTGTTCTATAAGCACTTTTTATTCCTTCAGTACCAACAATAGTAGCTGCTGTAGGGAAGTCTGGTCCCTTTACTATCTTTATTAAATCATCCACTTCACATTCACGATTATCTATATAGTGAACTGTGGCATCTATTACTTCACCAAGGTTGTGCGGTGGTATAGATGTTGCCATACCTACTGCTATACCATTTGATCCGTTAACCAATAGATTTGGATATCTAGCTGGTAAAACTAGCGGTTCCTTCAATGTTTCATCAAAGTTTGGACCATAATCTACTGTTTCTTTCTCTATATCTCTAAGTAGCTCTAATGCAAGCTTACTCATTCTAGCCTCTGTATAACGCATTGCCGCTGGGCTATCACCATCGACTGAACCAAAGTTACCTTGTCCATCTACAAGCATTTCTTTAGTAGAGAAATCCTGAGCCATCTTTACCATTGCCATATAAACTGAGCTGTCTCCATGTGGATGGTACTTACCCAAAACGTCACCGACTATACGGGCTGATTTTCTATAAGGCTTATCTGGAGTAATCCCCTGTTCACTCATTGAGTAAAGTATTCTTCTATGAACAGGCTTTAGACCGTCTCTTACATCTGGAAGAGCACGACCAGCTATAACACTCATAGAATAATCTATGTATGATTTTTTCATTTCATCTGATATTTCTATCGGAATGATTCTACTTGTTTTTTCCATTTAATCAGCCAACCTCCTATATATCCAAATTTCTAACATATTTTGCATTTTCTTCTATAAACTCTCTTCTAGGAGCTACTTTATCTCCCATAAGCATTGAAAATACTTCATCAGCTACTATTGCATCTTCTATTTTGACCTGAAGAAGTGTTCTTGATTCAGGGTCCATAGTAGTCTCCCATAGCTGTTCTGCATTCATCTCACCAAGACCTTTATAACGAGATACTTCAGCTCCAGTTCTACCCACTTCATCTAGAGTGTCACTTAGTTCTATATCTGAAAAGGCATAGTGATCCTTCTTTGATTTTTTGATTTTATATAGTGGTGGTTGCGCCGCATATACATAACCTTCTTCTATCAAAGGCTTCATATATCTAAAGAAGAATGTAAGAAGTAGTGTTCTTATATGAGCACCATCGACATCGGCATCGGTCATAATAATAATCTTATGATATCTAAGCTTAGATTCATCAAAATCATCACCTATACCACAACCAAATGCTGTTATCATATTCTTTATTTCTTCTGATGATAAAACCTTATCCAATCTAGATTTTTCAACATTCAATATCTTACCTCTTAGAGGAAGTATCGCCTGAGTATTTCTATCTCTACCAGCTTTTGCAGATCCACCGGCAGAATCACCTTCGACTAAGAATATTTCACTCTTAGCGGGAGACTTTTCTGAACAATCCGCTAGCTTACCTGGAAGAGAAGTCATATCAAGTACGCTCTTTCTTCTAGTTAGTTCTCTTGCCTTTTTTGCAGCTTCTCTTGCTCTTTGTGCTCTCAGGCATTTATCTAGTATTATTTTTGCTACTGTAGGATTTTCTTCCAAGAAAGCTCCTACTTCTTCATTTGTAATACTTTCCACTAGCCCTCTCATAAATGTATTACCTAGCTTTGTCTTAGTCTGACCTTCAAACTGTGGTTCAGGAAGCTTTACAGAAACAATTCCTGTAATACCTTCTCTTATATCTTCGCCAGATAGGTTGACATCTTTTTCTTTTAAGAAATTATTTCTTCTAGCATAGTCATTTACAACTTTTGTAAGGGCTGTTTTAAATCCTGAAAGATGGACTCCACCTTCATGAGTATTTATATTATTTGCAAATGAATAAATATTTTCTGAATATGAATCAGTATACTGTAAAGCTAGTTCTATAGTACATCCCTTTGCTACCTTATCAATATATATAATTTGATCATGTAGAGTTGTTTTTGTTCTATTTAGATACTTTATATATTCAACCAATCCACCAGTGTAGTGGAATGTTTTTATTTTTTCATGTCCTTCTCTTTTATCTTCAAATGTAATTTTTATTACTTTATTTAAGAAAGATAGTTCTCTAAATCTATATTCCAATGTTTCATAGCTAAACACTGTTTCATCGAATATGCCCTTGTCTGGCATAAAAGTAATAGCAGTACCGCTTTCTATAGTCGCATCTCTTACTGCTTCTATCTTAGTAGCGGCTCTTCCTTTTTTATATTCTTGTCTATATACCTTACCATCTCTTGTAACTTCAGCTACTAACCACTCACTTAACGCATTAACTACAGATACGCCGACTCCGTGAAGTCCACCTGATACCTTGTAGCCTCCTCCACCAAACTTTCCTCCAGCGTGAAGGACTGTCAGTACAGTCTCTAGAGTAGATAGACCAGTTTTTGGATGTACCTCTACTGGTATACCTCTACCATCATCTTTTACAGTTACGCTATCATCATTGTTTAGAGAAATATATATCTCTGAACAATTTCCAGCAAGTGCCTCATCTATACTATTATCTACCACTTCATATACTAGGTGGTGTAGTCCTTTCGGTCCAGTTGTTCCTATATACATACCAGGTCTTTTTCTAACTGCTTCTAAGCCTTCTAAGACCTGAATTTGATCTGCACCATACTCGTTATTTGACATTTAATTACCTCCATTTTCAATCTTCACAACCTGACCTTCTTCAACATAAAATACAGAATAATTATTCTCACTTAATATGTTTTTGTGAAGAGGATCTGCAGATGTGACAAACATCTGTATATCTTCTAGTTTTTCTACTAGCATTTTTTGTCTATTCTGATCCAGCTCGCTAAATACATCGTCTAAAATCAGAACTGGGTAGTCACCTAACTCCCTTTTTATTAGCTCTATTTCTGATAGCTTTAAAGAAATCGACGCCGTTCTCTGCTGCCCTTGCGATCCATACAGCCTAACATCTATATCATTTATAAAAATACCTAAATCATCCCTATGTGGTCCAATCTTGGTATTTCTATTTAATAAATCTTGTTGTCTACTTTCTTCAAGCTTTTCTAACATTTTTTTTCTTATATCTTCCAGAGTAGTGTCTTTGTCTATATCCAATTGATTCTTATACTTTATAGTCAAATTTTCTTTATCTGATGTCAAATCTTTATGAAGTTTATTTGAAATATCAGATAACTTGTCTATAAATTTTGTTCTAATTGAGTATATTTCTCCCCCAAAATTTGCTAGACCCTGATCATAGACGTCTAGTAAATTGTTATCTACCCTCTGTGATTTAAGCAATCTATTTCTCTGATTTATCACCTTATTGTAGCTAGTCAGAAGATTATAGTATCTTGGCATTATTTGACTTATTTCTTTATCTATGAAGGTACGTCTTTCCTTTGGACCATCCTTTACAAGCTTTAGGTCCTCTGGTGAAAACACCACCACATTTAAATTTCCAAGTAGTTCCTGGATGGATTTTATGGATACTCCATTTATTTTTATTCCTTTTTTGTCTTTGGTAATCACTATCTCTATCTTTTTATCTATTCCATTTCTAGTAAATGAACACGCTGTATATAGATTTTCACTGTCAAATCTAATTAACTCCTTATCCCTATTTGTCCTAAATGACTTACCAATTGACATAAGTGTTAGTGATTCAACTATATTAGTTTTACCTTGACCATTCTTCCCTAGTATTAAATTTATATTTCTATTAAATTCAATTAGTAAACTTTCATAATTTCTATAATTTACTAATTTTAAACTATTTACATACAAACTAACACCTACTTTTACTAATTATATAACCTTTTTATTGCAATATTAGCCATTAAGCTAGAATAATAAAGTCATAATCATATAGTTACAACTTTATTATCTGCCTTAAAATTAATTTACTTAACGGATACCTTGTGATTTTCGTATTCTACAATATCACCTGATCTCAGCTTTTTACCTCTCTGAGTACATACTTCTCCGTTTACTTTTACTTCTTCACTCATAACCATAAGCTTGGCTTCTCCACCTGACATGGCTATGTCTGCTAATTTTAAAAATTGGTCTAGCTTAATAAAATCAGAATCGATTCTTATACTTTCCATTATCCTACCTCTTTTTTAGTCAAATACTTGCCTTTAATACACTTTTATTAGTTAAAATACCTTCTATGCGTATTGCATCTATTATATTATACCATAACTGGCGATCTTTGAGAAATATCTTTAAATAGCAATATAATGAAACTAACGTCTGTGAGAGCCTCTCACAGACGTTAGTTCTATTTGGGCTCATAATAATCTTATAAAATCTTCAAGTTTTCACTCTTTATTAGGATTTTTAAGATCTAAGCTTTGTCATATATTATTAAACTTTACCATTTTAAAACTCATTTTCAACTCTACAGTATACTGATTTAAATAAATCTCAAGCAATATTTTGTTAATCAAAGCATCACTGTCATTATTTTCGTTAATTATATTAAATAAAGTTGATAGTTTTTGAGTGTTCTCGTTATTTTATTAGTTATTTTTTTATCATATATATTTTCTTATATTTTGAAAAAAATAAAGGTCAAAAAATTAGTTACTTAATCTAACTGGCAATAATAAATAAATATATTCTACGCCAGAAACAGGTTTTATAACGCAAGGATTTACAGATCCTCCAAATTCAATTAATATACGATCACTGTCTATATTTTTAATACCCTCTAAAAAATATCTTGAATTAAATGCTATTTCAAGGCTTTCACCTTCAAAGTCGATTTCTAATTCTTCATAGGCATTTCCATTTTCATTGTTTGATGTTATAGCCATCAATTTATCATTTATTGCTATTTTTATCATATTATTCTTGCCGCTAGTGAAGAGTAGAGCAGCTCTTTCTATTGCATTTTGAAGTTTTCTTGTTTCAACTTCAATTTTTGTAATATATTCTTTTGGTAAAAGATTTTCGTACTTAGTAAAATTACCTTCTATCAATCTTGCCACTATTCTTGTATTATCTAGCTTAAATATAATGTTTTTTTCATCTAATCCTATGAAGAAATCACCTTCTTCTACAAGCAAGCTGTTCAAATGATTTAGTGTAACCCCTGGAATAATTGCATTTATAGGTGTTTCAACAGTATTATCTACTTTAGATTTTCTTACTGCCAGTCTATATCCATCCACGGCTACCATATTTACATATTCAGAGTTAATTTCAAACAATTCTCCTGCTAGAGTAGGGTTGATTGGCTCTGTAGCTGTTGCAAATACTGTTTGCTTGATCATATTTTTCATTTCACTCTGGCTAAACTTAACCATGTTATCCATTGAAAACTCATCTTGTCTAGGAAATTCATCTGCAGCAATACCTTTAATTTTAAATCTAGAGTTAATACAATTAATAAATACATTGTATTCATCATCTGTTTCTATTGCAATGAATGTATCTGGTAGTTTTCTTACTATATCTCCTATAAGTCTTGAATTTACAACGATGCTTCCTTCAGTATTTACCTGTGCTTCTATTGTAGTTTCAATGCTTATTTCATTATCGTATCCAGTAACGATAAGAGAATTATCTTTAGCTGTTAGAAGGATTCCTCTTAAAAGTTCTATATTTGTTTTATTATTAATGGCCTTCTGAGCATTTGTAATAGCCTGTGCTAGTTTCTTTTGATTACATAGTATATTCATTGTGTATAAACCTCCTTTATTTTAATTTATGTGTATAATTAAAAAATTACTATAAATATATATAATATAATACTTGTAGTAGTAACAGTAGTAGTGTGTGTGGATAATGTTAAAAACTATCTCAATCAATTTATCTACAGAGCTTTGCCTTGTGCAGAAAATTGTTATTAAGCATATGTATAATTTCTTTATGAATTGTGTATAACTTGAGGTATTTTTTTATCCACATTTTATCTACAGGTTTTCAACTATTTTTATGTGGATAACTATCCATTTAGATCTGAAATGATTTTTTCAATCTTTACTTTAGTTATTTCACTTTTATTCATCTCATCTTCAACCTTTTTAATAGCATGCATTACAGTAGTATGATCACGTCCACCAAATTCATCACCAATATTAGGCAGAGAAATATCAAGCAGTTTTCTTGATATATACATGGCTATCTGTCTTGGAAATGCTATATTTTTCGTTCTTTTCTTAGAATTTAAATCATCAACTGTTACATTGTAAGCATCAGCAACCATTTCTTTTATTCTCAAAACATTAATTGCTTTTGTTTTGTATGATACCAATATATCCTTTAGAGCTTCTTTAGCAGTATCGAGATTTAGCTCTTTTGAAGATAAATCCGCATAAAGAATAACTTTATTTAGGGCACCTTCAAGTTCCCTGATATTTGATTTTACATTATCAGCTATATATTCTATTACATCTTTTGGTATATATAAGTTGTCATTTTCAGCTTTTGATTGAAGTATCGCCATTCTTGTACTGTAGTCAGGAGCTTGAATATCTACCATTATTCCGCATATAAATCTAGATTTCAATCTATCCTTTAAGTGAGGTATATCTCTAGGAGGTCTATCACTAGATAGAATAATTTTCTTTCCAGCCGCATAGACATCATTAAATGTATGGAAAAGTTCTTCCTCTACAGATGTTTTTCCCGCTATAAACTGGACGTCATCTATCATAAATAGATCAACGCTTCTATACTTATGTCTAAATTCGTCATTTTTCTTCTCCCTAATAGCCATTATTAGCTCATTAGTAAAAGTTTCTGAAGAAACATAAAGCACTTTTTTTGAAGGATCTCTTTCTAAAACATCGTGTCCTATGGCGTGCATAAGATGTGTTTTACCAAGACCTACACCACCATATAGAAAAAGTGGGTTATCATTTAAAATATCATCCGAACCAGCAACCCTTTGGCATGCAGCTACTGCGATATTATTACTAGGTCCAACAACAAATGTGTCAAATGTATATTTAGGATTAAGATTAGCATTTGATATATTGCTAGCCTTACTAATTAATTTAGCTCTTTCATCTTTTTTATTATCTTTTCTTGCGTTTTCTTTGTCTATTGTATCAAAAAAAGCTAATTCTTCCTCTATATCAGTCATTACCACCACATCATTTATATTAGCCGCGAGTTCACTAAAAGCATTTAGTAAAATGTCTTTTTTTTGATTCTCAAAGAACTCCTTAGTTCTAATATTTCCTTTCAAGTAAAAGACATGATCTTTTATTGCGATGGGAATTGATTCTTCATTGAAATAAATTTCAAAAAATGACTTAGGGAATGAACCCTTAAGTTTTTGCTTTGCTGATATCCAAAGCTTGTTTGCATCCATCATATTCTAAACCTCCATTCTTTGTATTATTATGCATTGTTGATTATGTTGTGTATAAATTCTGTTGATAACTAATTATTTAGGTCACAAAAAACAGAGTTATTAACACCCTGTGTATAAATAATGCGAAAAATGTATATAAGTTATCAACAGTACAAATCTATCTATAATTAAGTCTAAATATATTATATATCTATAATCAACTTTTTTGTCCACAAAGTTATCCACAGTTTGTGAATAACTTTGTGTTTTTTGAGTAAGTTTTCCACATATTGTACTTCCTGTGGAAAAATAGCCAATTTCTTTCTGTATATCGATTTGAATTTTTATAAAAAAAAATTTAAAAAACCCTTATTTTATCCACATATTTAAGAGCTTGTGGATTCATTTTTCTGGTGTTTTACCAACTTATCTACTTTTGCTAAGGAAAAACATGTAAAAAACTTCTTAAATTTAGGAATTTTGTAAATGATTTTTTTGCCATATAGAGTTTTATCTACAAATAAATAATATCATTTATAATATATAAAAAATAACCGTAAAATGTGGAAAAGTCCATTTTTTCCACAAAATTTTCTGTAATATTATATAATCTTACAGAAAATAGAAATAATACTGTATGTGGATAATAATTTGAGCAAAAAATGCCTAAAATTTTTGAAAGTTATTTTAAAATAGAAATTTCTAAAACTGAATCGATAAATTTTTAAATAGAATTTTTCATTATTATTGATAGACTAAGAAAAACTAATTACAAGGTATATAAATTTAAAAAAAAGTATAAGTTCAATTAAAAGGGTATTAAAAAAATAAGATGAATTAGAGTTAAAATTCGGATTAAAAGTGTATATGGTAAAAAATTATAAATTAAAAATAAATATCTAATTTAATTTTAAAATTAAGTTAGGTAGAGTTATTGAAATTGCTATTTAAGCTTGTATTTTAAAGTATCAAAATTAGTTTGTAAAAAATGCAATCAAGAAAGAAGTTTTATTTTTAGAATGGAGGAAATTCTATGAAATCAAAAAAGAAACGTTCAGTTTATGTGATAGTAACTTTAATAGTGATTTTACTTTTATTAGCCTTATTTTATGCATTTTCCAGTAATAAATTTGGTAAGGTCAGCCAGTTTTCAGAAACAGGTGGAACAAGTCAAAGTCAAGAATTATCAAAGGAAGATATTGCTAGGGGAATAACCTTTGATACGAGTGAGATGAAGTCAAAAAAGACAAGTGAACTTATTAAAACTAGGGAAGAAGCTTTGATGAAAAATATAGAAAAAGAAGCTTATCCTGAAGATAAAAAAGAGTTATTTTTGAATGATTTACTAAAGGCAGATCCTTGGACATTAGAAGGATACGTTAAATCAGCCTATCCAGAACTAAATGAAAAGGAAAGATTAATGAAACAGATAAATCTTATAAATTTTGCTAATTATTCAAAAGAAATTCTAAATCCAGCAGGTGAATATTTTATGCAGTTGGATATAAATAGCCAGTTTGATGATTATTTAAAATATAAGGGTAGAGAAGATCTAAGAAATCCTTCATCAAAAGATAACATATCTAATAAATGGGTATTTTTGATTGAGAACCTAGATGATCTTTCTAATTTTGTAAGTATGCCAAATAAGCTTACAGCTGATTCTTTACTTAAAAATGCAAGTAAAAAAGAAACAAATATTGATGATAAAGGTATTCAAAAAATAAGAGAAGCTTTAAAATCTTCAAATTCAAAAGATAAAGAACTAGATAAATTGATAAAGGATGGTATTAAAAAAATAGAAGATTCACAAGATGAAAAACTAAATATATAAACTTGAGATATAAGTCTAATCTTTATATCATGTATTATAGAGGGTCTCTAAATTCAAAATAATGAATCTAGAGACCCTTTAAAATTTTGCTGAAGAATAGTATATTATTTGATAAATATTTAAGTAAAAATATAAAGATAATAAATTTAATATTGTATGAAAAGCTATTTTAAATATGAAATGTATTATATTGTAAACAATATGCTTATTGATGATAAAAAATTGATATGAAAGTCTCTGTATTAGATAGCTTGACTTATTTTTTTAGAGAGTGTGCTTATATATAAAATAAAATAGAAGTAAGAATTAGCGAATCTAAAAGTTATATAACTGAATTAAAGTTAAAGAAAATGAAAGTCAATTTTTAAAAATCAAAATCGCCTTCGGCGATTTTGTTAGCTTAAAGCTTTAAATTTCAATAATTTGATAGATAGAAAACTCTTTATTATCTTGAAGAGAAGAGCTATTATTGATATGATAGAGCTAGATAAATTATAATTATTATAAAAATTGAAGATAGTAGTCAAAAAAGCGTCTAAAAGTCAAAAATCAATTGACTTTTAGCTTAAAAGTAATTATAATTATAGTGTTATGTTTACAATTAGAATGATGAAAGGAGAATTCAAGGATGAAAAGAACTTATCAGCCAAAGAAAAGACAGAGAAAAAGAGAACATGGTTTCAGAAAGAGAATGAAGAATTCTAACGGAAAAAATGTTTTAAAGAGAAGAAGAGCTAAGGGAAGAAAGAGATTAACTCACTAATAGGTTAATTACCTGTGCTTAATTAATGATAATGAAAAGCCACTTGTAATGAGTGGTTTTTTTTGTAAAATCATTAAAATGAAAATTATGGAGGTTATTATGCATTTTAATAACACCGACGGAATCAAAAAAGATTCCGACTTTAGAAAGGTTTACCAAAGAGGTAAATCTATGGCGGATAGAAACTTAGTAATATACACTTATAAAAATGGGGGAGATAAATCTAGAATAGGTATATCTATTTCCAAAAAAGTAGGTAAGGCCAATGTTAGAAATAGAATTAGAAGATATATAAAGGAAGCCTACAGACTTAATATAGATGAAAATATCAAAGAAGGCTATGATATAGTATTTATTGCTAGAATAAATAGTCAAAACTCTGAATATAAAGATATAGAAAAGTCAATGAAGTATATTACAAGAAAAGCTGGAGTAACAAAGAAGGTAACAAAGCCAAAGAGGTAATAATTATGGAAAAATCAAGTGAAATTTTAAAAAAAATCAGTAAGTTACCTGCAAAAGGGTGTATTTCACTGATTAGATTTTATCAAAAATTTATATCGCCACTCAAGGGACCTACATGTAGGTTTTACCCAACCTGCTCGCAGTATTCTATTCAAGCTTTCAAGAAATACGGCTTTCTAAAGGGACTGTGGTTGACAATTAAAAGAGTAGGAAAATGTCACCCTTTTCACCCAGGAGGTTACGACCCGCTAAAATAGAAGGTCATCTCAAAAGTTGAGATACTACATTATTAGGAGGAATGAATGGGAGTTATAGCAGATTTTCTTGGAATGGTGCTAAAAGGTATTTTCGAGTTTACTCATAGCTATGGTCTATCAGTAATTATATTTACAGTAATTGTAAAGCTAATATTGACACCGCTAACAGTAAAACAAACGAAATCAACTTTTGCCATGTCCGAGATAAACCCAAAGATTAAAGAAATTCAGGAAAAGTATAAAAATAAGCCTGAAAAGCAAAACGAAGAGATATCAAAATTATACAAGGAATCGGAAATAAATCCGTTGGCAGGTTGTTTGCCACTACTTATACAGATGCCTATACTATTTGGTCTTTTCTATGTGTTTAAAGATCCAGTAGCTCATGGTGTTTTTGCTGACAAGGCAGCATTTTTGGCTGCAAATCAGAATTTCTTATGGATAAAGAGTTTAATTAAGCCAGACTATGTACTAGCAGTATTTTCTGGTGTGAGTGCATTCTTTATGCAGAAGGTAATGACTCCAAAAGACCAGCTCCAAGGTTCAATGAAAATAATGACTTGGGTAATGGCAGGTATGTCATTTTATTGGGGTTTCATTTTCCCAGCAGCGCTTACACTTTACTGGACAGTAAGTAACCTGTTCTCAATTTTACAGTTCTATATAATTACAAAACCATTGAGAACAAAACTTCAAGTTGAAAAAGACAAAAAAGCAGGTTCACAAACAGTAAAGAAAGATAAGAAGGCAAGCTCACAAAAAGAGAGCTCACAATCAACAAAGAAGGACAAAAAGAAGCAAAAGTAGGAGGCAGAATAGTGGAATCAAAAATATTTTATGCAAAGAATTCAGATGAAGCTGTTGAACAACTACTAAAATCTACTAATGCAGATAAGGAAAGTATTCAAGTAACAGTAAAGGAAAAGCCTAACAAAGGATTCTTTGGATTAGGCGCAAGAGATGGTTTATTTGAAATAAGCTATGATCTTTTAGAAAAGAAATCTGAATTGAAAGAAGAAACTACAGTTGAAGAAAACAAAGTAGAATCTTATGACAAAGAAGAAAATAAAGACGTTGAAGATAACGAATTAGAAGATACAGTAAGCATAACAACTGAAGATGAAATGAAAATAGCAAAAGAATTTGTGGAAGAACTCCTTAAAAATTCTGATGTAACTGCGGATGTTGATGTTAAATTAGAAGATAATTTAATTAAAATTCATATCCAAGGGGATGATGCAAGTTGCCTAATAGGTAGAAGAGGTGATACTCTTGATGCAATTCAGTTTTTAACTGGACTTGCTCTAAACAAGGTAAACAAGCACTCTCATACTAGAGTATTCATAGATATTGAAAACTATAGAAATAAGAGAGAAGAATCTCTAAAAAGATACTGCTATAAGGCAGCTAGAGAAGTTGCTAGAACTAAGAGAACAAAGAAACTTGATTATATGAATCCATATGAGAGAAGAATAGTACATTCAGCTCTACAAAATGATAGATATGTAATAACATATAGTGAAGGAACTGATCCTTACAGAAGAGTAGTAATTGAATACAAGAGATAATGAAATAAAAGAAAAAGGGCCTATACGTATAGGTCCTTTTTTTGATGCTTTTTAAAAAACTTCTTAATTATAAATTAAGAAGTTTAGCTTAAAATAATAGTTGAGGAAAGGAAGGTATTATATGGATACATGTAAGTCGATTGAGTTTAAAAATAACAATAAAGAACAACTTTTGACAGAAATTAAAGAAGATTTTCCATTGATGTCATCTTTGGTAGAGTTAGATAATTATAGATGTAAATCAGTTCCTTGGCACTGGCATGGTGAACTAGAGATGTTTTATGTAAAGAGTGGGGAAGTTTTGTACAGTACCCCTCAAGGTGATATATCTTTTCCTAAGGGGAGTGGAGGTCTTGTAAATTCAAATGTGTTACATGCTACTAGGGCCAATGGAAAAAATGAAGAAACTCTTCAAAAAATACATATATTTGACCCAGTGTTAATAAGTGGCAGACAGGGAAATAAGATATATAGAGATTATGTGACTCCATTATCATCATCTCAACTTAAAGTAATTGCTCTTTTTCCAGAGAATGAAAAAGAAAGAAAAATAATTGAAAAAATAAAAAGATCTTTTGATTTAGAAGATGAAGACTTTTATGAGCTCAAAATTAGAAATATATTATCAGAAATATGGTGTGATCTTTTTTTACTTACAGAAGAAGAAAGAAAAATAAATAGTGAAAAAGACAAAGTAAGCGAAAAAATTAAGGGAATGATGATCTATATACATGATCACTATGCAGAGAAGCTGACTGTCGCACAGATAGCCCAATCGGTATATACAAGTGAGAGAGATTGCTATAGAACATTTAGAGAGTATTTAAATACTAGCCCACAAGAATATCTAAAAAGTTATAGACTACAAAAGGCTTGTGAAATGCTTACATCAAGCAATATGAATGTAGGTGATGTCGGATATAGTTGTGGTCTTGGTAGTAGTAGCTACTTTGGAAAAGTATTTAGAGAATATATGGGAAATAGTCCAGTTGAATATAGAAATGGTTGGCAGAAAAATGATATTATTAGGCAGAAATAGTATATTTATAAAAAATAAGATACAGTATAATTATATATAGATGATAGATATTCATCCAGTTAACGTTTATTAAAATAGGTATGTTTTGCAAAATATGCATTGTAGTTGTTTGCTTTGGAGGTAACGCAATGTTTAAATTAAATATATATGATGTGAATAAGTTTTTTGAAACAGTCAATGAATGTAATGGAAACATTAGAATAAAGGATTCTTTTGGCGTATTTAAAAATATAAACAAAGAATATGATTTACAAAATGATATGTTAGAAGATATGGATAGGGTCTCAGACTTTCAAGAATTTACAGTCGATGTCGATAGTCCTAAGGACTATATGAAGCTGATATTTCATTCTATGTATAACTGCTAATTTGGAAACACTAAAAACTTTTATATATTAAGAAAAGTGCATTTGCGCTTTTCTTTTTTTGCTTAAATAGAGTAATTACATATTGGAAAACTCCAAGTATCAGAACAAATAAATAAGAATACTAATTGCATAAAAATATAAAACTAAATATACAATTTACTAAAAATAAGATGATAAATCTTATAGGCTTATTAAAAAACAAGATGGCTCTAGAGCCATCTTGTTTTTTAATTTAAATTATTTTATAAAGTTAGTATATATTTGTTCTTCATGTTTTGGATTCGGTATACCATTTTCTTCAGCTATTTTTTTGAGTTTAAGTAACCAAGCCATATTGCTTGCAAGAGTTCTCATCGTCTGAAGACCTTCAATGTCTTTTCGAACTTCGTCAGGAGTATTGCCATGCACACTGTTCCAGTACTGAGATGGAACAATTGGCATATTGTTGATAGTGAAGTATTTGTTAAGTCTATCAAAGCTAGAACTTGCTCCTCCACGGCGACATGAAACGATTGACGCTGCAAATTTTGATTGAAGCTTAGGAGAAGCAGCATAAAAGAGTCTATCTAAAAAAGAACATATCCTGCCAGTAGGTCCGGCATAATATACTGGTGAACCAACAATTATACCATCGAATTCATCTAATCTTTCAATAGTTTCATTTACATAATCGTCAAATATGCACTTTCCAGTTTCGCGACATTTCCCACATCCGATGCAGTCATTAAGGGGTGCCTTTCCAAGATATAAAATCTCTGAATCAATGTCATTATCTTTTAGCGTGTTCTGTATTTCTGATAGGGCTGTATAAGTACAGCCGTTTTTGTTTGGACTTCCATTTACTAGTAATACTTTCATATAGATCCCCCTTTTATTTTTATGTTAAGTATAATTTTAGTCCTTTTATATTTTTTTTGCAACTAATTGCGAGAATATTTACAAAATTTAAGAACTAAGTTACTTTAGTTTTATTGCTAGTAAATATAGAAAACATTTTTAATAAGGTATGTCAAAGGTATTTATTCATATAAAATAAAAAACAGTTAAATTTATTTATTAATGTAATTCAACTGTATATATTATGAATATAAATAGTTAAACGTTATCATTATTTTTTAGTATTGATTTTGAAAAAAATTTATGTTAAATTCTAATTATGGTGGTATTCTCGAAGAAACTGCACATTTTGAATTATTGTAAGTGAGATATTTGCGTATGTTAAAATATTTTAAAAGCAAAAGCAAAAGCAAAAGCAAAAGCAAAAGCAAAAGCAAAAGCAAAA
>NZ_JAVWJH010000007.1:30510-71209 GCF_036639115.1 Peptostreptococcus sp. | reverse complement strand
AAGCAAAAGCAAAAGCAAAAGCAAAAGCAAAAGCAAAAGCAAAAGCAAAAGCAAAGGTAAATTTTTAGTTATTAAACGATTTTTATTTTGAAAATTGACAATTAAGAAGATAAAATATATAAGTTTTATAAAAAATAAAATTAAGGTCTTAATCTAAATAAAATAATAATAAATTAAAAATACAGTTATAAAATAAATATTAATTGAAAGTATATATAATATTTTAAAGTGAGAATAGAGACTTTTGAAAGCCAATTATTAATTGTGGTATAATATAGTTAATAATTGTAAAGATATCCAAGGATGGATTTCATAAAAGGGGGGATTTTGTGAGGTTTAAAAAAAGTAAAAGTATCTGTAAAGGTTCAGAAATAGATTTTTCAAACTCAGGTGCGAGCTTTTCTTTTGGAGTTCAAGAAATTGCAATAGACGTAAATGAACAGGGGATGTGTCTGGGGATTGCGATTCCAGATTCAAGTGTCTATAATAGGCATAATAATTCAGCACGCTCTAAAAATAATAAGGAAAAAGATGAAGATATACCTAGGTATAATATAAGAGTTGATGAGTCTGGAGATGTTGCCTTCTATGGAGACAGTGGTCTAGATATAATTGATGAGTCTTTAAAGGAAAAAATAAAGAGAACTCAGTTGTATAGCTATGAAAAAAATAGGCAGATGAAAATTAATTACGAAAGAATAAATGCTGAAACAGAAAAATTTTTAGAAATTTATAAGTTGTCACCAAATATAAAGGACGAAGAATATTTTAAGGCAAGGCTAGACTCTTTATCACTAAAGACCTACAAGAGAGAAAGCTTTAAGAAGAAGGAACCAACTATAAATGATGCTATAAAATCTTTAAAAAGAGAAGCAAAACAAGAAATTAGTAGCTGGAGACCTCTAAAATGTTGGATAATGAGAAGAGAATATATAGAACAAAATAAGGAAGATAAGCTTACTGAGCTAAATATTGAGTGGCAAGGCGAAAAGATAAAATTTGAAGAAGAGGAAAATAGAATAGAAAGTCAAAGAAATACAATGTATATACAGGAGTATTATGAAGAAAAAAAGTCACTTGAAATGACGATTAAGGGTGATAAAAAATATATAGAAGAAAAGACTGGTCAGTGGTTGGAAACTACAATATTACCACTTGATTTTGAGCTAGCATATGAATATAGAAAGTCTAGTCTTTTTGTAGATATAAATCTTCCTGAAATAGAAAAAATTCCAGAATTTAAGGCAGTTAAACTGTCAAATGGAGCTTTTAGAAGGGAAGATAAGAATACCTTGGATCTGAGAGAAGAGTATATAAACTGTGTATTTGGATTGGCGGTGTTTTTTTCAAGTAACTTATTTAATATTAGCCCTTGTATCAAAAATATAGTTATGTCCGCTTGTACTAAAAGAAAAGTAGAAGCTAAAAGTCAAAGTGATAATGAATATATTTATTCTATAAAGTTCAACAGAAATGGATTTGTAGGCAAAAATATGTCTCAAGTAGATCCTTATGAATTTTGTATGGGATTTGAAAACAGATGTAATATAAACAATGAAAAGTACATGGAAAAAATAAAACCATATTAAAAATTAGATGGACCCTCTTTTTGTATTAAAAATTTGGTTTTTAAAAGTGAAAGCAAGTATTTATGATTATTTATATAAAAAGAGAATTATTTCTTATAAGCTGTATAATAGATTTTTAAAAGTCTCTTATACGGCTTATTTTTATTTAAAAGCAATATAAAGTATATAAATTGATGTTTTAAAGCTAATGAAAAGTAATATAAAGAATCTTAAAAATTATATTTAAAGTTCACTAATCTTTGAAAAATAGAAGTTCTATTATTTTACGAAAAGCAAATAAATGGAAAATTTAATGTGTTAAATATTGAATTAAAATATATATTTTGATATAATTAAACAATAAGTAGTGTTGAAATAGAAGGTTTTTAGCTTTTAAAAACTATATTCCAATAAAAAATTCGGGAAGAAGGAAAAGTTAACATGTTAAATTGTAAAGCAATAGGCAAAGTAGCTGCTCAAAAGTCTTATAAAGAAAATATAGGTGTATCTGGACTTTTATATGGTGTACTCGAGGATAAGATGATAATAGGAGGGGGAGCTAATTTCCCTGAGGGAGGAGTTTTAGAAGGTGGTAAGAAGGTAACTCATAGAGATCTATATCTTATAGAAGATGTAAATGATAGTTTAAAGATTTTGGATCATTCACAGCTTGAATATCCCGTGGCATACGGTGCTTCTACTAGCTCTAATGATAAAGTTTTCTATTTAGGTACAAATTCTATGGGTAATAAGTCAAATCTTTTAGAAATATATATAAAAGATAATAAGTTATATTCAAAGACTATAAAAGAACTAGATTTTTCTCTTGAGAATATTGTTTCAGAATATGTAGATGGAAAAATATATTTTGGAGTGGGAAGTATAAGTGGAGAAAATAGTGGGAGCTTTTATTCTTTAGATCTATCTGATTTGAAAATTTGTAAACTGAAAGATTTCCCTGGAAAGCTTCGTAACCAGTGTGTATCAGCGGTTCTTGATGGTAGTATAGTGGTATTTGGTGGAGGATCAAACATTACATATTCAGATGGCTATGCCTACAATATAGAATGCGGAGATTGGAAGAAACTATCAGATATAGTTGTATATGGAAAAGAAATATCTGTATTAGGAGCAGCCTCAAGCAAGATATCAGAACATGAAATGTTAGTTGTAGGTGGCTTTAATAAAGATCTGTGGAAGAGTGCAGTAGAGAATCTGTCTACGCTTAAAGGTGAGGAGTTGCAAGACTATCGTAAGAAATATTTTAGTCAAGAAGCAAGTTTTTATAATTGGAATAAAGAAGCTTTATTATACAATTATTCTAAAGATACGTGGAAGAGCATTGGGGAGATATCCTTTGATGCACCTTGTGGAAACGCTTTGCTGAAAATAAAAAATAGTGTATATTCTGTAATGGGTGAAATAAAACCAGGGACTAGAACAGCTGAAATCCATAAGATTAATTTATAAAATTTAAGATTAATCTAAAATTGGAGTAATAAAGAAAATCTACATTTAGTTTTAAAATAGAGATCTTCTAGATAAGTAGTGTAAGTTTATTAAAAATACCCTTGAATGAACTGCAAAATTATCCAAAAATAAAAAAGAACATGTATACATGTTCTTTTTTATTTTTATATAATTTTAGGCTTTATTGTACATACTCATCATCTTTTGTATAGATAGTAAGACCAGTGATATTTTTCTTATCCTTGTTAAATATCAAACTGAAAATATATCCAAACACTACTGCAGATATAAATGAGAATGTAGAGAAAACAAATGGATTGGCAGCCCAAGCTGTATGCCCCTGAATCCAGTAACAAGAAAATGCTGAGGCAAATAATCCTATTAAAGCACCTGTACCATTTGCTCTTTTAGTAAATATTCCCAATCCAAATATACCAGCGATTGGAACTCCGAATAGTCCTATAAATGTAAGGAATAGATCCCAAGTTTCTTTCTGGTTAGTCTTTATAAAGAATAACGCTGCAATAGTACCTAGTATTCCAGAAATTATTATTATCAAACGAGCAAGTTTAACATCATCCTCTTCCTTTAAACTTTTACCAAAGAAACGTTGCTTGATATCTACTACAACACAGGCAGATATAGAGTTAAGACTTGAAGATATAGTTGATTGAGCTGCAGCCAAGATAGCTGCGATAACTATACCTGCAACGCCTGCTGGAAGAGCTGTCAGTATAAAGTAAGGAACAAGAGCAGTAGTATTAGCTGCGGCTCCTACAACATCTGCATTCATAAAGTTTGGAAGAACGCCAGCTGCATTTGTTCCCTTGTAGAAACTATACAAAACAGTGCCCATTCCGTAGAAGATCGGTATAGTTATAAATGCCAAAAAACCGTTTGTCCAAAGACTCTTATTAGTTTCTTTTTGATTCTTTGTTGTATTGTAACGCTGTACCACATCTTGAGAAGACGTATATTGTTGTAAACTGTTAAATATTGACCCTATAAAAATAATAGGAACAGTTGCTGCTGTAAAGGACCACTTCATTGTTTCCGAAGAGATAATTTTTTTATTTGAAACTGCATCAGCAGCTACCTGACCAAATCCACCCACATTGAATACTCCGACAGCAATTACAAGCAAAGCTCCACCTATTAGTATCACGCCCTGTATAAAGTCAGTCCAAATAACACCTTCCATACCACCCAAAAATGAGTAGATAACACATAACACACCTATTGCTGCACATACTAGATATGGATTAATAGTAGATACAGAAGTTATAGCTACTGTTGGTAGATAAATTACTATTGCTATACGTCCTATATGGAATAGTGAAAATAAGACACTACCAAACACACGCATTATTGGGTTGAATCTTGCCTCCAAATATTCATATGCTGTAGTAACATTTAACTTTCTAAAGAAGGGTACATAGAAGTATATAAGTATAGGTATAATTACTATAATTGATAGATTTCCTGCTGCGTATGCCCAGTCTCCGTTGAATGCTTTTTCTGGTGTTGCCATAAAAGTGATAGCTGAAAGAGTTGTTGCGTATATTGAAAAACCAACAGCCCAAGATGGCACGGAACCGCTTGCCTTAAAGAAAGCATCAGTATTTTTGCCAGCCTTTTTTGCAAATAAAGCGCCTATAGCGGTCATTGCCAAAAGATAAAGTATTAAAACGACTCCATTTGCGAAGCCAAAACCGATTTTATCCATTATTTTTCTCCTTTAATATTTAGTTTTTAGTAAAATGACCTCGAAATAAAACTCATATACTTATAAATTTTAGGGTCTATGTATATGAAGATTTACTTTGAGGTCCAATAAATTGATTGCTATATATAAGTTTTTAGAAATACACTTGGGGGAGCAAAGCTATATTTCTAAATAGTATACTTAACTAAAGTTATTTTACAGATTGTAGTCTTTTACTAATTTTTCTACTTCTATAATTTTACTTTCATCAAATTCTTTCATAGGCTTCTTGCAGTAACCAGCATTTAGCCCTTTAACTTTTAGTATTTCCTTTAGAGTTTGATAAAGTCCAAGTTCTAACACTTTTTCTATAACATCATTTGCCTGATGCTGTAACTCATAAGCCTTAGACACTTCGCCACTCTTGGCTAGGTCGAATATTTCACGACTAACTTTACCATTTACATTGTACGTTGATCCGATAGCTCCATCTACACCTGTTACTGCAGCCTGAACGAGCATTTCATCAAAGCCAGAGAATAAAAGTGTATCAGGGAATCTCTTTCTAAATCTTTCTAGCTGGTAAAAATCAGCAGCTGTGTATTTTACACCGATTACTTTTTCATTAGATAAAAGTTCAGCAAACTGGTCTAAACTTATCTTTACGCCTGTTAAAACAGGTATATAATAAAGTATCATATTGTTATCAGTAGCATTTATAATTGTTTCATAATAACTTTTGATTTCTTCAAAAGAAAGAGGATAATAAAATGGTGTAACTGCTGATAAACAGTCGTATCCAAGATCAGTAGCAAACTTTGCAAGTTCAACAGATTCATTTAAATCGAGTGAACCAATTTGAGCTATAAGATTTACCCTATCTCCTACTTCTTCCTTAGTAATTTCAAATATACGTTTTTTCTGAGCTGTATTTAGCAGGAAGTTTTCACCACTGCTACCATTGACATATAGCCCATCTACCTTGTTTACCTTTATGTTATAGTTGATTACTTCTCTTAGTCCTTCTTCAATAAGGTTTCCTTTTTTATCAAAGGGAACCAAAAGAGCAGAATATAGACCTTTTAAATTTTTCATATTACTGACCTCCTAATTTTGTAAGAAAATATAATTTTTAATAGATGCAGTTTAAGAATATAGCAAGAAAATCGATTGCCGAGAGAACAATAATTTTTGCTATTTTCTACTATATTTGCACTTGATTGCTCGAACTTAACACATTAAATATTTACAAAACCATATTAATACGTTTTCCGAAAAATGTCAATACTTTTCATAAAAAATGAAAAAACATATCAAAATCAAGGCTTTCAATCTTTACAAGAGAAAAAAATAGTGATATTATAAAAAGTAATTTAACACATTAATAGAAAAGGGTATTGCTTTAAAAGCACTTTAATAAAAGCTTTAAGCTGAATGTGTAAGCTTAAAATAGCTATAAGTACTGGGGATTTTATACTCTTGGATTTTATATTTAGTAAGTGAAAATAAATCTATCACGTATAATTCAATTCTTGATTATACTTAGATAGAAATTTAGTCAAAGGAGCTAGTAGATGTATTTAGGGATTGATGTTGGTGGAAGTAGCATAAAGTTTGCGGTAATAGATGAAAAATTAAATATTATACACTATGAAACTTGTGACACACCAGACAATAAAAATGTATTGATTGTGGATGAACTCTACAGAGTAGCAAGTAGACTTAAGGATAGTTACGATTTTTCCTATATGGGAGTGTCGACAGCAGGAGTTGTAGATACAAAAAAGATGGAAATTGTGAGTGCGACTGAAACTATAAAAAATTACATTGGCCTGAACTTTAAGGATAAATTAGAAGAACGATTAAATGTTGAAGTATCTGCAGACAATGATGTGAACTGTGCCTTGTTGGGGGAACAACTTTTAGGGTGTGCAAAGGGTCTAAATGAAGTATTTTGTGTTGCGTTAGGAACTGGCATAGGTGGGGCATACTATCTAGATAAAATGCCTGAAGGATCAAGTTTTAGCGTAGGAGAGATAGGTCAGATAATGTACGATCCGAAGACAGGGAAAAATTTTGAACAAAGGGCATCGACAATAGCATTAGAGCAAAGAATTGCCAAAGAGATAGATGAAAGCATAAGTGTAAAAGATTTTTTTGATATATGTAAATATCTAGATTCAAAAGAAAAGAATGGAAAAAACATGAAAAGTTCTGTAGAATATGATTCAATGGATAAAAAACTCCTAGAGATGGCTATGAAATATAAAGATTCTTCAAGAAAGTTAATGAATAGTTGGTTAGAGGATTTAGCAGAAGGAATAACTAATATGCTTTTGATAATAGATCCCAAATATGTAATAATTGGTGGGGCTATATCGGGACAAGGTGACGATCTTATTAAAAGGCTTGAGGAAAAAATAGATATGTTTATGCCAATAAAAATCAATAAATCAAAGTTACTTTGTGCGAGCCTAGGTAATAATGCTGCTATATATGGTGCAATTAGACCCTTTATTGCTGAATAAAATAAATTAGTGGATTATAAAATAAATATGAATTATTAATAAATGACTGTGTGAATTGGAAATTTGTGCTAGTAAGCTTAGCTATACTGTAAATTTGACATCGTTTACATAGCTTCTTTACAAATGAATAATATAATGATAATATTAGTATGTGTATAGTTAACACATTAAATTTTTAGGGTTAAATTTGTGGGAGAGATTGCTATGAAAAAGTATGAAAGAATATTTGCAAGTATAGTAGGAAAGATAGAGACAGGGGTATTTAAGGAAGGCGAACAAATATATACAGAAAAAGAGATAAAGGATCTGTATGGAGTGAGCAGTACGACAGCCGTAAGAGTATTAACTGAATTGGAAAATCGTGGATATATATTTAGAGTACAAGGTAAAGGGAGCTTTGTCAGCAAAACTTTAGTAAATAAAAAAATATATTTCACTGAAAATAATAATTTTCACAAGTATTTTACAGACAATGTAGAAGAAACTTCTAAAGTAATAGGAGTAGAGATCGTTCAAGATAAGGAGTTCTGTGAAAAAATAGGTATGCCAGTATCTCAACTCTTGAAAATTACTAGAGTAAAGTATATTTCAGATGTTGCTTGGGCACATCAAACTAATTATATGTCTATGAAATATTTACCTAATATAAATATTGAAGACTTGGAAAGTTTTAAAGAATTAGCGACTATGATACGTGAAAATTATAGAATTGATATACATCAAGAAAAAAGCAAGAAAAAAATAAAGGTAATAACTGATGTTCCTGAAAGTGTGGCATATTATATTGCAAAAGATGGAGAACCATGTTTTGAATTTGATAGATTCACATACCTATCAGATGGGGACATTTTTGAATATGTAAAAATATATATTAACTATAAATACTATGAAATTACAATTAAAGATTAATATTAAGAAAAGTAGAAAGTATTTATAAACAAATTAGTATTGTATAATAAAACTTGAAACTTCATTATATAGTGGAAATCCATATAAAATATTTATTAATTATTTATTTAAATTTATTATTTCTTACATTGTTAATTTTATAGATTGAAAATGAAACTTAGGAAAAAGAGGATATAAAAATGAATAAAGAACAAATATTTGATCAGATTAAAGATGGATTAATAGTATCTTGTCAAGCCCTTGAAGATGAAGAACTATACAGAGAAAATGGCGGAATAATGCCTTCGATGGCTTTGGCTGCAAAGCGTGCTGGTGCTGTAGGGATTCGTGCTCAGGGAGTAAGAGATATAATAGATATAAAAAAAGAGCTTGATCTTCCAATAATTGGAATTATAAAAAAATCATATGAAGGCATGGAACAATATATTACGGCTACTATGAAAGAAATAGATGAATTAGTGGCTACTAATTGCGAAATAATTGCTCTTGATTGTACCTTGAGACCTAGATTTGATGGAAGCACAATAAATGATTTTGTAAAAGAAATTAAAGAAAAATATCCGAAAATAATTTTGATGGCGGATATATCAAATCTTGAAGAGGGAATTAATGCAGCAAATATTGGTGTAGATATGGTAGGAACAACACTCAGTGGATATACACCATATACAAAATCTTTAGGGGATGAACCTGACTTGGAGTTGGTAAAAAATTTATTCGAAAACATCAATATTCCTATAATAGCTGAAGGTAAAATTCATTATCCGGATCAGGCAAAAAAAGCCCTGCAAGCTGGTGCGCATTCTATAGTAGTTGGAGGGGCGATTACTAGACCTAGAGAAATTACAAGTAGATTTGTAGAGGGAATAAAATAGATAAAAACAATTTAATATATAAAAATATCGATAAGCAACTATCCACTGCTTATCGATATTTTTATGTTTAAAATCTTAATATTATCAAAAAAATGAGAGTTACAAAATTGGCAAATATTGGTGGAAAAACATAAAAAGGGGTAAAAAAATAATATTGGAAGAGTTTTTTGTGATATAATAAATCCAATACATTTTTTAGACAAAAAATTATGACTATTTAGACATATAGTGCTTTTACAATATGACTTGCAATTTGTATGACTAAGTGTAGCTACAAATATCTATAGAAACTTGTATTTTGCCATATATTATATAGCAGTCATGATTTGTGTATATAAATAGAGAAATTTAGAGCTTTTGAGGAGGTTTACACAATGATTAAATTTGAAAATTTGAAAAAGGAAGATCCAGAAATTTATGATGCTCTCGACAAAGAACATCAAAGACAAGAAAGAAATTTAGAACTTATAGCATCAGAGAACATAGTATCACCAGCAGTACTTGAGACTATGGGAAGTTACTTTACCAATAAGTATGCAGAGGGCTATCCAGGTAAGAGATATTACGGTGGATGCGAGTATGTGGATGTAATGGAAAATCTTGCAAGAGATAGAGTGAAAAAAATATTTGGAGCAGATCATGCCAATGTTCAACCTCATTCAGGATCACAGGCCAATCAAGCAGTTTATCTAGCCATGTTAGATCATGGTGACAAGGTATTGGGTATGGATCTATCTCAGGGTGGACATTTGACTCATGGCTCACCTGTCAACCTGTCAGGAATCAATTACAACTTTATAGCATATGGAGTAGACCCAGAGACTGAAAGAATAGATTATGACAAATTAAGAGAAATAGCACTAAAAGAAAAGCCAAAGATGATAGTTGCAGGTGCAAGTGCATATTCTAGAGAAATAGACTTTAAAAAAATATCAGAAATAGCTAAAGAAGCAGATGCCTATCTGATGGTAGATATGGCTCATATTGCAGGTCTTGTAGCAGCTGGGCTTCACAATAATCCAGTGGAGTGTGCAGACTTTGTCACAAGTACTACTCATAAGACTTTGAGAGGTCCTAGAGGAGGTATTATTCTTTGTAAGGAAGAATATGCAAAGAAAATTGATAAGGCAATATTCCCGGGAATACAGGGCGGACCATTGGAGCACATAATAGCTGCAAAGGCTGTATGTTTTAAGGAAGCCCTTCAAGATGATTTCAAGGAATATCAAAAACAAGTAGTTAAAAATGCTGCTGTTTTGGCAGAAGAGTTAAAGAAGAGAGGCTTTGATCTAGTATCAGGTGGAACTGACAACCATCTAATACTTATCAATTTAGTATCTAAAAATGTATCAGGTAGAAAGGCAGAAGTCCTTCTAGATGAAGCCTATATCACTGTTAACAAGAATTCTATACCTTTTGATAAGGCAAGCTTTGTAGAAACTAGCGGAATAAGAATAGGTACACCCGCTGTTACAACAAGAGGGATGAAGGAAGAAGATATGGTCAAGATTGCAGAGGCAATGGACCTTGTAATTACTGACAATAATATAGAAAAGGCGCAAGAAATAGTAGTGGCACTGACAGACAAGTATCCTTTGCCATATTAATAGATATAGCAAAATAATATAGTGTTAGAGGATAATAAAAAACATAAATTAAAGGGACGTGAATCACGTCCCTTTAATTTATGTTAATAGCTAAAATATTAATTGTATGTAATTATAAAATATATAGCCAAAATATTAATTATAGAATATGTTTATTAAAATCTATTTTCCTTTGCAGCTTCTTCTATTGAAACGGCAACGGCAACTGTCATACCAACCATTGGATTGTTTCCAGCACCTATCAGTCCCATCATTTCGACATGTGCAGGCACAGAAGATGAACCAGCAAACTGTGCATCTGAATGCATACGTCCTAGAGTATCAGTCATACCATAAGAAGCAGGACCAGCAGCCATATTATCTGGATGTAGAGTACGTCCTGTACCTCCACCAGAAGCTACTGAGAAGTACTTTTTACCTTGCTCTAGACATTCCTTCTTGTACGTTCCAGCTACTGGATGTTGGAAACGAGTAGGGTTTGTAGAGTTACCAGTAATAGATACATCTACACCTTCTTTATGCATGATTGCAACACCTTCACGAACGTCATTTGCACCGTAGCAGTGTACCTTTGCACGAAGTCCTTCAGAGTAAGCAATCTTTTCAACTTCTTTAAGTTCACCTGTATAATAATCATAATCTGTGTGAACATAAGTAAATCCATTGATTCTAGAAATTATCATAGCAGCATCTTTTCCAAGACCGTTTAGTATAACTCTTAGAGGTTTCTTACGTACCTTGTTTGCCTTTTCAGCAATACCAATAGCACCTTCAGCAGCAGCGAATGATTCGTGACCTGCTAGAAAAGCGAAACAATCAGTATTTTCTTGTAAAAGCATCTTTCCTAAGTTTCCGTGTCCTAGTCCAACCTTACGTTGGTCAGCAACAGAACCTGGTATACAGAAAGACTGAAGACCTTCACCGATAGCTTCAGCAGCCTCAGCAGCAGTTCTACATTCCTTCTTGATAGCTATTGCAGCACCTGCAGTGTATGCCCAACAAGCATTTTCAAAACAAATTGGCTGAATTGATTTTACCTGTGTGTATACATCTAGTCCAGCATCTTTAGTTATTTTTTCAGCTTCTTCTAGTGAAGCAATGTCATAACTATTTAAAACTTCATTTATTTTATCTATTCTTCTCTCATAAGATTCGAATAAAGCCATCTAAATTTCCTCCTCAAAGTGTGAATATTATTCTTTACGTGGATCTATCATTTTAACAGCGTCTTCAACACGTCCGTATTGACCCTGAGATTTTTCCCAAGCTTCATTTGGTTCGTCTCCAGCCTTGATAAAGTCTGTAAATTTACCTAGGCTTACAAATGTATATCCGATGATTTCACTATTTTTGTCTAGTGCTATAGCAGTTATATATCCTTCTGCCATTTCTAGGTAACGAGGTCCCTTTGCAAGAGTACCGTACATTGTACCTACCTGAGAACGTAGACCTTTTCCAAGATCTTCAAGTCCAGCGCCTATTGGAAGTCCACCTTCAGAGAATGCACTCTGAGTTCTTCCGTATACTATCTGTAAGAATAACTCTCTCATAGCAGTATTTATAGCATCACAAACAAGGTCTGTGTTAAGTGCTTCCAAAATAGTTTTTCCAGGAAGTATTTCTGATGCCATAGCAGCTGAATGTGTCATTCCTGAACATCCTATAGTTTCTACCAAAGCTTCCTGTATTATACCTTCCTTTACATTTAGAGTCAGTTTACATGCACCCTGTTGTGGAGCGCACCAACCTATGCCGTGTGTAAGACCAGAGATATCAGAAACATCTTTAGGTTTAACCCACTTTGCTTCTTCTGGAATTGGAGCAGGTCCGTGATTTGCACCCTGAGCTACAGGACACATCATTTCTACTTCTGTTGAATATATCATGATTAAAACTCCTTTATAATATATTAGGTTTAATTTTTTTCCCACACTATAATTTACTACGTTTACAGAAAAAAATCTAGTCAATTATGCAAAAATTAACGAAATATACCATAAAAAGTATTAAAACTACGAAAAATATAGGAAAAAAATAAAAAATAGTACGAAAAATAGTAGCGGTGATCATATATTCTCGATTGTTTTTAACTATAGAAAAGAGTGATATTTTTAATATTTTAAAGTTAATAATGGGAAAATAAATTAAATCTTAAAGCACTTGATTTAAAAGGCTTTTGCTAATGATAATTATTATTTGGGAAATATATAAAAAAATAAAAGCGGAAAATCTGGAAAATCATAATATGAAGCAATGTTACTTAAATATGATATAATATATAATGTGAAAACGTATATAAAAAAGATGAATTATAAAATAAATAAATATATATAGATTCAAAAAGGGAGATAAAAATGCGTAAATTATTTAGCTATGATGAGGCTATAAAACTAATAAACGATGGAGATACAGTAGCTGTGTCAGGATTTATGTTGGCTACTGCAGCCAGAGAAATGATGGTTAAAATTGGTGAAAACTTTAAGGAAGTAGGACATCCAAGAGATATAACTTTATATCAAGGGGCAGGTATAGGAAACAATAATGATCAAGGTGTCTGTGAAATGACATATAAAGGCTTGATCAAGAGATATGTAACCGCACATTTTGCAAACAATAGACCTATGATAGAGATGGCTCTTAAAAATGAAATAGAGGCTTACAACTTTCCACAAGGAGTAATTGCTCATATATATAGACAGGCAGCGGCAAATAAGCCTTTTGAAATATCTAAAATTGGATTAAATACATACTGTGATCCTAGAATAAAGGGTGGAAAAGTAAATGAAGCAGCCAAAGACAGCTTGGTTGACTTGATTGAAATTGATGGAGAAGAATATTTGAAATATAAGGTTCCTAAGTTTGATATAGGAATCATTAGAGGGACTACATCAGATGAGTTCGGCAATATTACAATGGAAGAAGAGTCTTCTATAATAGACTCTTTAGATGTAGCTATGGCAGTCAAGGCAAGTGGTGGCAAGGTAATAGTTCAAGTCAAAAACATAGTGTCGTCTTCATCTATAGATAGAAGAGATGTTGTAGTACCAGGTGTATTTGTAGATGCGGTAGTCAAATCAGAAAATCCAGAAGAATTTCATCGCCAAACTCCAGGAACATATTATGATCCTATAATAGCAGGTAAGTATAAATCAGATAATTTTGGTTTTCCAAAGTTAGAATTAGATGAAAGAAAGATTATAGCTAGAAGAGCAGCCAAGGAATTAAGTGATGACTCTGTAGTAAACCTTGGAATAGGTATACCAGAAGGTGTTGCTTCTGTTGCCAAAGAAGAGGGAATAGAAAACATTGTTCTTACTGTAGAGAGTGGACTTATTGGAGGAATTCCTCTGGGAAGATCAAACTTTGGTTCGGCAGTCAACGCATGGGCAGGACTTCCTATGGCTAGCCAGTTTGATTTTTACAATAGTGGTGGGCTTGATAGAACTTTTCTAGGATTTGCAGAAATTGATCCCTCAGGAAATATTAATGTCAGTAGATTTGGGGATAGAATAGGTGGCTGTGGAGGATTTATAGATATTACTCAGTCAACAAAGAATATAGTATTTTGTGGAACTATGACAGCTGGAGGATTGAAGACTAGAGTAAAAGATGGAATATTGATAATAGAAAAAGAAGGTAGAAGAAAGAAATTTTTATCCAGTGTCGAGGAAGTCACATTTAGTGCGAAACAAAGTAGAGAAATTGGTCAAAAGGTAATATTTGTAACTGAAAGATGTGTATTTGAACTAGGAGATGAAGGACTATTATTGACAGAGATTGCTCCAGGAATAGATATTAATAGGGATATACTCGAGCAAATGGACTTTGAGCCAGAGATTTCAAATTCTTTAAAAATCATGGACAAAAGCATATTTGAGTAACTTAAAAGTAATTTAAGATATAGGGTGTATAGTAGAATTATAGTTATTTATAATGATAAGGTTCATCTCTCAAATATGGAGAATATCTTTAATTGATGCGCTTTATTATAAATATATAGAAGAATATAGACACATATTGTATAATATAGTTGCTAGTAAGATAGTACTAGTATTATATTTAAGTGTTGTGGTGAAAAGGTGAAAAATGAAACTTAAAAAGAAAAACAGAGATAAAGCCTATTGGACGAGAAAGTATAATAGGTGGATTAGCTTTACAAGTGGTATGGCAGCATTAGCTCTTATGACTTACATAGGAAGTAAAAACCTTGCTCAGACTGGGGATGTAATAGCTGTTGGAATATTATCATTAGTTGTGGCTCTTTATAGTAGAAGTAAAGCAAAGAAAATGGACTAAAAATATCCAGAGCCTTGAGGCTCTGGATATTTTATTATATCACTATCTTACTTCCTTGTTTTCTAATTTACTTTCTTTTGTGTACATATCATATGTTTCCATTACTTTCTTTGCAGTATCATAATCCTTAGAGTAGATATAATATAGGTACTGATTGTCTTTCGGTGTATGATATTCATTTTTTATTTCAATATCCAAGTCTTTTGGGAAGTCAATCTTTTTATCAGAAACAACAACAGTATCTAGCAAGATATTTGGATTATCTTTTTTCATCTTTAAATATTGAGCTTTATCAATTTCTTGGAAGTTTATTTTCTTCATTTTTTCTGGAGTATCAGCTACAAAGGCATCATCTTCTACATCATTTTTATTAGATTTAAACTTTTCAGCCTTTGAAGTAAGTGAGCTGACAGCCCATTTATCATTTTTCTTTTCAAAGTTTACTGTTGTTTTTGCGATACCTTTTGCATGATTTCCTGGCTGAGTAACTATAACTTTCTTGCCATTTGGACCCTGATATTCATGTTCATCAATAAATGTATGTGTATGACCAGCAACTATCAAGTCAATATTTGGAACTTTTTTGGCAAGTTCTTGTATTCTATTTCCAGAGTGTCTAGGCTTTTTGGGTTGTTCACCTGTATGGGCCGCAAGAATAATCATATCTGGATTTTCTTTTTCTTTTAATTCTTTTGATATCTTGATGCTTTCTTCCACTATATCTGTCATATAAACCTTACCTTTGAAATTAGGGTCATTTTGAATATATACATTTTCATCAAGTACAACTTTACCGTCTTTAAAAGGTTCTTCGTGGTTGATAGTATTTGTTGTTACAGGTATTATACCAATCTTGATATCTCCATTGTCCGTATGTATATTTTTTATAAGATATGGATCGGATATCCTTTGATCTGTCTTTGTTTTGGCAAATTCTTTTGTGTAGAATGTATTGGCAGACATAAGTGGAAGTCCAGCCTTGTTGAAGCTATCTATTAACTCTTTGAATTTTTCTGGAGTTGAGTAGAATTCATGGTTTCCAAGTGTAGCCATATCATATTTTTCATCGACCATATTTTTACCTATAGGTGGAAGTCCAACTGATGGCTCAGATACTTTTTCTACAACTCGTCCATTAAACTCTGTGAGATAACCATACTCCTTGATTCCACTTGCCCATTGACCATCATCTTGTGTTTGAATATCTGTCATATCACCACAATCTATCAAGATTGAATTATCTCTGTCAATTTTTGAGAGATAGTTTTTAAGGCTATCTGGGAAATGACTGTGCATATCTGATGTTGAGTATACGTTTACCTCAGTTTTATTATCACTACAGCCAGATAAAAATAATAATGGCAAGATAAGAGCCGATATAGACAATAAAATTTTCTTTTTTATTTTCATAATATAAATTCCTTTCAAGATATTTATTTGATATACATATTTAAAATTATATTTTTTATTAGGGTTTATTATCAACAAAAGTCTATCATTAAAAAAATAGTGGAGCTTGAAAATCATTTATTTATTTTTACAGATAAATCTTGATAGTTTTGAATTGATAATAAAAGTAATTAGAAGCTATGATTTTAAATAAATTAATATTATACGGTAAATAATAGTATTTAATATTGAGCATATAATACTATTATATTTTAGAACAAGGTAATTATAGCATAAAAAAACAACGTACAAAACAGCAATTTGCATGCTTGAGTACATTGTTTGTTTTTATAGATTATATTTTAAAGTTTAAATAGATAGATAATAACTATTTAGCTCGCAATAAGCTATTAAAATATTAAATATGATAGCCTATAGCTATAAGTGAGTTAAAAACTTTAATTTATAAGAAGTTTGCAAATATAGAAGCAACACCTACAGTCAATACTCCGGATACAGCAAGTGATAAACTGCTGATTGCACCCTCTAATTCACCAATTTCCATGGCTTTTGCTGTTCCAAGTGCATGTGACGATGATCCATATGCAACACCCTTTGCAATGGGATGTTTAATATTGAACTTATCAAGAACAAACTCACCGACAACATTTCCAATAATACCTGTTATTATGATAACTGCTATTGTAATCGAAACGATTCCTTTTAGTTCCTCAGATACACCCATACCAATAGCAACAGTAATTGATTTTGGAAGGAGCGTTACATACTCTTGATGGTTGAGGCTAAAAATAACAGATAAAGCAAGTACAGTCACTGCACTAGAAAACATACCTGATACAATACCAGCCATGATTGCAAGCCAATTATCCTTTAGATGTTGTAATTCTTCATATAAAGGTATTGCAAGACATACAGTAGCTGGAGTTAAGAAAAAGCTTATATACTTTGCTCCATTGTTATATGAATTAAAATCGATATTAAATAATAATAAAACTCCTATGATTGCTATCTGTGCTATTAACAAGGGATTGGCAAGTGGATGTTTAGATTTTTTCTTTATTAGTTCTCCTATATAAAAGGCTACTAGTGTTATTGAAGCGCCAAAAAATACGGAGTTTACTATTTGTTCTTTCATTTATAAAACCTCCTAAAGCTTAAATGAACTTTTATTCCTTACTTTCTTTATTTTTGATTAAAGTTTCTGTAAACTTTCCCGACACTACCATTACTACTATGGTAGATATAAAAGTGATTATTGTAACAGGTAATATTATAGGACCCAATTTATTCCATGCAGTGATCAGTCCAACACCAGCAGGTATGAACATGATGGGCATCGTTTGAATGAGCAACCTACCAACATCTTTTACTTTATCAACGGGTAAGATCTTACTCATAAGTGCTACTAACATAATCACAAGTCCATATATACTAGCAGGTATAGGAAGAGGTAAGAGTTGATTGAGTGCTTCTCCTATGAATGTAATCACAATTATAATTGCAAATTGTTTTAAATACTTCATATATTCTCCTTAATAATAAAAAAATATTTGGCTTTTTTGCCAAATTTTATATTTATTAAATTTAAAAATTGTGCATTGACTAAAATGCAACATCTTTAATTATAGCAGAAAAAACATATTATACAAGGAAATTTCAAGCCTTGAAAGCCCTTCAAAATCTTCATTTAAAAAGAAAAAAACAAGAGAGTATATTGTATACAAAAGATAAAAAAATAAAATATACTAAAGAGTTTTATTTTAAAGTGTATTAATAAAAAATCACTTTAGTATAAACGGAATATGATAAATATAAAAATATAGGAAAAAATCAAATAAAATAAAGACAAAAAATAAAAGAAACATAAGAAATCCTAAAGAAAATTAAAAGTAATTTGTAAATTTTGTAAAAAATGGCAATATTATGCTTTTTTAAAAGTTTTCTTCTTTGAAAGAAAGCTGTAAAGTAGTATAATACAGATAGTGGTAGGATTTGTTATATATATTGTTTAAATTGTAAAATAAAATAACGAAGTAAGATGATATTTAAAACCCAAAAATGATAAATAAAGGGGGTGTTAGTTATTTTTATAATATTAAAAGAATATATGAAGTTGATAGGAAAATTTACTCTCAATATTAAAAAATTCTTGAAATATCAAATTATTACAAGAGGTGTTCTAGCGCTAATTATTATACCTTTATACGGACTTTTGAGTGGATACTTAGTTCAAAAAAATGGTAGTGCAGTATCCACAAATGGAGATATATTGAAGTTTATGTTAACCCCGTCTGGCGGTATTTTCCTTTTGTTTTTTCTTGCAATAGTTATCCTCGAAATCATTATAGAAATAGGCGGTTATATTACAATTAGTTGTAAAATTGAGGGAGGCTATAAAGAATCAAGTTATTGGGAAATTCTAAAATATAATATTAGACTCTTGCCTAGAATGTTGTCAGTAGGAGGAATAATAATTTTTCTATATGTTATTTTTATGGGTCCAATGTCTGGGATTGGTTTTCAGCTCAGCTTTCTAAAAGGATTTAGCATGCCGAACTTTATTATGAGTGAAATAGATCAAAGTGTAATATACACAATAATATATACTGTGGGAATTATACTACTAATATATGTAAGTCTTAAATTTATATTTACTTTCAACTACATGATAATAGAAGATATGAAAGCAAGTGAAGCGATTTCTGCAAGTTGTAAGCTATTTAAAGATAATAGAAAAAATGTATTAAAAGAAATGGCAGTAATGCTAATTGTCACAGCTGTAATATCTTCATTTATACTATTTATTTGGTTAACCTTGATAATTAAGCTTTCAGGACAACTAAATTTGGATGGATATACTGGAAGAATAATTATGATAGGGCTTTTACAAGTGCAAAGTTTTGGAATATTGGTGATATCTATATTGGTAGTTCCTTTTGAATGTTATTATGTCACTAAATTATTTTACAAAATGATTGATGAAAAGGACGTTAGATATCCTCAAATAGCCGAAAAAACTAAAAGATCTATGCTAGATAAAATTTTACAAAAGAAAAAAACTCTAATAGGTATTTCTTTAGCCGCTCTTGTACTTTATTCGATGACTATGGGAATATTTACTAGAGAAATAGTAGGTTATAATAATAAAATAGATGTGTATGGTCACAGAGGGTATGGTGTAGGAACACCAGAAAATAGCTTGAGTGCCATTAAAAAATCAATTGATAATAAAGTAGATTACATAGAGATAGATGTTCAAAGGACAAAAGACAGAGAGTATGTTTTAAATCATGATAAAACCTTTGAAAGAGTTTCTTATAATAAGCCGGATTTTATAAATAAGAAAACATTGGATTTAACCTTGGACCAGATAAAAACTTTGGATATAGGAAGTAAAGTATCCCCTAGATATGCTGGTGAAAAAGTACCAACAATAGAAGAGGTACTAGATCTTTGTAAAAACAAGATAAAGATTAATCTTGAGCTAAAAGAGGGTGTTGATAATAAAATGATGGATGATTTAATGGATCTTGTGAAGAAAAAGGGTATGAAAAAACAAGTATTTTTCACATCATTAAATATTAATCACACCAAGTATATAGAAGAGAAAGATTCAACATTTGATACAGGGCTAATATACTTTATAAAGCTAGGAAACTATAGTGATGTAGCTGCTGATTATATGATAATGGAAGAGAGGGAAGCAACTGAAAGTAGTATTAAAAAACTTCATAAAAAAGGTAAAAAAGTAATTGTGTGGACTGTTAATACTCAAGATTCAATAGATAAGTTTTCAAAAATGGATGTCGATGGAATTATATCGGATTATCCAATAGAGGTAAAAGAAGCAGTTGATAAAAATGCAAGAATGACCCCAGATGATTTAATAATGTCATCTTTTGTTAGAGATATAGAAGATCGGCTTCTTCCATGATTAAATTAATATAAAAATAAAAGGACATCTTAATATATTAGGATGTCCTTTTTTCATATATTGTATATAGATTATTTCAAATAAAATACGAAAACTATAAGATGTATAGATATACAATAAACTTGATAAGTAAAATATATTATTCATAAAATGGACAAAAGAAAAGAAGAATATAGTAATATAGAGGTATGATTGAAAATGATAAATAAAGAAAATATACTTGTCTAAAAGTATAGGTAGGAGGAAAAATATGAACATAACAGTATACTGTGGTTCTAGTATGGGAAATAATGAGTTATATAGAAACTCAGCAGTGATAGTAGGTACTTGGATAGCAAAGAATAATCATACGCTTGTATATGGTGGAGGAGCTTCTGGATTGATGCGCTTGCTAGCTGATACAGTTCTTGAAAACGGAGGCAAAGTATTGGGTGTTAGACCTGACTTTTTGGCAGATCTTGAGCCGGCACATCCAGGTATTACTCAATTGATTAAAGTAGAAAATATGAGCGAAAGAAAAAAGATAATGATAGAAAATGGTGATGCATATATTGCACTTCCAGGGGGGCTAGGAACAATAGAAGAAATATCAGAAGTGCTGTCTTGGGCAATGATTGGAAGAAATAGCAATCCATGCATAATTTTTAATTCAGGTGGGTTTTATGATGATTTAAAAAAACAATTCGAAAAAATGGTTGATTCAGGGTTCTTAACAAAAGAAAATGAAAGATTAATATTATTTTCAAATTCAATGGAAGAAATAGAAGATTATATAAAAAACTATAAATTAAAAGCAATGAATAAAAAATAATTGAATTAAAATATATAACAAATAAAGTTATAAATTCTAAAATCTATAAAATTTTTAGATATTTATTTAAAGAATATTTAAAGTTATAATTAAAAAATAAACCTTATATTTAAAGATACAAGAAGTGAAAATTTAGTAATAGATAAGTTAAGATATAGAAAATAGTAAAAAAGTACCCAGATATATTTTAGGGAACTTTTTTACTATATATATTATTACTTATTTTTATCTAAGCAATTGTATTATTAAAACAAAAAGTGAGGATCCTATACTTAGAGCACCGTTGTAAAACATATGTGCAAAAATGGATGTCCAAATATTATCTGTAAGCTTGTAAATAATACAATAGAAAAAACCAACGGCCATCAGCGGTATAGTAAGAACGATATTTCCATTATAATTAAAATAATGTAAAAGACCAAATAATATTGATGATATTATAGCAAAAATAAAGCCTGTTAATTTACTAGAATTCAGTCTATAAAATAATTCATATCTAAATACAGTTTCTTCTAAAAATGGTGCCAAAGTAGGAGGGATTGAAGCAATAAGCATTAGCCAAGCATTTGGTAAATCGGAAACATTACTTGAAGACATTGAAAGTGAAGTTAAACCCGATGCAAGAATCAGCTTTTTTATAAAGATAACTAGAAGGGCTGAAACCACAGCGGATACTATACTTATAAGCAGTAACTTCATTTTATTTTCCTTAAATTTTTGAAAATCACGCTTCAATAGATCTCCTCTTAGCAAAAAAACTAGTGATACAACTATAACCGAAACTCCTAACAGCAATAAATTTTTAAAAAGTGAATCCACTGGAAGATTCAACGTATTGACTATAAGCTGAAGAAAAAATTGAAGAGGCACTATAAAAATAACGAATATTGTTTTTTTATCTACTTGTTTTATCATAAAAACCTCCTAAGTTTTATAAAAAACTATAATTTAAATCAGATATATTAATTGTACAATGCCAATTTAGTGGTAAGAAGCATCTTAAAAATAAAAATTAAAAAGTTTAAAAAAATATTATTTACTAGTATTAGTAAAATATTATTTATCAGTATTAACAAGGGGTAAATAAATGCCATATAGTTAAATAATACCCAAGTAAGATACAAATAAATATTTAAAATAGGCTTAGACTAAATATCTAATGAGTATATACCTGCTAAATTGTAGTATCTTTGGCAAAAAATACTCTTGTAGCGGTTAGTTTTTCTATTAATCTTTTATTATCTATATGCTTTACATTATTGATATCAAATTTATTCATGATTATAGCCAAGATATTGATACCCTTATCCAAACAGTATTGGTAAGAAGTAATAGCTGCATTTATAGATCCTAAATCAGATGATATAACTAAAATAGTATTCAGCTTCATCGATTTTATAAGGTCTTCTTGCATCAATAGTCTATTATCTGATTCATATATTGGGCAAACTATTCCACCACACCCTTCGACAATAGTAAAATCCTTTAAAGAAGAAATTCTTTTAAAATCTTTTACTATTTTTTTGCTTTCTATTAGCTGATTGTTAAACCTTGCTGCTAAATGAGGAGAGTATGCCTCTTTAAATATATAGCTAGAAAGTTTGTTTGGATCTTCATCCAAATAAGAATGCCTAACTACATAGTCGCAGTCACCAGCAACAAGCTTTTCATTATTTAAATAGGCTCCACTTAAAACGGGTTTATAATATCCCAGTGAAATGCCAGTTTCTTTAAGTATATTTATTATTTGGCTACTTATATATGTTTTTCCTATATCTGTATTGCATCCAGAAACAAAAATAGCATCATCTCTATTTAAAAAATTATGTTGATTATTATCAGAAATTTCTTTGGAATAAAAAAAACTTGAAGTGTTTTTATAGTCCATAGCATTTAACTCTTCTTTTAAAGTTGATTGAGAGGGCTTTGTATAGTCATTATCTGTATTACTAGAAACTTTATTTTTGTTAGATAATAATATTTCACCTATATTTTCTAGACTGTCAGATAAGATATTTCTATCATTTGTTTTTTTAATTGAAAAACCCATATTTTTTATCATTTCAGTATCATCAGTTGTATTAATTCCAGAAGTAGTAAGCATTTCACCAGAAATCATTGAATTAAGACCTGATTCAATTGCCTTTTTACCTTTATCTGAAAGAAGAATTCTACCTCCTGCCAATCTAATATTTATTTTAGGCAGAATAAATCTATAGATAGATATAGACCTTCTGATTTCATCGTATTCAAGAGGCTTGTTATTTTCTAAAGGAGTATTTGTTATTGGGTTTAGTATATTTATAGGTACAGAATCCACATTTAAGTCTCTTAAGCTAAATGCCATGCTGATTCTGTCATCTAAGTCTTCTCCAAGTCCAAATATACCGCCACTGCATACTGATAGGCCAGCTAACTGAGCATTTTTTATAGCGTTAATCTTATCATCAAAGCTATGACTCGTACATATATTTGGGAAAAAATTTCTGGAAGTTTCAAGGTTATTGTGATACCTAGTAACACCAGAACTTCTTAGCTTTTTGAACTGATCTAGCTCTAAAAGTCCATTTGATGAACATAGATTAATAGGACAAATTTTTTTTATGGCTTCAAATTGTCCACATACTATATCTAATTCATTGGCAGAAAGTTTTCTTCCAGATGTGACAATAGAAAATCTATTTACACCATTTTTATAATTTGTAAGAGCTGAACTAGTTAGCTCTTTATTTTCAAGACAATCATATTCTTCAATGTTCGTATTATGATGGACTGATTGGGCACAGAAGCTACAGTTTTCTGAGCACTTTCCACTTTTTCCATTAATTATAGTGCAGAGTTCAAATTGACCATCAGAAAAATAATCCCTAATTTCACAAGCTAGTCCAGAAAGAAGATCAATGTCAATGGATTTAAGAATATCTATATCTTCAAAGCTTGGCTTATAGCCCTTAATAATCATATCTTTTAGTTTAATTGCTTTGATTTTGTTATTATTACTTGTATTTATATTCATTACAATTTCACCGCCTTTTTAATTTTAATAGCAAATATTGATGCAAGTATAGTAGCTAGAAAGTCCCCAGGCATATCAAGAGGGAAGGCTCCCCAAAATATAAGATAAAATGGAGTTTCTATTCCTAGATAGAAATTTAATATAAAATATTTATATGAAAACCCTATAAAATAAATTACTATAAAGCCTGCCAGACCAGCCATGAAATACTTTAGAAAATTATCTGCATTGTTTTTTTCGACAAGGTATCCAGTTATATAGGCAGCTACTATAAAACCAAGTAAATATCCAAATGTAGGCTTAAGAAGGTAGGTAATACCTCCACCTGCTGCAAATACTGGGAATCCAACTAGCCCTGTCAACACATAAATAGATAGCGATATTAATCCTCTCTTTGAACCAAGAAGCATAGCCGTAAGCATAACGAATAAATATTGAAGTGTAAAATAATCGAGATTTGGTAGAGGTATCTGTATAAATGCTCCAACAGCACAAAGCGCCGCAAACATTGAACACAGAACCATCGACTTAACATCTAATAATTGATTTTTTGCTATAGTACTATCTTTCATATTAATTTTCCTTTCAATTTATATATTTTAATAGATGTATATTATCATAAAAAAAAACAATTGTAAACCTATTAGAAATATAGGGTGACAAATAGCTGGCTTAGCAAGTATATAAAACAAGAAAGTCGAGTTATAGTTAAAAAGTAGAGCTAGTAGCAATTAATTTGATTTACCGAATGAGTATTTATCTTTATCGATACTTGCATAGATAAATGGGTAAAGATATTTAATAGAAGCAATAAAACGTTATCATTTTAATCTTACAATTCTGTAAGAAGATTTTTTACTAAAGTATTGTTATAATCTAAATTACAATAATATTTATAAGCAATTAATAATTTTAAAAGGGAGGACACTTATGGAAAATACAATGATAAAAAAATATGGTGGTTTAACATCTTTTCAATTGAAGATATTAGGAATTATATTGATGGTATTTGACCATATTCATCAGATGTTTTATATGAATGGGATTCCACTATGGTTTACAGGTCTAGGAAGACTAGTTGCGCCAATATTTTTATTCCTGTTAGCTGAAGGATTCTACTATACAAGAAACAAGAAAAAATACATGGCCAGACTCTGGATTGCATATGTATTGATGGCACTTGCGAGCAATTTAATACAAAAGGCATTCCCTCTAGATTCAGTAATGTTGATGAATTCAATATTTGGTACATTGTTCTTAGGTTTATATTATATGTATATGGTGGATTTATTGAAGTTTGGAATAAAAGAAAAAAACGCTAAGAAAATAGTGTTATCAGTAGTGGCAATGGTGATTCCATACTTAATAAGCTTTATATTAATGTTTATGTTCTTTAGTACTTCACCAGAAAATAGTATATTCTTACAGGCAATAATGGTACTATTACCTTTACCATTGTTGGTTGAAGGTGGAACACTATGGATTGTTTTGGCAGTTGCATTTTATCTATTAAGAGATAAAAAAATATGGATACGTTTAATGCCGCTAGTTCTAGTATCAATATTGGTATTTGTAACAGGAAACAAGCTACAATCACTTATGATTTTTGCAGCTATACCTTTAGCAATGTACAATGGAAAACCTGGTAGAAAAGGAGCGAAATATTTCTTCTATATATTCTATCCAGCACATATATATTTCTTATATATAATTTCATATGTGATAAACAAGTAAAATAACGTGAGAATTTCATAAAAAAATTTAAGAAACAAAAAATGAAAAAGAGTATGCTTTTATTTATAAAAACATACTCTTCTTTGTTTTTAATAAAGATTAAATAATATCACTATTTATTTAAAAAAAAATCTAAAAATATAAAATATTAAAAAAGATTATTAAATATTAAAAAAATTATTGTGTTTTCTAAAACTATATATTATAGTCTATATAAGTCTAAATAATGGTTATATTTGAAAGGTTAGGGGGTGTGTACAAAAATATTGAAATCATCCAAAATAATATTTTCAAAAATTATATTATTTTGGTAATTATGTCTTTAAAGTAACGAAAAAATCATGAGTTAAAAAAGATCTTAGGAGAAATCATATAAGTCAATAAAAAATCTTTAAATTGTAGCAAAGATTTTTTGTTTTAAGCAATTTATTTAATTAATCATAAAAAATCCATTTTAAAAATATTTAAGTAAAAAACACTAAAAGGTATACAAAAATTAAAAATATTAATAGACGATATTTAAAAGTGTGCAAGTGTTCTTAGGAATATAATTTTTATTTAAAGGCTTATATTAAGATAAAAGTATGTTAATTTGTTTAAACATATTTACAAAGAAAGGATAAATATTATGTTGAAAAAAAACAAAAAACTAATATCTCTATTGCTAATCATGTTTCAATTAATGAACATAGTTAGTTTTCACTCCTTTGCATCAGAAAAAGATTCTGATGGTGTAACACTTGTTACTAAAGAAAATACCTATGAAAAAACAGGTTTTTTTAAACCGAGCATGTTTGGTATTGCTGGTGGTTTTCATTTGGTAGGTTTTAATAGTGTCAGTACAGGCTCTCATGTAAATGGAAATATACTTACAAAAAATTTGAATTATCAGTCCAACTTTGGAACAAAGGGTGTTGAAGAAGTCAGCTATATACAAGAAAAAATAGATAATACACAGGGGTTTCAAGGAACTTCGCATCAGCGTTCAGTTATTGTTGTAGGTGAAAATATAAAAACTGGTACAGCAGATAATGGATCTGCATGGTCTCTTAATGGAAATAAAGTAGATAAGCCAGAAAAAAGAACTAACGAGGATAGTTTATGGAAGGACAAGACTGAAAAATTTATAGATATAGACTTACTTGAAAACGAAATGATAGATTTAAGTAAAACTTTGTCTAAACATGAAAATAATTCTACATATATAGAAAATAACGATAAAAATAAACAGTCTATAAACATAAAAAATAGTGAAGTATTCAACATTTATAACTTGAAAAAAGGTGACTTTGATCTTTCAAATGATATAAATATATATGGATTTGATAAATCAAAACCAACTACATTAATAATCAATGTTGATATGAAAGATTTTGGAAACAGTTTTTCATTGAAAAAATCAGTAATTCATTATACAGATGGATCAACAGCTCCCACAGGTGAGGTATCAACTTGGCAAAATGCAAACGTTATATGGAATATATTTGACTCATCAAAAGATGATTATATGTTTAAAGGAAATATAACAAATCAAGATGCCATAACAGGATTATTACTTTCTCCAGGTGCAGATGTTAATATGACTAAAAATTTTAATGGTACAATTATAGCAAAAAATATAAAAAACTCAGGTGAAACACATAGAGATGATTATGTACCATCAAATATCAATATACCAGTAAAAAAAATCTGGAAGGGAAAAGCACAAAGTGAAGTAGAAATAACACTTCTGGCAGATGGAAAAAAAGTAAAAACTGTGACGTTAAATGATAAAAACGACTGGAAACATATATTTAAAGATCTTCCATTAGTAGACGAAAAAACAAATAAGAAAATCGAATATACGATAGAAGAGAAAAAGATAGATGGATATCAGACAGAGATAAAAGAAAGTAGAAAAGGTTTTATTATAATAAATACAAAGATTAAAAAGATAAAGACTAAAAATATACCTGTAAAGAAAATTTGGAAAGGAAAAGCACAAAGTGAAGTAAAAATAACACTTTTGGCAGATGGTAAAGAGATAGATAGAGTAACTCTAAGTGATAAAAATAATTGGGAACATGTATTTACAGACTTACAACTGGTAGACAAGTATACAGGAGAGAAGATAAATTATACAGTGAAAGAAAAAGAGATAGAAGGTTATAAGTCAGAAATAAAAGAAATAAAAAATGGTTTTATTATAATAAACACAGAAAAAGAAATACCAGGCTTAACTCAAATACCTGTAAAGAAAATTTGGAAAGGAAAAGCACAAAGTGAAGTAAAAATAACACTTTTGGCAGATGGTAAAGAGATAGATAGAGTAACTCTAAGTGATAAAAATAATTGGGAACATGTATTTACAGACTTACAACTGGTAGACAAGTATACAGGAGAGAAGATAAATTATACAGTGAAAGAAAAAGAGATAGAAGGTTATAAATCAAATATTAAAGAAAAAAAGGGAGAGTTTGTCATTACAAACACCGAATTAGATAAAAGTATTATTCCAATAAAAAAAATAAAGCAAATTACTAACCCAAGTGAAAAGAGTAGTATTTCAAATATAAAAACATCTAATCCAAAAACATATGACAAAGGTATTTTTTTTAGCGTAATAATATTAATTTTTGCGATTGTGGCGATGGTAATTATTTTCAAGATAAAAAGATAGTTAGTTAGAGGTTTAAATTATGAAAAAAATATTAATATTATTTGCAGAGATACTTATAATTGTTACGATTATAGTTTCAGTAAAAGATATAGCAAGTTATTCAAATAATTATATAAAAACAAAAAAAATTGAATCAAATTTAATGGAAATTAAAAAAAACAATGGTAAAAATATTATGAAAGAAGTATCAAAAAAATATGATGATGCTGTTGGATTTATTGAGATAACAAATACTAGAATTAGTTATCCGATAGTCCAATCAGATAATAATAGTTACTATTTAAATCATTCAATTGATAAAGAATATAACAGCAATGGAAGTATATTTTTAGATTATAGAAATAAAAATGATTTTACTGATGATAATAGTGTAATATATGGACATAATATGAAATCTGGAAAACAATTTCATGATTTGAAGATGTTAAAGTCACAAGAATTTTATAACAAAAATAAAAATATAAAAATTACTATAAATTCACTATCTAAAGTATATTTGATATATTCAGTGTATACGGCGGAACCAAATTATAGTTATAGGGAAATAAATTTTAATACTGAAGAAGATAAAATTCAATTTATAAAAAATACAAGTGAAAATAGTATTGTAAATGCAGATGATTTTATTATTAATAATGATATCAATAAAAAAAAATTAATCACTTTATCCACATGTTCAGATGACGGAACAGAGAGAATAGTTGTTCATGCTATAGAAAAATAATAATGTTTTTTAAATATATTGTTCTATAAATAAGAAGGAGTGCTCATACGAGTAACTCCTTCTTTCTTTTTAGTTGTATCTATAAATTCAAGTAAATTATTGTATAGATACTGCTTTTGATAGTAATATAAAGAATATTTATTACAATAAAAGTAGTAATGGTATATAATAAATGGATAGAGGAGATTATTTAACATGATTCATTATACGATGATTAAAATACTAGTTTAAGGAGGAGACATGGATAAGTATATCGAATATTTAAGGGAAGTTGTAATAGATGCTGGTATAGGTATAAAAGGATATGTGAAGGCTCAGCTTAAGCTGATGCTCGTGAGTTTTGTAGTACTGTCGATAGGCTTATATATTATAGGAATAAAATTACCTATATTAAAGGCGATGGGTATAGCAATAGTTGATGTATTGCCAGTTGTAGGAAGTGGTATAATAATGATTCCTTGGGCTATAAGCTTTGTAATAAGAGATCTAAATTCTATGGGAGCAAATGTAATTATTTTATATGTAATATTGGTAGTTTTAAGGCAAATAATAGAACCTAAAATATTAGGAGATAGCATAGGGCTTAGGCCTTTATATACGTTTGTAGCTACGATATTGGGAGGATTAATATTTGGACCTTTAGGTGTGTTTCTTGGTCCTTTAATAGGAATAATAATGAATTCTATATATCAAATTAGGGAAAGAGAAAAACTAAAAAGAAAATTCGAAGAAAATAATAAATATTAAAAAAAGAACTCTTTTCGGAGTTCTTTTTTTAATATTTGAAATTTAATTATAAAATTATAACTTATTACTTGAGTTTAAAAAGCTACCCTTAAGAGCGTAAATTTCATGATTATGTATAATTTAAAAGACGGGTTCGTTTTAAAGTAGTACTTAACTAAAATTTATGCTTTAAAAATATAAAAAATAATAGAGGATTATTAATTATTATAAGGCTTAGAATTTATTGACATATCTATTGATAATATTGATTAAAAAGATATTTAATTAATAAAATAATGTAAAAATAGATAATGTATTGAATAAAATAGGCTATGAGGATTGATGTTTTAATGTAATTATTATAAAAAAGGTTTTAAAAAAATTAGAATAAGATGTTTCTAATATGACCCATTAGGGTATATTTAGATAAAATCAGAAATCTTATTTTATAGTTTTTGAAAGTTATATTTTATTTACGTTTGAAAGGAAATAAAACAGGTAGGTTCGAGAAAATATTTAAATTAGAAATTATAAGAATATATTTTATATGAGGGGATGACAATGAAAATAAAAATCAGGAAAGCGTTATATGTAGGACTAGTGTCGAGTATGATATCTACAGCGGTAGTGCCAGCACTTGCAGCTAATGAGAACACGCAGTCTGCACAATCAACAGTAGAACTGGGGGATTCTACAAAAGACAAAGAGGATATTCTTCCAGAAAATATTAATATGTCGAGTACAATAAATTCTAAAACAGCAAGAATAAATCAAAAAATTATACAGTATATAGATAATGTAAATTTTGAAAATTATAAGGCAAACTCAGATAAAGAACTGGGTCTTAAAGAGGTTAAAATAAATATATATCCTTGGAATAGATACGATGATGCTGCAGAACTTGAGAAAATAGTGATACCTTGGACAGAAATAGAGAAAAAAATGCCAGATGGATCTTTTAAAGAGTTGTCTGGAGTTAGAATTATTTTAAATGGTTATTCAGGTATATATGATACCTTTATAAAAAAAGATTTTAAATATGATGGAAGTTCTAAAGAAGACATGATTTTTACAAGAAAAGAAATGACTGATTACATGGATAATAATCCGGATTATCAGAGGGCATATAAGGACTATCTAGAGGCTAATCCTGGAAAGTATAGATGGTCATACCAAATGGGTCTAATTGTTGTTCCTCTTGATAAAGATGGAAAAGAAATGACATTTAAAGATGGTATTACCAAGATGCAAATAGATGGACCAATAGAAGTTCACTATATATCAAAAGATGAACCAACATATGGTGATTGGGGCTTAAATAGAGTCCATGAGGGAACTTTACTAGATAATACTACGGGTGTAAAATACACAGATATTTATTATGAAACTTCTACTCTAAAAATTTCTCCAGATAAAAAAGAAAATCTTCAATCAAATGATAAGATTAATTTAGATTTAAATCTAAAAAATACATCAAAAAATGTGGTCAATAAAATGTTAGTTATGGGATATGATGTTGTAGATGGAGATGGTAAAGTAATAGAATCTAAGGAAATTTCGGATGAAGATGGATCTAAAAAATTAGTGACTGTTAAGCCAGGAGAAGAATTCAATACAAGTGAAGTATATACAATACCAGATGGATATAAGGGTAAGAAATTGACATTTAAGCCATATGTCTATGGAGTATATGGAGAGTACGATGGAAAAGAGCGTAAAGTATACTATAATCCAGATGAAAAGGAATACGACGAGCCAGTTGATATAATGATGAAAGAATCTACGTCAGGCGGAGGAAATACGGGTGGAGGTTCTGGCGGAGGTGGAGATACTACTTCAAAGAATAATGTAATACTAGCAAGTGGAGACAAGTACACTGATGTATTGGCAGCAACAGTTCTAGGAAATGAGAAAAAATGTCCAATACTTCTATCAGAGAAAAATCAAGTATCAGACAATGCTTTAAAAGAAATGAAAAGGCTAGATACTGATACAGTAATAATCTCTGGTGGACCAGAATCTGTGTCAGATAATGTAGTAAATCAACTTAAAAAAGAAGGATATGATATAAGAAGAATAGCAGGTCAAAATAGATACGAAACAGCTAGAAAAATAGGAAGTGAAGTGAGATTAACTACCAAGAATATGGACGAAGCAATCTTGGTAGATGGAACAAATTTCCCAGACGTAATTACAATGTCTGCTCTAGCAAATCAAAAGAGAGTTCCGATACTTCTAACAGAGCCAAAAGCACTTAATAATACAACAGAAAAAACATTAAAGGATTGGAATATTGAAAATGTAACTATAGGTGGAGAAAAAACTTCAGTATCTCAAAATGTTGAAAACTCAGTAAAATCAAATGTTAAAACAGTTGATAGAATTGGTGGGCATGATAGATATGAAACAGCCTACAAGGTTGCTGATGAAGTAAGATCTAAGACTAATAATAAAAATGATATGATTTTGGTAGATGGAACAAACTTCCCAGATGGAATCACGATTAGTTCACTATCTGCTAAGTTCAAAGCTCCTATACTTTTAACTACACCAAATACTCTTCATCCAACAACAGCAAAGGCAATAAATGACTGGACGATAGAAAATATACTAATAGGTGGAGGATATAATTCAGTTTCTAAGTCTATAGAAGATAATTTAGGAGCTAAAAATAAGGAAAGAGTAGCAGGAAGTAACAGATATAATACAGCAGTAGAAATATCTAAGAGATATACAAATTCAACAAGTTTAGGCAAAAATTAAAACAGATAAAAAGTACAAAAATATTATGCGATACTAAACATTTTTAATCAGGATAATTTAATTATCCTGATTTTTTTATTATTAAATTGTAATCGTGATTAAAATGAAATAAATGAATTATGCAAAGGGTTTAGATAATATATATAAAAAAATTAAACATTTTTGAGATATATTTTAAACAGTTAAAATACGAAATATTTTTATACATAATTGTAATACTCAAACAAAAATGATAGAATAATTGGAAAATAGCTATAATTTATAGCAAATTTTAACTATAAGCTTAAATAAAACAAATAAAGTTTAGTATTAATAAAAAAGTATATATACAAAAAAGTATATATACAAATTATAAAAAATATATAAGACAATTAAATATAACTGACTAGCATATGTAATCATGTAATAAAATATTTACCAAAGATTACAATCTAAATATAATAAAAAGTATTTAAGGGGGTGATTAAAACTAGAATTCAAAGAGTATGTTTTTAAAAAAAATTATGTATAGGAGGTTTTATTATGAAAAAAATAATTAATTTAATGCTTGCTGTTGCATTATTCGTGGGATCTGTGGGAAATACATTTGTTCCAATAACAACATATGCGGATGATTCTATTGAAGCAGTAAGTTCTAGTAATGCAGATCATGTGAAAATTAACTCTGAAGAAAATGTTTTCACAAAGGCTATAGAAGGAAATGAGAAGGATAATAATAATAATTTTACTTTGAATGACTCAATAAATGAAAACCGAGGAGAAAAAGAATCTTCAGGAATATATTCGGCATCTCTCTTACTTACAGATGAGGAAACATCATATTATGGTGGTGAAATAATAAATTTTTATAACAATATTTCAGTATCAGGGAATGTTGCAGATTTAGAAGAGGGTTCACATATAGTAATATCGATTCCGAAAAAGGACTACCAAAAGCCGGAATTAAAAAATATTTCAACATCACATGATTTAATAAAAAATGTTGAGATAAAAGAGACTGAAGACGATTGGCAAATAGTTACAACATATCATGAAATATATGGTGGATACACTGGAGCTACACCATTTAAGATTAACTTATTAGAAAGCAAAACTATAAATAAATCAATCAGTACAATAAAACAAGAGTTTTTTAATAAAGATGGTGACCTATTAGCAAAAGATTCTATCGATATAGAGGGAAAATCTGATATAGAAAAGCCTCGTTCATCGTATTATTCAGCAGAAAGGCTTACTAATGATGTTGATGAAAATTATGTAATTAAAGAAAGAGTTTACAATACTTTTACATGCGATAGTTTAAATGCTCCCCTAAGCAATAGAAATGATCCAAGAGACAGAAGAGTGTACGCAACTATACCTGAAGGTACAAAGGTAAGAGAAAATACGGGATGGATTTTTGAAGAGAGTACAAACAGATATTATAAAGATCTTAAAAGAAATGAAGTAACTATATCGAATCTAAGTATACAGCTCGATCTAGCTGGAATAAACCTAAGTGCTCACGATAGCTCTAACAAAGCCAAGGAAATAAAAGTGGACTTTAGTGTTCAAGCAGTTGTAGATGGAGAAGTGAAAAATGATTTGGGTCCAAATAATTGGAGTTCTTTAAGAAGGTACTATATTCTTAAGGAAGAACCAACAATAGGGGCAACAACATATATAACTAGTACAAAGTGGAATAAATTAATAGACAAGAACTATGATTCTGTCAATAAAAACTATTCAACTACTCGGACAAATAATTTTTCGATTCCTTATGACAAAGAAAAACTAGAAAATCAAAGGATAAGATATACATATAAAAATATAAGAAATCTTTCTATAAACAATAAAGTAGATGAAACTGATCCACAAAAACTATTATTAAAAAGTTCTAAAATAAATGTAGTGAACTTTGTAAACCCAAGAGAGGCGAGAGTTAGTGTAATAGGAAACTTGAGTGATGATGATTACAATAAATTGAAATCAATGCTTGATGGTACAAAAGTTTATGCCTACCAAAAAGATGGTAAAAAAGTTTTGATATCTGATAAAATGTCAGTAGTTAGATATGCTAATTATAATGATTCATTTACAAATGAAGGTTGGCAAAAATTCACAGGTGGAGAAGAGTTTACTTCAATAGAATTTGAATATCCAAATGAAGGTGTTACCTTTAATGGAAAAGATGAAATAAATAAGCTTTTTAGTTTGATACATACAGAGGTAATTGCTGACTTAAAGCCTTCAATTGTTGATGAACTAAAGGAAAAATTAGATAAAAATATGACACCGAGCCATGAAGAAAATTCATATGGATACTCAAACGGTAGCATAGATTACCACAAAAATTCAGGGAATCAAAATGCTACTACAGAAGCTTTTTCAATTTCGGACTACACAAGAGACACTGTAAACTTACAATATGAAGTTATAAAAGCTAATGATACAATATCGATAACGAATGGGTCAACTTTTTATACGGACGATGTAATAACAACTAGATTATCATATAATCATGAAAGGTATGGTAATTTCTTTGATGCTACACAACCAGAGAATATTAATCTATACTACCTTGCTCCAGATGGATTAGAGCCTATTAACGATCCAAATGTATTTGAAAGTATGGAGATAGTAAGGGGTTATAAACCTGGTTACAATTTGATAGTGACAAAGCCTAAAACAGTTAAGATACCAACTCTAACTGATAATGCTATTTCAAAAACTGCTCAAAATTATTATGAGTTGAGCTTTAAAGCAACAAACAGGCTATTGATAGGCGGGTATTCTATACATGCAGCCTTGTCAATTGATAATAATAAAATTGACAATAAAGATGGGAAGCAGTACGGAATACTACAGTTAGACACTCCTAATGGTCTTTGGAATAATATTTTAAAAGATGCTAAAAATAGACCAGAAACATCTGATAAGTTTACAAATCTAAGTGGACTAAAGGGAGCTTTCAAAATATACCCACCAAAGGTACTTTCTTCATTCAAAGAGGTAAAGATGTCTACTGAAGATGATGGTCATTATGGGTCTTCTACAGGCAAGAGAGCGACTATTGGTAATAATATTGATTATAGGTTAAAGTTTGTAAATAGTAGTACTCAGGCTATTGAAGAACTTTCGGTGATAGATATTCTTCCATATAATGGTGATAGAAGTATTGTTGCAGATCAAGATGGAAATTACCCAAGTAGAGAATCTAAATTTAAAACACCTTTGATAAGCGTAGAAAATCAAGAAAAATTTGATATCTATTTTTCTACAGAAGCTCCAAAAGCAACGATAGAAGAAAATAAAAATGTTGATTGGAAAAACTCAGTTGAAGATATGTCAAAGGTTACAATGATAAAAGCAGTACTTAAAAAGGGACAGTCAGTTAAGGTAGGAGAGACTGCAAATATTATAACGCATAATAAAATAGAAAATAACAATTCAATAGCAGATGGAGAAAAAGCATATAATAGCTTTGCAATATCTGTAAACAATGAAAAAACGTATATAGAGGCTTTAAAGGTAGAGGTATCAGTTAATTATGATAAAAAAGATATATCTCTGGAAAAAGTAGATAAATACGATCATGATAAAAAATTAGAGGGAGCAAAATTCTCTTTATATGATAATTTGGATAAAAAACCTATTCTAGAGAACCTAGTAACAAATAGAAATGGGATGGTAACAGTTCCAAATCTAGAGTTAGGTAAGAAATATTATATCAAAGAAACAAAGGCACCTGAAGGGTATGTTAAAGACAAAGATGTAATAGAATTTACTGCTACAAAGGATTTAAATAAAATTCAAGTTGAAAATGTAATAAAACAAACCCCTTTAGAACCAGCAAAAATGGATATAAGTGTTAATAAAAAATGGGTAGGAGATAAAAAAGAATCCGTAAATATAAAGTTACTAGCAAATGGAATAGAAAAAGGATCTGTTACACTTAATGAGGAAAATGAATGGAAGCACACATTTAAAAATATGCCAGTAGTAGAGAATGTATCTGATAAGGAAAAAATAAACTACACAGTTGAAGAAGTTACTATAGAAGGATATGATTCTAAGGTCATAAAAAAGAGTGATAATAACTTTGAAGTTTTAAATGTATCTCAAGAAAAGGTAAATATTCCAGTAGAAAAGAAATGGGTTGGAGGAAAAGCTAAAGAAGTAGCTATCAATCTGTTGTCAGATGGTAAATCTACAGAAAAAATAATGATTTTAAATAATGATAATACATGGAAAGATCAGTTTAAAGATTTACCAAAGTATGATAAAGAAACGGGTGAAGAAATTAAATATACTGTTTCCGAAAATAAAGTGAACGGATATAAAGAGAAGATAGAAGGAAATTCTAAAGATGGCTATATTGTTACTAATACTAAAGAGTCCACAGGTGGTGGAGGAGGGGGAATAACTCCTAAAAAATATGTAATAATTGCAAGTGGAGATAAGTATACTGATGTATTGACAGCAACTGTCTTGGGAAATGAGAAGAAGTGCCCAATACTTTTGACTGATCTTGATCAGGTTTCTGATAATACAATGAAGGAAATAAAAAGACTTAATGTAGATGAAGTAATTATCTCTGGTGGACCTTTATCTGTTTCAGAAAAAGTAGTTTCTCAATTAGAAAAGGCAGGCTATAATGTAAGAAGAATATCTGGTAAAGATAGATATGGTACAGCCGAAAGAATTGGCGATGAAGTAAGGCTTACAAATAGCAATAAAAAAGAAGCTGTATTAGTAGATGGGACTAATTTCCCAGACGTTATTACACTTTCTACACTAGCAAATGAAAAGAGAATACCGATACTACTTACTCAGCCAAAGGAACTTAATAAGATTACAGATAAATTATTAAAGTCTTGGGGAATAAATAAAATCACGATTGGTGGAGAAAAAACATCAGTGTCTCAAAATGTGGAAGATACTGTAAAATCAAAAATATCTAGTGTTGATAGAATAGGTGGTCAAAACAGATATGAAACAGCCTATAAGGTTGCCGATGAAGTAAGAACTATGACAAATAACAAAAAAGATATGATTCTGGTAGATGGGACAGATTTCCCAGATGGAATAACAATCAGTTCATTAGCGGCTAAGTTTAGGTCACCAATACTTTTGACAACACCAAACAATGTTCATCCAACAACAGACAAAGCAATAAATAGTTGGAAGATAGAAAACATGTTAATAGGTGGAGGATACAACTCTGTATCTAAGTCAATAGAAGATGATTTTGATATCAAGAGCAAGGAAAGAGTAGCAGGAAGCAATAGATATAATACAGCAGTAGAAATATCTAAGAGGTATACAGATAGCAAAACTTTAGGAAATAAATAGATAATATATATGTAATAAGACTAAAAAAGGGAACCGTACGGTTCCCTTTTTATTTTTATAGGTATATTTTTGAAGTTTTATATCATTGATACTCTGCAAAAGCTAAACTTTAGATTATTAATGCTTTGTTGAAGTAATATATAAAAACTTTAGGTTTCTATATTGCTATATGGATATAGATTTTCAAAAATATATTTATACAATACTCTCAGAATGGAAAGAGTCATCTATTTCTAAAACTACTAGTTTATTTTCATCAAGATCAAAATCCAAAAGTGAAAATGATCTTATATTAGGATTTCTATATGTTTTAAAATAGTAAGTTAAATCTTCATGAGATATAGAAGAAACGTATTGAGTATAATCAATTGTATTATGAGCTGTTTTGACGCTACCCTTAGTTATCATAACATTATTTAAAATAGCAAAAGATGCAATTAAAAGGTCATCTTTTGAGTCTTCCATTCTACAACTTAATTTATTGAACACCGCTCTGACAAATCTTGATGGTGGAGTATAATCCCCAGGGAGTCCAAAGCTTCCACTTCCTTGTCCAAAAGGTTGAAGAGTTAGATCATTAATTTTTCTTGGATTTAGTTGATTGATATCAAGAGCAATATAGTTTCTCATATTTGTATAATGCCAGTTCAAATCAGGGCTATTTGTAAGCACACCCACTTTATTTTCTTCTACCACCAACTCTCCATCAAGAGGTTCAACTATAATAGATTTGCCAGTAGCATCTGTAATCACCCAGTGAAGAGGTGCAGCTTTGGCGATAAACTCTAAGACATAGCTTACGATGTTTATATTTTGTATGTTTTTAATAACATCCTCTACATTTTTTGATGAAGCCAAGATCCAGTGCAAAAATTCTTGTGGAGCAAGGTTTATTTTTTGCTTATCACAATCTTCATTATACTTTGCATAACCTTCAAAATAAAGGGCCGCACACGATAAACCATGTTCGTTGATTCCATCAGCAAGATAATATTTTCCTACATCTTTACCCAGACCAGAAAAAGCAAAATGATTATTCATTGGATTCTCGTAAATAAAGTCAACACTATAATTTCTAGGAAATACAAGTGCCAAGGGATTTAATTCTAAAGAAAAATCCATGGTTCTTGCAGAAAGTAATTTTGAATTTTTGTTTTTTAATACGATGTGTGTACACATAATAAACCTCCTTATTGGTATAAAATTTTATTTCACAAAAGTTAATAATTATAGGTATTCTAAAGATACATATAATATAATCTTATTATATAGAAAGATAAATATCAATATATATGTGCGTAAGATAAAAAAGAGATTAAGAGATGATAAATTTGTGAATATATAGGAGTATAATCATGAATAATTTTAGTTGAAAATAATAAGTTTTAATTTATGGATGGCTACACAAACACAGGTAAGGAGGTTTTATATGAAAAGAGCATTATTGGTTATAAATCCTAGTGCAGGTCTTGAAAAAGCAAAAAAATATGAAGATTTTGCAATAGAAAAATTAGAGGGTTTATTTGATGAATTAACTATAAAGTATACCGAAAAATCAGGTGATGCATCAGCATTTGCCAGCCAAGCAGCAAAAGATAGTTATGACAGCGTATTTGTAATGGGTGGAGATGGAACGGTAAATGAAGGTATAAATGGTTTGGCTGAACATGAACATAGGCCAAATTTTGGATTTTTTCCACTTGGTACAGTGAATGATTTGGCAAGAGCTTTGTCTATTCCATTAGATCCACAAAAGGCAATTGAAGGATTAGATTTATCTAAGAGTAAGAAAGTAGATATAGGAAAGATAAATGATAAATATTTTATGAATGTTGTCGCAATTGGGGTAATTCCAGAGGCAGTAAATGATGTAGATTCCAGTAAGAAAACGAGACTTGGAAGATTTGCTTATTTTGTATCTGGATTTAAACAGTTTAAAAATACGCAATCTTATGCTTTTTCTATGCTTGTAGATGGTGAGGAAAAACATATTCAAAGTAGTATGATATTGATAGGATTGACTAATTCTATTGGAGGATTTGAACAAATATTACCAAATGCAGTAGTGGATGATGGTATGTTGCACATGATATATTTAAAAGATGAAACGATACTTGATACTATTAGGACATTCCCAGATCTTTTAAAAGGGGTAGATACTTCTAGTAATTATGTTGGATATCTACAGTTAAAACAAGTAAGTATAAAATCAGATGATGAACACGAGCTTGCTACGAACATAGATGGAGATGAAGGCGACAAACTTCCAATTGATATAAGAGTGCTACCAGCTCATATAAATGTATATTGTGGGTAAAATTTAAAAAAAATTATATAATTAGAGTCTTATAGTGAAGAGTTATCATTTAAAAAATGATTAAAAGTGCCATTTATATGGTGCTTTTTTTATGAAATCTATTCTTATTATCTTTTGTATATAAGTTTTTAATATTATGAAAAATATGAATAAAGAATGCATAAACAAGTAATAGAGAACTTGCTTTTGTAATTTTAAAAAAAATATCATAATACAGAGGTTTATAAAGTAGAGAGCTCCTTTTAAGAAGGAAAAACTTATTTTATAAAATAAAAAAATGAAAAAAATACTCATAATATGTTATACTAAAGTA
>NZ_JAVWJH010000007.1:0-30410 GCF_036639115.1 Peptostreptococcus sp. | reverse complement strand
ATAAGTAATAAGTAATAAGTAATAAGTAATAAGTAATAAGTAATAAGTAATAAGTAATAAGTTTCTATTTTTCAATTAGAATATGGTTAAGGGTGCAAAGACATGATACCGAGTTTAATCAAGAGAAGAATTTGAGGTGAATATGATGATATTATATTTTACAGGAACAGGAAATAGTAAGTATGTAGCTAAAAGGATTGCAGACGCTACAGGTGAAAGTATGAAATCAATCTCTAAATATACAGGTAAGCCTGTAAAAATAGAGTTGGAAGAGGGCGAAAAGCTAGGAATAGTCACTCCTACATATTTTGGAGGTTTGCCAAGTATAGTTAGAGAATTTTTTGAAAGAATTGAGATAAACATGTTTCAAAACAAAGAAAAGTTGGAATATGATGTCAGTCAAGGTTATATTGTAGATAGTAGAATAAAAAATAATGAAACAGAAATTACTGAAAAGATAAATGATATCCTTAGCTATGAAAGGCCATATACTTATTTTGTAGCAACATATGGGGGATTTTCAGGTCAGATAGAAGAATATGCAAAGGAGTATCTAGATAAAAGAAATATACATATAGATGCAGCTTATGGCGTTAAAATGGTGGATAATTGGAGTCCTCTATCTAATGTAGGAAATAAAGAGAAAAATAATAGAATTAATGAAAAAGCAGAAGATAATATTGATGAAATAATAAGTATGATTAAATCTAAGGAAGAAGGAAGTTATATTAAGAATAAAATCCCAGAATTTATTGTTTCTAAAATTTATCCAAAGTATGAAAAAGCAAGAAAAACAAGTAATTTAAGAGTAGAAAAAAGTTGCATTGGATGTGGAATCTGCGAAGAAAAATGTCCAATGAATGCGATAAAATTAAGCGAGTTTATGAGTCCTATATGGATAAAAGATGATTGTGCTATGTGCTTAAGATGCTTGCATAGCTGTCCGACATTTTCTATTCAATACAAAAATAAAACCGAAAAACATGGTCAGTATATAAACCCAAATATCAGTGTATAAGAGGAGATAAATATGGATTGCCCAATATGTGGAAAAGAAATGGAAGGCGGAAGGGTAGAGAGAGTGGGTATAGGAGGGTATGATGAAAAATATACATTTATACCAGAAAGAGATATTGAAGGAAAAAAGATAAAGAGAAAGCTAAGTGAGAGGAAAATAAAAGTATCTATAAATTTAGCACATGATTGTATAGCTTGGCACTGCGATGAATGTAAAAAACTCTTGATGATGGTAGATGAAAAAGAATATTGAAAGAGATAGAATATGAAAATAAAACATATTAAATTTTTAAAATATCTATAGAAATTCAAAAGAATATACAAAAAATTAAATATATTAGAAAATTCCCCTAAATTTAAAAGACGTAAGGGGAATTTTTAAATTATAATAATTTTAAAAATAATTTTAATTTATTTAAATAAATTGAAAACTTTAAAAAAGAAAAAACTTATATAAAGTGATTATAAATAATAAATAGTTCTAATTCTTCAGAAAAATTGGAATTTATATAGAAAGAAACAGTAAGATTCGGTATAATATAATGTATAGGCAAAAACTTGAATTAAGTTTTTAAAAATTTTAATCATAAATTTATTAAGTTAGTATAGTAAATTCTCATTTTACTATATTACAGACTAGCTAATATATAAAATCGCAGTAGAATAGGCTTATAATGAAGCTGTGTAAATAAAGGGGATGTTGGTATGTTTGCAGAAATCTCTATAAGAGGAATATTCCAGTTGATTATAGGAATGATTCTAATGTTTGTAGGACTAAATACGATTAGACGGCAGAAAAAAATTGAAAACCCCAAGACACTTATTAAGGGGAAGTTACTGTATGCAAGACATGTAAAAGAAAAAGACAACCATGGTTTTTATAGGCAGTATTATTATGAACTTCATATTGAATGCAAAGAAAATGGTAAGAAAGAAAGATATGTAATTAATAGTATGGATGAATATAAATCTGGAGATACAGTTGAAATAATGAGTGATCCAAGCAAAAATGGAGAGTTAAAAGTATTTACTAAATCAAAGACACCTGTAATAGGTCAGTGGGTTATGGCAATTATAGGTTTATTTATATTTCTTACTCCATTTGCAAAGATTAAATTTGGAGAAATGTATCTAGCAGCCTTAGTTGCACCTATTTGTATTGCTGCTGGAATTGGCCTATTGCTGGTATATTTAAGAGAACATAAGAGAGTATTAGAAGCAATAGAAGCCGAGGTAGTAGGTGTCTTAAAGTGGCAAAAGATCGATCTTGGTAAAGATGGACAAAAAAAACATAAGGCAGCAACGGCCCTTTACTGTCCAGTGCTAAGGTATGACCATGAAAATACTGATAGAATTAGAAGGAGTAGAGGTCACTCCAACGACCCCAGTATGTATCCAATAGGAAGAAAAGTATCTATCTATAAAGATAAAAATAGTGGAGAAATTCTTGAGGATAGACCAAAGCAGAGTATGGCTTTGATGGGAGTAATACTTGCAATTATGGGATTTATAGGTGCAGCAACAGTTTATTTTCAAGTATAGAAAGTTTGAGTATGTATTTAAATTATAATTTAGAGTGAAAATAAAAAGTTGAAACTCTAAGCCATAATTTTAATAAATAAGTAAGAATGATATGTATGGGGATATTGAGATAAGATTTATGTTTGTAAAAATATACAACAACTATTTGGCGGTTTCTTATTATAATTTATAAATTTATCTAGGTAAGGAAGTGATATTTCAAAATAAATTATCGACGCTTAATATTAATTTAATTTGCTTTTTTAGCTGTTTTTTCTATAGAAAATAAAGTTGATAATTTGACAGGGATTGTTATAAGCTATAACATAATTAGTGTAGCTGATATTTAGTTTATAAATATAATATGTTAAAAGCTATTAGTTGTAGTGAATTGGAGGTGTTATTATGATTCAATTTCGTAATGTTACAAAAGAATACAGGGGGAGTCCTGTATTAAAAAATCTTAACATGGAAATACATGAAGGTGAGTTAACGGTTATAATCGGGCCAAGTGGTTGTGGGAAAACCACTACTTTAAAAATGATAAATCGTTTAATACCCATCAGTAGTGGAGAAATCTTAATTGACGGAAAAGATATAAATGAAATGGACAAGGTCAAAATGAGGAGAAATATTGGATATGTAATTCAGCAGGGTGGATTATTTCCTCATATGACGATTAAGGATAATATAGAAATAATAGAAAAACTTGAGAAGAAGGATTCTAAAGAGATACTAGAAAAGACTCATAAGTTGATGGAAATGGTTGACTTAGATCCGAATGTGTATCTTGAGCGTTATCCTATAGAGATGTCTGGTGGTCAGAGACAGCGTATAGGAGTAATTAGAGCACTGGCAAATGATCCAGATATAATATTATTTGATGAGCCATTTTCTGCACTTGATCCAGTGACAAGATCTAACTTGCAAGATGAGTTGATGGAAATGCAGTCAAAGATTAAAAAGACGATGGTATTTGTCACTCATGATATGGATGAGGCAATAAAGATAGCGGATAGAATATGTATACTAAAAGATGGTGATATAGTTCAGTTTGATAAAACTGAAAATATATTAAGAAATCCAGCAGATGAATTTGTTAAAAACTTCGTCGGGGCAAATAGAATTTGGGATTCACCTCAGTATATAAAGGTTGAAGATTTCATGATCAAAAAGCCAATTACCTGTAAGGGTGATATGATTAGAAACAGATGTGTAAAGAGAATGAGAGATCATAACATAGACAGTTTAATAGTTGTCGATGATGAAAAACGCATTAGAGGTATAGTTACAAGATCTTCTATATTTAAGGCTACTAGTCCTATTATGAAGGCAGAAGAGTTTATGTCAAAGGTAAGATATGTTACTCATGTAGGTGACAACATGGTCGATGTGTTAAAGATGATAGAAGAATCAAATGTAAATAGTATTCCAGTAATAGACAAGGATGAAAAACTGGTAGGACTTCTTACAAACAGTAAGATGGTATCCACTTTGAGTAGGAAATTCTTGATGGAAGATCTGTCAGAAGAGGAGGCGATTAAATAATGGCTTCGCTAATTTCATACATGTCACAAAATAGTGCACAGATTATATCGCTTCTGTTGGAACATATAGAGATGACAGTAATAGCAGTAGGCTGTGCGATACTCATAGGTGTACCCCTAGGAATATTAATTAGCTATGTTAAAAAGTTAGGTAAACCTATAATGGGAGTAGCAAATGTAATACAGGCGATACCTAGTATGGCTATGTTAGGTTTGGCAATTCCACTATTAGGTATAGGTGTGTTACCAGCAGTAGTAATGGTAACAATATACTCACTGTTACCAATTATCAAAAATACTTATACAGGAATATCTAGTATAGATCCAGATATGGTAGAAGCAGCAGCTGGTATAGGTCTTACAAAATGGCAAGTTCTATCAAAAATAAAAATACCGATGGCACTTCCAGTTATAATGGCAGGTGTGAGAATATCTGCAGTAACAGCAGTAGGTCTTATGACAATGGCGGCATTTATAGGTGCAGGTGGATTAGGATTTTTGGTATTTTCAGGTATAAGAACAGTAAATAATGCTCAGATTCTTGCAGGTGCAATTCCAGCATGTATCTTGGCACTTGTAGTAGATTACCTGATGGCTATAATAGAAAAACTAGTAACACCTATAAGTCTACAGAAGAGTTTTAGTAAGTCAAAAGAACAATTAAAGAAGCAGAGAAGAAAACAAAAGATTACTTTAGGAGTAATTGTAGGTTTAATTGTTATTATGATAGGAAACTCTGTTATAGGTGGAATGAAAAAAGAAGAAAATACAATAACTATTGGTGCAAAGGACTTTACTGAGCAGGTAGTATTGTGTCACTTATATGCAGATATGATAGAGCATGATACAAACATAAAGGTAATAAGAAAAGAAAATCTAGGTGGTAGCCAAGTTGCATTTGGAGCTATAAAAAATGGTGATATAGATATGTATATTGATTACACTGGTACAATCTATGTAAGTATACTAAAGCACAAGGCGAAATCGGATGAGATGCAGGTGTTTAATGAATCTAAGGAAGAGTTAGACAAAAAGTTTAATTTGAAGGTCTTTGATCCAACTGTATTTAATAACGTTTATACTCTAGCAGTCAAGCCTGAAACCGCTAAAAAATATGGACTTGAAAATATATCCGACTTGAAAAAGTGTGATAGCGAAATTAGACTGGGTGCAACATTAGAGTTCTTAAACAGAGAAGACGATGGATTACCAGGATTAGTTAAAAAATATGGATTTAATTTTAAGGATACCGTTGGTATAGATAACTCACCAAGATTTGTGGCCTTAGAAAATAATGAAGTAGACATGATAGATGCTTTTGCTACAGATGGATTATTAAAGAAGTATAAACTTACAGTTCTTAAGGATTCAGATAAGTACTTCCCACCATATAATGCAATACCAATTGTAACAGGGGATCTATATAAGAAACATCCAGAAATTGAAGCTCCAATTAATAAGTTGAGTAAGGTTCTTACAAATGAAGTAATGCAGGAATTAAACTACAAGGTTGATGAGCTAGGACAAGAACCACAAGATGTGGCTAGAGATTTTTTAAAGCAAAAGGGACTTATATAAAGGATTGATTGTTAAATGTGTAAAGTCATCTTTAATATAAGATTTAAAGAAGGCTAGGTGAAACTTCACCTAGCCTTTTATTATTAGCTAAAACTGTATTAATAATAAAAACTTTATACGAAAAAATTAAAAGGTAAATTAATAAAACTATGAATAAATGCAGCGAGTAAAGGTATATATAAAACAAAGAGACTAACCTCTCGTTAACTCAAAATTTACACGAAAAGAGAGAATCTGTAGATTCTCTCTTTTATTTTACCATTTAGTTTCTTCTTTAAACATCAAAATAAATCCAAACATCATTACTATAGCATCCAACCAAATTGATTGTATTCCCCAGTAATCTGATGCAAAAGCACCAAGTGCAGCCCCTATACCAAACACAAGTATCATAAAATAGTAGTATCTACTTTTTGTCTTTTTCTCTTCATCACCAGTAAAATGATATGAAGATAAAAGCTCCGTAGCGCTCCTTAGATTGCCTGTGCACATAGTAGTAGCCATACTAACTCCATGGAACTTACGGAAGCTCTGAACCTGCATAGCACAGGCTAGAGAGATAGTTACATTGGCTATATGATCCATACTAGTAGGCATAAAACCTACAGCGACAAGCATAAGTACTTCCATCATTGCAATAATTTGTCTCCAGTGAATAATTTGAAATTCTTTGCAGGATCTTTTGATAATTTCTGTAAGGTAGACTCCGACAAAAAATGCAAACACTGGTAAAATATATTTAAGAACGAGGGCAGGATCCTTTTTTGCAATGCTCTGGCTTAATAATACTAGATTGCCTGTTTGAGCATTTGCAAAGACTTGCCCACGACAATTATAAGAGTATGCATCACGAAAACCTCCACCGAGGGCGAGGATTATAGCGATTATCATGGATTCTGACATTTGTTTTATCTTTCCAAACATAAAAAACCTTCTTTACTTTATTATAATTTAGTTATAAATTGTGCAACTATATAAAATACAATATTGAATATTTTAAAACAAGATCTTTATATATCGAAAAACTAAAATTTCAAGCAAACATTATAGACTGAAAAATTTGAATAAAGTGACAAATAATAATATGCAAATGTTTGAATTACAAAATAATGATATTGTTTGAAAAAGTGTTTAATATTTTTTAGCAAAAATTATATAGTTATAAATTTATATAGCTTATATTATATTACTAATTGTATCAAAAAACAACTTTTCAAAATCGATGAATACAGTTTAATTAACTATTGTTTTTAATTAATAAGAGATAAATTGAAAAAAACAAATAAAAAAGGCCATTTGAATAGAAATACTAAGCAAATGACCTTATAATATTAGAATTAAAATGTGAAGCTAGTATATTGATTCTAATATACAAAATATTCAATATAGGAATTAAATTACATTGTATTTACTATATTTCTAGCCCATTTTTTACTGATTACTCTAGGCATTATGGTAAATAATTTTACAAACTCTTCAAAGTGTGTAAACAGTACCAAAATCCACATTTCATATCCATGTGAAGCACCGTAAAATGTAATTGGGATAGAGCAAAGCCACATTCCTATTATTTCTATAACCATAGCAAAATGTGCATCTCCACCACTTCTAAGTACTGAAATTATAGTAAATGTATTTAGTGACTTTAGTGCCATTAAAGCACCTATTACAAAAAATACTTTCTTCATTACAGGTACTTGTGTTGCAGATATATGGAATAACTTAATAAGACCAGGTATTGATAAAATCAACATTCCACCCATAGCAAGTCCAGCTATAAAGATTAATACACCAAGTTTTTTGGCATAAGTTATAGCCATATCAATTCTTCCTGAACCTAGTTCTATACCTATCATAATTGCACCACCATTTGCAATACAAATTGAAATAAGTAGGAATATATTCGATGTAGTACCTGCGATTTGTCCACTAGCTATTGCTTCAGTACCAGCTAGAGAATAGGCAACAGTATATGCTATTGTTCCGATTGCCCATACAAATTCGTTTAAAAATATAGGAATTGATTTTTCTAAGAATTGTTTTAAAAATTCTTTTGTAATGCTTCTTATATGTTTTACTTTGAATCTAAGAATATGGTTCTTGTCTATTACAAATATATATCCAACCACGATAATGATTTCGACTATTCTTGCAGCACAAGTGGCTATAGCAGCTCCTGTTACTCCTAGTGCTGGCATTCCAAGATTACCTACTATTAACCCATAGTTAAGAATAATATTAACTACAAGAGCAACTGAACTGGCAGCCATACCCAAAAAAGGTCTCCTTACAGCTCTAGAACACATACTAAGAGCCATTGATATAGCTATTAAAGGATACGCATAGGCAATAGTATTAAAATAATCTAGGGCAGGATTGACAACTAATGGATCCTTTGAAAAGATTCCAACCAAGATATGAGGTGCGAATTTCGCAACAAGGCCAAATATGATACCAAACCCTAAAGATACAACAGTAGTAAATCCTGTTATTTTTTTTATACTTTCTTTATCATTTTTTCCGAAAAATTGAGAAATAAAGACTGTAGCGCCGCTGGCTATACCAGAAAGTGCCATATTATATAGGAAGAAAAATTGATTTGCTATACCAACGGCAGCAATTGCAGCTGAACCCAGTGAACTAATCATTACAGTATCGACCATATTAACAAGAGTTGAGATCAAGTTTTGAACGATTATTGGTATACATAAAAAAAACAATGATTTATAAAAGCTTTTTCTATTAAATTCCATTTAAAAACCCCTTTCTAAAATATTAAATTTTTGGCACAAAAAAGGCCAACTCTTAAGAGTTTAATGATAATAGTTAGAAATGTCAACAATTAAGAAGAATGTTTTTTATGTTTTCATCTATTCAAATAAATACATATAGTAATAGAATTTTTGAAATAATTAGAACAAAAAATCGAGATAAATTTTATCTCGATTTTTATAAGGTACTTGAAATGATAATTTAATTATTATAAATAATTACTTTGTAAAAAGCATTATTTTTAAACTTTTTTAATATTGTTTATATATAAAATTCTATGTGAATATTTTTTATTATTATTTGCATAAATTATAAAATTATAGCAAAATGATCACTATAAATTCTGTAGAATTTAATAATTATAATTGATTTTTTATTAAATCTTCTAAACTTTCTCTTCTTATAGCCAACTGATCTGAGCCATCCTTAACAAATACTACGGCAGGTTTTGTCATTTGATTATAATTGGAAGCCATAGAGTAGTGATAGGCTCCTGTGCAGCTAACCACAGCAACATCACCTATTTGAGCTCTTGGAATATTAACATCGTAAGCTATCATATCGCCTGATTCACAACATTTACCTGCTATAGTCACCAAATCAGTTGCCTCGTCTAACATCTTATTTGCTAGAGCAACTTCATACTTGGCACCGTAAAGGGCTGTTCTAATATGATCACTCATTCCTCCATCTATAGACACATAATTTCTTACATTTGGAATTTCTTTAATGGTACCTACAGTGTATAGAGTATATCCCGCTTCTCCAATAATAGATCTACCAGGCTCTAACCACAATTGCGGAATATCGATTGAATGCTTCAAAGATGAAGATTTTAGTGTTTCAATAATTTCTTCAAGAGCATCTTCTATAGGATAAGATGTATCTTCCTCTGTGTATCTAATTCCAAATCCTCCACCAATATTTAGTACTTTTGGAGAGAATTTTAATTCCGATTTAAGCTTGGCAAACCAAGCAAAGACCTTTTCAATTGCAGCTCTAGTGCCATCAGTTCCAAAAATTTGAGATCCTATATGAAAATGAACGCCCAGCAAGTTGAGATTATCTTTATTTAAAATTTTTTCTATTGCATCGAATGCCTGCCCATTATCAATATTTAAACCGAATTTGGAATCTGTATTTCCTGTAGTAATAAAGTCATGTGTATGAGCTTCAACACCAGGAGTAACTCTTAGTAGACAGTTTGGTTTTTTAGACATTTTTTTTGCCAAACTATCTAGCTTTTCTATTTCATCAAAACTGTCTATTACAAAGCATCCAATATTTTCTTTTAAGGCCATATTGATTTCTTCTTCAGTCTTATTATTTCCATGAAAATGTATCATTTGAGGATCAAAATTTGCAGCTAGTGCATTGTAAAGTTCGCCCATAGATACAACATCAAGTCCCATATTTTCATCAGTCATAACTCTAAGTAAATGCTTACATATAAAAGCTTTTGAAGCATAAGAAATATGATAGTCTAGCCCTGATTTAGACAGTATAGAGTGAAATCTTCTACACTGATCTCTTACTAGTTTCTCATCATATACAAATAGGGGTGTAGAGTACTTGTCTACCAAAGTAAGAGTATCTACTCCTCCTATACTTAGATGTCCGTTACTTTCAATTTTAGCTGTTCCATGTAGTTGCATATTAAATCCTTTCTCAAGTATAGAATCAGGCAATTAAATGTGTCTAGAAACTATACTGATTGTTTTATATTTCTTCAAGTTCTATATATTCAAGGTCTAGGGTCTCAAAGTTCAGATGTGAAATCTGTTCGGAATTGGTTCCTACACCCTTGTATGTAAATTCAAATACAGGCATACTATCACTATAAAAATATGCAGTATCACCGACTTTGATGCTATCATCGACTACTGCGACAGTATGGCTCATCATAAGGGATACAAGTCTATATCTTTTTTTATTTATTTCTGTGGTGTGCCCTTTTATTCTAGTTCTCAAAAGGCCATCTCCATAGCCTATATTAATTACTGCAACAGATGTAGGACAGTCCTTCTTTGGATCAGCAACATATGAGGCACAGTAACCAATAGCTTCACCTGGTTCAAGTTTGTTGACGGAGACTACTTTAGCAGAAAGTTCTATAGCATTTTGAATCTTTCCCTTATAGTCCCAACCTTCATATCCTGGACAACCATACAGAATAATTCCAACCCTTACATGTGTATGTCCTTCAAACTTAGAATCTCTGCAAAAAGAAGCACTGTTTTGTGCATGTACAAATTTAAAATCATACAATTCACAAGCTTTTTTCTGTATCTTTAGCCATATTGATTTTTCTCTTTCATATATATTTTCTTCATCGAATACATCTGCCCAGGCAAAATGAGTCCATATTCCTTCTATATTTATGTTGTTATCCTTGGCAAACTCAATCGCTTCTAAAAATTCATCTTCACTTTTGCAACCAGATCTTCTCATGTATCCAGCCCATTCCAAGTGCCAGTTGATTCCTTGCATATCATCTTTATGAGTTTTGATCCATGATAGACCAGGCATTGTACAACTGAGATTATACTTTCTTAATATTTCAAACTCAGTACTCGGATTTAGAAGAAGTATAAAAATATCAGAATACATATTTCTTATTCTAATGGCATCTCTCAGTGAAGTAGTAGCAAAGGCTCTTATTCCCGCTGAGTAAAATGTATCTATAGCTCTTTCTAGACCAAAGTGAAAGGCGTCATTTTTTACGGTTGCTATGACACCTCCGTCTGTTTGGCTGGCTACATATTTTGCATTGTTATATAAGGCATTTAAGTCAAGTTTCAATTTTGCGTTCTTCATAAAATCTCCTTTCTACATAGATAATTATATTAGTATAGCAAATTTATTCATATGATAATGCTATTTCTACGAGATAATCAACTCCGTAGATGAGAGCTTCTTCTCTCAACATCAAGGTAGGTGTATGAAGTCCACTAGTATATCCTAGATTTTTATTTCTTATCCCAATAAAAGAATAATTAATAGGAGCTAAGCTAGAAAAAAATGAAAAATCTTCTCCCAACAGATAGGGTTCTTCCATTAAAATAAAGTTTGCAGCTGATTTCTCAGCAGCCTGTTGAGAACGTTCAATTAATTTTTCTGAATTTAATACGGCAGGGTAGCCTTCTCTTAAAACAAGATCTACTATACACTCTGTAGATATAGAGACCCCCTTACATATTTTTTTCATTCTATCTTTAATTATTTCTCTATCATCCATATTATATGTGCGTATAGTTCCTTCCATATGACCATTTTCAGGTACGGAATTCATTACCTCGCCTACTTTCATGTATCCTATATGAACAATATTGGTATGTTTACAATCTAAGTCATAGGTTGGAATTGCTTGAAATTGGCTGTAGACTTGAACAGATGCGTTTAGAGCATTTATTCCAGTTTCTCTAATTCCAACGTGTGCGGATTTTCCCTTGATATTTACATCAAATTCATTACAACTAGCCATTATAGGGCCTACTCTTGATGCGATATTGCCCTCGTCGAAGTCTGGATTTATATGAAGTGCGTATGCAGAGTCTATATCGTATTTATTAAAATCATATTCACTTATAAGTAAGTTTGCACCTCCAAAGGATTCTTCAGAAGGTTGAAACACTGCTAAGATATTGATATTTAACATATCGTCTTTAGAAAGAGCAAGAAGTTCTTTTACGGCCCCAAGAAGCATCGTAGTATGAGCATCATGACCACAAGCATGCATCACACCTTTATTATTTGATTTAAAATCAATGTCATTTTGTTCATCTATAGGAAGTGCATCTATATCCGCTCTCAATATGATATATTTATCCCCTCTTCCTGAAATTTTAGCGATTGTAGCTGTAGGAAGGGGAGTTTCATATTCAAGTCCCATAATTTCTAGTTCTTTTCGAATATATTTTGCAGTTTCAAATTCTTGATTTGATAGTTCTGGGTTTAGATGGAGGTGACGTCTCCATCTTTTAAGTTCCTCTAAAGTAGTATTCTGCATATTTTTACCTTTCTATTTTATATGTTATTCTAAGATTCTAAGTGCATCTATTATACTTATTTTTTCACTGGCAACATCGTTAGTTTGCTTGATTACCTTGCCAGGAACTCCTGCTACTACGCTTCCTGCAGGAACATCCTTTGTAACTATAGACCCAGCTGCAATTACAGATCCAGCACCAATTCTTACGCCTTCCAAAATTACTGCATTTGCACCTATTAATACATTGTCTTCTACAACTACTGGGTTTGCATTTGCTGGTTCTATCACTCCTGCAAGTACTGCACCAGCTCCGACATGGACATTCTTGCCAGTTGTAGCTCTTCCACCAAGTATAGCACCCATATCTATCATTGTTCCTTCTCCTACGACAGCACCTATGTTGATCACGGCTCCCATCATTACTACGGCATTATCTTTAATTACTGCATGTTCACGAATAAATGCACCCGGTTCGATTCTTGCATTTACCTGTGAAAGATCCATAAGTGGAATTGCACTATTTCTTCTATCATTTTCTACAACAAAGTCATCTATTTTTTCTTTATTTTCCTCTAATATAGACTTCCAAGTATTTAAGTCAGTGAATAAGATCTTTGAAACATTGTCTCCAAAATCTTGAACACCTTCTGGAAAAGTCATATTGTACAGATTTCCCTTTATATAGACTTTTACTGGTGTAACTTTCTTTGATGTAGCTATATAGTTAATTATTTCTTCCGATGTTAAAAATTCTTTTCTCATAAATTTTCCTCTTCTGTATATATATTTTCATTTATTATGCTCTTAACTTACTAGAGCTTACTGAATATTTAAGAATGTTTTTATCAAATTTTACAATTGAATAAAGCTAAATTCCTAAATAATTTATTTTTATAAATTATTGAATGTATAAAAACCAGCTGGCTTTTGCATGATTTTTTCTGCTGCTTTTAAAGCTCCATCTGCAAATATTTTTTTTGATTGAGCTCTGTGTGTAATTTCTATTACCTCATCAGTTCCTGCAAACAAGACCTCGTGCTCGCCTACTATTGTTCCACCTCTCATAGCACTCATGCCGATTTCTTTGGAATCTCTCTTATGTTCTCCTTGTGATCTATCAAATATAGGATAGTACTGTGGATCTATTGATTGAATAGCCTCAAGTAGTTTTATAGCAGTTCCACTTGGAGCATCAACCTTTTTATTGTGGTGTCTTTCCAAAATTTCTATGTCGTAAGATCCAGATAGTAGAGGAGTGAGAAACTTTAGTGCCTCTGTAAAAACATGAACCCCATAACTCATATTTGCACTGAAAAATATGGGGATTTCTCTAGCAGCTTCATCCATCAAATCTTGTAGTTTATCTCTTGCTCCTGTAGTAGCAACTACTATAGGAGTTTTGTGTATTTTTGCACCCTTCAATAGTTCAGCTGTAATATTTGGATGAGAAAAATCTATAATTGCATCTGCATCGGGTAGAGTATCTACTGAGTCATATACAGGATAGGGTGAATTTTCAACTTCTAGCTTGGAAAATATACCGACTATACCGATTCCTCTTTCTATTGCTAGAGATTCTACTACTTTTCCCATAGTACCGTATCCACTTAAAATTATATTCATAACTTCCTCCTTGTAAATGCATAATAGATAATATAGCTTCTATGAATTCATAGAAGCTATATACTCCCTATTATGTATTATATTCTAATTTCTTAACTTAATCTATATTTTCTGACTATTTTGATTGATTTACTTATCCAGAATAAGATAATAAAAATCAAATTTTTAAAATTCACAAGTTTAGCCATATAAAAATATGACAAATAAATTAACTGCATGTGAATATTTTTATTACTTTTTATATGTTTTTAGCTTCATTATATAATTCTATTACATTTTTTCTAACATCATCAGTTGTAGCTATAAGAGGTAATCTAAAGAATTCATCACCTATTCCAATTTCTTTTAATACCGCCTTAACTGGAGTAGGGCTGACATCAGAGAATAATGACTTAATAAATGGATTTATTCCATTTTGTAGGTCCCTAGCACCCATGATATCTCCATCTAAAAATAGTTTGTATTCACGTACAAAAGCTTCTGGTAGACAGTTTGTGACAACACTGATAATACCGTCGCCACCGTGAAGAAGAAAATCAAAAAATGTTGGATCATCTCCACTATATATATAGAAATCACTATTATCACCAAGAAGGCCTCTTAAAGTTTCAAGATACAACATATCTCCAGTAGCATCCTTTAAAGCAACTATATTTGGATGCTTAGCAAGTTCAACGACTGTCTCTGGTTGAATAGTCATTCCAGTACGCCCTGGTACATTGTATAGAATAATAGGTATATCCACTGAGTCTGCAATTGCGAAGTAGTGGGCAAGTAATCCTCTTTGACTTGTTTTATTATAGTAAGGAGTTACTATAAGTGCCGCATCAGCACCATTTTCCTTAGCTAATCTTGTACTTTCTATAGTAGCGGAAGTATTGTTAGAACCAGTTCCAAGTATAATAGGGCAGTCATACTGATCGCCTCTTACTCTTAGGGCCAACTTTAAAAGGTCTATCTTTTCGTCCATTGTAAGTGTAGAGCCTTCTCCAGTCGTACCTGAAACTACAAGTGCATTTATACCACTTTCTAACTGAAATTTTAATAATCTTTCGTATGAATCAAAATCAACTGATCCATCTTCCATCATTGTCGTTGCCAGTGCTGTTGCTACTCCTCTAAATAAGTTTGTCATTTTAATTACCTCCAATTATCCTATTATTATACCTAATTATTTTTTTAAAAAATTGATTTTACTATCTATTTGATTCTAGAAGTTCTGCTATTTGAACCGCATTACTTGCAGCTCCTTTTCTGATGTTATCTGCTACACACCAGATATGAAAACCCTTTGGTCTAGATATATCTTTTCTAATTCTTCCCACATATACTTCATCATGTCCAGTTACTTCTGTTGGTATAGGGTATTCATTATTTTCTGGATCATCCACCAATACTACACCAGGAGCGTTTCTAAGAATATCTCTAACTTCTTCTACAGAAGCATCCTTCTTGAAACTTACGTCTATTTGTACTGCATGAGAGTTGATTACTGGTACACGTACGCAAGTAGCTGTAATGCTTACATCATCTCCAAGTTCCAAAATTTTCTTAGTTTCATCAATCATTTTTATTTCTTCCTTTGTATATCCATTTTCCAAAAATGAATCTATGTGAGGAAGTACATTATTATATATTGGATGAGGATACTTCTTAGGAGCTTCACCCTTTTGTCCGTTTAGTAAGTCGTCTATACCACCTTGACCAGATCCAGATACAGCCTGATAAGTAGTGTATGTGATTCTTTCTATGCCAAACTTGTCATTTAGTGGCTTTAGTGGAACCACTGACTGTATTGTTGAGCAGTTTGGATTAGCGATTATTTTTCTATTAAGAGTCGGAGCATTACACTCTGGAACTATCAAATCTATTTCAGGATCCATTCTCCAAGCACTTGAGTTGTCTATTACTATTACGCCATTTCTCTCAGCTATTGGTGCATACTGTAGAGAAGTTGATCCACCCGCTGAGAATAGAGCATAGTCGATGTCTTTGTCAAAAGAGTGGTCATTTAGCTCTTCAACTACAACGTCTTCTCCTCTAAACTTAAGAATCTTTCCAGCTGATCTAGAAGATGCCATCATATATACTGTATCTACCTGAAGATCACTTTCCGCTAGACGTTCAATCATCTTTGTTCCTACTACACCTGTTGCTCCAACTATTGCAAAAATTGCCATTTCTTTTCCTCCTAATATTTATATCTTTTTGATTATTTTTGTGTTTTATTAGCTAGTTTTTTTAATAATTTTATAAGTTATACATTTAATGAATCGGCTTGAAAATGAATTTTGCTTATAAAATTTTTATTTATTTGATTACATTTCCAACTTTTTGGATATAATAGTTAGAAATAGCTTGTATACTTTTTATTTTATATTTACTAAAACTTATAATTTTTTAATCTGATTTTTGAGATTTATATATTAAACTCTGAACATAAAAGCCCAACAGCTTCTTCAGCTACATCTTCATCAATTGCATATGAAATTGAAATTTCAGAAGTTGTAACTTGATGGAAAGTAATATCGTGCTTGCAAAGAAGTCTAAATGCTCTTGCTGCAACACCACTTACATCCCTCATACCTGATCCAACTATTGATACCTTTGCACAGTTATCACGAATGTGTTTCTTTATAGTAGGGAAGCCAGTTGATAGATTATTTATTACATTATCTAAGAAATGTTCATCAGTTTTTTTACAAGTAAATGAAATATTAGTCATTTTATCAAATACAACCTGACTTATCATGTCAATATTTACACCTTGTTCATCTAGTTGGTTAAAGAGTTCTTCCACAAAGTTTGATGAACAATCCTCACATGTAAGTGTTACATGTAAAATATTTTTATCTAATGCAACTCCAGTTACTACCTTTTTTTCTAACAAATCTGTATTTTCCATAATCCAAGTTCCTTTCGTTTCCGATAATGTTTTTGCTATATATATAGGTACGTGATAGTTTTTTGCTATTTCCACGCATCTAGTTTCAAGTATTCCAGCTCCTAGAGCAGAAAGCTCTAGCATTTCCTCATAACTGACTTGTCTCAACTGTTTTGCATCTGGGAACAATCTAGGATCTGTTCCAAACACACCAGTGACATCAGTATATATTTCGCAAGGAGCTCCAATTGCAGAGGCAAGAGCTACAGCACTTGTATCAGAGCCACCTCTTCCCAAAGTAGTGATCTCTTGATTCTCATTGAAACCTTGGAATCCTGCTATGACCAATACATCGAATTCATCTAATTGTTCTGACAAGAAATCTGAGTTAACGTCTGCAATTTTACTTTTGGTATGTTTTCCAAAGGTTTTTATTCCTGCCTGCATTCCTGTAAGTGAACGTGCAGCCACACCTATATGGTTTAGATTGATAGCCATTAAAGATATGGTGTTTTGTTCTCCAACCGCCAACAAAGTATCTAATTCTCTTACGTCTGGATTGGAGGTGATTTCAGCTGCCTGTCCAAGAAGAGTGTCTGTAGTTTTTCCCATAGCAGATACTACTACCACAAGCTTCTCATCATTTTGGGTTCTCGACTTTAAATATAGCGAAATTTCTTTAATTTTTTCGATAGTGCCTACAGAAGTACCACCAAATTTTAAAACTGTAACTTTACTCATGTATTCCTCCTAAATGAATTTATATTTAGCTATTGATATGAAAATTAAAATAATTATATTGATTCAAAAAATTCTGGACAAAAATATTACAATATTAGAAAAATTTGAATCTAAGCATTTAATTTTTTAACAACAGTTTTAATTGAAATAATAAATAGAAAAGCAAATGTAGAAGCCTACATTTGCCGAAAGAACGTGTTATTCGGAATAATTCAAATGTGGCTAGCTCTCCATAACTGTGTAATTTCAGTATGATTAAAGTATTTAAAGTATAAAAATTTAAATACGAAGCTAATAATCCACATCTAATCCAATTTAGTCCTATATACTAAAAAAGACAAATGCAGAAAGCCTACATTTGTCCGAAATATCTAGATAAATAAATCGATATGTGGCTAGCTCTCCATTACACAAATAATGACAAAATACCTGTTATTCACAGACATTCCAAGAATATGAATCAAGCAAAATCCATATACTTTCGGCAATATTCCCTTTCATTATTGTACTGTTTGCTTACATTGTACAAAACTACTAATGTCAATCGCGCCTCTACCCTATTTATTAAGTTGAATATTATTATACGTCAAGACGATATATTTGTAAAGTGATAATTTTTGGAAAATTAAGGTATAAATAGTAATAATAATCAATACATAAAAGTTAGGCTTAGAAAAGTATGATAAAAAAGTTTAAAACATTAAAAAAATAAATAATAATATTAAAAAAATACTAATTATTAATAAAAAAAATTATGGGAAAATATAAAAACTATTTTTGTATTGATAAAAAAACTAAAGTACAGAAAATGTATAGCTTAAATCAATGGGAAAAACATAAAAAAATAAATAAGTAAGTCTTTACTTTTTAATATACAATTAAATATGTTAGAATTATATATATACTAAAATCAGGAGGTTTCTATGGGGAATAAAGACAAGGCAAAAGTAAATGAGTTCGTTCTAGAAAGACTATATGAAATGCAGGATATGGGATATAGAGATTTTCACTCAAAGCTAGTACCTACAGTTGATAGAGAAAGAATAATTGGAGTAAGAAGTCCTAATATTAAGAAGTTTGCCAAGGAATTTTCTAAGATGGACATTTGTGAGGAGTTTATAGCTGATTTACCACATAAATATCTGGAGGAATACAGTCTTCATATAAATATTTTAAATAAAGAAAAAAATATAGAAAAATTAATAGAAGAAACAGAAAAAGTGCTTCCTTATATTGATAATTGGGCAATTTGTGATAGTTTTTCTCCAAAAGTTTTTAAAAAGTATCCAGAGCTAATATATGAAAAGATACTGAAGTGGCTAGAGTCTGATGATACCTACACAGTTAGATTTGGAATTGTGACTTTAATGAACAATTACTTAGATGAAAACTTCGACAAAAAACATTTGGACTTGATTTCAAATATTAAAACTGATGAATATTATATTAATATGGCAATAGCCTGGTATTACAGCTATGCAATCATTAAGCAATATGAAGAAACTATAGGATTGATAGAAAGTAAGAGTTTGGGTAAGTTTGTACAGAATAAGTCTATTCAAAAAGCAGTAGAAAGTAGAAGAGTAGATGATGATACAAAAGAGTATTTGAAAAAATTTAAGATTAAGTAAGTGATTTGAGTGTACAAAGACAGTAATCTAAAAAGATTGAAGGTATAAGAGTAGCTCTATTAATTAATAATAGTAGTATTTTGAGCTTTATCAAGATATCAGAAAAAACAGAAAAATAATAAAAAGTAGTTAGAAAAAGAACTAAAAATAATGAAAATGTGGTAAAATAGAGAGAAGAAAAAGTTTATAAATCTATAAAATCGCATAGACTTATAAGACTGTGTAAAAAATCTGTAGTTTAGAAAAATATTTAAACGGGGTGATATTTATGGCTTTAAAAGTAATTTTGTTGATAGTAGTAATAGTGGCGATCTTTGTTATAGCGATGTCTATCTATGTAGGCAATAAGATGACGAAGCCTGAGAGGGCTCCTCTGCTTACGAACCCAAAAGATGCGTTGGCACTTGATTACGAGGATATTGAATTTACTTCTGAGGGAAATAAGATAGAAGGATGGTATATAGCTTCTGAGGAGGATAGATTTACTGTAGTTTATTCACATGGATATTTGGAAAATAGAGAAAGTCCAACAATGAATCTATACAATATAATGCTTGATATTCATGATTTTGGAGGTAATCTTTTGACATTTGATTTCTCTGGAAGCGGAGTCTCTGAGGGCAAATGTGTAACATGTGGGTATAGAGAGAGCAAAGACCTGAAAAAGGCAATAGAATTTGCTAAGACAAAGTCAGATGCTCCAATATTTATCTATGGAATATCTATGGGTGCAGCTACGACAGCTCTTGTAGCAGGAGAAAGCCAAGATATTGCAGGCGCTATATGTGATAGTCCATTTTCAAATTTAAAGGATTATCTATCTATTAATTTAGGAGTGTGGACAAATTTACCTAAGTACCCATTTCAACCAATAATATTTAAGACTATGGAAAAAGTGTCAGGATTGTCTTTAGATTCAGTAAATCCTTCAGAGAGTGTGAAAAAGGCTAAGGTGCCTATTTTGATAATGCATGGAAGGGGAGATCATTTGATTCCGTATACAGAAAGTGTCAAGTTACATGATTTAAACCCAGAAATGGTAACACTAGATATTATGGAGAATGATGGTCACTGTAGTTCTTTAAATAAGCAAAGAGAAAGATATCTAGCTAATTTTAAGAAATTTATAGAAGAAAACATATAAGAAATTACAATAGTAAGTGAAAATAAGATATAATGAAAAAGACTATATGATCATATAGTCTTTTTCATTATTAAATAAATATTTTAGGAGGAAAAAATGAGCAATTATTCAAGGAAAGAAAAGAGACTGTTATTTTCATCTTTAGTACTTTCGTTTTTTATGTGTATGTTGGTAGATTCTTCTGCAATGCATATAATGGAGGGTTACCTTCCAGCAATACACTGTGTAGTATGGGCAGCAATTTGCCTTCCTTTTTTGGTGTTAGGAGTAATTAATATAAAAAAAACAGTAAAGAATTCACCAAAAACGATCATGATTTTGGCCATGTCTGGGGCTTTTATATTTGTAGTTTCATCTTTAAAGATACCTTCAGTAACAGGTAGCTGTAGTCATATGACAGGTACGGGTTTGGCTGCAATTTTATTTGGAGTAACATCTAGTAGTGTGTTAGGGATTATTGTATTGATATTCCAAGCGATACTTTTGGCGCATGGAGGATTGACTACCTTGGGAGCAAATACATTTAGTATGGCTATAGCAGGTCCTATAGCTGTATATTTACTTTATAATTTGGGTAAAAAATTAAAAGTGAATAGAAGATTAAATATTTTTATAGCAGCGGCTTTGGGGGATTTAATTACATATTGTGTAACGTCTATACAGCTTGCTGTAGCATATCCAAGTCCAACTGGTGGAGTAGCTGTAAGTATGGCAAAGTTTTTGGCAGTATTTGCCCCTACTCAAGTACCTCTTGCTATAATAGAAGGAATATTGACAGTTCTAATAATTATTGGCCTTGAAAGCTATGCGGTTCCAGAGCTTGAGGAACTAAATTACTATGGGGAGGTATAGATATGTCAGATTTAAAAGATGTTAAAAAAAATGGTGATAAAACTGTGGATTCTGTGGAAAAAATAAAGCAAAATTCAAGAAAAAGTGAGTCTATGGGTGTTGAAGATGTGAATAAGTCAAGTAATACAAATAAAAAGAGTAATAAAAAAACAGTATTTGTATTAATAGTTTTGGTTTTAGTTATTTCTATATTTCCATTATTTGCATTAAAAGGTGCTGAGTTTGGAGGTAGTGATGATGCTGGTAGTGAAGTAGTAGCAGAAATTAAGGGTGAAGACTATGAACCTTGGTTTACTCCTGTTATGGAAGACTTGATTGGTGGAGAAATACCTGGAGAAGTTGAAAGCTTGCTATTTTGTGTTCAAACAGGAATAGGGGTAGCTATAGTTGCCTATGTATTTGGATATTTAGTAGCTAGAAAAAAATACTCGAGATAGGTAGGTAGATGATATGATCTTTGTAGCTATAATTATGGGGCTTACTATATTTGGAATGTTTTACAAGTCTGTATTGACTATACCCTTGCTAGTATTATGTTTATTTTTATTTTTTTTGCTAACAATTTATTCGACTTCAGCTGAAGATTCAATTTTATCTATTGATAGAGCATCAAGAGAAAATAGGCTATATGGTATAAATAGTAATATAAAAATATTGATATCATTTACCTTAATACTAGTTTGTTTATTATCAAAAAATTCATATGTGAATTTGGCAGTATTTTTCATTTCTGGAATAACTATAGTTTTAGTGGGCAAAATGGATTTAAAAAGCTATATAAGGTTTTTATCTATACCAATGACTTTTATATTTGTAGGAGTACTTGCTATATTGGTAAATTATTCTGATATGAAATTTGATATAATAAGTTTGAAATTTTTAAATGGATACATAGGCATATCTAAAGCCTCTCAGATTCAATCGAGATATTTAGTAGCAAAGTCCTTTGGAGCAATAAGTTCGCTTTATATACTTAGTCTGACAACTCCAATGTCTGAAATAATATATTCGATGAAGAGTTTGAGGTTACCACATATTTTTATAGATTTGATGTATTTGATTTATAGATGTATATTTATTATTTATAATATGTATATAAGTATGAAGCTATCAGCTAAAAGTAGATTAGGGTATGTGGACTATAAGAGCAGTATCAAAACTACAGCCAAGTTATATTCTAATTTATTGAGAAGGAGCTATCTTGCTTCATCAAAAATGTTTGATTCTATGGAAGCAAGAGCTTACAGTGGAGAAATTGATTTTTTGAAGGATAATCCAATAGTTAAGAAGAAAAAATAGCGTGTATCACTTAAAATAAAGCAAGTATAAGGTATATTGCTTAAAGAGAAAAAAAGTATCTAATAGCTTTAAAATAAAATAATAATATTTAATAAAAAACAATAGTCTGATTTATGACTATTGTTTTTTTGTTTTAGCTTACCAAAGTAGCTTAATATATAGTAAAATATAAGTGTATAAATTTTAGGAGGATAGATATGAAAGAAGAGGCCAAGGAAATTTTAAGACTCGAAAATATTAAATTTAGTTATGATAAGAAAAACATAGCCATAGATGATATATCTCTTAGTTTGTATAGTGGTGAAAAAGTAGCTATAATAGGAGAAAATGGATCTGGAAAGAGTAGTTTATTTCTTGCTTGCAATATGATAAATAAGATTAGTTCTGGCAATATCTATTTAAAAAATAAAAAACTCAGCAATAAACGTTCTCAAATAAATCAAGTGAGAAAGTCTGTGGGAATAGTATTTCAAAATCCAAATGATCAAATCATAGCTTCCAACGTTTATGAAGAGATTAGCTTTGGACCTATGAATTTGGGTATTTCAATAGATGAAGTAAGAAGTAGAGTAGAAAAATCTATGGAGATATTGTCTATACTAGATTATAGAGATAGAGCTACACAGTATCTATCTGGTGGGGAACAAAAAAAGGTAACCATTGCATCGATACTTTCTATGGAGCCAGAGATAATATTATTTGATGAACCTATGGCAAGTTTAGATATGAAAAGTTCTAGAGAGCTAGAGGAAAGCCTAGATATGCTTTCTGACAAAGGCATAGGGATCGTTGCATCAACTCATGACATTGATTTTGTATGGAGATGGGCACAAAGAATAATATTGATGGATAAGGGTAAAATAATAGTAGACTGTAAAAGAGAAGAGTTTTTTGATAAAGAAGAGATACTGTCAACTTATAATATAAATATACCGATACTGTATTCTGTGGGGAAGAAGCTGAATTTAAAGTCGCTGCCAAGATGTATTGAAGATCTACTATAGGTAAATGCAAGAGTGTGGATTTACAATGATTGTGTATATAATAATCCAAGTTAATATAGCGATTATTAACTAACGGTTAATAAAGCTTACAAAATAGTAAAGAGTTTATAAAGTAATAGAGAAAAGTGTATGAAGCAGTGAAGATATAGAAAAATAATTAAAAATAGGAGGAAGAAATGATTAGAAATTATAAGGACAAGAGACCCAAAATAGCAAAATCAAGTTATGTTGATATAGCATCCAGCGTAATAGGCTATGTTGAGCTAGGTGAGCAGGTAAGTGTTTGGCCAAGTGCATCTATAAGAGGAGACCAAGAAAGGTTTGTCAAAGTAGGAAAGTGCAGTAATATTCAAGATTGTGTAGTAATACATGGATATTCAGATACAGAGATAGGAGAATATGTATCTATTGGACATGGAGCTATAGTTCATGGAGCAACTATAGGTAACAATGTTTTGATAGGTATGGGAGCAATAGTTTTAGATGATGTAGTAATTGGAGATAACTGCATAGTTGGAGCAGGTGCCTTAATTACGGGAAATAAAAAGTTTGAGTCAGGTAGCATGATTTTAGGATCTCCAGCTAAGGCAGTGAGAAAGTTGTCTCAAGAAGAAATTGAGGGTATAAAAGAAAATGCTCTTAATTATATGTCTTTGATGAAAGATTATGATTAGAAAAATATATAATGTAGATAAAATTTTATTATTGAAAAATTTAAAAAAATAGCTAGAGAAGAATTAGGACAACTGACAAAGTTATTTAGAAAATTAATAAGATAGTAATTAAAAATATAAGATAATAATTAAAAGAAAATAAGGATAATACTGAAAAAGAGCCCTGCAAGTGCAGAGCTCTTCTTTTAATTATTTTTACGACTATCTAGAGGCTTCTTTGACTGGCTTTGTGTTTTTATAAAACCAAGCAATTCCTGCTACTACATAAATTACACCGATAATATTAGGTAATGTTGAACTTGCTTTTCCTCCCAAGATTGCGACTACTAATAAAACTAGAGTAAAAGCTAAAAACTTTAATACCCAATGATTTTTCTTTGGTGAATCTTTCTTTTCTTTTTTGCTCATGTCGAAATTGAACCCTTCCCAAGAAACTTTCTGGATGGAAGAGGTCTTCCTCCTTTCTTCATTCCTATTAATTACTATATTATACTATTTTAACATGAAAAAGAAAGTCTTATATTGTTATTTTTGTGAAAAATCTAAGATAGATATTTTTTGAAAAAAATAAGAATTCCATATCGGGACATTAAATAAGAAAATATTGATAATAATAAAGCAAAAATGGCAGAAAAAAGGGAATAAATTAAAATACTTGTTTCAGAAAAGTGGAAAATGTAGTATCATATAAATGGTGATATTCCAGCAATGTTTGAAAATGCAAAAAATTTTCATACTGTGCTGATGAAGGTAATTCAATATCAATGTTGGAAAATCTAATACTAGAGCAAGTTATATTATTAGGAGGAATTTTTAATGAACATCAATCAAAAAGCTGTAAATGCTTTGAGAATTTTATCTGCTGATCAGATACAAAAGGCAAACTCAGGACATCCTGGACTACCTTTAGGTGCTGCACCAGCGGCATATGAACTATGGGCAAACCATATGAACCACAATCCAAAGAACCCAAACTGGGAAAATAGAGATAGATTTATATTATCTGCAGGTCACGGATCTGCATTATTATATTCATTACTTCATATGTTTGGATATGAGGGAATGACAATAGATGAACTAAAGAAGTTTAGACAGTTCGGTTCGCTTACACCAGGACATCCTGAATATAAGCATACAATAGGTGTAGAATCTACAACTGGACCACTAGGAGCAGGTGTATCTACTGCAGTAGGTATGGCTATGGCAGAAGCTCATCTAGCTAGTGAATTCAATAAGGAAGGATATTCTGTAGTTGATCATTATACTTTTGCCTTAACTGGTGATGGTTGTTTAATGGAAGGTATCTCTTATGAAGCACTTTCTTTAGCAGGAACATTAAAGTTAGACAAGTTAGTTGTACTATACGATTCAAATAACATCACTATAGAAGGAGACACTGAAGCAGCTTTCACTGAAGATGTAGCCAAGAGATTTGATGCTTTTGGATTCCAGGTACAGACTGTAGAAGATGGAAATGATCTATCTGCTATAGGGACTGCTATAGAACTAGCTAAGGCTGATCATGAAAGACCATCTATCATAATCTGTAAAACTCAGATAGGTTATGGATCTCCAGCAAAGGTTGGTAAGGCTTCAGCTCACGGCGAACCTTTAGGCGAAGAAAATGTAAAGGAATTAAGAAAGTTCTTAGGCTGGGAAAGTCAAACTGCCTTTGAAGTAGAAGAAGATATATATGCTCACTACAATTCTATAGCAGAAGCAAATGCTAAGAAGGAAGAAGCATGGAATAAGATGTTTGCAGAATATGCAAATAAGTTCCCTGAAGAAAAGAAGAAGTGGGATCTATTCTTTGGTGAATTTGATGAAAGTAAAATAATGGATTCAAAGGAATATTGGGCTCATGAAGATAAGGCAATGGCTACAAGAGCAGTATCTGGAGATTTAATAAATAAGTTAAAAGATATTTGTCCAAATATGGTGGGTGGATCTGCTGACCTAGCACCATCAAACAAGACTGAGATGAAGGGAGAAGGATTCTTCTCTGCAAAAGATAGATCAGGAAGAAACATTCATTTTGGAGTTAGAGAAATGGCTATGACTTCTATTACTAATGGAATATACCTACATGGTGGATTAAAGCCATTCTGTGCAACATTCTTTGTATTTAGTGATTTCATGAAGCCAATGATTAGACTAGCTGCACTTATGGGTCTACCAGTTGCTTATGTGCTTACTCACGATAGTATAGGTGTTGGAGAAGATGGACCTACTCATGAACCAGTAGAACAACTTTCAATGCTTAGATCTATACCAAATCTAAATGTATATAGACCAGCTGACTATACTGAAACTGCTGTAGCTTGGGCAACAGCTATGAAATCTGAAGCAACTCCAACTGCAATAGTTCTTACTAGACAGAACTTGCCACAGTTAGAAGGATCTTCTAAGGAAGCTTTCAAGGGTGGATACATACTTGAAGAAGCTTCTAATAAGAATGATATAGATTTAATACTTATGGCTTCAGGCTCAGAAGTAGAAGTAGCTATAAATGCAAAGGCAGAACTAGAAAAGGCAGGTAAGTCTGTAAGAGTAGTATCTATGCCATGTATGAATATATTTGATGCTCAGGAGGCTGTATACAAGGAAACTGTACTACCATCTTCTGTAAGAGCTAGAGTAGCTATAGAAGCAGGCGCAACTATGCCTTGGTTCAAATATACTGGTCTTGATGGAGAAGTAGTAGGAATGACTTCATTTGGTGCATCTGCTCCAGCTGGAGAACTATTCAAGCACTTCGGATTTACTACTGAAAATGTAGTAGAAACTGCAAAGAGAGTATTAAAGTAAAATAAAAAAATAATCAAATCAATTATTATAAATAAAATTGATTTGAAAAAGTCAAGGAGACACCCTATTAGGGTGTCTCCTTTTTTGTTATTATTGACCCCGCTGATATTAAAAATATAAATTGAGTCTTATTTATAAAAAAAGTGGCGATATTTATGGCGAAAACTGTCATAGCAAGTGTGACATGGGTATTGTGTTTCCTATTTGTATTGATATGGGTATTGTGCTTTTTTTTGCGTTAAAGATTAGATATCGCTTTTAGTGTAATTAGTCAGTATCGATAACAAAGGTAAACCATATTAGGTGGTAATTTATGGAAAGAATATAGCTTTATGCAGTATGGCTAAAAATAAATGATTTATAAAAATATACTTTTATCGATATCTAAGTTAAGTAATTAAGCAAAAAATTTAAGAATGGATTTATATAGAAAAAATGATAATTAAGCTATAAGTAGAATGTATAAGTTAGTATCTATAGTTAGGTGATACTAAAGGCAATTTATATTACTCATATATTTATCTAAATAAAGTGCATAAAGTGCATATCTATAATTATGTAGATGAGTATACACATAGATAACACCATAAAGTGTGTATTTTTCAGAAAAAGTTAGCGTAATAAAAATAGAAGTAAGCTGATATGATTAAGATGAAACTATATTTGCTTAGTGATGTATAAAATTTATATTTTTCTTTGATATAGTAAGAAACTGTATAAAAAGTCTCATATAGTAATAAATCATATAAATTGTCTTTGAAAAGAGAAATATATAATAATTATAAAGAAAAGAAAAAGATAAATTTCTAAAAATTTTAGTGAAATTTATGGAATTTGTTAATGGAAGCTGTTAAATTGCGTATATATATGTGAAGGTCTAAATAAAAATCTAATTATGGAGGTGAAATATGAGCTTTGAAGAAATATATGAGTCTTATTTTTCGAGTGTTTACAAATTCGTAAAAATGAAAACTAGAAATAATATGAACTCAGAAGATATAACTGTAAATATATTTGAAAATATATATAAAAACCTAGAGTCTTACTCGTGTGAGAAAGGAAGTCTAGATGTTTGGATATTTGCAATTGCAAGAAATGAAATTATATCCTTCTATAGAAAAAATAAAATACAAACTGTAAGCATGGACAATATAGCAGAGGCATCGGATATAAGTATGGCACCAGAAGTAGTAATAGATAGCAAGGTAAATAACAAAGAACTAGTAGAGGCAATAGATACATTGAATGAAAATGAAAGACAAGTAATTACTTATAAGTATGGAGCAGGTCTGAAAAATACGGAGATTGCAAAGCTAATGGAAATATCAAGCTCAAATGTGGGAGTAGTTTTGTTTAGAAGCATTAAAAAATTACAAAAGAAGTTGGAGGTGTAGGTGTGAAAAATAAGGGAAAAATAGATAATATGTTTGATGAAAACTTGGAAAAGAAAATTCAAAAGAGTATAGATGAAGAATACTCGGCGGATAATGAAACAAAAAAGAGAATAAGGCAAAGGTTAGAAGATAGGATAAAAGCAGAAGAGAGCAAATACGAAAAATCAAGAGATGATACAGATGTAGATAATATAGCTACATATGACGATATGGATATAGATGATATAGATGCATATAAAGAAGACTTCTATAATAGTAAAAAAAATGAGAAGAAGAAAGTCATTAGCTTTTTGGATAAGGGATCTAGAAAGAATAAAACAAAGAAAAGAAAAGTTATGGCAGCTTCGATTGCAGCATTTGTTCTTGTGATTGGTCTAGGAACATCTCTTACTATAGGTAAGGACTTCTTTACGGTGACGAAAGAGTATCACTCGGGCAAACTGACCGTAGTAGAAGAAGAGTATGATGTGAACCCCTCAGAGATAGAGATGACACTACCAAATGAACTTGACGGTAAGGTATTTGATAAAAATGGAAAACCGGTAAAAAAAATCAATGGAGCGATGAAGGTCTTATATGATGAAAATGGAGAAAAAATAAAGAGTCTTCCTATAGATGGAAATGGAAACTATAAAGAAGAAGAGCAAGATGTAGTAGAATATATAAATTATAAAACAGTAGAAGAGGCCGAGAAGGTCTTGGATTTCAAGCCTAAAGTATTAGAGGGCTTTAATATTAATAAAATAGAAGTGATGAAAGATAAGGAAACTGGAGAGATTAGTGGTAAGTATGCCACTGTATACCAAAGTAAGGGTAAAGATATGGTTACCATATCTGAGAGAGTCGCATCTGAAGAAACTGCTTATGTAACTGATGGAGATGATATTAAGTATGTGGATATACAGGGCAATAAAGGTATACTATCGAACTCGTATAATATAGACGTGGATACTGGAGATACCTTTATAGCTATAAATGCAAAATACTCACATTATAGAAATGATGAATTAGTTAAGCTAAGCCAAAGCCTTAAATAAAAGCTTAGTGGCAGTCTAATAGATTAATATAACAGCAAATAAATATGGTCTATAAAGAATAGATCAAATAGGATAGTAGATAAAGAAGACTGTATATAAAGAAGAACTGTATAAAAAAAGAATAAAAACAGATATTAAAATAAAATAATAAAGATAACTTATAGGTATAAACAGCCGTGAAGTAGATAATAAATGTCTACTATACTATGAGTTATCTTGTTTTTATTATAGTAATAGACAGTATAGGCAAACTCTTTTATGGGAATATTAATAAGATTAGTTTTACAAAAAGTGAAAAATTGTTTATACTATACTAGTAGGCGATATATATAACGCTTACCTAGGAGCTATAAAAGTTTTGGTGATTTTGTATTGAAGAGTAATAGATTACAAAAAATCATAAGTGTAATTATCAATTTTTGGGTATTTAGTTATAAACATTCATATTGTATTAAAAAAATTATATAAAAATAAACAAATATTTATATGAAAAAGGAAGGATATGCGTGTAAAATGCATATTTAAGAAAAAAATATAAATATATTTTATATAAATTATAATAATCTTAATAATGCTAATAAGTATATTAACACATGATTACAATATAAAATACGTATAATACTGAATGAACAAAGGTAACGATGCAAATAAAGTTCGTTTTTTATAAAAAAAACAAAAAAAATAAAAAAACTTTATAAAAAGTGTTGACTCCTAAATACTATTATGATAATATAATACTTGTCCTTGAGAGACAGGGCGAAAACAAAAAAACATAAAGCAAAGTAAAGTGAACAAAGTAATGTGGTTATTATAGCAGAGAGGATACACCTGTTCCCATCCCGAACACAGAAGTTAAGCTCTCCAGCGCCAAAGGTACTTGGTGGGAAACTGCC
>NZ_JAVWJH010000006.1:30432-96262 GCF_036639115.1 Peptostreptococcus sp. | reverse complement strand
AAACTGCCTGGGAGAGTAGGAAGTAGCCACGTAGTAAGCTCTAGCACATTGCTAGGGCTTTTTTTTATGAAAAATATGAGATTAAAACTCTACATAAAGTTAGAAAATATAGTTTATTTCATTAATTTATTAGTAATTCAATAAAAGATATTCAAAATAAAGTGATATTGAGATATAATAGATACATTGAATAAAAAATAAAGTGGAGGGCAATTTATGCTTAAAAAGTTTAACAAGGTTTTAGTAGCCAATAGAGGTGAAATTGCAATTAGAATCTTTAGAGCTTGCGCGGAGTTACAGATTCGAAGCGTTGGTATCTATAGTGAGGAAGACAAGTACGGTCTGTTTAGAACAAAAGCAGATGAATCATATCTTATAGGTGAAGGAAAAGGTCCAGTAGATGCATATTTAGATATTGATGGAATAATATCTCTAGCAAAGAGAAAAAAGGTAGATGCAATACATCCAGGATATGGATTCTTATCAGAAAATGCTGAGTTTGCGAGAAAGTGTGAAGAAAATGGAATCACTTTTATAGGGCCAAGTTCAGATATAATGGAGAAACTAGGAGATAAAATCAACTCAAAACTTGTAGCGCATGAGGCTGATGTTCCTACTATACCAGGTGTTGAAAAATCATTGAAATCTGTAAAAGAAGCTAAAGAAGTAGCTGAAACTATAGGATATCCTGTAATGGTAAAGGCTTCTAATGGCGGTGGCGGTAGAGGAATGAGAATAGTTCGCCAGGCAGATGACTTAGAAAGAGAATTTGAAAATGCTAGAAGTGAGTCAAGAAAAGCTTTTGGTGAAGATTTAATATTTATAGAAAAGTATATAGAAGATCCAAAACATATAGAAGTCCAAGTATTAGGAGATGAGTATGGAAATATCGTACATCTATACGAAAGAGACTGTTCTGTACAAAGAAGACATCAAAAAATTATAGAGCATGCTCCAGCATTTTCTCTTGCAGAAGACATTAGAGAAAAGATCTGTAGTGATGCTGTTAAGATAGCTAAATATGTTGGATATGCAAGTGCAGGTACTTTAGAATTCTTAGTAGACAAGCATGGCAATCATTATTTTATAGAAATGAACACTAGAGTTCAGGTTGAACATACTGTTACTGAACAGGTGACAGGAATAGATATCGTTCAAAGTCAAATACTGATAGCTGAAGGTTATAAACTATCAGATCCAGAAATTAATCTTAAGAGCCAGGATGATGTAACTGTAAGAGGTTTCTCTATTCAGTGTAGAATAACAACAGAAGATCCTAAGAAGAATTTTATGCCTGACACAGGTAAGATACAGGTATATAGATCAGGTTCTGGAGCGGGTATAAGACTTGATGGTGGTAATGGATTTACTGGTTCAACTATCAGTCCGTACTATGATTCACTACTAGTAAAAACGATAGCATATGACAGAACATTTGAAGGAGCCATCAGAAAGATGGTCAGATCTATAAAGGAAATGAGAGTAAGAGGAGTAAAGACAAATGTCGGTTTCTTGGTAAACGTTCTTCTAGATCCTCAGTTTATAGAAGGAAAGTGTAGTACAAACTTTATAGATGAAAATCCTCAACTGTTCGATATTGCAGAAAGTAAGGACAGAGGTACTAAGCTTCTTAAGTTTATAGGTGACGTAGTAGTAAATGAAAATAAGTGTCAGGAAAGAAGAACATTCGATGCATTATATGAACCTAGAACTAGAGAAGTAAAGCAGGTCGAAGGTAGTAGAGATAAACTTTTAAGACTAGGTAAAGATGCCTATATTGATGACATAAGAAAAGAAAAGAAATTATTATTTACAGATACAACTATGAGAGATGCTCATCAGTCTTTATTGGCAACTAGATTTAGAACATTTGACCTTATGAACATAGCTGAAGCGACTGAACACTATCAAAAGGATATGTTCTCTCTTGAGATGTGGGGTGGAGCAACATTTGACGTTGCATACAGATTCTTAAAGGAATCTCCATGGTTAAGGTTACAGCAGCTAAGAGAAGCTATACCAAGCATCAATTTCCAGATGCTTTTAAGAGCGTCAAATGCTGTCGGATACAAGAACTACCCAGACAATGTAATTAAGGAATTTATCAAGGAAAGTGCAAACTCAGGAATAGATGTATTTAGAATATTTGACTCATTAAACTGGGTTGAAAATATGAAGCAATCAATAGCAATAGCTCAGGATACTGGTAAGGTAGTTGAAGCTGCAATGTGCTATACAGGAGATGTACTTGATCCAGATAAGTCAAAATATACAATAGATTACTATGTAGATATGGCAAGGGAGCTAGAAGCTGCAGGTTCTGATATTATCGGTATTAAGGATATGGCGGGATTATTAAAGCCATATGCTGCATATGAGCTAATAAAGGCCCTTAAGGAAAATGTAAAGGCTCCAATACACCTTCATACTCACGATACAAGTGGTAACGGTGTAGCAACGCTTCTAATGGCTTCACAAGCAGGTGTAGACATAGTTGATGGAGCATTAGAATCTATGGCAAGTGTTACTTCACAGCCATCTCTAAACTCTGTTATGGAAGGTCTTAAGTTTACAGATAGAGACCCTCAAATAGATATGTTTGGTTACAATGAATTAGGAAAATATTATAGAGATTTAAGAAAAGTGTATTATAAGTTTGAAAGTGATCTTAAGACATCAAATGCGGAGATATATGACTTTGAAATCCCAGGAGGTCAGTATACAAATCTTAAGCCTCAGGCAGATAGCTTGGGTCTAGTAAATAGATTTGAAGATGTAAAGGATAACTATAAGGTTGCAAATAAGATAGTTGGAGATATCATAAAGGTAACTCCATCTTCTAAGGTAGTAGGTGACCTTGCAATATTTATGACTAAGAATAATCTTACTGAAGACAATATAATAGAAGAAGGAAAGAATCTATCATTCCCTGATTCTCTTGTTGACTATTGTAAGGGTATGATTGGTCAGCCAATGGGTGGAGTTCCAAAGGATCTTCAAGAAGTTGTACTTAAGGGAGAAGAAGCTATCACTGCTAGACCAGGATCATTACTTCCAGATGAGGACTTTGAAGCTATCAAAACTCACCTTAGAGATGATTTAGATATCAAGGATCCTACAAATAGACAGGTACTTAGCTACTCTTTATATCCAAAGGTATTTGATGACTATATAGCTCATGTTAGAGATTTTAATGATGTAAGCAAGATTGAAAGTGATGTATTCTTCTATGGTCTGAATATGGGACAAGAGTGTGAAGTTGAAATAGAAGAAGGTAAGGTGTTAACTATTAAACTTGTTGACATTGGAGAACCAAAAGAAGATGGAACTAGAACTCTTACATTTGAATTAAATGGTATGCTAAGAGATGTAGATATACTAGACAGCAACTATGCGGGTAAGATTGTCAATGTTGAAAAGGCAGATATGAATGACCCTCATCAGATAGGAGCAAGTATTCCAGGTAAGGTAGCTAAGATTTTGGTTAAGGAAGGCGATATAGTTAAGGAAAATCAGCCTCTAATAGTAATTGAAGCTATGAAAATGGAGACTAACATAGTGGCAAAGGCTGCAGGTAAGGTAAGAGATATTAAGGTATCTGAAGGTCAGATGGTAATAGACAAGCAGCTATTAATACAGCTTGAATTAGCAGACTAAGGGATATTCAGCAGTTAAGTAACTAAAATAAATATAATAAGCTTCTAAATTATAATAATAGTGGCTTAATAAAATAATTTATTAAAGTGAATTTATATTAGATATCTTGAATATAAAAATAAAAATATTTGAATCTTTTTTCAAAAAGTAATTTAGTTTTTTGAAATAGAGGCTAATTGTAAAAAAAATATCAATAAAATAAGATGAAAAAGAGACTATTATGACTTATAATAGCTCTTTTTTTTATTTATTTTTAAAGTATTATATAAATAATGTCCATAAATATAGAAAATTTATGAAAGGATAGAGTCATAGCAATAAACTAATCTAAGATTGACTTTTTTATCAATAAAGTTTATAATTAAAATCAAATAGAAAAAATTTTTTGAATTTTCTAGTATTAATGACCGTTTTTTAAAAAGTTTGTTAAAAAGCATATAATCTTTTATAATACTATCAGTTAAAATCTAAAATGAATAGTGGTGTAAAGTAATTTTAAAATTCGGTAATAAAAATAAAGGTAGGTGCTCATATGAAAGTCTATAATAGTGATAAGATAAGAAATATTGCAGTGTTGGGTCACAGCGGATGCGGTAAGACTAATTTATTAGAAACTATTGCCCATGCTGCAAACGTTAACAAAATTCCCAAGTTAAGTAATAATGTGCAGATGACTTATAGCATGAGTCTAATGCCAGTAGAGTATGAAGGCTGTAAATTTAACTTTATAGATACACCTGGATATACTGATTTTACTGGTGATGTAATATCTGCATTGTCTGCAAGTGATGCAGCTATAATAGTAATTGACGCTACCGATCCTATGCAGGTTGGAACTGAAAAAGCTCTTGAACTTACAGAGGGTATACCAAAGATAATGTTTATAAATAAAATAGATAATGAAAAAGCTAGATATAAAGATGTTATAGAAATGCTTGATGCAAAGTTTGAAAATAAGATAATACCGATGATCTCTCCTGAGTTTAAAGATGGTAAGTTTATAAAGTTACATAATGTGTTTGAAGATTATGAAGGCTTAAATGATGAATTCAGACAGCAGGCCGAAAGAGCATATGAAGCCTTGATGGAACTGATAGCAGAGACAGATGATGATTATCTAGAGAAGTTTTTCGAGGGCGAAGAACTAACGATAGAAGAGAAAAGAAATGGTATTACAGTAGGAATTAAAAAGGGTGATATTGTCCCAGTAATATCAGGATCAACAATTAATAATGTAGGTACTAAGGAGATTTTAGCATCTCTTAAAAATTATATAGATCCATCTTTTACAGATGAGCAATCTCCTTTTAATGGAGTCGTATTTAAGACTTTCATAGATCCATTTGTAGGGAAGATTTCTTATATAAAAATAACAGAAGGTTCTATAAAAAAGGATACAGAATTTTATAACTTAAGAACAAAAAATAAGACTAAAATAGCAAATATATATACGATTAGAGGAGAAGAGTTAATAGAACTGGATAAGGCATATGCAGGAGATATTATAGTGGCAACCAAACTTCCTGAAATTCAAACAGGAGATGGTATATCAACAAGTCTAGATTCAAAGGTTGAGATAGAGCTTAAATTCCCTAGACCACAGATTTATTATGCTATTACTCCAAGAAATAAAAAAGACGAAGAAAAAATGGCAAGTATTGTAACTAAGTTAGTGAGTGAAGATCCTACCCTTGATTACTATAGAAATAATGAAACTCGTCAGGCATTAATAGGAGGACAGGGAGAACTACATATCAAAAATCTAATAGCAAAGATGAAAGATAAGTTTGGATTGGATGTAGATTTACACGATATAAAGGTTGCTTACAGAGAAACTATCAAGGAATCTTCAGATGTTGAAGGAAAGCACAAAAAACAGTCTGGGGGTCATGGGCAGTATGGTCATGTAAAGGTCAAATTCTCTAGAAGTGATGAGGATTTTGAATTTTCAGAGGAATTATTTGGGGGATCTGTTCCAAAGTCATATATTCCTGCAGTGGAAAAGGGAATTTTGGAATCCATGGAAAAAGGAGTATTAGCAGGCTATCCTGTGACTCACATCAAGGCGGTGCTTTATGATGGATCTTATCATGATGTAGATTCTTCAGAGATGGCATTTAAATTGGCTTCATCAATGGCATTTAGAAAGGGTATGGAAGAAGCAAAGCCAGTATTATTAGAACCGATAATGAAGATGACTATTACTGTTCCAGAGGAATATATGGGAGATGTAATGGGGGATATGAATAAGAGAAGGGGAAGAATACTAGGTATGGAGTCTAGTTCTAGAGGAAAACAAATACTAGAGGCACTTGCCCCACAGAGTGAAACATTTAGCTATGCTATAGATCTTAAATCAATTACTCAAGGTAGAGGAATATTTGAAAGTGAGTTTGATAGTTATTCAGAAGTTCCAGAAGAAAATCAGAAAAAGATAATAGAGGCAGTAAATGGAGAAGAAAAATAAGAAACTAATTTAGCCATTCCAAAATAAAATAACACAAAAAGGCGAACAGATAAATTATTTGTTCGCCTTTTTATTCGTCACCTAATTTATAATAATAATATAAATACTATATTAAATTGTGATATAATATAGTATATAAGACTTACTAAATTTAAATTATTTCAGGTAAAATAGAGCTATAAAATTAATTTTTCTTAAAAAATATAGATTGCGGGTTCACTTAATATTTATTTAATTGTATTGGAGGTCAGTATAATGAATTTCAATAGATATACAAGAAGAGTAGACAAAGCATTAAAAATTGCCAGAGAATATTCTAGTAAAACTGGTTATGAAGTAACGGGAAGTGGTCATGTATTATGGGCATTGATGTGCATAGGAGACGGAACGGCATATAATGTTCTCAGCAATATGGGGCTTGAATTAGAGGATATAAAAGAAGACCTAGATAAGATTATGGAATGTAGTAGCTATGAACCTTTAGAGGGGGATGCTGAAAATAAAGAAATGAGTCCTAGAATGAAGAATATATTGGAAGTAGCTGAAAAAATAGCAAATTCCTACCACACAAATTTCATAGCATCTGAACACCTTCTTTTTGCGATGACAGGTGAAGAGGGATGTGTAGCAAATATAATCTTAAAAAATAGAGAAATAGATATAGATATTCTAAAAAAATTGATTCTGGACAAAGAAAATAAAAAAGAAGAAAAGTTCTTAAGTTATATAAGGGCGAACAATGAAGATTATCCCGACGAGGATAGTGACTTGCCTGTATTAAACAAGTATGGAATCAATATGATCAAATATGTCAAAGAAAATAGTGTCGATCCGCTCCTTGGAAGAGACGAGGAAATCAAGCGAATAATGCAAATTTTAAACAGAAGGAAAAAAAATAATCCTGTATTAATAGGAGAACCAGGAGTAGGAAAAACTGCAATTGTAGAGGGGATTGCTAGAGGTTTGGCCTTTATGAGCTATCATAACGATGAATTGTTTCATAAAAAAATGTATTCATTAGAGATAGGATCGCTGATAGCAGGAACAAAATATAGAGGTGATTTCGAGGAAAGGTTACAAAATATCATCGATGAAGTGAGCAATTCTGATGAAAAAATACTCTTATTTATAGATGAAATGCATACTTTAGTAGGTGCAGGCTCATCAGGAGAAAAGGGATCTGTAGACGCATCTAATATTTTAAAGCCTGCCCTAAGCAGAGGATCTGTTCAGATAATAGGAGCAACTACAATTGATGAATATAGAATGCACATAGAAAAAGATCCGGCACTGGAAAGAAGATTTCAGCCAGTAAAGGTTTCAGAACCGGATAGAGATACAAGTGTATATATACTAAAAGGTATTAGAGATAAGTATGAAGCATATCATAAGGTTAAAATAACTGATGAAGCAATTGAAAAAGCAGTTGATTTATCTATTAGATATATAGCAGATAGATTTCTTCCAGACAAGGCTATAGACTTGATTGATGAATCTTGCTCAAGAGTAAAGTTGAAGTCTAGATTTTTACCATCGACTATCAATGATATGGAAAAAATGGAAAAGCAATTAGAAAAACAATTAGAAGAGGTAATAGCAGATCAAAACTTTGAAGCTGCAATTGATATCAAAAAGAAGAAAAATGAACTGGTAAAAGATATAAAGCGTGAAAGAGTAATTTGGAATAAAAGAAGAGATAATAAAAATACAGTAACAGGAGAAGTAGTGGCGGAAGTAGTTGAAATGTGGACTGGTATTCCAATAAATAAAATTATGGAAGAAGAAGCTGAAAGGCTACTTAACCTAGAGAATGTTTTGAAAGAGAGAGTTGTAGGTCAAGAGCACGCTGAAAAAGAAGTTGCAAGAGCTATAAGGCGCTCTAGAACAGGAGTGCAAGATCCAAAACGACCAATAGGATCCTTTTTATTTGTAGGCCCTCCAGGTGTAGGTAAGACAGAACTATCAATAGCTATTGCAGAGAGTTTATTTCTAGGTGAGCAAAATATTATAAGAGTGGATATGTCTGAATATATGGAAAAACATTCTGTATCAAAGATTATAGGTTCTCCTCCAGGATATGTAGGACATGAAGAAGGAGGCTATCTTACAGAGAAGGTAAGGTTTAATCCATACTCTGTTATACTATTTGATGAAATAGAAAAGGCTCATATAGATGTGTTAAATATATTGCTTCAAATGTTGGATGATGGTATACTAACGGATTCAAAGGGAAGAACAGTAGATTTTAAAAATACAATTATAATTATGACATCTAATATAGGGTATAAATCTTCAAATGAAGTAAATATGGGATTTTCTGCTAGTAAAGCAGCATACTCAGAAGATGAGATAGATCTATTAGATAAAAAGGCAAGAGAAAGAACTCTAAATGATGTAGCTTCTTATTTTACACCAGAGCTACTCAACAGAATTGATGACATTATAGTATTTAGAAGTTTGAGAAAGTCTGACTTTGAGAAGATAGTAGTTATATTATCGAAAACTCTTATAGAAAGAACGAAAGATATAGGTATAGATCTAGAGATTAGTGACTCAATATATAAACATATAGCAGAGTTGGCGGCAAAGGCGAACCAAGGAGCAAGGCCTGTAAACAGACTTATACAACATAAGCTAACCAATAAGGTAAGTGAGGCTGTACTTAAGAAAACTATAGCGCCAGGCGATAAAGTCCTTGCATATTTCTCTAATGGCGAAGTAGAGTTTAAAAAGCATTAAGGTTAATTTAAGGGGGCGTTGTTAAAATTTATGGCAAAGGTGAGAACAAGATATGTGTGTCAAAACTGTGGATATGTAAACCCAAAATGGCTAGGTAAATGTCCAGAGTGTCTGCAATGGAATACTTTTGTAGAAGAAGTAGAAGAAAAGAAAAGCTCTAAGATACAAACTGTATCCTCAACAAAGCTAAATTCCAAGGCAGTAAGTATAAATTCAGTGACAACAGAAAAAGAAGAACGATTTTCAACGAGTATAGCAGAGTTAGACAGAGTGTTGGGTAGTGGAGTGATACCAGGTTCAATGATATTAGTCGGTGGTGATCCTGGAATAGGAAAGTCAACTCTTCTTCTTCAGGTATCTAACAATATAGCAAAGCAAGGTAAGAAAGTTTTGTATATATCTGGAGAAGAAAATGAAAGTCAACTCAAGATGAGAGCGAAGAGGCTCAATGCTAATTCAGAAAATTTGTACATTTATACAGAAAATAGCCTAGCAGCAATAGAACTTGTAATTAGAGATATGAAGCCAGATGCAATAATAGTGGACTCTATCCAGACTATGATAGCTCCTGATATAAGTTCTGCTCCTGGAACTGTGAGCCAAATCAAAGAATCTACATCTATGTTGATGAAGATTTCAAAGAGTAATATGATTGCCACTTTTATAGTTGGGCATGTTACAAAGGAAGGGTCTCTTGCAGGACCAAGGGTTCTTGAACATATGGTGGATACGGTATTATACTTTGAAGGTGAAAGATATAATACTTATAGAATTCTTAGAGCAGTAAAAAACAGGTTTGGATCAACCAATGAATTGGGTGTATTTGAAATGAAAAGTGATGGTTTGATAGAACTTGAAAATCCATCAAAAGTTCTAATTTCAGAGAAGCCTGAAAATGTTTCAGGCTCTGTTATAGTATCTACTCTTGAAGGTACAAGATCGATGTTGTTGGAACTACAGGCTTTAGTTGCTCCGACAAATTTTGGCTATCCAAGAAGAACTACAACTGGAGTGGATAGCAATCGAGTGGCTTTGATTCTAGCAGTTTTGGAAAAAGTAATAGGAATGCAGATACAAAATCAAGATGTTTTTGTAAATATAGTAGGTGGATTAAAGACAAATGAACCTTCTATGGACCTTGGAATAGCACTAGCTGTTGCTTCTAGCTTTAGGAATATACCAGTAGATGCAAATGTTGCAGTTACTGGTGAGATTGGTCTTACAGGCGAAGTAAGAACAGTTAGCTTTATAGAAAAAAGAATTATAGAATGTCAAAAACTAGGATTTAAAAAAATGATCATCCCAGCGGGTAATTATATTGATGAATTTAAAGATGAGTACACTATAGAAATAGTACCAGTTAAGAATTTAAGGCAAGCAATATATGAAGTATTGGGAGGTAACTAGGTGAGCATTCTAAATATATTTGAGGATAAGGAATGGAATGATATCCTGAAACTAACAGCACCTGGATCTTCACTTAGAAAGGGTTTGGACAATGTGTTAATGGCAGGCACAGGTGGTCTGATAGTAATAGGAGATGATGAAGAAATATTATCTTTGGTTGATGGTGGGTTTGAGCTGAATGCAGAATATACACCTTCTTCCCTATATGAGTTATCAAAGATGGATGGAGCAATCGTTTTAGATGAAAATATAGAAAGAGTAAGATTTGCAAATACACAGCTGATGCCAAGAAAAGATATTTCAACTACAGAAACAGGAACAAGACATAGAACTGCTGAGAGAGTAGCCAAACAAACAGGTTGTATAGTAATAGCCATATCGCAAAGAAGGTCTATAATTACTATATACAAAAATAATAAGAAATATGTAGTGGAAAATACAACCACTCTATTTTCAAAGGCGAATCAAGCATTTCAAACTTTGGAAAAAGCAAAGCTATCTCAAGAAGAGGCTGTGTTAAATCTAAATGCACTTGAGTTCGCGGATATGGTCACTATATACGATGTAGTGTTTGCGATGTCAAAGGTAGAGATGGTTCTAAGAGTAACCAATACTATGGAGATGTACCTTTTGGCACTTGGTGAAGAAGGATTTCTAATAAGAAATCAATACGAGCAGTTGATAGGTAGGACAAAGGATGAACAGGACTTTATAATCAATGATTATGTTCTGGATGAAATGAATAAAACATTATTTAAGAAAAAGTTGAGCAGTCTTTCAAATGAAGAGCTAGTCGATTTGACAAAAATAGCCAAGATAATGGGATTCTCTGGATACAATGAAAATCTAGATAAGCCAACATATCCAAGAGGATATAGATTGCTTAGTAAGATACATAAATTGCCACAGGGAATTATAGTCAACCTTATTGAATCTTTTGGTAGCTTCCAAGCTATACTAAATGCCTCTATAGAACAGTTAGATGAAGTAGAGGGGATCGGTGAAATAAGAGCAACTTATATTAGAAATGGGCTTATTAAGATGAAGAAATTAGCAGTTTTAGATAGATTGATTTAATGGAAAGGCAGGAAAATATGCTAAGTAAGATTAAAAGATTTATTTTTGCCTTACTTGGATTTGCAATAGTAACAACCCTATATATATCATTTATGAAGCCGTTTGAATTACTTCAATTTGGTAATAAAACATATGGATATATAATAGGAGTATCATTAGGAGCAATAGTAGGCCTAATATTATTTATAGCAGAACCAAGTATCAGCAGAAAAATGAAAAATATAGGAATGAAATTTGATAGCGAAATGTCTAGATATTCTCAGGTAGATATAATTTTGGGTTCGATAGGACTTCTAATAGGATTTATAATTGCATTTTTACTAAGTAGCTTGCTTGAGAAAATATATATAGTTGGGCAAGTATTGTCTATAATAGCATATATCATATTTGGTTTGATAGGTGTGAGAATAGGTATACGAAGTAAAGATGAAATAGTAGGATTCCTAAAAAATAGGAATATAGGCGAAAAGAAAGAAAAAGATTCAGACAAGACAAAGGCAGCAAAGAGAAATATCCCGCCAAAGGTTTTGGATACATCTGTAATAATTGATGGAAGAATAGCAGATATCTGTAAGACTGGATTTTTGGAAGGAAAATTGGTTGTACCACAGTTTGTATTAGATGAATTGAGACACATAGCTGACTCTGCAGACGACCTCAAAAGGGTTAGAGGTAGAAGAGGATTAGATGTATTAAGCGCCATTCAGGAAGAAGGAAATGTAGAAGTTGAAGTCACAAATCAAGACTTTTCAAATATAGCAGAAGTTGATATTAAACTTTTAAAATTAGCATCTGTTTTAAATGGTAAGGTAGTTACAAATGACTATAATTTGAATAAGGTTGCACAGGTAAGAGGAGTAGAAGTTTTAAATATAAATGAACTTGCAAACGCTGTGAAGCCAATAGCTATACCAGGTGAAGAAATAGTGGTAACCATAGTCAAGGAAGGTAAGGAAAATCAACAGGGAGTTGCTTATCTAGATGACGGAACTATGATAGTTGTAGAAAACGGTAGACACCATATTGGAGAAACTAGAGCAGTAGTAGTAACATCTATTCTTCAAACTCCAGCTGGAAGAATGATATTTGCAAAAATTAAATAAAATAAAAATTTAATCAGTTTCGATGCATAGGAATTTAGTTATAAAATACACAAAAGTGTATGATATTTGGTGGTATTTTTTATTGGCAATTATTTTTATTTATATTCAGATACTGGAAAAGACGGGTATAAACTGCATCAGCTCAGTATTTATTCATCTTAAACTGCATATATTTATTTAACAACTTGGTCTTGACATTTTAAATTAAATATTATATGATGTCAATATACTTAAATATAAGCAATGATGAAGGAAAAGTAACTTGATTAAATCATACAGAGAGGAATCGTTGGTGAGAGATTCCAGATTGAAGCTAGTGAACCAGCCTTTTAGCATGAGGGGTTTAAAACTCTCACGGCTTAGAACCGTTATATTCTATCGAGTGAGCTTTTTAGCTAATAAGAGTGGTACCGCGGAATTTACAGCCTTTCGTCTCTTTTGGAGACGAAGGGCTTTTTTTATTGTCTTTTAAGGCTGTTTAATATATTTAAGTTCAAAGCTATCATGACTGAATATTCGGTATAGTAAAGCTAATCGAAAGGAAGTCTGGATAGGCGGAGAAAATCACACAGAATGCTTTAGGAGGATATTAAAATGGGAAAGAATGAAAAACAATTTGTTGAAGAAATAACACCAATGGAAGAAGACTTCTCACAGTGGTATACAGATGTTATCACTAAGACTGAGTTGGTAGATTATGCACCAATTAAGGGATTCATGGTTATAAGACCTTATGGATTTGCTCTATGGGAAAAGATCAGAGATTATGCAGATGGAATGTTTAAAGAAACTGGACATCAGAATGTTTACTTCCCAATGTTGATACCAGAGAGCCTACTAAATAAGGAAGCAGAACACGTTGAGGGATTTGCTCCAGAAGTTGCTTGGGTAACTCAGGGTGGAAACAAAGTATTAGAAGAAAGATTAGCTATTAGACCTACATCAGAAACAATCATATGTACAATGTATTCTAAGTGGCTTAATTCATATAGACAGCTTCCATTTTTATACAATCAGTGGAACTCAGTTGTTAGATGGGAAAAGAGTACTAGACCTTTCCTAAGAACTTCAGAATTCTTATGGCAAGAAGGACATACTCTTCACGAAACACGTCAGGAAGCAATAGATGAGACACTTCAGCAGTTGGCAACATACAAGTCAGTAGCTGAAGATTTGATGGCTATACCAGTAATAGATGGTAGAAAATCTGAAAGTGAAAAGTTCGCAGGAGCGGATTCAACATACACAATAGAGGCTATGATGCATGATGGTAAGGCTCTTCAGTCAGGTACTTCTCATTTTTTGGGACAGCACTTTACTAAGGCATTTGATATTACTTACTCAGACAGAGAAGGAAATCTAGCAAATCCATATCATACTTCTTGGGGAATATCTACAAGATTAATCGGTGGACTTATAATGGTACATTCAGACAATAGAGGTCTTGTACTTCCTCCAAAGATGGCTCCAATACAGGTAGTAATAGTTCCAATAGCTGCTAATAAGGGTGGAGTAATCGATGTAGTAGATGAAATAGCAAAAGACTTAAAGTCTAAGGGAATCACTGTAAATGTAGATGACAGAGAAAACTATAGTCCAGGATACAAGTTCAATGATGCTGAAATGAAGGGTATCCCAGTAAGACTAGAAATAGGACCAAGAGACATTGAAAAGAATCAGGCTCTTGCATTTAGAAGAGACGAACTTACAAAGGATGCTATATCACTAGATAACATAGCTGATACAGTAGAAAAATTACTTGAAGATATACAGATCAACCTATTTAATAAGGCTAAAAAGCATAGAGATGATAACACTTTTGTAGCTAATAATATGGATGAGTTCAAGGATATAATAGAAAACAAGCATGGATTTGCCAAAGTTATGTGGAAGAATAATGACGAAAACGAAGCTAAGATCAAGGAATTAACTGGTGCAACAATAAGAGTTATACCATTTATACAAGAAAATCTAGGAGATACTTGTTTCTATAGCGGAGAAAAGGCAGATAATATGGTAATATTTGCTAAGGCATATTAAAATATAAAATAATAAAGAAATAATAGAGAAAAGAGGTAATTTAATTGCAATTAAATTACCTCTTTTTTATAAATTAAGATTTACAATATATTTATATATGCTATCATAATATAAGTGTTGTTATATGAAATATAAGGAAGGTGAGAAAGAATGGATGAAAAAAAGATAGCTGATATGTTTGCACAGGGATTTGATTGTGCTCAAGTAATATCGTATGCAATAGCAAAAGATTTAAATATGGATACAGAGATTGCTCTAAAAAGTTCGGCAGCATTCGGTGCTGGAATGTTTGAAGCAGATCTTTGTGGAGCATATGTAGGAGGATTGATAGCACTAGGGCTAAAGTATGGTCACTGCAAAGCTGGAGACGAAGTAGCCAAGGGTCAAATGATTTCTAAAATCTTCCAATATAAAGAAGAATTTGCAAAAATAAAAGAAGATAATAAATGTTCAGATATATTAGGGTACAATCTGACTATTCCAAGTGAAGCAAAGATAATAGAAGAAAAAAATCTATTGATGACAGTTTGTCCTAGACTGGTAAAAGATGTTATAGAAGTAGTAGAAAAATTATAAAATGACCTTGATTTTAAGTAGAGAAAATAGTATATTGTTTTTATCTATAGAAAATCAAGTAACTATAGATAAAAAATTATAAAAATTAACTAGACTCTCAATTAATTTATGATAATATAGAAATATAATATAAAAATTGGAGGTCTATAATGGATTATTATTTTGAAAAAGAAGATTTAGCAAAATTTGGCCAAGGAGTTCTTCGTGAAAACGCAGAACAGATGTGGGATAAGTTTATGGAATATTATGGTTCTGTATTTGAAGAAGGTGCTCTTACTACTAGAGAAAAGACTCTTGTAGCATTGGGGGTAGCGCTTGCTGAACAGTGTCCGTATTGTATAGATGCCTATACAAACGCATGTCTTGAAAGAGGATGCGATCAGGATCAGATAGTTGAAGTAGCTCATGTAACTTCAGTAATTAAGTCTGGTGCAACACTAGCATTTGGTGTACAGAGTAAGAATATAATAGAAAAGAAAAGCATGAAATAAGGCAATCTATATATAATATAGATTTTGAGGAGTAGAAATGAATATAGAAGAAATAAATAGTAAGGTAAGCGTACCTATGTTTGAAGATTCGGTAGAGGAAAAAGCTTTTTTGAAGACTTTGGCAAATCCATCTACACTTCAGGTAAATGTAGGTAAGATATGTAATCTAAAATGTAAGCATTGTCATGTAGAGGCAGGTCCAGATAGAAAAGAGGAAATGTCAAAAGAAATTTTACAGGCATGTTTGGATGTATTTAAAAAATACAACTTTAAAACAATGGATATAACAGGTGGGGCTCCAGAGATGAACCCTGATTTTGAATGGTTTGTAGAAGAAAGTTCAAAGATAGCTGATAAGGTGATTGTAAGAACTAATCTTGTAATACTAACCACTCAAAAGTATGCTCATATAGCAGAATTTTATAAAAATAATAAAGTAGATGTTGTCTGTTCATTACCTTTTTATACAAAGAAAAATGCGGATATACAAAGAGGAGATGGAGTATTTGACAAGTCAATTGAGGCTTTGCAAATGCTAAATAATCTTGGATATGGAAAGGGTTCAGGCTTAGCTTTAGACTTAGTGTTTAATCCAGCAGGTGCATACCTTCCTCCAGATCAGGATTCTATGACAAAGCTTTACAAGGAAAGATTATACTCAGACTATCAGATAGTATTTGATAATCTGTATACTATAACAAATAATCCAATAGGTAGATTTGCAGATTTCCTAGAAGAAAGTGGGAATTTGGAAGACTACTTAGCTACACTATATTATAGTTTCAATGCTGCTACAGTTGAAAATATGATGTGTAGAGATCAAGTATCTGTATCTTGGGATGGCTCACTATATGATTGTGACTTTAACCAGGCGGTAGATATGAAGATGGAAGGTATAAATGATATATTTGACCTGAGAGATAATTCTTTAGATATTAGAACTATCAAAACAGGTAAGCATTGCTATGCATGTACAGCAGGAGCAGGTTCTAGCTGTGGTGGAGCAACAGAGTAAGACTTAACTTAGACAATAAAATATAATTTAATATAATAAAAGAAAATAGCTCTCATCCAAGTGATGAGAGCTATTTTTCTATAAATTTTAAAGTTTATTCAATAGACAAATTGATTGAGATGCTATTCCCTCTTTTTGACCTGTAAATCCAAGACCTTCTTCTGTTGTTGCCTTAATATTTATGTTTTCAATCCTAGTATGTAATATATTTGCAAAGTTTGATCTCATATGATCTAGATGAGGAGCCATCTTTGGAGCCTGTGCTATAATAACACAGTCAATATTACCGATTTCATATTTATTTTCTTTCATTAATTCATATGCATACTCCATCAACTTTAGGCTATCAGCTCCCTTAAATTTTGGGTCAGTGTCTGGAAAATGTCTACCCAAATCTCCAAGTGCAAGAGCACCAAAGATTGAGTCAATAACTGCATGAGTCAATACATCTGCATCTGAATGTCCCAAAAGGCCCTTATTATAATCTATTTTGACCCCACCGATGATTAAATCTCTGTTGTCTACAAGCTTATGTACGTCATACCCGATTCCTACTCTCATTGAAACCTCCTATTTGATAGACTCAGCAATGTATTTTGCTATTGCCAAATCTTCCTCTGTTGTAATTTTAATATTATTATAACTTCCCTCGATCATTTCTACCTCATAGCCAAGATTTTCAACCAAGGATGCATCATCTGTAGCTATAAAACCTGTTTCTTTTGCATATTGGTAGGCTTCTTTTATTACATCAATGTGGAAAGCCTGTGGAGTCTGTGCACACCATATGGAATTTCTATCTGGTGTAGAGCTTATTATTTTATCTTTATCCACAATTTTTATAGTATCTTTTGATAAAACTCCCGTACAACATGACTTGTAAAAGCAGCTATGTACACATTTATCGATGATTTCATCACTTACAAAAGGTCTTGCACCATCATGTATTAAAACATAGTCTGTGTGGATAATACCATCGAGGCAGTTTTTTATTGAATCCTGTCTTTCTTTGCCTCCATATACAAGTTGAATATTTTCCATTTTATATTTATCTAAAAGAGAGAGCATTTCTTTTTCATCTTCTCTTCTTATGGCAACTGTAATGTTGTCGATATTGTTGTTATTATAAAATTTTTCTAGGGTCCAAATTATTATGGGCTTATTTTCTATTTTTATAAACTGTTTATTTTCTTTGGAATTCATTCTTTTACCCGAACCTGCAGCTACAATAATAGCATCAATCATATTTTTTTCCTCCTAGTTAATATATATATAAAAGTATATCATAGGGAGTTTATAAAACCAATCGTTAGACAATAGATGCCTCTAGAACTTATAAATATATTTCTAAAAATAAAAAGACCTACCCCGATGGATAAGTCTCTTTTTCTATCTAGCTATTTTTCTGTTTTGACGTTTTTCAGCCTGTTCTATTATAGCTTCAGTCCATTTGTCAGTTCTACCAACCAAAAGATCGTGTTGTTGACCATTTTGTAGAGTAATTCTGATCCCGTCCTTTGTTAGAAATGTAGGTTTGAAATTCTCCACTTTTGTAACTTTAGATAGTGGTATTCTCATAGCCTTTTTTTCTATTAAATCTGGGTCAGGGCTATCTGCAAAGATTACTAATGAATCAGTAAGATAAAGCCAGCCTTTTACATTTTTTTCTCCTGAAACTGGTAAATCTGCAACCTCATCCATTATAAGAATTCCTTCTTTTTGCATTTTAGTTGCAAAGATTCTCATGTTAGTGGTTTCTCTACCTCTTTTGTTGAACATTAGTCCAGTAAGGAAGAAAGTTCCTCCTAGAAGTATGAAGAAATACAAAAATTGTCCCAAACTAGCTACAAATCCATATCTTGATATACGACCTATATTTAGGGCTAAGCCAAATACTAATCCTACCAAAATAGAAACTATAAGTTGTTTTAAGGTGTTGGTTCTCATAAACTCCTCCTTTAAAATATCTTTATTTACTTACATAAATAATAATATAGGGAATACCGACCGTACCCCCTATATTATTGAATTTCCACAATATATTATAACAATTATCGAGTAAGAAACTCAACTCTATTTGCAATAATTGTAGTTATTTATTTAATTGTAGTTGCTTAGCTTCTTCTTGCCAGGTAGTAAAAGTGCTATAAACACACATACTACAGCCAAAATGAAACATCCTAGATAGATATTATTATAGCCATTAAATTGTGACGATACAAGGTCTAGGTGACTTATTGATTTATTGCTAAGCAAAGTACTTGTATCTATACTTGTTCCCGATTTTGCAAAATACCTAATAACAGAGTTATTTAAGATTAGACCAAATATGCTGATTCCTATAGTCTGACCCAAAGTTCTAACAAACATTACAGAACCAGATGCCATACCCATATCCTCTTTTGAAAGGGTTTCTTGAACTATAAATAACAACATATTAAAGCTTCCACCGAAACCAAGACCTATAATAGCAGATGCTATTCCCATATGTATCGGGCTAGATTCAGGCTTTAAGCTTACAAGTCCCAAAATACCTGCAGCCAATACTGTTAGACTTGCCATTAAGATAGATTTTGTTGAGTACTTGCTTATGATTCTTGAAAGTAAGAATGAAGATAATACCCAAGCAACAGATAGTGGAACTATAGGAACAGTAGACATAAGTGGAGAGTGTCCCTGAACACTTTGCATAAAGGATGGATTATACACGTCCATTGCAATAAGAACTATAGAATTTAAGAATGTAATAATCATTATTATCAGTATTTCCTTAGAAAATAGTTGATAAGGAAGTACTGGAGATTTTACACCTTTTTCTACTCTGATAAATATCAGTAAAAAAGCCATAGCAGCAGCAAAAAGTCCTATAACATTTAAGCTTAAAAATGAATGACTTTCAAGTGCTGACATCGCCTGTAAAAGACAAACGACAAATAATGTCATAACTGTAAGCCCCTTGACATCCAGCTCCTCAGAACTAGTAGTGTCTTCAAATTTGTAGGCCTTTTGTATAAGTATCAAACTTAAAATTCCAACTGGTATATTAATATAAAATACCCAATGCCAAGTAAATCTAAGAAGGATTAATCCTCCAAGCATAGGTGCTATCAAACTGGCAACACTCCATACTGTTGAATTGTATCCAGATATCATAGCTCTTTCTTCAACTGCAAATACATCTCCTATAACAGCCATGGTAAGGGTAGTAAGTGCACCTGATCCAAGTCCCTGTATAGCTCTTGAGATTATTAAAAATATCATGCTTTGTGACAATCCACAAAGTAGAGAACCTATTAAAAAGATTATGATGGCAATTTGTAGTAATTTCTTTTTACCATAAATATCTGAAAGTTTGCCAAACACTGTAGTCGCTATAGCAGATGTCAGCAAAAATATAGAAAATACATAGCTCGATAGATTAAATCCTGAAAGATCCTTCACTATTGAGGGTATTGCAGTGGTAACAATTGTAATTTCAATTGCCCCCATACTATTACATATAAATAATGCCAACGCTATTAATTTTTTTTCAAATGACATATAAATGTCTCCTTCCTAAAAAGACCAATTCCCGTCTTTAAAAATCTGGAAGCTTTCCTCGTTACTTGTGACTCCGATTATATTTAAATCCTTGTCTCCAATCATAAAGTCTACGTGTGTAAGACTTGAGTTCATTCCCGCTTTATCCATTTCATCTTCATTCATATTCTCGCCATTTTCAATATTTGAGCTATAAGCTGCTCCTATTGCTAGATGACAAGATGCATTTTCATCAAATAAGGTATTATAAAAAACTGTTTCTGTATTTGATATAGGTGAGTCGTATGGAACCAGTGCCACTTCACCCAATCTACAAGATCCTTCATCAGTATCTATGAGATCTTTTAGATTTTCTTTCCCTGATTTTGCATCAAAATCCACAATTTTACCATCTTCAAATCTTATCCAAAATTCATCAATCAAACTTCCAGCATAAATTAAAGGTTTAGTACTATGAACTATTCCGTTTACACCATATTTATGTGGCATCGAATAAACTTCTTCTGTAGGTATATTTGGACAAAATTCAATGTTTTGTGGATCTCTAGCAGATCCGCTTTGCCAGATATGATTTTCTGGAAGTTCTATTACAAGGTCTGTTTTTAAAGACTTATAATGCAACTTCTTAAAATTCATTTTATTTAGCAAATCCATTTTTTTGCTAAGATTTGATACGTGATTTTTCCATTCTTCAACGGGATTATCGGTCACTCTAGAGCAATCTAATATTTCTAACCATAGCTTCTTTATGGCATCTTCTTCTGATAGCTCTGGGTGAACTCTACTTGCCCATGCAGTAGATGGAGTAGCAACTATAGACCACTTAACCTTGTCTGTGAGAGTAAAAGATCTCCATTCCTTTAAATACTTTCCTGCTATCTTTTGGAATCTTCCAATCCTATTAGAATCTACACCCTTCATAAGATCTGGATCAGAGGATAATATTGAAAGAAAAGATCCTCCTTCTTTTGCTATTTGAGTATATTTATAAGATTGCCATTCTGGATATTCATCAAATGACTCCTCTGGAGCAGATAAATAAGTTTCTCTAGTAATTACTTCATCAGAGTACTCAACATATACATGCTTTGCGCCAGCTTTATAGGCTTCTTTAACACATCTTCTCGCAAAATCTTTAGATTCAACATCAGTTCTTATCAGTAGAGTCTCGCCATTTTGGACATTTATTCCTGTCTTTATTGCAAGCTCTGCAAATTTATCGATTCTTTTGTTTAAATCCATAACTTTACCTCCTAATTATTATTTTTCACTAAGACTATAATATCATAAAGATGCCTAAAAAGTTACTTAAATATTCATAGATTTGTTAAAAAAAAAAGAAAGTATAGGCCTTTTTAAGCTCTAACTTTCTTTTTGTATAATATAATATATAAATTGTTGTATGTAGAACTTGACTTCTTTTATAAGTCCATATCTATCATATCTTTCGGTATCAGTTTCTTAACGCTAGATTTATAGTTTTCTATGTGGTAACTCCCAGCACCCCTCATTTCTATATGCTTGTTGGCAAGTTCAAGGGGGTACTTGTCAAGTCTATAGACACTGCCATCCAAACCGTACTGATTTCTTTCTAGATGAAAGACTAGCGGTGTGAATTTTGCATTTTCTATATATTTTTTATCGCCATTTTTTACAAAGGTCCAAGAAGGCATTCCTTCAAGGTAGGTATGGGCACCCAACATGTTGTGTACAAAGTTGCCTGTTCCATAGTATATAAGAGTATCTTTTCCGTTTGAATTTTTTAACCATTCAGCCTTTTGAATCCTATGGGCATGAGTTCCAATTACTGCATCTACCCCCAGTTCATTGAAAAGCTTTGCAAATTTCTTTTGGCTAGCGTCTATTTCTTCTATACCTTCTTCTCCCCAGTGGGCAGATACCAAGATAAAGTCAGACTTTGAAGATACTTTGGCTACGTCTTTTTTGACAGCCTCCTCTTCTAGATAAGATACCTTATAGTCTTTATCTGGAAGTATTCCGTTTGTCCCATAAGTATATGAAAGTAAGGCTATTTTAATTCCGTTTTTTTCTATAATCAAAGGATTATCCCTATCCTCCTGACTTTTAAACAGTCCCGTAAAATACACATTATCCGTATTATTCCAAATATCTATTGATTTTTCTATTCCATTTGAGCCCATATCAAGAGAGTGGTTGTTTGCCATATTGACTACATTAAAGCCTGAATCCACAAGTGAGTTGATCATCGATTCAGGTGTATTAAACTGAGGGTAGCTACTTGCCCCAAACTGGTCTCCTGCGATTATAGATTCTTGATTAATATATCTAAGATCATACTTTTGAATATCCTCTTTAATATTTGAGTATAGGTGATCAAAATTATACTTACCATCGCCAAATACGCCATCTCTCATATCAGCAGAATTATATATAGAGTCGTGGATAAGGTTATCTCCGACACCTACAAAGCTGACTTTTTTAACTTCTTCTTTAACAGCAGTTTTTTGGCTGGCATTTACATTTTTTATTTCAGACATGAAAAAAAACGTGAAAACAATAAAAAGTGATAAGGTGATAAAAATAGTGGTGAAAATTATGTGTTTGTCATTTTTAAAATTCATATTGTCCTCCAATGGTTTGGTTAATAAGGACTATTTTTGCTATTTTGAGCAATAAATCTAAAAATTTCTACAAAAGATGTAAAGCGGATAATAAGCAGCGCAAAATAAATGAAATAGTCACTTTAAAATAATTTAAAAACAAATCTAATAACAATTATATATAAAGTAGGAAAATATTTCCATAGATTACTTATAATTTAAAATATTTTTATAAAATTTTTATTGAAAAATGAAAAATCGAATTTTTAAAATCAAATTGGGATAGATTGGGCACTATTAAAGAGAAGCTTTTATACCTTTTTAATTGGATTGATCAATATAAAATATATGAATTATAAAAAATATAATTGTAATAATAAAAAATGTTTAGAAGCTAGAAAATAGGGCTATATAATAGTAGGTATTTACTATAATTAATAATGAATGCTTTTAATAGCTTTATAAAAGACTAGATATAGTAAAAGAAAATAGCTAAATAATAAAATTAAAGCAGTAAAGTTGTAAGTAAAGGATAAGATTTAGTGAATATGCTGGAAAAAAATTATAAAATTAGTTTTTTAAAAAGCTATAAATGACAGCTTGAATATCAAAAATTTATTATAGTGAAAAGATCTAAGTCTTATGAAAACATATTATTTTTTCTGTCAATATATTTTTTATAAAAGTTGTTGACAGTACTGTTTTCAAGTGCTAAAATATAAAGGTATGTAATCTTGATATAACTAAGGTTACTTTTTTTAGTAGAATACTAAAAGCATCAAAATCAATTAGTCAGTATGCAAAACAGTGCACACTGATGTGGTTAGCGGTTATCTATTATTATAGGACCGAAAAATTTTTAAAAAAGGAGGTGTAGTTGATGCCAACAATCAACCAATTAATTCGTAAGAGTAGAAAAGCTGTAGAAAAGACTTCTACTGCTCCAGCACTACAAAAGGGTTACAACTCTCTAACTAAGAGAAGTACTAATATAAGTGCTCCACAGAAGAGAGGTGTTTGTACTTCTGTAAAGACTGTAACTCCTAAGAAGCCAAACTCAGCCCTTAGAAAGGTTGCTAGAGTTAGACTTACAAATGGTATAGAAGTATCTGCTTATATTCCAGGTGAAGGACATAACTTACAGGAACATAGTGTTGTTCTTATAAGAGGTGGTAGAATAAAGGACCTTCCAGGTGTTAGATACCATATACTAAGAGGTACATTAGATACAGCTGGTGTAGAAAACAGAAGACAGTCTAGATCTAAGTACGGTACTAAGAGACCAAAGGCTTCTAAGTAGTAATATCTTAAAACTTTTAAATAAGCCTCAGTTTATAGTCTGAGGGGGTAGCTTGGGCCTAAAAACAAGTGACGTGTTAATACACGAAGAAATAAAAAGAGCTGATTACAGCAATTGATTATAGTTCGATGCTTTAAATATATATATATATTTATTTATGGCATCACGGCGAGTGTAATGTTTGTCGAGTACCTATGATTTAACTTTTATAATTAAGGAGGGAAGCGTAATGCCAAGAAAAGGTAATGTTCCAAAGAGAGAAATTTTACCAGATCCATTATATGGAAGTAAGGTAGTAACGAAATTAATAAATAACCTAATGTATGACGGGAAAAAAGGAAAGTCTCAGAAAATAGTATATGATGCGTTTGAAATCATAGCAGAAAAAACTGGTGAAGAATCACTGGAAGTATTCAACAAGGCTATGGAAAACATAATGCCAGTACTAGAAGTAAAGGCTAGAAGAGTTGGTGGTGCAAACTATCAGGTCCCTATCGAAGTTAGAGCTGAAAGAAGAGAAACATTAGGCTTAAGATGGTTAGTAACATACACTAGAGCAAGAGGCGAAAAGGGTATGGTTGAAAAGCTAGCTAAGGAAATAATGGATGCAGCAAACAATACAGGTGCATCTGTTAAGAAGAAGGAAGATACACACAGAATGGCTGAAGCTAATAAGGCTTTTGCTCATTACAGATGGTAATATTCTTTGCGTATTAAAGTAATATAAGGAGGAAAGAGATGGCTAGACAATTTCCATTGGAAAAAACTAGAAATATAGGAATAATGGCCCACATAGATGCAGGAAAAACTACAACAACTGAAAGAATCTTGTACTATGCTGGACGTACTCATAAAATAGGTGAAACTCATGATGGTGCATCTCAGATGGACTGGATGGATCAGGAGAAGGAGAGAGGTATAACTATCACTTCTGCTGCTACTACTTGTCAGTGGAAGGGCCACAGAGTTAATATCATAGATACTCCTGGACATGTTGACTTCACAGTTGAAGTTGAAAGATCTCTAAGAGTACTTGACGGTTCTGTTGCAGTATTCTGCGCAAAGAGTGGAGTTGAGCCTCAGTCAGAAAATGTTTGGAGACAGGCTGAAACTTACGGTGTACCAAGAATTGCATTTGTCAACAAGATGGACAGACAGGGTGCAGACTTCTACAACGTTGTTGAAATGATGAAGGACAGACTAAAAGCTAATGCAGTACCTGTTCAGTTACCAATAGGAACTGAAGATCACTTTGTTGGTATAATAGACCTTTTAACTATGAAGGCTGAAATATACAAAAATGATGTAGGTACTGAAATAGAAGAACAAGAAATCCCAGCTGAATTACTTGAGAAGGCTCAGGAATTCAGAGATAAGATGGTTGAATCAGTTTCTGAAACTGATGAAGACTTAATGATGAAGTATCTTGAAGGTGAAGAAATAACTATACCTGAATTAAAAGTTGCTATAAGAAAAGCTACAATAGCTTGTGAAATGAACCCAGTATTCTGTGGTACAGCTTATAAGAACAAGGGTGTTCAGTTATTACTAGATGGTGTTATTGATTATCTACCAGCTCCTACAGATATAGAATCTATCAAGGGATTATTACCAGATGGAGAAGAAAGTGAAAGACATGCATCAGATGAAGAACCATTCTCAGCTCTTGCATTCAAGATCATGACTGACCCATTTGTTGGTAAGCTTGCATTCTTTAGAGTTTACTCAGGTACTTTAAACTCAGGTTCTTACGTACTTAATGCTACTAAGAATAAGAGAGAAAGAATCGGACGTATCCTACAGATGCATGCCAATACAAGAGAAGAATTAACAGAAGTATACGCAGGGGATATAGCAGCTGCAGTAGGTCTTAAGGATACTACTACAGGAGATTCACTTTGTGATCCAGACAATCCGATCATACTTGAATCAATGGAATTCCCTGAACCAGTTATCTTCGTTGCTATAGAGCCAGCTTCAAAGGCTGCTCAGGAAAAAATGGGTGTAGCTCTTCAGAAGCTTTCAGAAGAAGATCCTACATTCACAGTTAGAACTGATCATGAAACAGGTCAGACTATCATAGGTGGTATGGGTGAACTTCATCTAGAAATCATCGTTGATAGACTTCTAAGAGAATTTAAGGTAGAAGCACAGGTTGGTGCTCCTCAGGTTGCATACAGAGAAACTATTACTCAGCCAGTAGATGTTGAATACAAGTACTCTAAGCAGTCAGGTGGTAGAGGTCAGTACGGTCACGTTAAGATCAGAGTTAATCCACTTGAATCAGGCGAAGGATACAAGTTTGAAAACAAGACTGTTGGTGGTTCAATTCCTAAGGAATATGTTGGTCCAGTTGATCAGGGTATCCAGGGAGCAATGCAGTCTGGTATAGTTGCTGGTTATCCAGTAGTTGACGTTGGTGTTGAACTATATGATGGTTCTTACCATGAAGTCGATTCATCAGAAATGGCCTTTAAGATGGCTGGTTCTATGGCATTCAAGGATGCTATGAAGAAGGGTAATTCAGTATTACTTGAACCAGTATTCGCTGTAGAAGTTGTTACTCCAGAAGATTACATGGGTGATGTTATGGGTGACTTAAACTCAAGAAGAGGTATGATTCAGGGTATGGAAGCTAGAAGCGGAGCACAGGTAATTAGAGCTCACGTTCCACTATCTCAGATGTTTGGATATGCAACTGATCTAAGATCTGCAACTCAGGGTAGAGCTACTTATACAATGATATTTAACCACTATTCACAGGTTCCAGCATCTATTGCTAAGGAAATATCTGAAGGTAAGTAATTAGTGTATAATATCACTGAAAAACTTTAATTAAAAGCGCATTGTTTTTTATGGAAACATTGAAAAACAAGCAAAAAAGTGATATGCTTATAGGGAATTTACAGTTTATTGTAAAAAACGGGGGTGAGAAATCACCCTCAGATAAATAAAATATTATTTTATTACAGGGAGGAAATTTGAAATGGCAAAAGCTAAATTTGAAAGAAATAAGCCACATGTTAATATCGGTACAATAGGTCACGTTGACCATGGTAAGACTACATTAACAGCAGCTATAACTAAGACTTTATTTAATAAGTATCATTTAGGAGAAGAAGTTGCATTTGACAACATAGATAAGGCTCCAGAAGAAAGAGAAAGAGGTATCACTATATCTACTTCTCACGTTGAGTATGAAACTCCTAACAGACATTATGCTCATGTTGACTGCCCAGGACATGCTGACTACGTTAAGAACATGATCACAGGTGCGGCTCAGATGGATGGTGCAATACTAGTTGTTGCAGCTACAGATGGTCCAATGCCTCAGACTAGAGAGCATATACTACTTTCTAGACAGGTTGGTGTACCTTACATAGTTGTTTTCCTAAACAAGTGTGATATGGTAGATGATGAAGAACTTCTTGAATTAGTTGAAATGGAAGTTAGAGAATTATTAAGCGAATATGATTTCCCAGGAGATGATACTCCAATAGTTAGAGGATCAGCTTTAATGGCACTAGAAGATCCAAACTCTAAGTGGGGAGACATAATAGTTGATTTCTTTGATCAGATAGACGAATACATCCCAGCTCCAGAAAGAGATGTTGACAAGCCATTCCTTATGCCAGTAGAAGATATATTCTCAATCACTGGTAGAGGTACTGTTGCAACTGGTAGAGTTGAAAGAGGTATCCTTAAGGTTTCTGATGAAGTTGAACTAGTTGGTCTTTCAGAAAAGCCAAGAAAGGTTATAGTAACTGGAGTAGAAATGTTCAGAAAGTTACTAGATCAGGCAGAAGCTGGAGATAACATAGGTGCACTTCTTAGAGGTATTCAGAGAGAAGAAATTGAAAGAGGACAGGTTCTTGCTGCTCCTGGATCAGTTCATGCTCATACTAAGTTTATAGCTGAAATCTACGTTCTTAAGAAAGAAGAAGGTGGTAGACATACTCCATTCTTCGATGGTTATAGACCTCAGTTCTATTTCAGAACAACTGATGTAACTGGTGAGTGTAAGCTTCCAGACGGTATCGAAATGGTTATGCCTGGAGATAACGTAACAATAGAAGTTGACCTTATAAACTCTATATGTGTTGAAGAAGGTTTAAGATTCGCCATCAGAGAAGGTGGAAGAACTGTAGCTTCTGGTGTTGTTGCTTCTATAGTAGAATAATAACATTAAATATATATATAAAAGACCGCATTTGCGGTCTTTTTTTTATTTCCCAAATTTTGTCAATTTGAATTAAATTTAAAAACGTACTATAATAGTAAGTAAGGCAAAAAAATATTCGAAAAATAATATATATTTATATATAAAAAATATAAATATAAAAAAGTTGAAAATAAAGTAAAAAAATCTTGATTTAAGATATATAAAAATATTCTTTAAAAATAAACTCTTTTTAATCTAAAGACATACTGGAATCAATAGTTTGAATTCTATAAGGTTAAGCGCTCTATTAATTGGAATAAACGATATTATTATAAATATGTAAACTTTTTAAGATATAAATAAAATTAATAATTTGAATATTTATTCAATACAATTAATTTATTTATAATAAAAATATAATAAAATAAAGCCTATTTAACGATATATAATAAAATATTATCTGCTAATTACTTGACTATTTTAAAAAAAAGGTCTACTATCTATATATGCTGTTAGAAATCATATAATAAGTTGAAGCGATTAAAAGAATTAAAAGTTGAATTAAAAATGCGATTTTAAAATTTATTAAATCGCGAAACGGTGTGAAAGGAGAGTCTTAAATATGGGAATTGCACATAATGTAGAGAGAAAGATAGCCGCTAAAGGTATAGAGAAGGTTATCGAATCTATGAAAGAGAAGGATATAGAAGGTAGAGAGAAAGCTATGCTTAGTCTTGTAGATATCTATCAAAAACACGCAGGAGACATGTTTGGAGAACCTACTTACGATACAGTAAGAGAGATGATAAAGGACAGAGATGGTAAATGGATTAATTATGTATATGAGATGATGGATAACTTAGATACTAATGTAATCAAGATGACTGCCCTAAATCTTGGATTTACTGGAGCCTACTATGGAAAAAAGATTATAAACGAAAAGAGAGCAGAACATGGATGTAATGTTCCTTGGCTTATACTTATGGATCCAACTAGTGCGTGTAACATGAAATGTAAGGGATGTTGGGCAGCAGAGTATGGTCATAACCAAAGTTTAACTTTTGAAGAATTGGATAATGTTATTCAACAAGGTAAAAAACTAGGTATATATTTCTACATGTATACAGGTGGAGAGCCTCTTATGAGAAAGAAAGATCTAATTAAACTATGTGAAAAGCATAGAGATTGTTACTTTGTTGCATTTACTAATGGTACACTTATAGATGATGATTTTGCAAAAGAAATGGTCAGAGTAGGAAATTTCTCTGTGACATTGAGCGTTGAAGGCTTTGAAGAAGAAAATGATGGAAGACGTGGAGAAGGATCATTCCACAATGTAATGCATGCAATGGATATATTAAGAGAACATGGCTTAATATTTGGTACATCTATATGTTATACAAGCAAAAATATAGAGACAGTATTATCTGATAAATTCTTGGATTTGATTATAGAAAAAGGTGCAATGTACAGTTGGTACTTTAACTATATGCCAGTTGGAAATGGAGCTGTTCCAGAATTAATTCCAACAGTAGAGCAAAGAGAATATATCTATCATAGAGTAAGAGAAATAAGAGCATTTGAAGGTGGAAAGCCAATTATGTTGCTTGATTTCCAAAATGATGGTGAGTATGTTGGAGGATGTATAGCAGGTGGAAGAAACTACTTGCACATTAATTCAGCAGGTGATGTTGAACCTTGTGTATTTATTCATTATTCTAATGCTAATATAAGAGAAAATACTCTACTAGAATGCTTGAAGTCACCTATATTTATGGCTTACAAGGATGGACAGCCATTTAATGACAATCATTTAAGACCATGTCCAATGCTTGAAAATCCTGAATTGCTAAATGAAATGGTGAAAAGAACAGGAGCACATTCAACAGACTTGATATCTCCTGAAAAAGTAGATAGTTTAACTTCTAAGTGTATGCCATATGCCAATGAATGGAAAGATAAGGCTAATGAACTATGGGAACATTCTCAAGAAGAAAAAGCTAAAAGAAGAGCTTAATATATAATAAAAAATAAAAAGAGGGTTTACCCTCTTTTTTATTGTTTATCTTGAAATAAAAAGGACTATAAAAAATTTTATAGTCCTTTTTATATATATTCAACTAGCTAATTCTTTGTATGTATTTTATGAAAATTATAATTTTCCCCATTTTTTAACATAATCCATAAATTTTAATGTTGCTGGGGAAGGTTTGACATCCTTAGAATATGCGATTCCTAGAACTCTGTTATAGTGTTCGTTGAATTGACGAATGCACACATTAAACGGTATATCTTTCAAAAGTAGTCTTGGAAGGATAGTAATTCCAAAGCCCTTTTCAACCATTTTTAAGACCGTAAAATCTTCATTTATTTTATACTTTATTTTTGGTTCTATTTTATTTTCTTTAAATATTTTTCCTGTTTCATAATTAAGGCCATCGGCAGAAAGTATGAAATTATTTTTGTCTATATCTGAGATAGAGACAGAGAGTTTATTGCATAAAGGATGATCCAAAGGCATAACAAGAACAAGTTCATCCTTTCCAATAGCAGTGAAATTTAGGTTGGGGACGGAATATTCAGAGGCAAGTATACAGTCTAGCTCATTATTATCTATTTTTTTACTTAGTTCATCAAAACCATCTACAGTTAATTGAAACTTGATATTGGGGTATGCGTTTGAAAACATTGCTAGTATATCGGGCAGCCAATTGTATGAAATGCTCTGAACAGAACCTATACGTATATAACCCTTATCAAGCTTATTTAAACTTGAGGAAATTTCAAATATTTTATCTTCAAATTTACAAACATTTTCTATACAGTCAATTATGTCCTTGGTATAGGGCATAGGATCCATGCCATTATTAGATCTTTTGAACAGTTGTATGCCTATTTCCTTTTCAAAGTTTTTGATAGATTGGCTGATTGCAGATTGAGTATAGTTGAGCTTTAAAGCTGCGTTTGAAATACTTTTCGTCTCATAAACTGCCAAAATAATTTCATATTTACTCATAGAATTCCCTCCCAAAATATAATTGATATTAAAGTAACTAATAATTAATATTAAAATAACTAATATGAGCCCGATAAATAGCTAGAAAAGAACTCTATTAGGAAAACTTAATGTAGCCATTAAAAAGACTTTATTTGATTGGCTCAATATATGTAATATTATACTATTAATAAATATGATAATGCAAATAGTATAATTTAAAGGAGGTATTTCAATGGGAGTTGATTATTGGAACGGTGCTCAAGCTGCACACAGAAGGGTTATGATGAAGGCAGCAGGTTATTCAGATATAGATATTAGGAGAAAGCCACATATAGGTTTACCAAATTCCTATATGGCTGGATCACCAGGATCTGCACATCTTAGGCAAATTGCAGAAGCTGTAAAAGAAGGAATCTGGTCAGCAGGAGGGGTGCCTGTTGAATTTGGGATACCTGCAACATGTGGAAATATTGCAAATGGAGCTGAAGAGTTAAAGTATGAACAAGTTGGACGTGATATTGTTGCCATGTCAGTAGAATTTGTAACAAAGGTTCATAACTTTGATGGGCTTGCTATGATAGCTTCTTGTGACAATATTATTGCTGGTTGCTATCTTGCAGCTATGAGACTAGATATTCCATCTATGGTTGTAACAGGTGGATCTATGCAACCAGGACAGCACTGTGGTGAAACAATTGTGGAAGCTGATCTAGATGCTGCTAGATTTTCTGGAGCGAGTGAAGAAGATCTTATGGAAATGGAAGATAATGTATGTCCATCGTTTGGAGCTTGCCCATCTATGGGTACTGCCAACACTATGCAAATGCTTGGAGAAGTTTTAAATCTAGTAATTCCGGGTACATCTACAATACCAGCAACTGATAATGCCAAGCTAAGAAAAGCACGAGAAGCTGGAATGTACGCAGTTGAAATGTCAAAGAAAAATATTAAGCCATCAGAAATAATTACAAAAGAAGTAATTATGAATTCAATAATGTTTGATATGGCGGTTGCTGGATCTACAAATGCAGTGTTACACATTCTTTCATATGCTTATGAACTGGGAATTGAGATTACTCTAGAGGATTTTGAGAGATACGCCAAGGAAATAAAGTGTATAAATGCAGTGGTTCCAAGTGGACCATATACTGTGGTGGACTTTCATTATGCAGGCGGAGTGTTAAATGTTATGAAAATGCTTGAAAAAAAATTATTCACAGATCTTCCAAGTATGTATAAAGACAGGACTTGGAGGGATATACTTGATACTATAACTCCAGAAGAAAACGAGGTAATACGTTCTTTGGAAAATCCTCTATTTGACGAACCAGGTCTAAAGATACTTAGGGGAAACCTCTCTCCAAATGGAGCGATAGTAAGGCCAACTGCAGTATACGAAGAAGTTATGTATATGAAAGGTAAGGCAAAGGTCTATGAAGGTGATAGAGAGGCATTTGAGGCTATACAAGCTGGAAAAATAGTAGCTGGAGATATTATAGTGATAAGATATGAAGGCTGTAAAGGAGCTCCGGGAATGAAAGAGCTTATGTTAAGCATAGATGCTCTTATTGGAAAGGGACTTCATAAGAGTGTAGGACTCATTTCTGATGCAAGATTTTCTGGATTTAATTTTGGGGCAATTATTGGACATGTATCACCAGAAGCTTTTGATGGAGGTAATATAGCCTTGGTCGAAAATGGAGATGAGATAGTAATAGATATTCCAAATGGAGAAGTTTCAATGCTTGTTTCAGATGAAGAACTAGAAAATAGAAGAAAAAACTGGGTGAGACCAAAACTAAAAGAAGGCAAGGGTTGTCTAAATATATATGCCAAGATGTGTAGACCAGCAGAAGAAGGTGGCGCTATGCAACCGTGGGATCTAGACGGAAAATACAGTAGTAGATAAAGGAAGGTAGAATATATGTTATTATTATCAGAAAAAGATATAAAGAAAATTTTTACAATGAAAGAGGCTATAGAAGCAGATAAATTAGCATTTAAACTCGTAGTAGAGGGTAAAGCGCAGATGCCTCTTAGAACAAACATACAGGCTCCAAAATATGATGGTAGCTTCTTGTTTATGCCAGCATATGTAGAAGATATGGATATTGCTTCACTTAAAATAGTCAATATATTCCCTCGTAATATAGATAAGGGAAAGCCAACAGCACCTGCACAGGTTCTTTTGATAGATGGTCGTACAGGTGAGGTGATCTCTATTCTTGATGGAACTTATGTAACTAAACTTAGAACAGGAGCTGCTTCCGGAGTGGCATTTGATATACTAGCCAAAAATGATTGTAAGATTGGAGCTTTGATAGGTACAGGTGGACAGGCAGAGACACAGCTTGAAGCTATGGTGAATGTGAGAAATCTTGATGAAGTTAGAGTGTTTGATTTAAACTATGAAAGAACTGTTGACTTTGTTGAAAAAATGAAAAAAGAACTAAGTGAATTTGACACTAAAATAATCGCAGTAAAAACATCTGATGAGGCAGTGGACAATGCAGATTTATTAATAACAGTAACTCCATCTAGCAAGCCAGTATTTGATGGAAATAAGATAAAAAAAGGTGCTACGGTGAGTTGTGTTGGAGCCTATCAACATCACATGCAGGAGATGGATCCTGTATTACTTACAAGAGCATCAAAGATATACTTTGACTCAAAAGAGGCAGTACTATCTGAATCAGGAGATATACTAATACCTTTGGAAAAAGGCATAATAACAGAAAAAGATTTCACTGGTGAAATTGGAGATGTAATAATGGGTAATACTATTGGTAGAGAAAACGATGACGAAATAATAGTATTTGAAACTGTAGGTGTAGCAACTCAGGATTTGATAGTTGCAAATAAAATATATGAAAAGGCAGTAAAAGAAAATATAGGAAAAATCTGGGAGTAAATAGATTACTGTATATATAAATAGAAGAATATATAAATAGAAGGTGTGTAAAAATATGCATGCCTTCTATTTTAATATATGTAGGGCTAAAAAATAGAATCAATTAGATTGCATGAAATATCTGATCATGAGCATATGATTGAAGGAAAAGTGTAGATTTGATGGAAGATAGAAAAATATACATAAAAAATAATAATTATCTAGATAAAAGTAGGATAATTGGGTAGTATATACAGGTAGACGTAAAATAAAAGTATTTAATTTAAAAAATATGAATATATAGATGTAGTTAAAAATAATAGGTTAGACAGTAGATAAGGGATTTATTTTAACAGAAGCTTGACCAAAGAGTATAAGAGTTTCCCTCTAAGATTCTATAATGATTGAAAATGCTTGTAAATAGTTGTTTCTTGAACAAAAATTCAGAAAATGAGCAAATAAATTTAATAGACGAAAAAACTTTGAAAAAAGGAAAAAAATATGACAAAAAAGCTTGCAATATCTATGTTTATTTGTTAAAATTATCTAGTACGCTTGAGAAGGCGATAAGTTTTGGGTGGATAAATTCAAAAATCGATTAAGAAATTACGACACACCCGGAACTGTGTATCGGTGTTTGATTTATCTGGTAAGGTAAATAAATCAAAAGGAGGGAAAGAAATGGCTAAGAATGAAAAGATAAGAATAAGATTAAAATCATATGATCATAAGTTATTAGATTATTCAGCTACTAAGATAGTTGAAACAGCTAAAAAAGCTGGTTCTCAGGTATCAGGTCCAATTCCTCTTCCAACAGAGAAGAAGGTTGTTACTATACTAAGAGCCGTACATAAGTACAAAGACTCTAGAGAACAGTTTGAAATAAGAACTCATAAGAGACTTATTGATATAGCTAACCCAACACCAAAGACAGTTGACTCTTTAATGAAGCTTGACTTGCCAGCTGGTGTGGACATAGAAATCAAATTATAAAAACCGCCTAAGATAGTGATATCTTAGAATGATTATCCAGAAAGGGTAATCCGCTGTAAGAAAATAGGAGGTAAGGCATGAAGGGAATTTTAGGAAAGAAGATAGGCATGACTCAGGTATTTACTGCAGAAGGCGTAGTAGTACCGGTAACAGTTGTAGAAGCTGGCCCAGTAGTAATCACTCAGATTAAGACAAACGAAAATGATGGTTACCAGGCAGTACAGATAGGTTTTGATGATGTAAAGGAAAAGGCACTTAACAAGCCTAAGAAGGGACATCTTGCAAAAGCTGGAGTACTTAAGAGAAGCCTAAAGGAATTTAGAGTAGACGCACTTGAAGGTTATGAAATAGGTCAGGAATTAAAGGCTGACGTATTTGCTGAAGGTGACATGATAGATGTATCTGGTATATCAAAAGGTAAGGGATTCCAGGGACCAATAAAGAGACATGGACAGAGTAGAGGTCCAGAAACTCATGGTTCTAGATACCATAGAAGACCAGGTGCAATGGCAGCTTGTGCTTATCCAGGTAGAGTATTTAAGAACAAGAAGCTTGCAGGACACATGGGAAGTGTAAAAGTAACAGTAAAGAATCTTGAAGTAGTTAAGGTAGATGCTGAAAAGAATCTTTTATTAATAAAAGGCGCTATTCCTGGTGCTAAGGGTTCAACAGTGACTGTTAAATCAGCACTTGGCTCTAACTAATCACTAAAGGAAAGGAGGATTAACAATGCCAAAAATTAATGTATTAAACGTATCAGGCCAAAATGTTGGTGAAATTGAATTAAACGATTCAATATTTAATATAGAAGTTAACGAACATGTTCTTTACGAAGCAGTAAAGTGCCAGTTGGCTAACAGAAGACAAGGTACTCAGTCTACTAAGACTAGAGCAGAAGTTAGAGGTGGCGGAAGAAAGCCATGGAGACAGAAGGGTACTGGTAGAGCTAGACATGGTTCTACAAGATCTATCATATGGGTAGGTGGTGGAGTTGCATTCGCACCAAAGCCAAGAGATTATAGCTACTCATTACCAAAGAAGGTTAGAAGACTTGCTTTAAAGTCAGCTTTATCTTCAAAGGTACAGGATAATGAAATAATTGTAGTTGACGAAATAAGTTTCGAAGCTCCAAAGACAAAAGAAATGGTAAATGTATTAAAGAATGTTAATTCAGCAAAGAAGACTCTAGTAGTTACTGCTGACAATGACATAAATCTTGTTAAGTCTATAAGAAACATAGAAGGTGCTAATGTTTGTCATGTAAGCACACTAAATGTTTATGACATACTAAACTGTGACTCATTCATAATGACTAAGGATGCAGTTAAGAAAGTGGAGGAGGTGTACGCGTAATGACAAATCCACACGATATAATCATAAAGCCAGTCGTTACTGAACAGTCAATGACTGAAATGGGAAATAAGAAATACACTTTTGTTGTTGCTAAGAATGCAAATAAGACAGAAGTTAAAAAAGCAGTAGAAAAGATTTTTGACGTTAAAGTAGCAGGAGTAAACACTCTAAACTATGACGGAAAGATGAAGAGAATGGGAAAGACAGCTGGAAAAACTTCAAGTTTCAAGAAGGCAGTTGTTAAGCTTACTGAAGAAAGTAAGGACATCGAATTCTTCACAGAAATGTAATTAGAATAGAAAAAAGGAGGATATTATAATGGCTATTAAAAAGTTTAAACCTACTTCTCCTGCCCTAAGACAAATGACAGTATTAAAGTCTGATGAAATAACATGTAACAAGCCAGAAAAGTCACTTCTTGTAAGTGTTAAGAAGAATGCTGGTAGAAATGTTCACGGAAAGATAACTGTTCGTCATAAAGGTGGCGGAAATAAGAGAAAATATAGAATAATAGATTTTAAGAGAAATAAAGATGGTATACCTGCTAAGGTTGCTACAATAGAATATGATCCAAACAGAACAGCTAATATAGCACTTTTACACTATGCAGATGGTGAAAAGAGATATATACTAGCTCCAGTTGGAATGAAGGTTGGAGATACTGTTCTTTCAGGATTAGGAGCAGATATCAAGCCAGGTAACTGTTTAGAATTAAAGGATATTCCACTAGGTACATCTGTACATAATATAGAGCTTAAGGCTGGTAAAGGTGGTCAGTTAGTTAGAACTGCTGGTGCTGATGCTCAGTTAATGGCTAAGGAAGGCAATAAGGCACTTCTTAGATTACCATCAGGTGAAAAGAGATATGTAAGTATCAACTGTAGAGCTACAATAGGTCAGGTTGGTAACATAGAATACGGTAACGTAGTAATTGGTAAGGCTGGTAGAAAAAGACATATGGGTGTTAGACCTACAGTAAGAGGTTCTGTAATGAATCCTAACGACCATCCACACGGTGGTGGTGAAGGTAGAACTCCAATAGGTATGCCATCACCAGTTACTCCATGGGGTAAACCAGCTCTTGGATACAAGACTAGAAAGAAAAATAAGGCTTCTAATAAGCAAATAGTATCTAGAAGAACTAAGTAATAGATTTAATTTACTCAGGAAGGAGGAATATTAATGTCAAGATCAACAAAGAAGGGACCTTTCGTCCATGCAGGACTATTAAGAAAGGTTGAAGCTATGAATGCTAGTGGAAATAAAGAAGTTATAAAGACTTGGTCTAGAACTTCTACAATATACCCACAGTTCGTTGAACATACAATAGCAATTCATGATGGAAGAAGACATATACCAGTATATATCACAGAAGATATGGTTGGACATAAATTGGGAGAATTCGTTCCTACAAGAACTTTTAGAGGTCACAAGGACGATGAAAAATCTTCAAAGAGAAAATAACTAATTGAAGGTGAAAGGAGGATTATCAATGGAAGCAAAAGCTACAGCTAAATTTGTGCGTGTATCATCTAGAAAAGCTGGACAGATATGCGACTTAGTTAGAGGAAAAGATATAAATGAAGCACTGGCTATACTAAAGTTCACACCAAGATATGCATCTGAAATAGTTGCAAAGGTAGTGAAGTCAGCTGCTGCAAATGCTGAAAATAACCACGAAATGGATGCAGACAAGCTATATATCGCATCTATAGTTGCTAATCAGGGCCCTACAATGAAGAGATTCATGCCAAGAGCACAGGGAAGAGCAACTGCAATCAGAAAAAGAACATCTCATATAGAGGTTGTTGTTAAAGAGAGAGAAAACTAATAAAAAGGAGGGACACAAATGGGTCAGAAGGTAAATCCACACGGCTTTAGAGTCGGTGTAATTAAAGATTGGGACTCAAGATGGTTCGCTAATGATAGAAAAGAGTTCGGCGAGTTCCTAAAAGAAGATTATGTTTTGAGAACTTACTTAAAGAAAGAATTATACTCATCAGGATTAGCAAAGATCGAAATAGAAAGATCTGCTAATAAGATAAAGATGGACCTACATGTTGCAAAGCCAGGTGTTGTAATAGGTAAGGGAGGAGCTCAGATAGAGGCTCTTAAGACTAAGTTAGAAAAGATGACTGGTAAAAAGGTTATATTAAACATAATAGAAGTTAGAAATATAGACAAGGACGCTCAGTTAGTAGCTGAAAACATAGCACAGGCAATAGAAAGAAGAATTGCATTTAGAAGAGCTATGAAGCAGTCAGTTGGTAGAACTATGAAGTCAGGAGCTAAGGGTATTAAGGTATTAGCAGCTGGTAGATTAGGTGGAGCAGAAATGGCTAGAACTGAAGGATATAGTGAAGGTAATGTACCTCTACAGACTTTAAGATCTGATATAGACTACGGTTTTGCTGAAGCTAACACTACTTATGGTAAGGTTGGTATAAAGGTTTGGATCTGCAACGGTGAAGTTCTTCCAGGTAGAAATGTTTCTATTGAAAGAGAAGAAAATAAGGCCGATAGAAGAAGAGATAACAAAAAGGGCAGAGGAAACGATAGAAGAGGAAGAAATAACGATAATAGAAGAAACAACGATAGAAGAAATAATAATAGAGGTCCTAAAAACAACTCAAGAAGAGACGATAAGTAGGATCAATTTAGTTCGGAAGGAGGAAACAACTCATGTTAATGCCAAAGAGAGTAAAACATCGTAGAGTTCACAGAGGTAGATTAACTGGTAAAGCAAATAAGGGTAATAAGGTTACTTATGGTGAATACGGATTGGTTGCATTAGAACCAACTTGGATCACTGCAAATCAGATAGAAGCTGCCAGAATCGCGATGACAAGATATATAAAAAGAGGTGGTCAGGTTTGGATCAAAATCTTCCCACACAAGCCAATAACTAGAAAGCCTGCAGAAACTCGTATGGGTGCTGGTAAGGGTGCTCCAGAATATTGGGTAGCAATAGTTAAGCCAGGTAGAGTAATGTTTGAGCTAGCTGGTGTACCAGAAAGTAGAGCAAGAGAAGCAATGAGACTTGCTGCACACAAACTACCAATCAAGTGTAAGTTTGTTAAGAAAGAAGATTTAGAGAAGGTAGGTGAATAGGATGAAAGCTAAAGAGTTAAGAAATCTATCAACAGAAGAACTTTTATCAAAACTAGACGAATTTAAGAGTGAATTATTTAGCTTAAGATTCCAATTAGCTACTGGTCAGTTACAGAATACAGCTAGAATAAAAACTGTTAAGAAGGACATAGCGAAAGTTAAGACTGTTCTTACAGAGAGAAAGTTAAACGAAGCTAGAGCTTAATATTGGAAGAAGGAGGCTTTATAGGCATGGAAAGAAATAGTAGAAAAGTTAGAATAGGCCGTGTTGTAAGTGATAAGATGGATAAGACTGTTGTTGTTGCTTGCGAAAATTTCGTAAAACATCCACTTTACAACAAGCGTGTTAAGAGAACAAAGAAGTATAAGGCACATGATGAAATGAATATGTGTAATACAGGTGATAGAGTAAAAATAATGGAAACTAGACCTTTGTCTAAGGACAAGAGATTCAGAGTCGTTGAAATAATAGAGAAGGTAAAATAGTTTTTACAAAAAGGAGGAATTGCTATGATACAGCAGGAAACACGTTTAAAAGTAGCTGATAATTCAGGTGCTAGAGAACTTTTATGCATACGTGTTCTTGGTGGTACTAGAAGAAAGTACGCCAACATAGGTGACGTAATAGTTGCGACAGTAAAGAGTGCAACACCAGGCGGAGTTGTAAAAAAAGGTAAGATAGTAAAAGCTGTTGTAGTTAGAACAAAGCAGGGAATGAGACGTGATGATGGTAGCTATATTTCATTTGATGAAAATGCTGCAGTTATAATAAAGGATGATAAGACACCAGTAGGTACTCGTATATTTGGACCTGTTGCGAGAGAGTTAAGAGACAATGACTATATGAAGATAGTATCTCTTGCTCCAGAAGTACTATAATTGATTGATAGAGGAGGTGCAATAGATCGATGATGCGCGTAAAGAAAGGCGACACTGTAGTAGTTATAGCAGGTAAGGATAAGGGAAAGAAGGGCTTAGTACAAAACGTAGACACTAAGAAGGAAAGAGTATTAGTTGAAGGAATAAACGTAGTAACTAAGCATAACAAGCCATCTGCTACTAACCCACAGGGTGGTATAACAACTAAAGAAGCTCCTATACATATATCAAATGTAATGCCATTTGACCCAGAAACATCTAAGGGTGTAAGAGTTAGATACGAAGTTAAAGATGGAAAAAAGGTAAGAGTATCAGCTAAGAGCGGAAAAGAATTATAAATAACAATCGAAAGGAGGTAGTATAATGACTTCAAGATTACAAGAAAAATATAATAAAGAAGTTGCTCCAGCTTTAATGGAGAAATTCGGATATAAAAATATTATGGAAATACCAAAGCTTGAAAAGATAGTGATCAACATCGGTGTTGGTGAAGCTAAGGAAAACTCAAAGTCTTTAGAAAAGGCTGTAGAAGAATTAGAAATAATTTCAGGACAGAGACCTATCACTACTAGAGCTAGAAAGTCAGTAGCGAACTTCAAGTTAAGAGAAGATATGCCAATAGGAACTAAGGTTACTTTAAGAAGTGACAAGATGTACTATTTCATGGATAAGCTAGTTTCAGTTTCTCTACCAAGAGTTAGAGACTTTAGAGGTGTAAACCCTAATTCATTTGACGGAAGAGGTAACTATGCACTAGGAATAAAGGAACAACTTATATTCCCAGAAATAGAATATGATAAGATTGACAAGGTAAGAGGAATGGACATAATCTTCGTAACAACTGCAAAGACAGATGAAGAAGCTCGTGAACTAATAAAATTATTAGGCATGCCATTTTCTAAGTAGGTAAAGGAGGGATTCACGTGGCTAGAAAAGCAATGAAAGTAAAGCAGCAAAGAGCACAGAAGTATAAGACTAGAGAATATACAAGATGTTCAATATGTGGAAGACCACATTCAGTATTAAAAGATTTCGGTATTTGCCGTATATGCTTTAGAGAATTAGCATACAAGGGTCAGATACCTGGCGTTAGAAAATCAAGTTGGTAAAATATAGACAGATATAAGTCGGAAGGAGGATTTTATTATGACAATGACAGATCCAATCGCAGATATGCTTACAAGAATAAGAAATGCTAACTCTGTTAAGCATGACACTGTTGATGTACCTGCTTCTAGTATAAAGAAAGAACTAGCTAGAATACTTCTTGAAGAAGGATTCGTAAGAGGTTATGACGTAATAGAAGACGGAAAGCAAGGAATAATAAGAATACAGCTTAAGTACGGACAAGAGGGCGAAAGAGTTATCTCAGGATTAAAGAGAATTTCTAAGCCAGGAATGAGAATATATGCAAACTCAGAAGAATTACCAAAAGTGTTAAACGGACTAGGTATTGCAGTAATATCTACATCACACGGTATCTTAACTGATAAGCAAGCAAGACAAAAAAATGTTGGTGGAGAAGTAATCTGCTACGTTTGGTAAAATTTCTTATACGCAAGGAGGTGTAATAATGTCAAGAATAGGTTTAAAGCCAATTGAAGTTCCAGCAGGTGTTGAAGTTGCTATATCTGAAGATAACGTAGTAACAGTAAAGGGACCTAAGGGAACATTAATAGAAGAATTAAGCAATGAAATGATAATAAAGAAAGAAGATAATATTATAGTAGTTGAAAGACCTACAGATAACAAGAAGCACAAGAGTCTTCACGGTCTTACAAGAACACTTATCGACAATATGGTAGTAGGTGTATCTGAAGGATTTGAAAAGAAGCTTGAAGTTAAGGGTGTTGGTTATAAGTGCGCTAAGCAGGGTAATAAACTAGTTATGCACTTAGGATTCTCTCATGAAGTTGTTATGGAAGATCCAGAAGGTATCACTACTGAAGTTCCAAACCAGTTAGAAATAGTTATAAAGGGTGCTGATAAGCAGGCCGTTGGTAACTATGCCGCTAAGATAAGAGCTTGGAGAAAGCCTGAGCCATATAAGGGCAAGGGAATCAAGTACAGTGGAGAACACATTGTACGTAAGGAAGGTAAGACTGGTAAGAAGTAAAAATTGACGAAAGGAGTGAATACTTATGTTCAAGAAGATAGATAAGAATGCAAACAGAATTGCTAGACATAAGAGAGTTAGAAGAAAAGTTACAGGAACAGCTGAAAGACCAAGACTAAGTGTTTTCAGAAGTTCTAATAATATATACGCTCAGATTATAGACGATGTAAACAGAGTAACTATTGTAGCTGCTTCATCACTTGAAGATGCTATAAAGGGTTCTGCATCAAGCACAGGAAACAAAGACGCTGCTAGAAAAGTTGGAGAATTAGTAGCAAAGAAAGCCGCTGAAAAGGGTATAACAGAAGTTGTATTTGATAGAGGCGGATATATTTACCATGGAAGAATATTAGAACTAGCTGAAGGCGCAAGAGAAGCTGGCCTTAAGTTCTAGTCAAAGAAGGAGGAAAAATATGCTACATAGAAAGCCTATAGATGCATCTCAATTCGAATTAGAAGAGAGAGTTATTGAAATTAGACGTGTTGCTAAGGTTGTAAAGGGCGGTAGAAACTTTAGATTTGCTGCACTAGTAGTTGTTGGAGATGGCAACGGACACGTTGGTATAGGATCTGGTAAGGCAATGGAAGTTCCAGACTCTATAAAGAAGGCAGTAGAAGATGCTAAGAAGAATTTAATAGAAGTACCAAGAGTTGGAACAACTGTACCTCATAAGGTAGTTGGACACTTTGGTGCTGGTAACATACTAATAATGCCTGCTAAGAAGGGTACAGGAGTTCTTGCTGGTGGACCAGTCAGAGCCGTACTAGAATTAGCTGGAGTAATGGACGTTAGAGCTAAGTCAACTGGTTCAAATAATCCAAGAAATATGGTTAATGCTACAATAGCTGGCCTAAACGATCTTAAGACAGCAGAATCTATTGCTAGATTAAGAGGTAAAAAAGTAGAAGATCTACTAGGATAATAAATAGGAGGTTCAAAATGTCTAAAATACAGATAAAGTTAGTTAGAAGCGTTATAGGGACTACTCCTAAGCAGAGAAAGAATGTCGAAGCTCTTGGTCTTAAGAAGAGAGAATCAGTAGTAGTAAAAGAAGATAACGCTCAAATAAGAGGAATGATTAATAAGGTAAGCCACCTTGTTGAAGTAACAGAAATAGCTGAATAATAGATTTAAGTAAGAAGGAGGTGCGACATAATGAAGTTACATGAGTTAAAACCTGCCAAGGGTGCTGTAAAAGCAAAGAGAAGACTAGGTAGAGGTACAGCTACTGGCCAGGGTAAGACATCTGGTCGTGGTCAGAAGGGTCAGTGGTCAAGATCTGGCGGCGGAGTTAGAATAGGTTTCGAAGGTGGTCAGATGCCACTTGCTAGAAGACTACCTAAGAGAGGATTCACTAACATATTCAAGAAAGAATATTCAACAGTGAATGTAGAAACTCTTAATAAGTTTGAAGCTGGAACAGTAATTGATGCTGAACTATTAAAGAACACTAAGGTTATCTCTAAAATCGAAAAGGACGGACTTAAGATTTTAGGTAATGGTAGCTTAGATAAGGCTTTAACAGTAAAGGCAGCTAAGTTTACAGGATCTGCAAAGGATAAGATTGTAAACGCTGGCGGACAAGTAGAGGAAGTATAATCCCTAATATTTTGAAGGGGTGATAATATTGATAAATAAGTTAAAGCAAGCTTTTCAAGTAAAAGAAATTAGAAAGAAACTGATATTTACATTTTTAATGGTAGTAGTATTCAGAATGGGAACAACAATTCCAGTACCAGGTATAGACACTTCAATTATAAAAAATATGGTTGAAAGTAACTCTTTACTTGGACTATACAATATGTTCTCAGGAGGAGCATTTAGTAACTTTACTATATTTGCTCTAGGAATAGGACCATACATCACTGCTTCTATTATAATTCAGTTGTTAACTGCAGGATTTGAAAGTTTGAAAGAGCTTCAGAAATCAGGAGAAGAAGGCAAGAAAAAGATTAGTAAATATACTAGACTTACTGCTTTAGCACTTGCTATTATACAGGCTGTAGGAATTACACTTGGTATAGTAAGAAGTGCCCTGAAAGTAAATAGCTCATTTTTCATATTCACTGTTATCATAACATTGGTTGCAGGCAGTATGATGGTAATGTGGTTAGGTGATAGAATTACTGAAAAAGGAATTGGTAACGGAAGTTCAATGTTGATCTTTGTCGGTATCATATCTAGATTGCCGGTAGATATTATAGCAATACAGGAAAAAGCTTCAATTGGAGCTTTGAAATGGCCAGCTATAGTAACTGTAATAGTAGTTGTTTTAATAACTATAACAGGAGTTACATTTATTAATGAATCTACTAGAAAAATACCAGTGCAATATGCAAAACGTGTTGTAGGAAGAAAGATGTACGGTGGAGAGAGCTCTCATATACCTATGAAGGTTAACCAATCTGGTGTAATGCCAATCATCTTTGCCAGTTCAATATTGGCACTTCCACAGACGATAGCTCTGCTTGGAGGACCAAAAGTTCAAGCAGCAGTAAATTCATTTTTTAATTTAGCTACAGATAAGGGATTTTGGACTTACAGAATTGTAGAAATAGTATTGATCGTATTATTCTCTTACTTCTATAACACAATTTCTTTTAATACTGAAGATATAACTAAGAATATGAAAAACAGTGGAGGATTTATACCAGGTATTAGACCAGGAAATCCAACTGAAAAGTATTTAAATGGAATACTATCTAAGTTAACTATAGTAGGTGCAGCGTTTTTAGGTATTATGGCATTAATACCAGCGCTAATCACACACTATATGCACATACCGGTGAACTTTGGTGGTACATCACTTCTTATCGTAGTCGGTGTTGCATTAGAACTTAAGAGACAATTGGAATCAAATCTTGTAATGAAAAATTATCAAGGTTTCCTAAAATAATTTTGGAGATGATAAATATGAAAATAATATTACTTGGACCTCCTGGTGCAGGGAAAGGTACTCAAGCTGCTAATATAGTAGAGACTTATGGAGTGCCACACATCTCAACAGGGGACATATTTAGAAAGAATATCAAGGAAGGCACTGAGCTTGGCAAGAAGGCTCAGGAATATATCAATCAGGGCAAGCTTGTTCCAGATGAATTGACATGCGGACTTGTAGCGTCAAGATTATCTGAAGATGACTGTAAAGATGGTTTCATGCTAGACGGATTCCCAAGAAATATTTTTCAGGCAGAATACTTAAATAAGTATCTAACTGAAAATAACGTAACTCTTGACAAGGTTATTAACATAGAAGTTGATTCTGCGTTATTAATTGAAAGAGCTTGCGGAAGAAGAATTTGTAAGAACTGTGGTGCAACTTACCATATCAAATTCAATCCAAGTAAGAAAGATGGAATCTGTGATGTTTGTCAATCAACTCTTACACAGAGACCAGATGACAATGAAGAAACAGTTTCTCAGAGAATACAAGTTTATTTATCTGAAACAAAACCACTTGTTGACTACTACACTAAAAAAGATGTAATAGCTAACATAAATGGTAATCAAGATATTAATAAGGTTTTTGAAGATATTAAAGCTGCATTAGCTTAGTTAAAACCAATGAGCTCTTAGATTGTTGAACTGATGAACACCCGTCGCAAAAGGACATGGGAAACGCAGGTTGGCCCTGTTTGAAGTCGATAAGGGTTGCTATGAAAGTAACTTTGAAAGCTTTTATAGCAAAAGATGTTTAGAAAGAGCAATTAAAAAGATAGCTTCACTAACCACATAGAGGAGGGGCGTTGTATGCTATCAGAAAATTTAAGTGTTGGTCAATTAGTCAAAGCTTCCTGTGGAAGAGATCAGGGAAAGTTGTTTGTCATTGTCTCAATTGTAGACGAAGATTATGTAATGATCGTTGATGGAAAGAGCAGGAAGCTGGACAAACCAAAGTTGAAGAAAATAAAACATTTAAATATACATAACTTTGTGATCGAAGAAGTAAAAGAATTGTTGCTAAACGGAGAAAATATAACAGATTCTTTCATAAGAGCTAAGATAGATAAGTTAAAGTAAGTCTTAACTTGCGAAATGGAGGTTTGGTTAGTTAATGGCCAAAAAAGATGTAATAGAATTAGAAGGTATCGTTTCTGAAACTTTACCAAATGCAATGTTTAAAGTAAAACTAGATAATGGACATGAAGTTTTATGCCATATATCAGGAAAGCTAAGAATGAACTTCATAAGGATTCTCGAAGGCGATAAGGTGAATATAGAGCTTTCCCCTTATGATCTTACGAGAGGAAGAATTACTTGGCGTAAGAAGTAGACTATTTATAGTCTGAGGAGGGATTAATAATGAAGGTTAGACCATCTGTAAAGCCGATATGCGAAAAGTGTAAGGTTATTAAGAGAAAAGGAAAAGTAATGGTTATTTGCGAAAACCCTAAGCATAAGCAAACACAGGGTTAGGCAATACTGAAGATAGATAGAACTCACGAAATGTAACGTAGGAGGTGCGAAAATATGGCAAGAATAGCTGGTGTAGACTTACCTAGAGAAAAAAGAGCTGAAATAGGCTTAACATATATATATGGTATAGGTAGAGCTACTTCAAACGAAATATTAGCTAAGGCTGGTATAAGCCCAGATGCTAGAATAAAAGATCTTTCTGAAGAAGAAGTAAATGAACTTAGAAAGATTATAGATGAAGATCATCTTGTTGAAGGTGACTTAAGAAGAGAAATCGCTCTTAACATAAAGAGATTAAGAGATATAAAGTGCTATAGAGGTATAAGACACGGTAAGGGACTACCTCTAAGAGGACAGAAAACTAAGACTAATGCAAGAACAAGAAAAGGTCCTAGAAAAACTGTATCTCGTAAGAAGAGTAAGTAATAGAATACAGTAGTTAAGGAGGGAAATAAAAATGGCAAAAGGTAAGAAGAAAGTTGTTCAACGTGTAAGAAGAAGAGAACGTAAGAATATAGAACGTGGACATGCACATATACAGTCTACTTTCAATAATACAATAGTAACATTAACAGATGTACACGGTAATGCATTATCATGGGCATCTTCAGGTCAATTAGGATTCAAGGGATCTAGAAAGGCTACTCCATATGCTTCTCAGATGGCAGCTGAAACTGCAGCAAAGGCAGCTATGGAACATGGTCTTAAGACTGTTGAAGTATTCGTAAAGGGACCAGGTTCAGGTAGAGAGGCAGCAATAAGAGCTCTTCAGGCAACAGGACTAGAAGTTACAATGATAAAGGATGTCACTCCAATACCACACAATGGTTGTAGACCGCCAAAGAGAAGAAGAGTGTAGTATTTGAGGTATTTCACCCTCAGAGGACCATATATTTGTATAGGAGGGTTTATCCATGATAGAAATAGAAAAGCCAAAAGTTGATATTGTCGAGTTAAGCGAAGATTATAGATATGGTAAATTTGTTGTTGAACCATTAGAGAGAGGCTTCGGTATTACAATAGGTAATGCGCTTAGAAGAATACTTTTATCTTCTCTTCCTGGAGTTGCAGTATATGCTGTAAGAATTGATGGAGTTCTTCATGAATTCTCTACTATTCCGGGAGTGAAAGAAGATGTTACTGAGATTATACTATCTCTAAAGGAATTATCAGCTACTATAGATGATGAAGAAACTAAAATTTTAAAGATTCAGGCAGAAGGCCCTTGTGAAGTAAAGGGATCTGATATTATATGCCCTCCTGAGGTGGATATAATAAGCAAGGATCTACATATTGCAACATTGGATGAAAATTCAAAGTTAAATATGGAACTATATGTGAATAAAGGTAGAGGTTATATCTCTGCTGAAGAAAACAAGAATGACAGTATGCCAATAGGAGTATTACCTGTAGATTCAATCTATACACCGATTGAAAAGGTAAGCTACCATGTTGAAAATACAAGAGTTGGTCAGAGATCTGATTTTGATAAACTTACGCTTGAAGTAATGACAAACGGAAGTATCAATCCTCAAGAAGGAATATCTCTAGCAGCAAAAGTTCTTGAAGAACATTTAAAATTATTCATTGACTTAACAGAACATGTAGGCAATGTTGAAATAATGGTAGAAAAAGAAGAGGACAAGAAAGAAAAAGTTCTTGAAATGACAATAGAAGAATTAGATTTATCAGTTAGATCATATAACTGCTTGAAGAGAGCAGGAATCAACACTGTTGAAGAACTAGCTAATAAGTCTGAAGAAGATATGATGAAGGTTAGAAACTTAGGTAAGAAATCTCTTGAGGAAGTTATCCAGAAATTAGAGGAACTAGACCTTAGGTTGAGACCTAACGAAGAATAGAATCAAATTTATTTGAAACTATATGACCGAAAAATCATGTAAAGGAGGGAAATAGATGACAACTTACCGTAAATTAGGACGTGAAACTGCTCACAGAAACTTAATGCTAAGAAATCTAGTGACTAGTTTGCTAAGAGAAGGAAGAATAGAAACTACAGTTACTAGAGCTAAAGAAACTAAAAGAATGGCTGAAAAGATGATAACTCTTGCTAAGAAGGGTGATCTTCACGCTAGAAGACAAGTTCTTGCTTACGTTTTAGATGAAACAGTTGTAACTGATTTATTTGAAAACATCGCACCAAAGTATGCTGAAAGAAATGGTGGATACACAAGAATAATGAAGATGGGACCAAGAAGAGGCGATTGCGCTGAAATGGCAATAATCGAGCTTATATAATTGGTTATTTACTGGTGTTGTTAGGGTTTCCCTTTCAACACCACTTTTATTTTTTGTAAAAATTGATTTTATTATTAAAATATACTTACCTATAAATACAATCAATGAAATCCTATTTATAGGTAAATATATTTACATTAATTATTAAATTATTTTGATTAGAAGATATATCACAAAAGACTAAAAAATAGGCAAATAAAATCAAGAAGAAAGTGAAATTGATGAAGCAAATAAAATCAAGAAGAAAGCGAAATTGATGAAGTCAGTAAAATAAATAGAACTAATATGTAATTGATATCTGCACTGGCCAGCCAGTGCTTTTTTTAATTCAATTAAATCTTAAAAATAATTTATTTGAATAATTATAAGTTTTTGGGTATATATATAAGTATAGAATATTCAGAAAAGGAGGAAGAGCGCTTGTAATATAGGGATGTGCTCTATTATTGATATGAAAGCAGTTTTTAATTATCGCTTTGGCGAAGATAATATGAAAAAAATAGAGGACTTGGGATATGAGATAATATATGTCAAGGAAGAAGATATGGGTAAAAGAGATGATATATATGATGCAGAAGTATGGTGCACATATTCAGGATTTGATTATGTGGATATAGAAAAATTCAAGAATTTAAAGTATATGGCACTTACTAGCACGGGAATAAACCATGTACCAAAAGATTATCTTGTTGATAATAATATTTTTTTATCTAATAATAAGGCAGGATATAATATACCAATATCTGAAAGTGTAATTATGTTTATACTAGAGATCTACAAAAAAAGTCAGCAAGCTTTCAAAAAACAAGAAAATAAAATTTGGAATATGGATATGTCTTGGATGGAATTATCTGGCAAGAGAGTTGGTATACTTGGAACAGGTACTATAGCCAAATCAATAACTAAAAGATTAAAAGGATTTGATGTAGAGATTTGGGGCGTGAATACAAACGGAAGAGAGATAGAAGGATTTGATAGATGCTTTGCTTTGGATAGTAGTGATGAATTTTTCAAAGAATGTGATATAATAGTTGGAGCTATGCCAAATACTTCGGGAACGGAACATATAGTCAATTCAAAAAAAATGAATATAATGAAAGAAAACTCTATTTTAATAAATGTGGGAAGAGGCAATTTAATAGATTTACAGGCCTTAAAATATTACATAGATAAGTTTAAGGGTGTGGCTCTAGATGTTGTAGAGGAGGAGCCACTTGATCAGAGTAGCTATCTTTGGGATAGAGAAAATGTAATTATAACTTCACACAATACATGGGTATCTGAAAATAATAAGTACAGATTATATGATGGTTTGTATGAGAATTTCAAATCTTATGCAGAAAAGAGGGTGCCTAATAATTACATCAAAGATATAAAAAGAGGTTATTAAATAAAAAAATAAAAATTACTTGCAATAAAATATATTTAGTAATAGAATATAAGTTGTCGGGTTACAAATAAGAATTTCTATGGCTTTAGATTATTATTTGAACTAATAGACAAAATGTTTAAGATAAACCTTAAATAACAAGATTAAATATAATATAAAAATAATTTAAATCTGAAAGTGTCAAGCTAATTAGCTTGGCACTTTTTGACTTAAAAAGATGAAAAATTCTTAAAAATAACTAAGTTGCATATTCTAAAACAAGGAAATGATTTGACACCTGAAGATCTAGGTAATATATGAAAAAATATGTTGGAGTTTTAAAATTTTTAAAGAAAAAGGATTAAAAATTCTATTAATATAGATTTTGTACGTAAGAATAAAAGTGAAAATATATTATTTTTGTATAGGAAAATAATTATTAAATTAAATAGCTAATAGTATCGATAAAGCCTATTATTTCAAATGTTATAAGCGTAAATTTATTATTATATATATGCAAGTTGTGGTATAATAAAGTCATGACTGTAGAAAGTTATAGCCATATACAAAATTACTTTTCATAGATGTGTAGGATATATTTATTATCCGAATTTAGAATGTAGAAATTGCTAAATACCATTGTATCTCGACTAAGATGATATGAGGCGAATTTATATTGTGTAGATTGTAGCTTTAGTGTTTTTTACTACTTGTAATAGTACTTTGAAGCAATAATATACGAGTGTTACTAGATGTGTAGGATAGCCTATCCGAATTAAGATGATATATGAATAGGTGTATATATTTGTTTTAAAAATTAACACAGCTGTGTTAATTTTTATATACGCTGGATTTATCTTGTAAATAATTATTTTGTATGTATATGGCAAGTCTAAGTAAGCGGAGGAATGATTTGAAACAATGGAAAATATTATTAAAGTAGATGATTTGGTATTTGAATACGTAAGTGACGAAGCTACTCACCGTGCAATAGATGACTTTAGCATGGAGATTAAAAGAGGAGAGTTTGTGGCGATTATAGGACATAACGGTTCTGGAAAGTCTACTCTATCTAAAAATCTCAATGCTATTTTGGTTCCTACAAGCGGTAATATAGTGGTCAATGGTATGAATACTAAGGATGAAGAAAATATTTGGAATATCAGACAAAGTGCTGGTATGGTCTTCCAAAATCCAGATAACCAGATAGTAGCAACAATTGTAGAAGAAGATGTAGCTTTTGGATGCGAAAACTTAGGTATAGATCCTAAAGAAATTAGAGAAAGAGTAGATGCTGCTCTTAAAAGTGTGGATATGTATGATATGAGAGACAGACAGCCACACCTACTTTCAGGTGGACAAAAGCAGAGGGTAGCAATAGCAGGAATAATTGCTATGAGACCAGACTGCGTTATTTTTGATGAGGCTACAGCTATGCTAGACCCATCAGGAAGAGCTGAAGTTATGAACACTATCAAGAGGCTTAATCATGAGCACAACATCACTGTGCTTCATATTACACACTTTATGGAAGAGGCAGTCGAGGCGGATAGAGTGATAGTAATGGAAAAAGGTAGAAAAGCACTTGAAGGAACACCAAAAGAGGTATTTTCACATGTATCGGAACTAAAGAGAATAGGCTTAGACGTTCCATACATGACAGAGCTATCTCACCTTTTGGCAGAAGATGGAATAAAAATCAAGCAGGATGTTTTGACTGTGGATGAAATGGTGGGTGAATTATGTCAATTAAGGTAGAGAACTTAACATATATTTACAATGAAGGTTTGCCATTTGCACAAAAGGCATTGGACGATGTTAGCTTTGAAATTAAAGATGGAGACTTTGTTGGATTAATAGGTCATACTGGTTCAGGAAAATCAACTCTCATACAACATTTAAATGGTATTATGAAACCTCATTCAGGTAAAATTTATATCAATGATTTTGACATAACAAGAAAAGATCAAAATCTTACAGAGATAAGAAAAAGAGTGGGGATAGTATTTCAGTATCCTGAGTACCAACTATTTGAAGAAACAGTTGCAAAAGATATTGCATTTGGTCCATCTAATCTTGGGCTTGATGAAAAAGAGATTCAAGAAAGAGTTGAAATTGCAATGAAAGATGTCGGTCTAGATTATGATGAATTTGCAGAGAAATCTCCATTTGATCTTTCTGGTGGACAAAAAAGAAGAGTGGCAATAGCGGGTGTAATAGCAATGCATCCTGAAGTATTAATTCTAGATGAACCCACAGCAGGATTGGATCCAGGTGGTAGAGATGAAATATTCAATTTGATAAAAGCTCTTCACAAAAATAACGATATGACAGTGATATTGTCATCTCACAGTATGGACGACATGGCTAAGCTAGTGAATACTCTTATGGTAATGAATCAAAGTAAAATGGCAATGATAGGATCTCCTAGAGAGATTTTTAGAGATAATGCAGACAAGCTTAAAGACATGGGACTAGATATTCCTCAGGTATTAGAGCTCGCTCTAAAGCTTAGAGAAAAAGCTGGATATAATGTCAGGACAGATGTTATAAATATTAATGAAATAAAAGAAGAAATTGAAAGATGTCTAAGAGAAAAAGATTTCTTAGATGATGTTAAAAGTTCAGAAGGCGAGGTGGGAGAAGATGCTTAAAGATATTACTTTGGGACAGTTTTATCCGACCAAGTCAGTAGTCCATTCTTTGGATGCTAGAACAAAATTATTTGCAACAATTATATTTATGATTTCTATATTTGTAGTCAATCAATTTTGGCCATATGCAGTGATAATACTTTTGATGCTGCTTGTAACTAAGGCATCAAACATACCCGTGAATTATGTGCTAAAAGGTGTGAGACCTTTGAGGTGGATTATATTATTTACATTTGTAATCAATATATTTTTCATCAGAGGTGGAGATATTTTGTGGCAGCTAGGATTTCTTAAAATATATGAACAAGGTGTTAGAACGGCATTTTTCATGGCTATTAGACTGATTTTACTTGTTCTAGGAACTTCGATACTTACCCTTACAACTTCTCCAATAGAGTTGACAGACGGTATTGAAAATGCCTGTTCTCCTCTAAAGAAGATAGGATTTCCAGCTCATGAGTTGGCTATGATGATGACAATCGCACTAAGATTTATACCTACACTTTTGGATGAAACAGATAAGATAATGAAGGCTCAAATGTCTAGAGGTGCAGACTTTGAGAGCAGCAATATAATCAGTAGGGCAAAGAATATGGTACCTTTACTAATACCTTTGTTTGTAAGTGCATTTAGACGTGCTGACGAGCTAGCAATGGCAATGGAGGCTAGGTGCTATAGAGGTGGAGACAACAGAACAAAAATGAAGCAAAGTATTCTTGAAAAGAAAGATTATATAGCTGATTTTATTGTTTTAGTATTTTTAGCCTTTACTATAGCAAGTAGATTTATAAAAATAATATAAAAATATAAAGGGGTTTAACCTAAAGATTATTCATTTAATCAACAGGTATTAAGCCTCTTTTTTATTTTTTATATGCAAATATTCATTTTAAATACTAAATGATTTGCGTTAAAAAAATAAGTAAATAAACTAAAAAGTTTTTTTAATTAAAAAAAACAAGTTTATGTTTTATTTTTTATAGTTAGGGTATATCTATACATAACAAGATCGGTTGTATATAATTTAGGAAGAATTTATTATTAGTTATGTTATAGGAGGAGAAATTATGAAAAAATTACTAGCAGGTTTGCTCTCGGGGGTACTGCTTGTCTCGAGTGCAGGAATAGTTAATGCAGAGCAAACGTTTCCAACGGGAATTCCTTTGGAAATAAAAACAGCAGAAAACGGATCACAATATAAATCTTGGACTGATGGTGTAGAAACTCAGGCATCGTCCACACTTCCGATAATGAGCGATGAAATTAATTATAGTTGGGATGAAACTGGCAGCCACAATAGTGGTGCAATATATGACTTTGCTCACTATTTAGACGATTATTTTACAGATCCAAATGCCATAATGAAATACTCAAATTCAAACTTACTACCAGGTAGAGATGTGGCAGTAACTTATAAGTTTGAAAACACTGACAAGAATATAGCCTATCCAATTTTCTATCAAAAGGGGAGTGTTTATGGTTACTATACTTCAACGTTGAAGTATCTGAATGACGCATATGGGAGATATGAAGGCTTATTAACAGAAAATGGTATGTATGGAAGTAATAGGTTTAAAGCAACTAACAAGGAAGATATAACTAGTCAGTTAGATGCAAAAACTAAAAATCAGATTCAGAATCTTTTAAGATTAGGGTATGTAGAATTAAAGGACAATGATGTTCGTAAAAATGGTACAGCAACGTACATGATGTCAAATCTTGACTCTATGTTATCAACTCAGATAAATATATACTCACTGCTTAACAAATCAAACGATAAACCATCTATATCTAGATTAAGAGAGGAAGATGGGTGGAGAACAGCAGAGTATCTAGAAGCTAGTATCAAGAATCTAGGGCTAATGAAGGATGAAGATCTAACAATGAAGCTAAAGCAAGAAGGAAGTATGACAAAGGATAATGATTACTATAGAGTAAATGCCAAGCTGACAGTTCCATTTGACAAGGATACAGAAATATGGGATATAAAGGCAAAGACTCTTGGTGAACACAGGGTGTTTGCAGAAGCAAAGGCATCATTGGACAAAAACATTGCTGGGGCAAAGCTAATAGTTACGCCTATGCTATATGAAGAAGACCAGTGGAAATATGGTACTCCACAGCCTGCAGTAGATATTTCAAAAGATGCTAAGGTAGATATTAAGCAAGGTGATAAGCTAGAACTATTAATACCAAAGTCAACAAATGAAAAAAGTGTAAAGCTTATAGCAAATGGTGGATCTGATGAGTATGATTTTAAATTAAATGAGTACAAAATTGAACCAATAAGAGGTCCTGAGGAAAGATCAGCAATAAAGAATGAAGAAAATGAAGTAAATGAATATAATCAGATAGTTGAACAGGGTCAAAAAGGCCTAAAGTATTTAGAGGTTACAGGTGTTAAAAAGACAAATGAAACTGGTGAAATAGAGCTCAAACTTGATGGAAATGGTGGAAATGGTGGAACAGATACAGATAAAGATTCTGTGATACTAGCTAGTGGACATCAGTATACAGACGTTTTGACAGCGACAGTTTTGGCTAATGAAAAGAAGTCTCCTATTCTTTTATCTGAGCTTGATCAGGTATCAGACAATACTTTAAAGGAAATAAAGAGATTGAAGGTAGATGAAGTAATAATCTCTGGAGGTCCTTTATCTGTATCAAATAAGGTAGTCACTCAATTAGAAAAAGAAGGCTATGATGTAAGAAGAATATATGGTCAAAATAGATATGAAACAGCGAAAAAGATTGGTCAGGAAGTTAGACTTACTAGTAATAATATGAAGGAAAGTATCCTAGTAGATGGAACAAACTTCCCAGACGTAATTACACTTTCTTCTCTAGCAAATCAAAAGAGAGCTCCAATACTTTTAACAGAGCCAAATAAGTTAAACACTACTACAGAAAAGGCTCTAGATGATTGGAATATTGATAAAGTGACAATCGGTGGACAAAAGTTATCAGTATCTCAGAATGTAGAGGATAAGGTTAAGACTACAGTAAGTAGCGTTAACAGAATCGGTGGACAAAATAGATATGAAACAGCATATAAGGTAGCTGATGAAGTGAGAACTTTGACTAATAATAAGAAGGATATGATTTTGGTAGACGGAACAGACTTCCCAGACGGAATCACAATCAGTTCTTTATCTGCTAAGTTCAAGGCTCCAATACTATTGACTACACCAAAGACTCTTCATCCAACAACAGCGAAGGCTATAAATGATTGGACAATAGAAAATATCTTAATAGGTGGTGGATATAATTCAGTATCTAAGTCTATAGAAGATAATTTAAATGTTAGCAACAAGGCTAGAGTGGCTGGAGGGAATAGATATGATACAGCAGTAGAAATATCAAAGAGATATACAGACACTACAAGTTTAGTAAATTAATAAAAAAGATATAAGTTTTAGTAAATTAACGATATAAAAATATAAAGGATAACTCCAGTGATCTTACTGGAGTTATTTTTTTAATAGATATATATAAATAAAAATCATAAAAATTAACAAAAAGCTTTCAAATAAGAAAATACTAAAAATTCTGAAAAAAATAAAAAAGAAAAAGATTTATTTTATCGGGTAAAAAATGGTATTTTTGAGTTTAAATATTAAAAAAGAAACTTTATACCGAAAAAAGTATAAAAAATAATTAAGTTACTTTGAGGCAATTTTGATTATTTTTAAAAAATATATTATAATTTGAGTTGTATAGAAAAAATTTATAAGTGATAAAAATTTAATGGTATGCCGTTATAAAAGAAAAAAGAAGGGTAGAAAATCTTTGGTCTTTTGATTGTTAAGCTCAAGTATTTAATAATTTTTAACTAAAGATGAATTATAAAAGAATAAATTCTATAGGATTAAGTTGTTATTTTTAAAAAGTATGATAAGTTAAAAATGTTAAAACACTAATATATTTGTGTTGAATAATTTATGAAAGGGGTGTTTGAAATGAAAGAAAAGATTAAGAGAGCAGTATCTTTAGGTGCAGTGTTGGCATTAACAGTATCGTGTCTATCTGTATCATCATATGCAATCGAAACAAGTACAGATAAAGTGTTACCAAAGGAACCTACAGAAACAACGGTAACAGTAGACAAGTTCGTACCTAGAATAGGTGATGAAATTACTTTTAGTATTGATAATTTTGGATTTGAAAATATAAAAGACAAAATAGGTAGTGATTATGGAGTACTTTTTTATAATTATGAGGAAGTTGATAAATTTGATCCCACCTTCACATACAATAATGATGCATTAGTATTTCAAAAAATGACCCTACCTAGTGTAAAAGTAGAAAGGTATGAAGAAAAATCTGATAAATGGATTAATAGTGGAACAGATTTGAAGTTATCCTTATTTTTGAGGTCTAAAAGTGCGACTGTAGGTCATTATACAAGTGCTCCAGATGAAAAGAAAGAATATATCATTGATAGGGAAGATATTTTAAATACAATAAAAGATAGCAATAGTTATTTAGGGTCATTAAAGCAATATAAAATAGTTATTAATGGTTTGGATGAAAATGGAAAGCCATTTGAACCTGGTAGACACCCTATTAATAACAGAATAAGTACTGATGGACCAGTTAAAGTAACATATAGAATTGAAGATAAGGAAACAAGACAAAACAATGCTACGCTACAAGGTGTTTCAAGTTGGTTCAAAAATGAAGATGTAAATGGAAGGTATGAAGTAGCCTATCCAATAAATTGGCTTTATTATGAAACATCAGATATAAAACTTTCTTTGGATGAACCAATGAGAGAATTCAAGGCTGGTGACACAATTAAACTGAAGGTCGAAATAGAAAACACAAGCAAAAACCTACCTAACAGTAGATTGATATCAGGTATAGATTTTGGCAAAAAAGAAGGTTCTTATCCAAAAGAAGGAGATAAAACAGATATAGAACTTGATTATGGAACAGATAGTACAGTTATTAAAGAAAAAGTAGGGCCAGGACAAAAAATAACAAAACACGCAGAAATAAAATTACCTGATGAAATTAAGCCTGAATATTTACAGGATGGCAAGCTTGTACTAACACCTTTCCTTTTAACTTCAAACATGGATAATTCTTCAGGTAAAACTGTAGCTTATAAGAATTTAAAGGAAAGAGAGTATAATGAACCGCTTTATTTAAGCTTTGATAAAGAAGAGGGTGAAGAAAATGGTTCTAACGGAGGTTCTGGTGGAGGTGGAGATACTACTTCAAAGAATAATGTAATACTAGCCAGTGGAGACAAGTACACTGATGTATTGACAGCAACTGTTCTAGGAAATGAGAAAAAGAGTCCAATACTTCTGTCAGAAAAAAATAAAGTATCAGACAACACTCTAAGTGAAATAAAAAGATTAGACCCTGATACAGTGATAATCTCTGGTGGACCAGAATCTGTGTCAGATAATGTAGTAAATCAACTTAAAAAAGAAGGATATGATATAAGAAGAATAGCAGGTCAAAATAGATACGAAACAGCTAGAAAAATAGGAAGTGAAGTGAGATTAACTACCAAGAATATGGACGAAGCAATCTTGGTAGATGGAACAAATTTCCCAGACGTAATCACAATGTCTGCTCTAGCAAATCAAAAGAGAGTGCCAATACTTTTAACAGAGCCAAAAACACTTAATAATATAACAGAAAAAGCATTAAAGGATTGGAATATTGAAAATGTAATTATAGGTGGAGAGAAAACTTCAGTATCTCAAAATGTTGAAAACTCAGTGAAATCAACTGCTAAAACAGTTGTTAGAATCGGTGGACAAGATAGATATGAAACAGCCTACAAGGTAGCTGATGAAGTAAGATCTAATACTAATAATAAGAAGAATATGATTCTGGTAGATGGAACAAATTTCCCAGATGGAATCACAATCAGTTCTTTATCTGCTAAGTTCAAGGCTCCAATACTATTGACTACACCAAAGACTCTTCATCCAACAACAGCGAAGGCTATAAATGATTGGACAATAGAAAATATCTTAATAGGTGGTGGATATAATTCAGTATCTAAGTCTATAGAAGATAACTTAAGAGTCAAAAATAAGGAAAGAGTAGCAGGAAGTAACAGATATAATACAGCGGTAGAAATATCAAAGAGATATACAGACACTACAAGTTTAGTAAACTAATAAAAAATATAAGTTTTATTAAACTAGTGATATAAAAATATAAAGGATAACTCCAGTGATCTTGCTGGGGTTATCTTTTTAATAAGATGAGTATGAATTTTCTTTAAATTATAATTTTATAAAAAATATTTTATAAAATTATAATTGTATTTTACGTAGAAAAAAATTATAAAAATATGTTTTTAGAAATAAAAGAACTTATTTATTTATTAAAATAATGAAAAAAAGAAAATAAGCTGTATGAAATATATAAAACCAAATAAGTTTAGTATGAAATAAGATTGCTTATTTTTTTATATTATATTATAATTTAAATTGTTAAGATTAAAACTGCAAGAGTGAAAAAACTTTTGGAGCAGAGTAAAATCGTATCGATTAATACAATATAATATTCACAGAAATATTTTTGTAAATATTATCAAAAGACATAGAAGATGATTGCAAATATAATAGATCTACGGGTAAAAATAAATACAAAAAATTGCCAAGTAGAATAATAATGAGTTCATTGACTGTCAACTTTAAGTCTCAAATATTTTTAACTATATCAATACTTCATAAAACAACAAAAAGGCAATAAATTAAGGGAACATAGAAAATAACTTGATATCTAGAGGATAGTCTAGATATCAAAAAGAAAGAGTTTTAAAGAATAGATAAAGTACAACTATAAGTTTCTCTGATGAATTAGCAGAGATTAACAGTTCAGACAAAAAATAATACTGAACTAGTTTAGTAATGTATAATATATCTATTTATAAATTTTTTATGGGTAAATAAGAAATTGAAAGTAACTACTAAATAAATAAAACAAAAGATAGTGTTTTTAGTAAAAATATAAATAAACAACTTTTAATGTATAAATGATTAAACGACTTATTAATATTGTGGCTAGGTGATAACATTACCGTATATAACAATACAAACTCATCTAAAGCAGCATAGAAATGATAAATTGGGTGAGTCTATTAATAAGCAGAGGATAAAGAAATTCAATAAAAAATGAAGAGTAATTAGTTGAAAGTAAGAAAATGAGACTACACTAGTTATAAAAGATAATAGTGTTGTTTGTCGGTTAATTAAACTAAACCACTCCGGTGTTTCACTGGAGTGGTTTTTATTTCATGAGTGTTTTTGCTTTTAATAAATTAATAGTTGACTTTAAGATGATTAAACAAAATAAACAATTCATTTGAATAGAGAATATATATTGAATGCTTTGATTTTAATTTTTGTATTTAGTCTTTATTTTAGAGTGTTTATATAAGGTATGCATTTTTTACAAAAGTTGCATTCAACTTCATCAGAAGAACTGTTGTCCAGTCCCCACTTTCTCATCTCTACAAAAATTATAAATATACTAGAACCCCTTTCTGTTAATGAATATTCTACTCTAGGTGGAACTTCTGGGAAGATCTCTCTATTAATGATTCCATCTTTTTCTAGCTCGCGAAGTTGATCAACTAAAACTTTTGAACTAATGGCTGTAAGAGATTTTATCAACTCTCCATACCTTAATGGACCCGAGGAAAGTTCCTTTAGAATTAAAATTTTCCATTTTCCACTAATTATTGACAAAGTGTATTCGATTGGACATTTTTTTTTCATGTTTACCTCCCTACTGAAATTAGATGATACTTACTAAATGGTAAGTCAACTTACTTTTAAGTATCTACTTGTTAAAATATCTGAATAGTAATACTATTATTATAATATAAAAAATATTATTTAACTATATATTTTGAGAGGAGTAATTTATGAATAATAATATTTCAATAGAAGTTATTGGCGCAGATAGAATTACTGAATGTAAAGATTTATGCAATAAGCTTATGGCATACCAAAAGTCAAAGGCAGTACTTTATCCTGAAAACTTTAACTCAATGAATTTTGACAGCAGAATGAAGGCTAGTTATAAAAATGCTCTTAGAAGCCATCTTGTAATGGTTAAGGATGGTGCTATTCCTATAGGATATATATTTACGACAGTGGATGAGGTGACTGAAGAAAACTCTCAGTCAATACCAGATTGGGCACCACGTATTGAAGGTATGGAAAATTTTTATCCTAAATTTTTTAATAAACCACAACTCGTGGGATGTTTAAATAATTTGTATATAGAAAAAGAATATCGTGGATTGGGTCTGGGAGATAAATTATATAAAATGTCGATGGATTGGTTAAGTAAAATGGATGATGTCAAAGTTATTTCTGTATTTATTTCAAATGGGAATCAAGCAGCTTATGATTTTTATATTCATGAAGGATTTAAGTATAGCCATGATGTATTTGGAGGATTTATTAAAGCAGCCTTTAGGGATAATAAAAAATCAATATAAACTTACTAAATTAATATTAAAAAAACAACTCCAGTGAATCATTGGAGTTGTTTTTTAAAAATAAAATATTTGAAAATTTTATGAAGATTCATATATTTATTTTATATAGTAAAAACAATATAAAGAGATATTTTTAAAAGCAAATAATGTGAAATTCAATTTAAAAGAAATATAAAAAATAGTTTTATATAATGGTGATATAAAACTAAAGAGGTCAAGTATAAAATAATATTGATTATTTATACGAATTATACTATAATATAATTTAAATTGTTAATACAAAAACTAATAATTCGTTAAAACTTTCTAATGTTAAAGATAACTTTAAAATAAAACAATACAATATTTTATTAGGAAACTTCGAAAATACTTACTAAAAAAGGTATATTTAGAAAATACAGATGATTGGATAGTATGGAAAGCTATACAATAGGAATTAAACAAGAATACTTAAGTTGTGTATTAATAATATCTTTAGAATTAATTTGAAAATTAAAATGTTTTAACTCAAAAAACTCCATAAAAATATAAAAAATAAAATAGAGATAGTGAAAGAAAATTATTATTTATTAAAAAAATAATGACATAAAAAAATATAATAATAAATCAATTAGATATCTAATGGATTGTGAAAGGGGAATTTGAAATGAAAGAAAAAATCAAGAGAGTAGTATCTTTGGGTTCAGCATTAGCATTAACAGTATCGTGCCTATCTGTGGCATCATATGCAGTCGAAAAAAATGACGACAAAGTATTACCAAAGGAACCGACAGAAACGACAGTAACAGTAGATAAATTCGTGCCTAGAATAGGTGATGAAATTACTTTTAGCATAGATAACTTTGGTTATGAAAATACAGAGGATAAAATAGGTACCGATTATGGCGTACTTTTCTATAATTATGAGGAAGTAGATAAATATAAGCCAAGTTTTACATACAATAATAATGCACAAGTATTTCAAAAGATGGCTCTACCTAGTGTAAAAGTAGAAAGATATGAAGAAAAAACTGATAAATGGATCGATAGTGGAACAGATTTAAACTTATCTTTATTTTTGAGGGATCAAAGTGCTAGTGTAGGACATTATACAAGTGCTCCAAATGAAAAGAAAGAACATACTATTTATAGAGAAGATGTTTTAAAAACAATAAAAGATAGCGATAGCTATTTAGGCTCATTAAAGCAATATACTGTATTTATTAATAGTTTAGACGATGATGGAAAGCCTTTTACACCCGGTAAGCATCTTGTTAGTAACAGAATAAGTACTGATGGACCAATTAAAGTAACTTATAAAATTGAAGATAATGAGACAAAACAAAAGTACGCTACATTGCAAGGTGTTTCAAGTTGGTTCAAAAATGAAAACGTAAATAAAAGGTATGAAGTACCTTACCCAATAAATTGGCTTTATTATGAAACATCAGATATAAAACTTTCTTTGGATGAACCAATGAGAGAATTCAAGGCTGGTGACACAATCAAGCTTAAGGTCGAAATAGAAAATACTAGTAAAAATTTACCTAATTCTAGATTGATATCAGGTATAGATTTTGGTAAGAAAGAAGGTTCTTACCCTAAAGAGGGAGATAAAACTGATATAGAGTTAGAATATGGAACTGATAATCCAGTTATTAAAGAAGAGGTAGGACCAGGACAAAAAATAACAAAACATACAGAAATAAAATTACCTGATGAAATTAAACCTGAATATTTACAGGATGGAAAGCTTGTGCTAACACCCTTCCTTTTAACTTCAAACATGGATAATTCTTCAGGTAAAACTGTAGCTTATAAGAATTTAAAGGAAAGAGAGTATAATGAACCGCTTTATTTAAGCTTTGATAAAGAAGAGGGTGAAGAAAATGGTTCTAACGGAGGTTCTGGTGGAGGTGGAGATACTACTTCAAAGAATAATGTAATACTGGCTAGTGGAGACAAATATACTGATGTATTGACAGCAACTGTCCTAGGGAATGAGAAAAAGTGTCCAATACTTTTATCAGAAAAAAATAAAGTATCAGACAATACTTTAAATGAAATGAAAAGGTTAGATACTGATACAGTAATAATTTCTGGTGGACCAGAATCTGTATCAGATAATGTAGTAAATCAACTTAAAAAAGAAGGCTATGATGTAAGAAGAATAGCAGGACAAAATAGATATGAAACAGCGAAAAAAATTGGTAATGAAGTAAGGCTAACTACTAAAAATATGAACGAAGCAGTCTTGGTAGATGGAACAAACTTCCCAGACGTAATTACAATGTCTGCTCTAGCAAATGAAAAGAGAGTTCCGATACTTCTAACAGAGCCAAAAGCACTTAATAATACAACAGAAAAAACATTAAAGGATTGGAATATTGAAAATGTAACTATAGGTGGAGAAAAAACTTCAGTATCTCAAAATGTTGAAAACTCAGTAAAATCAAATGTTAAAACAGTTGATAGAATTGGTGGGCATGATAGATATGAAACAGCCTACAAAGTTGCTGATGAAGTAAGATCTAAGACTAATAATAAAAATGACATGATTTTGGTAGATGGAACAAACTTCCCAGACGGAATCACAATCAGTTCATTAGCAGCTAAGTTCAAGGCTCCTATACTTTTAACTACACCAGATACTCTTCATCCAACAACAGCAAAGGCAATAAATGACTGGACGATAGAAAATATACTAATAGGTGGAGGATATAATTCAGTTTCTAAGTCTATAGAAGATAATTTAGGAGCTAAAAATAAGGAAAGAGTAGCAGGAAGTAACAGATATAATACAGCAGTAGAAATATCTAAGAGATATACAAATTCAACAAGTTTAGGCAAAAATTAAAACAGATAAAAAATACAAAAATATTATGAAAAAAAGAGATTGTTTGCTCGTCAAACAGTCTCTTTTATTTTTAACAATATTATATAATACAGAAATTCATAAAGTAAAAAATAAAAAACAAATTGTCTATCAAATTTATTTTAAAAGATAAAAACAAAAAAACACAACTTTTTCATAAAAAAAGTAAAATGCCCACGAATTTTTATTATCTAAAATTAAGTTACTTTCCAAGCTCAAACTGTAACTTTAAATGATACAGTTTAATAAAAAACCTTTAAATTATAATCTGATGCTTACTTGACTAAGAAAAAAAATAGAGCAATAATAGATTTATAAATAAAACAAGAGGGGTGATAGATATGGGAAAAAAGATTTTAGTATTGTCTGCAAGTCCAAGAAGACATGGTAACTCTGACAGTCTGTCAGATGAATTTATTAGGGGAGCGAAAGATTCTGGTAATGATGTAGAGAAGATATTTTTACGTGATAAAAGGATTGAATACTGTAATGGATGTGGAGCATGTCTAAAAACTCATAAGTGTGTAATTAAGGATGATATGGAAGAAATTCTAGGAAAGATGTCTAATGCAGATGTCATAGTGATGGCAACTCCAGTATACTTCTATTCAGTTAGTGCACAAATGAAAACATTGATAGATAGAACATATCCTGTATTTAAAAACTTAAAGAATAAAGAATTTTACTTTATACTTTCAGCAGAAGATACAAGTAAGGAAAGAATGTCACGTGCAATAGAAACCTTTAGAGGATTTAGTGAGTATTGCTTACCAAACTCTCATGAGATGGGTATAATCTACGGAGCAGGTGTATTGGATGCAGGTGCTATAAAAGATACGCCTGCTATGAAAGAAGCTTATGATATGGCACTAGCAATTAAGTAAAAACACTCACTTTATAAGTTAGTGGGAAATAAATATATAATTATTAATAAAAATAAAAAATTGATAATCACTGATAAAAAACTATTGAATATATTAGATATTTAAGAAATTAATAGTAAGTCCGCAGTATAATATAAAAACAATAACGCATATAAAACAAACTCTATAAGTAATTTAATAATGTTTTCAAGTAAGTTATAACTTATTAATTAATTGAAAAAAATAATATTCTTTAATAAATAATGAGGAGTCTCAAAAGAGAGATTTCTCATTATTTTTATTGAAAAATAGTATAAAAAAATAAAAATAAATATAAGAACGGGTGTTCTTTTTTGCTGGATGATATGATATAATAAGTATAGAGTATATAGAGTATATAGAGTATATAGAGTATATAGAGTATATAGAGTAT
>NZ_JAVWJH010000006.1:0-30332 GCF_036639115.1 Peptostreptococcus sp. | reverse complement strand
TATAGAGTATATAGAGTATATAGAGTATATAGAGTATATAGAGTATATAGAGTATCTTTAAGAGGTGATGTTATGAAGAGTTTATATTATTATGAATTTCCAATTGGTGTAATAGGTATAGCGCAGGAAGGCGATTTTATAACAGATGTATTTTTTAAAAGTATCAAAAATATAGATGGAGAAATTGTAGAAACAGATCTAATAAAAGAAACTGCAGAAGAAATAAAAGAGTATTTTGAAGGAGTTAGAAAAGAATTTGATATACCGATAAAATTAAATGGAACAGAATTTCAAAAATCGGTATGGAAAAAATTGATTGATACCAGTTATGGAGAAATAGTGTCCTATGGAGACATTGCCAAAGACATTCAAAACCCAAAAGCTGCAAGGGCAGTTGGAATGGCTAACAATAAAAATCCAATAGTTATTATAGTACCATGCCACAGAGTAGTAGGCAAAAATGGTGATCTTGTTGGTTATGCAGGAGGTTTAGATATAAAGAAAAATCTGATAAATTTAGAAAAAGCAAATATATAGATTTTAACTAGGTTTTTTATCTGTTGACAAACTTATATTTAGCAATTACACTTAATATAATATACTAATGTTCGGAAGAAATAAAAAAATATCGGTAAAAGGGTGAATTAGAAATTATTTTAGGAGCTATTTTGATATTAATATATTACTAGAAAAGAGTTGAATTATAAGTTCGGTACTTGTAGAAAAGACACTTAGAAATAAGGTGATTTATATGTCAATAAATAAAAAAGAGGATAGAAATATATTAAGAAAACTAACTGATTTTCTTACGATATTACCTATAGTGGTATCAATAGTAGCTTTGAGTTTTATGCCTGATATGATAGCAATGCACTACAATATTGATGGAATAGCAGATCGATTTGCCAGTAAGTATGAAATATTGATTCTACCAATAAGCATAATAATATTAAGCATAATAATGAAATTGATTGAAAGGTCAATTTCAAACGATCCTGTGTTTAAAAATAGAGGAAAATCCAATCAAAAGGTGATAGAACGTTTTAGATTAGTTCTAGTATTGATGCTTAATGTGTTAACGTTTTATATCATATACACCAGTGTTATGGGTGTAGAAGATTTAAGTAAAATGAAAATCAACATAACTACTCTAGTGGGTATGATGATTGCTTTAATTTTTATTGTAATAGGAAGATCTTTACCTAAGACTGAAATAAATAACGTGTTTGGTATTAGAACAGATTCTAGTATGAAAAATGAAAAAACTTGGGATTTGACTCAAAAGTTTTCTGCTAGGGTATTTATCATAACAGGAGTGATATTGTTTATAGGTATACCATTTTTGAGAGGTGTAAAAGCTATAGTTGCGATATTATTGTGTGCGATAGTTCCATCTATAATATGTATAGTGTATGCACATATTATTGCTAAAAAATATTAATAACAAAGAACAATTAAATAAATAAAACTATCACTGCGTCTAGTAAGCTATGATAGTTTATTTATTGCTGTAAATTTTAAATAGATTGGGTAGAAGGTGAGAACATGAGATTGAATGTAAAATCGAAGTTTTCTGATTATAATATAATCATAGAAAATGGAATTCTAGCATCTGCTGGAAAATTAATAGTTGAGATGCTAGACAATAAACATCTTTCGGTAAGAAAGATGTTTATTGTAACAGATAGTAACGTGGATAAAATATATGGAGATACTCTCAAATCAAATTTGGAAGACGTTGGATTTGATGTTTTTAAATATGTTATAAATCCTGGAGAAGATACAAAGAATATATTGACTCTTGCGGGAATATATTCAGAGATGGTAGAAGTAGGAATTACTAGGAGTGATATGATAGTAACACTAGGTGGAGGAGTTGTAGGAGACTTGGCTGGATTTGCAGCAGCAACGTATCTTAGAGGAATAGAATATATTCAGATACCTACAACATTATTAGCACAAGTAGATAGCAGTGTTGGTGGTAAAACAGCAATAGATTTGCCTCAGGGTAAGAACTTAGTGGGAAGCTTTTACAGTCCTTCTTTAGTAATAATAGATAGTGAAGTACTAAAGACTCTCGACAATAGAAATTTGACAAATGGAATGGCAGAGGTAATTAAATATGCTCTAATAAAGGATAGAAGTCTATTTGAAATGTTGACAGAGATCACTAGTAGAGAACAGTTACTAGATTCTCTGGATGAAATTATTTATATGTGTTGTAGCATAAAGAAAGAAATTGTTCAAAAAGATGAGTTTGATCGTGGTGATAGAATGTTACTCAACTTTGGACATACATTAGGTCACGCAATAGAAGCTCACTATAAGTTTAAAAAATATCTTCATGGAGAAGCGGTTGCGATAGGAATGTCTAGAATAACAGAATGTGCATATAAAAACAAAATGGTAGATGAGAAAATTTTGATAGAAGTAAGATCAATAATGAAGCACTATGGACTTCCAATTAGCGATGAAGTAAAAAATAAAGAATTATTAGGTTATATAAGCAAAGACAAGAAAAATTTTGGAGAAGATTTAAATTTGATAATAGTAGATAAGATAGGTCATGGAAAAATAATAAAGGCAAAAACAGATTTTTTTGTGGAATAATAGAATTTATTATATAATAAAGATTACCAGTGAATCACTGGTAATCTTTTTTTGATTATTATAAAGAAGAACTTGTTTAAGAAGATGAGTTTGATTAAATAAAATAATATAATAGAGGGAGGATTTTAATTTGGATATAAAGATAACTCCGTCAAAGTTAAGCGGAAAATTAAAATTACCACCATCAAAAAGCATGGCTCATAGACATATAATATGTGCCTCTCTTGCAAATGGGGTGAGTGAGATTTCAAACATAGCATATTCTCAAGATATACTTGCAAGTATTGATGCAATGAAGGCTCTTGGAGCGAAGTTTGATATGGGTAAAGATAGTATAAAGGTATATGGGATAGGTGATAAAATTGATTTATTGGATGGCAGTAGGGATGCAGCCAGTGAGATACGTAAAGGACGAGTTAGTGAAGCTGGGCGAGAAAAAGTAAAAATAAATTGTAGAGAATCAGGTTCTACTATTAGGTTCTTACTACCTATATTGACGATGTTTAATAAAAATTTTCAAATAAAAGCAGAGGGAAGACTTTTAAAAAGACCAATGGATCCATATTTTGAAATATTTGATAGAGAGGGAATTTCTTATAGTAAAGATCAAGAGAGTATATCAATTGAAGGTGGAAAGATATTTAAATCTGATAAATTTTATATGGATGGAAGGGTTAGTTCGCAGTTTATATCCGGAATGATGTTTTTACTAGCACTTCTAGATCATGATAGCGAAATTATTATAAAAAATAAGCTTGAATCAAAATCATATGTAGACCTAACAATAGATTGCCTTTCTAAATACAACATAAAAGTAGAAAATATTAACTATAAGACTTTCAAAGTAGCTGGGAATCAAAAATATGCCTCTAGAGATAGTTATGTAGAAGGTGATTATTCACAGGCAGCATTTTTTGCTGTAGCAAATGCACTTGGAAATGAAGTTGATCTAACGGGTGTTTTTGAAGAATCCCTTCAAGGAGACAGAAAAATTTTAGACATAGTTCGAAAATTTGGTGCGAATGTTAGGTTTTTAGATGAATCAGATGAAAAGAAATTGTCTAGCAAGGAAAAAATTACAGATACTAAAAACTTTTCCTCTGAAGGAAAAGCTATAAATAAAAAAAAGTTGTCAGTTAAAGACAAACACAATGATAAAAAAGAGTATGGCAAAAAACTTATAGTAAGAGAAGAAAATAGAAAAGCATATTCTTTTGATGGAAGCGATGTGCCAGATATTGTCCCAATAGTTGCACTTTTAGCATCTCTTAGCAGTGGAAAAACAATCATAAAAAATATATCTAGACTGAGAATAAAAGAATCAGATAGGATAGAATCAGTTTGTAGTGAATTGGAAAAGTTGGGTGCAGATATAAGGTCGGGAGAGGATTATATAGAAATAAATGGAGTTAAAGAATTGGAGGGAAATGTAGTTGTAGACAGCCACAAAGACCATAGAATCGCTATGATGTTGGCGATAGCTGCCAGTGTTTGTAAGGAAGAGATAATTATAAAAAATGCTGATTCAGTGTCAAAATCTTTTCCAGATTTTTGGGAAAAATATAAAAAATTAGGAGGTATCTATGAGTGCGACTTGGGGTAGAAAATTTAAAATCACTATATTTGGAGAATCACATGGTAGTCATATAGGAATAGTCTTGGACGGTGTTCCAAGCGGAACAAAAATCGATATGGATAGTATTATTGAAGAGATGGATAGAAGGGCTCCTGGACGCAATGACATATCTACAGCGAGGAGAGAAAGTGATTCTCCAGAGATAATTAGTGGAATATTTGAAGGTAGGGCAACAGGTGCTCCTTTGACTATGATAATAAAAAATAAAGATCATCGCTCAAATGATTACTCACAAGTAAGGGATATAATGAGACCTGGACATGCAGATTACTCTTCAAGAGAAAAATATAAAGGATTTAATGACTATAGGGGCAGTGGACATTTTTCAGGAAGAATAACTGCGCCACTAGTATTTGTTGGAGCAATCGCCAAACAAATACTAGAAGAAAAAGATATATATATATCTTCACATATAGCGAGCGTAAAAAATATAAAGGATGAAAAGTTTTCTGAAGAAACTTTAAATAAGGAGGTCTTTAAAAGACTCAAGAAAGAATCTCTTCCCCTCCTAAATAAAAGTAAAAGAGAAATAATACATAGAAAGATTATTGAAGCAAAAGAAGAGGGAGATTCTTTGGGAGGAACTGTGGAGTGTTCAGTGGTTGGACTAAAGGCAGGAGTAGGGGACCCTTTCTTTGAATCAATTGAATCGGTGATATCGAGTCTAATGTTTTCTATTCCTGCAGTAAAGGGTATAGAGTTTGGCAGCGGATTTGATATGAGCAAGATGTTGGGATCTCAAGCAAATGATGAATTTTATTATGATTTGGATGATAAAGTAAGGACAAGAACCAATCATAATGGGGGAATTAATGGTGGTATATCAAATGGTATGCCCATAGTATTCACACTTGCTATCAAAGCTCCATCTTCTATATCAAAAAAGCAAAGAAGCATTAATTTGAAAACTAAATCTAATCAAGACTTTGAATTAAAAGGAAGACATGATCCGATTATAATTCCACGTGTGATACCAGTAGTAGAGGCTTGTGCGGCGATTAGTATATTAGACTGCCTATTAGTCGATGGAAGTGAAATCAAATGGTAAAAAATTATCTTGACGTTAAAAAAATTTGTGTTATTATAGATATAATTAATAGAATTAGGGGCGCTATGTTTTATAATAATTTACCGTCTTAATATTGGGTAAAAGTCGGTAAAAGCAATAATTATGAGTTGATTAGGAGCAATAAGATGGACGTTTTATTAAAGTACAGAGATGAGATAGATTCTATCGATAAAGAATTAATTGTATTATTTGAAAAAAGAATGGATATGGCTTGCCTGGTAGCCGAATACAAAAAAGACCACGAGATGGATATTTTTCATCAAGACAGAGAATTAGATATATTAAAAAAATGTATAGCTGATCTTCACAATAAAAACTATGAAGAATACGCAGTAGATTACATAAAGAAAATAATGGAAATATCTAAAAAGCTTCAATTTGATACGATAAAGTAAAAGAAAAACACTGATGAAAACATCAGTGTTTTATTAATTTACTCAAAGTATATACTTATTGTGCCAAGGAACCCTTTTTTAATCTATTAGTTATTTTTTCAAAGTTTAACTCAAGAGCCATAACTGAACCTATAACTATAAGAGTACCTAATATTTGAATTGGCTTCATACTTTCTCCAAATATAAAAAATGCAAGTATAGTTGCAAAAGTTGGTTCAAGGGCAACCATCATACTAGGTAGAGAAGTACCAATATATTTGGTAGAATTTACATAGAATGTATTTGCAACGAATGTAGATAAAATACCTATAGATAAAACATTTCCAAAGTAGAACATAGGGTTTGGAGAGTTAATGATACCAGAAGCAAGTCTAGGGATATCTGCAAAGAATATTAAACATATTGCTGAACTCCAAAATCCATATAGTAAAATTGAATCTTTTGAAATAGTTTTTTCAACAAATCTAGGCATAACAATCTGAAGTGCAAAAGTAACACCATCCAAAACACCTGCTATAATACCGATTAAATCTAGGTTTTGACCACCTGTAGAGAATATATCTATGATACACATACATCCAAATATACAAGTAAGTATAACAATCATCTTTTTAAAGCTGATTTTTTCCTTAAAAAATATGTAGTTTAAAAGTGTGACCCAAATTGGATTTGAAAACATCAAAACGGTAGCCACACCAATCGGTATTCTCTCAACAGACAAGCTGTAAAGTGATATACCTATAGAATAGTTTATAATTCCGTATAAAGCACAAAACATCAAACCCTTAAAGCTAACCTTAAAGGCTGAACGATTTGTAATTAATAAAAATATTGTGGTAAGTATAGCCCCAATAATCGATCTTGTAAATGCGATATCTATCGGTTGAAAATTGACTTCATTTAGGTATCTATTGGATATTCCCATAAAACCCCAGAATAAAGTAGCAAAGATCATCATCAAGACACCTCTTTTTTTCTTTTCTGCTTCACTCATATTTTGCCTCCTCAAAATGTAAAATATTATTAGTTTATTTCTATATTAAAAACAAAAGATTGCATCCAAAAGCAATTTGTTCAATGTAGAGTTATTATTTAAAATATGATTAGATACATCCTCATAAAAAGAATGCCTTTTCTTATATAATGTGTATAATTTTTCAGGAGAATTTCTCAAAATAGGGCGTTCATCAAGGTTCACAGTATCCAATATATCTTTAATATCTCTTTTAAGATAAAATACATTGTCGAAACCTTTGAGGAATTTCCTATTTTCTTCTTTTTCTACGATACCGCCACCAGTTGCTATGACAGTATTTTTCATGTTGCAAGTATCTTTTAGAGCCTGACTCTCAATTTGTCTAAATCGATCTTCACCATATTTTTCAAAAATATCAGAAACGCTCATATTAATAGAGTTTTCTATATATTGGTCCAAATCTAAAAAATTATAACCCAGATAATCAGCTAATACTTTAGCAAAAGTAGTCTTTCCAGAAGCTGGAAGGCCAACTAAATAAATTTTCTCTTCAGTGTAAAGTTGAGATCTAAAATGCATGTAGATATCTCTTTGTATGGATTCATTAATTTTTTTTCCACTCCAAATTTGAATAGATTCAATTGCTTGATAAACGAGCATTTTAAGACCATTTTGAGTCTTAAGTCCTAAGTTTTTTGCAGAAGAAAGAAATTTTGTAGTGACGGGATTATATATAAAATCGATAGCCACTTTAAAATTTTTCAAAAGATCTTCATCTACAGGGCAGGAATCTACATTAGGAAACATTCCTAAAGGAGTAGTATTAAATATTATTTCACCACATAAGTTTTTTATATTTTTATAATCTATAAAATGAACATTGGCGGCATTTATTTTAAAATCATTGTATCTTTTGGGGTCTCTACTGGCTATATAGATATTTTTTGCCCTATTATCTGCAAGAAAATGTATTAGGGGCTGACTTGCACCTCCATAACCCAAAATCAAGTAATCTTTATTTTCGATAGGTAAATAACTTTCTAAGGTCTTTGAAATTCCATAATAATCAGTGTTATATCCATATAGAATATTATCTTTAGCAAAAATTGTATTAATAGCTCCAATATCTTTAGCTTTTTCGTCCAATATATCAATATAGGGTAGAATATCTTTTTTATAAGGAATAGTTACATTAGCCCCATTGATCTTATTATCTCTAATCATATCAATATATTTTTGAATATTATTTTTCTCAAATTCATATATAGAATAATCAGCATCAAACCCTATTAAATTATAGATAAATTGCTGAATCTCTGGTGATTTTGAGTGAGAAAGATGTTCACCAAACAAGCCGTAATGTTTCATAAATAACCTCCTTAATAAGTATTTTTTGCATGAAAAATCTATCACTCATAATATTTTAAATGAGTTATCTATGATCCTAGCAAAAAATATAATCAATCTTAGCAAAAAGTATAGTTAAAAATCTTAATATAAGATAGCCTTAATCAAAGCAGTTTTCCTAAGTAAGTATTGAACAATTTTGATTAAAATAAACAGAAAATATCATTTTAAATAGACAGTAATAAATAAATATAAATAATGATAATATACAAAAATATTTAATAAAAAAGCTTTTTGAATTCTGAAAATTAAAAAAATGGCTTAAAATATCTAATTATATAAATAATATGTTCTATATAAATAATATCAGATTTAGAGTAAATATTAAAGCTTTTGGGATAACATTGTGTTATAAAAATATGGATCTAATAAAAAAATATCTTTTTTATAAAAATCAGTAAAAAAAAATGCTTTTTTAGTGTATAATATTAAAGAATTTGTATAGATTACTATTAAGCGCTGGCAAATAATATATGTAGAGTAAGTAATCATATACTATGAGTGATTAAAATCTATTTAGAAGGGAAAAGATATGAGCAAAAAGAATATAAAGTTAATTGTGTCCTATAAGGGGACAAATTTTCGCGGTTGGCAAAAACAAAATAACACACGTGGAATTCAAGGTGAACTAGAACACGCCTGTGAAAAAGCGTTTAATCAGAAAAATATAGAGATAATAGGATCAGGTAGAACAGATGCGGGAGTTCATGCTATGGCTCAAGTAGCTAATTTCATTGTAGACAGCAACATTCCTCTAGAAAAATATCCAGAAATTATTAATAGATATCTTCCAGATGATATTTCCATAGTAGACGCTCAAGAAGTAGATATGGAATTTCATTCTAGATATCTAGCACATAGAAAAACATATAAGTATTTAATATATCCTTCGAAGCTTAGGAATCCATTTTATAGTGATATATCGTATCATGTAAGAAAGAAATTGGACATAGAAAAAATGAAAAAAAATATAAAGGATTTAGAAGGTGAGCATGATTTTCGTGGATTTATGAGTACAGGTTCATCAGTTAAAACAAGCGTTAGAAAGATATATAAAGCAGAGATATATGAAGAGGGCGAGCTCATTGTAATAGAAATAGAGGGAAGCGGATTTTTGTATAATATGGTTAGAATTATTGCAGGAACCCTTGTAGATATAGGTAAAGGTAAAATAACAGAAAGCTTGGATGAAATAATAAAGTCAGGTGAGAGAGAAAGAGCTGGACATACAGCCCCAGCGCAAGGATTATTTCTAAAGAGTGTAGACTATTAAATTAGCAAAGAAAATTAGATATTATCAAGTATAGAAGCTATAAAAAAATATAAATTATGTAAAAAATAATAAAGGTTAAAGTGGACACTAGTATATATAGTTGTAAATTTTAACCTTTATCTTTATTTAAATCGAAAATCTCATTTATAAGTTTTATATTGACTATATGAAGGATTATGCTTTGGTGAAATTATTATTTAAAATTATCAAAAAATTCTTGACACATCATATTTTAAGGGGTAGAATATATATAATTTCAATTTTGCCATATTGTTTTATGAACTTATTTAATATATGAAAAAAATATTTATTTTATTAATATCAATAACGAGATTTTAATAGTTGAATTAAAGAAACTTTAAGATTGAAATGGTCAAATTGAGATGACCTTTATAAATCAAATTTTATAAGGGTAAATATAAAAAATTATGAAAAGGAGGTCCCAAAATGACTAGGAAGTTGTTTATACCTGGTCCAATTGATGTCCGCGAAGATATTCTTCAAAGAATGGCGACACCAATGATAGGACACAGAGGGAAAGATGCTAGTGCACTTCAAAAGGGCATAAGCGAAAAATTACAAACATTATTATATACACAAGAGGAAGTACTTCTATCCACATCCTCCGGCTCTGGCCTAATGGAAGGTGCTATAAGATCCTGCACATCCAAGAAGGCAGCTGTGTGCTCCTGTGGTGCATTCGGAGACAGATGGTATAAGATGGCAGTGGCAAATAATGTCAAAGCTGATCTGTACAAAGTGGATATGGGAAAGGCAATAACTCCAGAAATGGTTGATGAAATACTATCAACTGGTGATTATGATTTGATAACAGTTCAACATAATGAAACATCTACTGGGATAACAAATCCAATAGCTGAGATTGCAAGAGTAGTAGAGAAATATCCAGACGTAATATTTTGTGTGGATGCAGTCAGTTCAGCAGGTGGAGTAAAAATTGAGACAGATAAGCTGGGAATAGATATTCTCATAACATCAACTCAAAAGGCACTTGGACTACCTCCAGGAATGGCAATTTGTACATTCTCTCAAAGGGCAATCCAAAGAGCCGAAACAGTAGAATTCAGAGGTACATACTTAGACTTACTAGATATTTATAAGTATCTCAAAAAGAAAAATTATCAATATCCTTCAACACCTTCAATATCTCACATGTACGCATTAGATTATCAGCTAGACAATATCTTAGAAGAAGGCTTGGACAATAGATTCCAAAGACATGAAGACATGGCTAATTTAGTCAGATCATGGGCCGAAAAACACTTCAAATTATTCACTGATCAAAAACATTTGTCAAATACATTAACAGTCATAGAAAATACACAAAATATAAACATTTCACAGCTAAATTCAAAATTACAAGAAAAAGGAATGCAAATTGCCAACGGTTATGGTGATTTAAAAGAAAAAACATTTAGAATATCACATATGGGCGACTACCAGATTGAAGATATTCAATATTTATTAGATACTATTGACGAAATTTTAGATTTCAAATAAATTTATTTGATTTTTTGGAAAAAAGTATTTAATAACTAATAAAAACAAATTAAATTAATGGAATATTGAATAAAATGAATTTAAATATATTCACAGTTCATTAAAATTGACTTTTTTCATAAAATCAATCAGAAATGAATATAAATCCGAATACTAGTATGAAAATCTTGAAATAATGGAGATTTTGTACAAATATTTAAATCTGAATTCAAATATTAAAATACTATTCAATTTTAAAAACACAAAGAAACAAGAATAAATACTAAAAGTGACAAAATTTAGTGAAAAAAATATATTAAAACGATGAATGTTTGACGGAGGAAATAATAATGAAGAAGATATTGATTACAGATGGTATGGATAAAAATGCGATAAAGATGTTGTTAAATCAGGGGTTTGAAGTAGAAGAAAAATTCTACCCTGAAGAAGAGCTGAAGGATAAAATAAAAGAAGTTGATGTGATAATTGTGAGATCAGCAACAAAAATAAGAAAAAATATAATAGATGAAGCCCTTAAAACTGGTAATTTAAAACTGGTTGTTAGAGGGGGAGTTGGTCTAGACAATATAGATGTAGACTATGCAAGAGAGCATGGAATACAGGTTAAAAATACACCTTGTGCAAGCTCAAATGCAGTAGCAGAATTGGTATTATGTGAGATGTTGGTTCTTGCTAGAAATGTAAAAGTAGCTAATCTTACACTTCAAGATGGCATATGGGCAAAGAAAAATCTAAAGGGAACAGAGATTCATGGAAAGACTTTGGGCCTTATTGGATTTGGGAATATAGCTAGAAGTTTGGCAGAAAAAGCTCACAATCTTGGTATGAATGTTATGTATAATGACATTGTAGAGCATATTGATGCTAAGGAAGGCTTTAAATTTGCTAAATTTGAAGAAATTATAGAAAAGGCAGATTATATAACGGTACACACTCCACTAACTGAGGATACGAAATATATGTTCAATAAAGATGTGTTTGAAAAAATGAAAAATACCGCATTTTTTATCAACTGCGCAAGGGGAGGTATAGTTCAAGAAGAGGAATTACTAGAAGCAATAAACAATGATGAAATAGCTGGTGCAGCTATTGATTGCTTTGAAAATGAGCCAAAACCTATTCAAGAATTATTAAATCACCCAAGGGTGACAGTAACACCTCATATAGGTGCATCTACAAAAGAAGCACAGGAAAGAATAGGTATTGAGATAGCAGACATAGTAATAGATCATTTTGGATGTATACTTATAAATGCTTCAGGATGTTAAGAAATAAAAGCAAGAACTTAATATAAGGGTAAAGTAATAAATATTATAAAATAAAAACTCTCAAGTTAAGTTGAAAATAAAAAATAGTAAAATATAAACTGTATACAAAGCGTTTGAAATAAATGACTTAAAGCGTGTAAGAAAATAAAATTATTAGGAATAGAGTGGTTGGTAATATCCCCACTCTAAATTCCTATAATAGAGGAGGAAATAATGGTAAGAGTAAGGCCTTTTAAGGCGCTAAGACCGGATCAAAAATATGTCGATCGTGTAGCGGAACTCCCATATGATACGATGAACACAGATGAAGCTAGGGAAATGGCTAGAGATAATGAAAATTCATACCTAAGAATAGATAGAGCTGAAATAGATTTACCCCCTGATACGGACATTCACTCTGAAAAAGTATATGAAAAAGCAGCAGAAAACCTAGAAGATTTTGTCAGAAGAGGAGTTTTTATACAAGATGAAAATCCCCATTTATATATTTATAGAGAAATAATGGATGGAAGAAGTCAGGTTGGCATAGTTGGATGTGTATCAGTAGATGAAAGTATAGATAGAAAGATAAAGATACATGAATATACAAAGCCAGACAAGGTAGCGGATAGAATAAAGCATATAGAATATTGTAAGGCAAATACAGGTACAATTCTTCTTACATATGATACAAATAAAAATATAGATAAAATGATGGAAGAAAAAATGAAAACTCAAGCGCTTTATGATTTCCAGTCAGTAGATGGAATAAGACATACAGTGTGGATTTTAGATGATGAGGAAAGTAAGACAATGGAATTGGCATTTGAAAATGTTGAGAGTCTATATATAGCAGATGGGCATCATAGATCAGCAGCTGCCGAAGCTTATGCTCTTGAAAAGAGAAAAGAAAATCCAAATTACAATCCGGAAGATGAGTTTAACTTTTATCTAGCTATGATTGCTCCAAAAGATAATCTCTATGTAATGGATTATAACAGAGCAATTAAAGATATAAATAATCTAGAAATAGATGAGTTTATCAAGAAGGTAGAAAAAAACTTCATAGTGGAAGAATCAGAAGAAGAGATAAAACCTAAAGAAAAATATGAATATGGAATGTATCTAGATAATAAATGGTATAATATCAAATTTAAAAATATAGAAAAATTAGATGGAATCATAGAAAAATTGGATGTAAGTGTACTTAATAATTACCTTATTGAACCAATATTAGAGATTACAGTGCCTCAAAAAGATCCTAGAATAGATTTTATAGGAGGTATAAGGGGTGTTGGAGAAATTAAAAGAAGAGTTGATCATGATATGAAACTAGGGTTTTCTCTATACCCAACATCTATTGAGGAATTGATGGAAGTAGCGGATGAAAGTAAAATAATGCCTGCTAAATCCACTTGGTTTGAACCAAAAGTTAGATGTGGACTTTTCCTACATAAATTATAAGTGAAAATAGCATGGGTTTTAAATATTAAATATAGATTTTACGAAAGTATAGATTGCACATTTAATCTAGAACTACTAGATAGAATGAAATTAATATTAAACTCAGAAAAAATGATAGTGATATTAAAAGAAATAAAAACACAGTCACTATGAATTATAAATTTGCGATTCAGGTAACACCATAGACCAAACCAAACCCGGTAAAAGTCAGGATAAAAATCCTGACTTTTACTATTTATATAGAAATGCTCAAGTTTATAGATTATTTTGCAAAAAAATGATAAATACAGCAAAAAGATAGTCTTAAGCAATTGACATTTCAACATAATAGTAGTAAAATATACAAGAATGTGTTAATAAGTCCACTTTTGCCCCGGACTTTACATATATGCAGGAAATTAAAACAAATGTGAAAAGTTAAGGAGGGTCTTTATGAAGAGTTATATAGCTAAGCCAGCAGATACTAAGAGAGACTGGTATATAGTTGATGCCGAAGGTAAGACTTTGGGTCGTATAGCAACAGAAATAGCAACAGTATTAAGAGGAAAGAATAAGCCAACATTTACACCACACGTTGACGGTGGAGATTTTGTTGTAGTGGTAAACGCTGAGAAGGTAGTATTAACAGGAAAGAAGCTTACTCAGAAGTTCTACAGATATCATACAGGTTATGTAGGTGGGTTAAAGGAAATATCATATAAAGAAATGATGGAAAAGAAGCCAGAAGAAGTTGTAGCACATGCAGTTAGCGGAATGCTTCCAAAGAATAAGCATAGAGCAAGCATGATGACTAGACTAAGAGTATTCAGAGGTGCTGAACATACACATGCAGCTCAGAACCCACAGGTTTTAAACTTTAAGTAGGATATCGAGAGGAGGATTTTGATTAATGGCTAATGTACAATATTACGGAACAGGAAGAAGAAAGTATTCTGTAGCTAGAGTTAGAGTAGTAGCTGGAGAAGGTAACATAAAGGTAAACGGAAAGAATGTAGAGGATTACTTCAACTATGATACACTTATCAGAGAAGTAAAGCAGCCTCTAGTAGTAACTGGAAATGAAAACAAGTATGACGTTATCGTGAATGTTCAGGGTGGCGGATACACTGGACAGGCTGGTGCAATAAGACACGGTCTATCTAGAGCTTTATTGAAGGTTGATGCAGATCTAAGACCAGCTTTAAAGGCTGAAGGTTTCTTAACAAGAGATCCAAGAATGAAGGAAAGAAAGAAGTATGGTTTAAAGGGTGCCAGAAGAGCTCCACAGTTCTCAAAGAGATAGTTTCAAAGAGGATTCATACAGAATTTACAAACCCCAAGAATTTTTCTTGGGGTTTTTTATTGTATAAAAATGTATTAATAATATTGTAAATCTTGTAATGTCTTTTAATTTTTTATGAAGTTAATTAATACGATAGAAAGGAAAAATATACTTAGGTAAATGAATACAATTCAAAAAATATACTTAAGAATATTTTTTGAAAATAGAGCGTATACAGTTGAAAGAATAAATTACGATTATTAATAGAAAAAAATCTACATATAAAAGTTATAAATATAAAGTTATGGTAAAAATTGTTAAATTACTCTGCTTGACAGAGCATTTTTAGTTTGTTATACTTTTACTGTATTTTGTTGGGAATTTTACGAATTTCGATGAATTTGTATTTTTAGGCACTAGATTTATCGTTTTAATCTAGTGCTTTTTTTCGCTTTATTGAGAAATTTTATAACTATAGACGGTCTAAACTCTAAAAAATATTTGGCAAAAAATAGTTACTAGCAAACTAGTGAATGAAAATAATGAGTTATTATAATTAAAGGAGCTACTTTGTATGAAGAATAGAAAAACTGATATATTTTATAATGAAAATAGCGTCAAGAGAAATTTGATACAGCTAAATTTTGAAGTAAAAAATTCACTTCTAAGAATAAATAATTCAGATAAGTATAATTTGTTGGACTTGCACCTTGATAGTGAAAATACGAAAGAAAAGTGTTCCTTTTCAAAGAATATAATAGAAACAATGTTTTCTATTATAGAAGATAATAATTGCTGTATTATGCTTTTAAATAAAGAAGGAGAGCTGATATTTTACGATGATAGGGCTTCAATAATAGATGATTATGAAGATTTTGCCTATTTTTTAAAAAGAAAGGTATCTTTTTCAGAAGAATGTCATCAAGATAAATCATCTGGAAAAGCAAGATACTATGATTCTAGGACTGATAAGTACTATGAAATATCTTGTTATTTTATGAAGCTTCAAGAGGATTTTATAGTATATAATATTTGTGATGTAAGCAATCATGAAAGACAACGTAAAAAATTATTGAAGTACTCTTTTACAGATTCAATGACAGGAATTTATAATAGGAGATTCTGTATAGATAAAATAAAAGAAAATTTATTAGATAAGAAGAAATTTACATTGATTTTTCTTGATCTAGATATTCTAAAATCCATAAATGATGAATTTGGTCATCTTGCAGGAGATTTGTATATTGTTGAAACAGTCAATACAATCAAAAAATATATTGGTGAAAATGATTATTTTTGTAGATATGGTGGAGATGAGTTTATATTATTATTGGAAGAAAGCTTATATACAGAAATTGATAAGAAGATGGAAGAAATAAACTATGAGATAAAATTAAAAGATGAGGCAAGAGGTGCAGAATTTTTTAATGTGAGCTATGGCGTAGTTTATATTGATGAAAATAATATAAAAAGTTTTGAAGATATAATTATAGAAGGCGATAAAAAAATGTATGAATATAAGAAAAAATATAGAAAAAAACTAGACAAGTAAAATTTAACTTTAAATACATTAGGAGGTATTTATGTATTCTCAAATTCTATATATAATAGGATTTACTTTGATTATTATATATATATTGATGGGTATTGATGACTTTATTTGGGACTTGATATCCTTGACTAAAATTAAGAAAAAAGATGAATTAAACTTTTATGAAATAGATAAATTGCGACCAAAAATGTTTGCAATAGTGATAGCAGCATGGAGCGAAAGTGATGTTATTTATGATGTGGTAGAAAATTTAATTGAATCACAAAAATATCCGAAATCTATGTATAAGATATTTTTGGGTGTATATCCAAATGATCAAGATACAATAGAGGCTGTGAAAAAGATACAAGAAAAATATAAAAATGTTAACTGTATAATTAACTATAAGAATGGACCTACATCCAAGGCACAGAATATCAACTATGTTATTTCTCAAATAGTAAAATATGAGAAGGAAAATAATAAGAGGTTTTATGCAATAACAGTGCATGATTCTGAAGATTTAGTTCATCCTTATGAATTGAAAATGACGAATTACCTCATTGATAAGCATCAAGCAATTCAATTTCCCGTATTTCCATTGATAAAAAAACCGAATTTCAGGAATTTTTTTGCTAATATTACGACAAATACTTATGCTGATGAATTTGCAGAAAATCATTTTTTGACTATGAGAAATAGGTCGAATATGAAGGCCCTAGTACCTTCTGCAGGAACAGGATTTTCACTATCTAGAGATCTAATAGATAGGTTAGGAGATCAGGTGTTACCAGAAAATAATCTTACTGAGGATTATAAATTATCCTTATCACTGTATGAAAAAGGTATAAAGATGTATTATGTTTTGGAGAAAATAAAAAGAATTGATTTTGAAGGTAATTTACGTACAGAATATATAGCTACAAGATCAATGTTTCCGAATACATTTAAAACAGCAGTAAAACAAAAAACTAGGTGGATTTTAGGTATAACAATGCAATCGCTAAAATTTAGAGATATTTTTAATAGAGATTTATCCTTTGTAGGGAGATATTCCCTGTATAGAGATCAAAAGGCGAAGATAGGAAATTTATTGTCAATTATAGGATATCCTGTATTGATTTATTTCCTAGCATCATTATTTTTTGACCTGCAAGCTATTTACCCTAAGTATTCCTTGTCCTGGTGTCTTAGCTTTATTGTCTTGATATTAATGTTAGAAAGACAGGTATTTAGAGCGATTGCCCTAAAAAAGGTATATGGATGGAGAAGTGTTTTTTTTGGATGCTTGCTTCCACCTTTGATACCAATACGTATTATATGGGGAAACTTGATTAATTTCGTGGCTACTTTAAAGGCATATACTCAGATATTACGATCTAAAAGAAAAGTTAAAACTTATAAAAAAGAGAACGCTAAAAAAATAACATGGTCTAAAACAAAGCACTCATTTTTGGAAAAGCATATTTTAAAAAGGTTTCATAGAAGGTTTGGTGATGAACTTTTGTCCAAGCAATATATAAGCTCAGAAACATTAAATAAGGTATTATTGAAGAAAAATGAAGATGATCATCTAGGGAAAGTTTTATTAGAATTGAATTTAATTAGTGAAGATCAATTTTTAGATGCCCTATCTTCAGCTAAAAATATTTTAACTATAGAAAAAAAATCTTTAAATCTTTATAATCTTTCTAAGTATAAAGATCAATTTGAAGAAAAAGAATTAATAAAAATGAACATGGTTCCAATATTTAAGTCTGGAGAAGATTATGTATTTGCATATGGAACATCTGCTATAATTAGTGAAGCGTGTTTCAAAAAAGATGACGTATATGACAATAAGCAAATAATTATAGCATCTGATTCTTGTATCAAAGAAGCTATATCTCTTATATATAATGATGAAAAAATATTGAGCAACGATTGTTATCAAGAAGAAGATTTTATAAAAAGACTAGATAGGGAAGAAATAGTAATTATAAGAAATCATGCCTCAAAAGAAGGTATATCAGAGCTTGAAATGGCGGCCTGTATTGGATCGCACTACTTACAATATGAGTAGAAGAAAAGTTAAAAAAATTAAAGTGGAAATAATAAAAAAACACCTTCAAAAGAGCGTTACCATATGAAAACATGAAGAAAGAAAAGCAGCCGTCTATTCGCAAGATGTTATCCAACTTCAAGGGCTGTATCCTTTTTACAGTGATAAATACAATATTACGAAGCACCTGAAATACAAATACCTATATAACCATGACAAAAAAACACCTTTGACCCGGAAAAGTATTTAGCCCGTTTACGACGCAGCATGGCAGTATTGAAAGCTGATGATGTATTTACCGTCGTTGATGTTGGAGGTTATAAAACAGAAAAGCCAGCCGACAAGTAAACGGCTGGCTTTTCTGATAGTAGGGCTTATTGGTAATAAAGCAAACTACTTCAATTTACTTTTATATTCCGATTTCAAAATACTCATTAAAATAATATCATGCCATTTACCCGAACGATATAAGGCACTTCTTAAACTTCCTTCATGCACAAATCCCATTTTTTCATATAGTTTAATCGCATTTATATTAAAGGAAAAGACTTGTAAATACACTCTGTGCATATTCAGTTCCTTAAAAGCATAATCCATTATCAGAGCCATTGCAGAACTGCCGATACCTTGCCCCCACATATCCTTTGCACCAATATCAATAACACATTCTGCTGAACGGTTTTTATAATCTATGTTTATAAGAGAAATAATTCCAACAGCTTTATCTGCCTTTTTATGTTCGATAATATAGCCTTTTGCATTAGATATATTAGCCATCATTGATATATACTTTTCTGTTTCCTCGAGTGTGTAAATATCAAGGTTTGGGCTTGTGCTATACATTACTTCTGTATCATTACGCCAATTATGATATATTTCAAAATCATTATTTGTTAATTTTCTTAATCGGATAGTTTCAGTTTCAAACATATTGCATACCTCCTTAACTACGTTCATTTTCTGCTATAAACCCAACCAATTCATAGTTGTCTATTTCACTATAAGCAGTTATTTTATTATACACTACAAAACTAGCTAAGGCAACAAGGAAAGGAGGTATAGCAGCTAGCTACCGCCAAATTGGTATAATAGCAGGATATTTGATAGACAAAACTAAAAAAGGTAATTTAATAACATTGCTATCTTTTAGTATAATGTCAATTGCAGTGATTTTGACAAATGTATTGTCTGGAAGTGTGACGATTATATTGCAACTAATACTTCTTTCCGGTGGCATAGGACTTTCGGCTGCATGTATTATGATTATTGCTCCTGATGCTGTTGTCAATAAAAAATTGATAGGTATGAGTATTTCAATTGTGAATTTCGTATACTATATAGGTATCTTCATTGGAACTCCATGTGTTGTAAAACTTGTAGAAATGACAAATTCATGGAAAATGGGAATAAATTTTATGTTTCTTATAAGTATTATAGGAACTTTCTTGGTGCTTTTGTATTATAAAACAGATACTAAGAAAATATAAGTGAAATAAAGGAGAGTAGCTATGAAGATAAAAGCAGCAGTTGTCAAGAAAAAGGGCGGAGCATTTGAAATGTGTGAAGTTGATCTTGCTGATGCAAAGGAAGACGAATTATTAGTGAAGGTGGTATCAAGTGGAATTTGTCATACAGACGAATTTGGAAGACAAGGTGGAATTAATCAAAGATTTCCTGCTGTGTTTGGCCATGAAGGTGCTGGAATTGTAGAAAAAGTAGGATCTAGGGTAAAGGGAATAAAAAAAGGAGATCATGTAGCATTTTCTTATAGTTACTGTGGTCATTGTGATGCATGTAGGGAGGGAAAACCTTTCTATTGTGAGTCTTTTAATGATATTAACTTTGGTGGAACAGCATCTGATGGAAAAACTAGAATATCTATGAATGGTGAAGATGTAGCCATGTTTTTTGGACAATCATCTTTTGCTCAATACTCTATTGTTGACCAAAAAAGTGTTGTAAAAGTAGATAGCGATGTAGATTTAGCTTTGATAGCTCCTTTGGGTTGCGGTATTCAGACAGGAGCGGGAACAGTTACAAATATAATAAAGCCGAGCATTGATTCAACAATTGCAATATTTGGAATGGGTGCAGTTGGTTTGAGTGCTCTTATGGCAGCTAATTTAGAGCATTGTAAGACAATAATTGCTGTAGGAGGCAATGAGAAAAGTCTTGAGTTGGCAAAAGAACTTGGAGCGACGCACACTATCAATAGAAAGAATGTCAATAGTGTTCCAGACGCGGTAAGGGAGATAACTGCTAAGGGTGTTGATTACAGTATAGACACTAGTGGGGTTGGAACAATGATACAGCATGCAATTGATTCAACAGCCTTTAATGGATCTATATTTGTACTTGGTTCAAGTGGAGTGATTGATTCTTTTAATGTTGGTACAGATATATTAATGAATATGAAAACACTGAGGGGAACTTGTGAAGGTGAGTCAATATCACAAAAGTATATACCAGAGTTAGTGAGAATGTATAAAGAAGGTAGATTCCCTATAGATAAATTGGTTAAAGTATATGAATTTGATGATATAGAAAAAGCATTTGAAGATTCTCATAATGGAAAAGTAATTAAAGCTGTCGTTAAAATACAATAAATAAAACCAACCTTATATAAGGTTGGTTTTTATTTAAATATATTTAGATCAGTATAGATAATTTATGAAAAATATCCTGCTAAAAATCCTAACATAATATCGAAACCGTCTAGATAATTATATGAAAAAATAAAATCATATAGCTCAATATTCATATTGCTTACAAGAGCTTTTAGAGGGTTAAATGGGATGACAATATTAAATAGTGCATCAATCATAAAAATCTGAAAGATCAATATAAGCAAAATAATAAAAAATACAATTTTGTTTTTAGGTCTTGAAACTACTTTTTCTTTGATATTAAAAAATAAAAGTATACCAATTAAGAAACATATTAAGGGGATTAGAAGTTTTATATAGAAGACTCCAGATAAGTCATAGCTCATTTGTCCCAAAATCTTGTAGTAATGCTGTGCATATAGGGTTATTATATACAGGACAATTAAAAGTGCCAGGGCGAAAACTTTAATGATAGATATATTTTTTTGTTTGTTTTTCATATAAACACCTCCAATAATATTATTATTTATTTAACAATATTATAAGCTTATATTGTAAGTTAGTCAATTTTAGAAAGAGAAATATGGCCATACACAGTGTGTTTAGGCTTTGTATAAAAAAGAAGCTTATAGTTTTATAAGCTTCTTTTAAGTGATTTCTATTATAACTGTATACTATAGTGTTAAATACACATATTTCTATTTAAGTTATATAAATTATTTTATAAAGTTATATTTTATGTTGGGATAGAGTGTTATACATACTATCGGAGCTAGCAGCTTTTGTAATAGTTATATCCAAGTTCACATTTAATTTCTCCCAAATTGTTTTCTTCATATTTCTTGAGAATTCTTTTTTTATTTTCATTATTTTCCATTAAATTCATTGTTTTTTCTAGACCCAAAATAATGTCTTTGAATTTACTTCTAGGTATCCCTACAGACATGTCATTAACTGACCAGTTTGCTCTATGTCTAGTACCTATGCATAGTAGTGAAAAATTGATTTCATCGCTTTCTAGAGGTATCATAGTAGATTCATAGCATACTGCCTGATTGCCCATAGCTCTTTTGTGAATGCTAGGTCCATATGTATATGAGTATGCTTGTGTGAGCCTCATCATTACGTAAGGATTATCAAATATTAAGGCAACATCAGGCATTTCCTTGAAATTTTCCAAAGGCATTACCAGTACTCCATAATTATTTTTTAGAGAGCTCTGAGAAAGTCTTATTTTTTTTGCAGTTTCCATTTCTTTATAAAGGCCTAATTTAAACCAGTTTTCACCTGATGAATTTAGTGGATCGTTATCATCTATTCCAAATATTCTTTCTGCACTTTTGCATTTGAATTTACCCTTGCAAATTTTGATGGAATTACCTTTGGAAGCCGCTCTTACTGCTCCACAATAATTAATGCTATTTTTTACTTCCAAAGCAGAATACGTGTCATATTCTTCTTTCGTTTCTATGATTTTTACACCGACAGATTTATATTTTAAATCTAAAAGTGAGTATAGTTTTTTTACATTTACTTCGAATTCTTTACTAGTCATTTGTTTTATATTTCCTTCCCCTATATAATGTATAAATAAAAAGACCTGAAAAGTCAGGTCTAATTATATCATAAATATCAAAAATTTTGAGTTTTTCTTTATATAATGAACTAATTATTTTGCCTCATCATCATTTTTATAGAAGTTAAATACTCCTGGAAATTCTTTATTTATAGAATCTTGAGATTCCTTTGTTCTCATGCTTTTGGCAAATTCAGTAGCCCATTTAGCATTTTCGTTTTCTTTCTTTACAATTACACCCATTGGATACTTGATCATCTGTGTGTCTCTTGCTAGGAAAGTTCTAGGGTCTTTTCCTGCGCTAGACATGTGTGTGAAGAAAACACAGGCAGCATCTAGATCTTTTAGAGCGGTCACTGTCTGAGCTTGATCCATTTCGACAATTTCTAGATTTTTAGGATTTTCAGCTATATCAGCAGCAGTGTAGACATCTAGACCTGGCTTTAATTTTATAAGACCCTGTTCATCTAATATTCTTAGAGCGATATCAGAGTTCATAGGGTCGTTCATTACTGCAATCTTACCATTGTCAGGTATTTCGCTTACACTTTTATGCTTATCTGAATATAGACCTATTCCAGTATAGAACACATAAGGTTTTGCCATAACTAAGTCAGCAGATTTATTTTTATTGAATGAATCGATGAACTTTAAGTGCTGGCCGATTGCAATATCTACATCACCACTATTACAAGCTTCTAGGACTACAGGGTTTGCATCGAATGGTACAAATTCAGTTTTGAATCCCTTTTTCTCAAAATCTTCCTTACAAGCATCGTAATAAATTTGAGATATTGAAGTACCTCCTATTTTTATAGTTTTTTTCTCACCTGTTTCTTTCTTGTTGCTTCCACAACCTGTAGCTATAATAGTAGTTACAAGTAGAAGACTTAGAAAAGATATTATTTTTTTCATTTTATTTCTCCTTTAGATAATTTTAGATATTATTTCAGTTTTTCATACAAAATTTTGCTGGCACCTTGAATACACAGGACCATAATAAGTAATATTGCAACTATAAAGTACATTATTCCATAATCAAATCTTTGGTATCCATATGTAAGTGCAATTGCACCTAGTCCACCAGCGCCAACAGCACCAGCTATTGTAGAAACGTTTAGCATATTGATCAAAAGTATAGTGTAGTTTGAAATAATGCTAGGAAGAGCTTCTACCAAAAGAACTCTATATATTATTTCAAAATTACTGGCTCCAAATGATTTTGCAGCCTTTATTAACTTTGTATCCACAGTTTGAAGTGAGTTCTCAATCATTCTAGTGGCAAATGGTGTACAAGCAAAGGTTATACCGACAATTGCAGCATTTGAACCAACTGCACTACCAACCAAAGCTCTTGTTAGTGGAGCTATTGAAACTATTAGTATTATAGTTGGAAAGGCTCTTAAGATATCTGTTATTTTTCCAAGACAACTGTTTAAAACAGGTTTTTCCCACAAGCTATCTTTATTGGTCATATAAAGAATTGTTCCAAGTATAATGCCTAGAAACATAGAAATAATAGCAGAGAAAAACATGATCTTAAGTGTAGCCCAAAGAGCAGGTAATATTACCGTTGGTAGATACTCAAAAACTTTACTATTCATTTTTATCATCCTCCTTGCCAAGAAGTCTTCTTACTGCCGATGAATCCTTAGAAAAAACATCTGTTGTATATCCAGAATCGACAATTTGACCATCCTCAAGAACAACTACTTTATTACATATTTTTTTAGCAACATTCATATCATGTGTAACGACGATGATAGTGAGCTTGCTATTTTTCTTGATATCCATAAGTAAATTTAAAATTGAATTTGTCGTACTGGGATCTAATGCAGATGTAAATTCATCACATATTATGTACTGAGGATCTAGTGAAAGAGCTCTAGCAATTGCAACTCTTTGCTGTTGACCGCCACTCAACTCTTTTGGTCTTTTGTAGCAATGATCTTCAAGGTCGACTAAAGTCGCTAATTCAAGAGTTTTTTCTTTTATTAGCCCTTTATCAAGCTTCCAACACTTCATAGGAAGTGCAATATTATCCAAGACATTTCTTCTTTTTAATAGTGAAAAATCTTGAAAAATAAAACCGATATTTTTTCTTACACTTCTGACTTCGCTTGAGTTCAGTTTTGATATTTCCTTTCCATCAATAGAAATTGATCCACTGTCATAGGATTTTAGTCCAGAAATACAATCTAGAAGTGTTGTTTTGCCGGAACCACTTTTTCCGATGATTCCAAAGACATCTCCTTCTTCTATAGTGAAGCTTATGTCCTTTAGAATATTTTTGTTGTTTATTGACTTTTTAAGATTACAAATTTCTATCATCACAATCACTCCATTAATAATGTAATTTTATTGCACCGTTAAGTATAGCATGGTCAATTTTTAAGCACAATGAAATAGAGTATCTATATAAAAAAACTATAATAAGATGCGATAAAATAGCTAAGATAAATAGTGAAAAAACTATAAAAAAATATTAAAAACTACAAAAAAATAATGGGCAAAATATTTTTTAACAGAAAGTATTTGAAAAATACATTAAATTACACATAAATACAGGGCTAAATCTTATTATATAAAAAAATATTGGCAATTTACAATTGAAATAGATTTATATAAATAATGAATAACATCAATAAAATAAATTTACGATAAATATAATAAATTCATTATTTAAATATAATAAAAATATAGATTATCTAGAGCTAGAAGGTATTGAGAATAAAAAAGCATTAATTTATACTGGAATTATTTTATAAAAGGAAAGATATCTGCAAAAATGGTATAATAATAGTAATTTAAGAATGCGTTAAAATGAGTTTATAGGTTTATAGGTTTATAGGTTTATAGGTTTATAGGTTTATAGGTTTATAGGTTTATAGGTTTATTAGGAAAGTTATAGATGCAATAAAGAATTGTTGAGAGTTTGAAGCTCAATAAAAGGAGAAGCTATGGACAAATATGGAAGCAAAAGGATGATTATTTTTTTATTGGCACTGGCAATAGCTTTTGGGGTTATCTACAAAACATCTAGCGACATTAAAAAATCAAATGAAGAGTTAAGACCAGTGAGATATTTAAGTAAGATAGGATTAAATCTGGATATTAAAGATATAGAAAGTTCTAGGGTGATTTATGACGATATATCTTGGCCTGGTGAGGGGTCTATAATAGTTAAATATAGTTTGAAAGAAAATATAGATATAGATAAAGAATTAAAAAATAGTGAAAAAGAATTAGAAAAAATTAAAAAAGATGAAGATTATGAAGAAAAACTAAAACACTATAATTATATTGAAAAAATTGATAGAATAAAATTTTTAGATAAATATAAAGGCTATAAAAAGAGTTACACAGTAAATGAAGAGTTAGCTAAAACTCTAGAGAAAGAAGGTCTTTTGAAAGAAGAGAATAACTACTTACTAAAAGATTATAAAGAAGATGATAGGAGTACTATGTTTTTGTCGTATGATAAGGAAGGTAAAAACCTATTGCTATTTATTTCATTTATGTAGATTAGAATTTATATATCGTGTAAGTATTATTTTTATATTGCTTCTTATAATATAAATTAAACATTTTTATAGATAAAGAACTTTCACACCTATTTAATATACAAATGAATAAAATGATTGATTTTGTAATTTCAAGGTGTATACTAAAACAATAAAGTAAAGATATATAGGGAAGGAGAGAGTCAATATGGAGAACAATTATGTAGAGAATAAATATAATACAGCGATTGGCGTATTCTGGGGAGCTTCATTTTTCCTTGGAGCGTTAATAAGTATTTTACTGTTATTTGGAGGAAATAATTGGATAAAGTCGATACTAGTAGGAGCCTGTGTGTTTTTAATGGTTGGATTATCAATACAAGGTTTTATTACTTTATTTTCAAAGAAATAATAGTTTTTAAAATTTTAAATAATAATAGAAATTATGGATATTAGAGCTAGATCTATTAAATGAATGTGTAAAAGAGAGATATCAATTATTTGAACGTTTGATTTAATTAGCCGTCAAATATTTATTTAGAAGTATTTGATGCTCATTAAAAGTCAATTTAATATACATGAGAAGTAGGTATTTGGCAAATAAAAACAGATAGTCTAAAATAAAACTAGACTATCTGTTTTTTGTATAAAATAATATAAGGAAATGCTAATTAATATGTTTATAGAAAAGGTATTCCTTTATAATAAACAAGTATTTTTATTAGTGATTTAAATTACGGGTTCATTATAGCTTGGAACAGACTCAGCCCTGCAGCTATTGCAGAGGCCATAGTTGCTATCATTATATTTCTCTGTATCTTAGAATTTTGCTTGTCAGAAAGATGGCTGTCATAGGCATTTAAAACAGAGTTTTGTTCGTTTCTAAGAGAGCTCTGTTGAAGCATCATGATATGAACTTGATTCATGTGTTTAGCATCTCTACTAAACTTTTTTTCATCAGAAGGTGTAGAATTCATAATATAATAATCATAGTAATTATGAATGCCATACCTAGTAATATTATGTTTTTTACCAATCAGTTCGATACATTCCTCTTTAAAAAGGGCTTTCTTTGCATCTTCAAGCATCTTTTGATTTTCTATTTTAAACATAATTTTGTTCTCTAAAGCCTCAAAATCTAGATTAAAGTCTCCTTTGTCATCGACAAAGCCTACTATTATAAGATACTTGAGAAGTATTAATTCTAGCTTGAGAACTTTCATTTCATAGGTATCATTTACAAACTTTAAAAGATCAGTATCTGTATCATATTTATTATTTAAAAGACCCAACATATATTCTTCATCTAATAGTAAATTGTTTTGATTTAAATCCAAGGTTTCTCCATTTGTACTTTTTTCACTAATATAATCAGTCAATTCTTTTGCAGAGTTGAAACCTTTCTTTTTCATAAACAAGTTCATCATTCTATTTCCAGTCATATACTCACCTACTTTCCTAAGATAGATATTTGATTTTACATTAAAGCGTAAAATTTTGAATATTATGATTTTTTGACGTATTTATATTATAACATTTTTTGAAGATTTATGAAATATATCTAAAGAGATTGTTAGCATTGTACTTTTCTTGAAAAAAATAAAAATAATAAATGATAGTGTGTAATTAGCGGCTAAATTTATGATATAATACAACTTGTCGGAATATGAAAATTATTTAAAAGAGATAGTTATAATCAATAGATTATTAGACTTGATGTCTTTTATCTAGTATAAAAATATGAGTTTTTTTCGTAAATGGGGGATAATATGACACTTACTGACGCAAAAATAGGGGAAGAATATATAGTAGAAAACGTCGAACTTCCTCTTACTTTAGAAAAGAGAATGGAATCTTTAGGAATGACTAGGGGATCCAAGATCACTCTTCTACATAAGAAGAGAAATGGAACATCTGTAATCTTGATACGTGGAACTAAATTCGCAATAGGTACAGATGTTGCATCTAACATTCATGTAAGGGAGGAGTAAGATAAGTGGAAAATGAAATGACAGTTGGATTTATTGGAAATCCAAATTGTGGGAAGACTACACTTTTCAATGCTTTTACAGGAGCAAATCTAAAGGTGGCAAATTGGCCTGGTGTAACTGTAGAAAAAGTTGAAGGTTCGATGAAGTATCACAATAGCACATATAGTTTGGTAGATCTACCAGGAACATATAGTTTGACCTCATATACTATGGAAGAGCAAGTATCTAGAAACTATATTCTTAGCGATGATGTAGACGTGATAGTAGATGTGGTAGATGCATCCTCTTTGGAGAGAAGCTTATATCTTACGCTTCAGCTTTTGGAGCTAGGAAAGCCAGTTGTGATGGCCTTAAATATGATGGACATAGTAAAAAAAAGGGGAATGGAGATAGACCTTCACAGATTACCTGAAATGTTGGGTATACCTGTGATACCTGTTTCAGCACAAAAAAGAACAGGTTTGGAAATTTTACTTCATGCAATAGAGCATCATAAGGATCAAAGAGAGAAAGATAGATTAATTCATCATCACAATGAACATTTTGAAGATGAAAAACATAGAAAATATGCAATGGTGTATAGTGATTTTTTAGAAGAAAAAATAGATTTAATTACAAAAGAACTAAAAAAACTATATCCAAATATTGAAAATTATAGATGGCATTCCATTAAACTTTTGGAAAGCGATAAGGAGATAAAAGAGAAATTTCCTATAAATCTTCCAGATGTACTGGATAGAAGTTATGAAAGTGATATTATTAATGAAAAGTATGATTTTATAGAAGAAATAGTCCATGAAGTGCTTGTAAATAAGGATAAACAATCAAAATTCACTGCTAAGATTGATAAAGTACTGTTACATAATGTGCTCGGTATACCAGCATTTTTATTGATAATGGGGCTTGTATTTTTTCTTACATTTACCATTGGTGACTGGCTAAAAGGCTATTTTGAAAGCTTTGTCTCATGGTTGTCAGTTATAGTTACTTCGGGTATGACACTGGCAAATGTCAACAGTGTTGTGATATCTTTGGTAGTTGATGGAATAATTGCTGGAGTGGGCGGTATATTATCCTTTCTTCCAAATATATTCATATTATTTTTAGCTCTTGCATTCTTGGAAGATAGTGGTTATATGTCAAGAGTTGCCTATGTAATGAATAATATAATGGGAAAATTAGGTTTATCAGGAAGAGCCTTTATACCTATGATCTTGGGGTTCGGATGTACAGTTCCAGCACTGATGTCTACTAGGGTATTAGAAAATGAGAAAGACAGAAGAAGAACAATGCTTATAACGCCTTTTATGTCGTGTAGTGCAAGGTTACCTATATACATATTGTTTTCCCAGCTGTTTTTTCCTCAAAATGCAATGTTAGTTGCGTATTCTATGTATATTATAGGTTTAGCAGTGGCTATAATAGTAGCTTTTGTGCTACATAAATTTGACAGAGAAGAAAAGAAAGATCTTCTCTTGATAGAATTACCAGAGTATAAAATGCCAAGTGCTAGAACAGTTAGAATATATGTATGGGAAAAAGTAAAAGATTATATAACAAAGGCAGGTACAACAATATTTATTGCTTCTATAATTATATGGTTCATATTAAACTTTGGTCCATCAGGATATACAACAGATATGAGCAACAGCTTTGGAGCGAAGCTAGGAGCAATATTAATACCTGTCTTGGCACCAGTAGGTCTAGGATTCTGGCAGATAGTTGTGGCCTTGATAGCAGGTCTATCAGCGAAAGAAGTAGTGGTATCTAGTTTTATAGTTTTATTTGGAGTTCAAGGAACTGAATCAGTAGGACAAATGACTAGATTAAATGAACAACTTCAACAGATGGGGTTCGGACCATTGAATGCATTTTGTATGATGTTGTTTTGTCTTCTGTACATACCTTGTGCAGCTGCTATGGCAACTATACGTAAAGAAACAGGAAGTACTGGATATATGTTCAAGGTTGCAGCCTTTCAGCTGTTCATGGCTTGGGCTCTTACCTTTATAGTATATCAAGGAGCTTCTTTGATAATGGCAATATAGAATGAAATTTCAAATTGATTTTTATTAGAAATTTATGTAAGGTAAATACTTATAAAATTAAGTCGATTTATTTATAAATAGGTGCACATTTGTGCATCTATTTTTTATTAGAGTTATAATATTTAAAAGCAAAAGCAAAAGCAAAAGCAAAAGCAAAAGCAAAAGCAAAAGCAAAAG
>NZ_JAVWJH010000005.1:228231-230001 GCF_036639115.1 Peptostreptococcus sp. | reverse complement strand
AATCCTGTTTGCTCCCCACGCTTTCGTGCCTCAGTGTCAGTTACAGTCCAGAAAGCCGCCTTCGCTACTGGTGTTCTTCTCAATATCTACGCATTTCACCGCTACACTGAGAATTCCACTTTCCTCTCCTGCACTCAAGTCTTCCAGTTTCGGCGGCTTAATACGGTTGAGCCGTAGCCTTTAACCACCGACTTGAAAGACCACCTACGCACCCTTTACGCCCAGTAAATCCGGATAACGCTAGCACCCTACGTATTACCGCGGCTGCTGGCACGTAGTTAGCCGGTGCTTCCTCACAGGGTACCGTCATTATCTTCCCCTGCGACAGAACTTTACGATCCGAAGACCTTCATCGTTCACGCGGCGTTGCTGCATCAGGCTTTCGCCCATTGTGCAATATTCCCCACTGCTGCCTCCCGTAGGAGTTTGGACCGTGTCTCAGTTCCAATGTGGCCGATCACCCTCTCAGGTCGGCTACTGATCGTGGCCTTGGTAGGCTATTACCCCACCAACTAGCTAATCAGACGCGGGTCCATCCTATACCGCTAACGCTTTGATACATCGAAGATGCCATCGATGTACGTTATCATGTATTAGTATGCTTTTCAGCATGTTATCCATGTGTATAGGGCAGGTTACCCACGCGTTACTCACCCGTCCGCCGCTCAGTCTTCTTTGGTGCAAGCACCAAAGGGACCGCGCTCGACTTGCATGTGTTAAGCACGCCGCCAGCGTTCATCCTGAGCCAGGATCAAACTCTCGTAAAAAAATTTGTCCGCTCAGATAATTATCTCGAAATATCTGGCTTGGTTTGTTTGTGGTTTAAACAAGTTTGCTTGTTTAAACAATGTTAATTTCAAATGCTTTATTTAAAAAGCTTTTATTGAATTAACCTGCTGTTCAATTTTCAAAGTTCATTTTGTTGTCGATAAACGACTTGTTAAGTATATCAAGTTTTAAGCATTTTGTCAAGCGTTTTTTTGAAGTTTTTTAAACTTTTACTTTAAAACATTCATTAATAAACTCTATCTAAAGCTCACCTTATTATCAACTTGTTTTGTCTTTGTTTCTTAAGACAAGTAATACTATATCACCATGAGAGTACTATGTCAATAGATTTTTCATTTTTTTTAGCTTTTTTTATTATTTACTTGTTTTTCTAGTAAATAATGGCTCCTACAAACAAAGAATCACTTCTAAAACTAATAATCACTCACTATTATCAAAGCCTAAACTTTATTATGTTATTTCATATTAGTCAAATATAGAGACCTTTATTTATCTAGTTTTTATACTTTTAACTTTATCGTTAAGCCTCCCTACAAGTTCCTTACTTTATTATAGATATATAAAATATGTATGGTATTAGGATATAGAATGTAGATTGTAGAGTGTAGATTTCTTGTGAAGTCGTTTAATCGCTCCTTTTACACATTAGCTCATATTTTACTTAAATACTCTATAGCTGTATATATAACTTTACCCTTATTACCTACATTAAAACACACTGTTTATTATTGCCTCCTACTATTTTGTTAGTTTTATAAATTCTCATCTATAATATATCGATATATTATAGATTGCCAGATCATATAATCATATCAGTTGCAGTTTTCTATACTTCACACGGGCTAGTTACTTAAGATACTTACTTAAAACTTCCTTCTTAAGTTAATCTTTTTTCTTAAGATTTTTACCTTTATTTTAAAATATATAAAATCTTTCTATTCTAATACTTCAATTCAATATAGTAGAGTCTATATTGTTTCT
>NZ_JAVWJH010000005.1:198330-228131 GCF_036639115.1 Peptostreptococcus sp. | reverse complement strand
TACTACTTCTTACTACTTCTTACTACTTCTTACTACTTCTTACTACTTCTTACTACTTCTTACTAGATTATATCACCTATAGCAAGCTAGATGTTTATTTAAATTTGCATTTTCAATGAATCACTTTATTACTATTTTTTTATTTTTAATATACTTTTTCCTTTTTTTGCTTTTTTTATTAAACCACATACTGCTGTATTTTTATAATCCACTTAAAATAATCATCTTTTTTCAGGTTAATTATATACAAACCTTCTTTTTTGGTATAAAATAAATAGAAAATATAGTTCAAATTTATAATTTAATATTGTATGTTACGCTGTAATTTTAATGCTATTAGCTTTAAGCGTTCTTGTATATAGACTACATATTTTACTAACACAACATATTATTTCGCATTAATATCAGCTTATAAGTTGGATTGATACATATTTGAATACTATATCAAGCTAGATGTGATACTATATTTATATATCGCGTTTATTAAATCCAAGGAGGAATAAAAATGCTATCTACTCGTTTAAAAAACATTACGCCTTCAGTAACTGTCGCAATCAGTTCTAAGGTTAAGGAAATGAAAGCAAATGGAATTGATGTTATCAGCTTAAGTATTGGTGAACCTGATTTTAATGTTCCAGAAAAAGCAAAAGAATATGGAAAGAGATCCCTTGATGAAAACAAGACAAAATATGATTTTGTGGCAGGTATAAAAGAACTTAGAGAAGAAATATGTAAAAAACTATCAAGAGAAAATAATGTAGACTACACAATTGACCAGATTGTTCTATCAAGTGGTGCAAAGAACTCACTTACAAATGTTTTACTTGCAACTACTGATCCTGGAGATGAAGTTCTTCTTCCTCTTCCATACTGGGTAAGCTACTCTGAAATAGTTAAAGTGACTAATGCAGTTCCTGTAGAAGTTCAAACTAAAAAAGAAAATAACTTCAAACTTACAAAAGATGAACTTTTGGCGGCAATTACTGATAAAACAAAATTAATTATTATGACCAACCCTTCAAATCCTACTGGAGCTGTATACACAAAGGATGAACTTTTGGATATTGCAAATATATGTGTTGAAAAGGGAATTTATATATTGGCAGATGAAATCTATGAAAAAATAAGATTTGATGATACTTTTGTTTCTTTAGCATCACTTGGTGATGATATAAAAGACATCACTATTACTGTCAATGGATTCGCAAAATCAGCCGCTATGACTGGTGTTAGACTTGGTTATACCGCTTCCAACTCAGAAATAGCTAAGGGTATGACGTCTATTCAGAGTCACACTGTATCTCACCCTTCACTAACTGCACAATATATCGGATTGGGAGCGCTTTTGGAGTGTGAAGAAGATATGCAGTATATGGCAGATACTTACAAAAAAAGATGTGAAATCATAACAAACAGACTTGATAAGCTTGAACATATCAGTTATATCAAACCTTCTGGTGCTTTTTATATATTTGTAGATTTGTCTAAAGTAAAAGAAAAATACAATTATAAGGATAACTTTTCTGTGGAATTTTGCCAAAACTTCCTCGATGAAGAAAAGGTTGCAATTGTTCCAGGAAAGGCATTCGGAATAGATGAATACATCAGAATTTCATATGCTTGTAATGAGAAAGACTTTCTTGAAGGTGTTGATAGACTTGAAAGATATATAAATAAATTCTTTTAAACATAACTTCATATACTAAATAGATAAAGGAGGCCACTATATAGTGACCTCCTTTTATTATTTATATTTATACAAATATATTTCTTCAATAAACATAATTCCTATACTAAAATACTTATATTCTACTATATTTATATTCTATCCACTTCCATTAGAACTGTTCTATCATATCTAGCTGGAATTAAATAAGGAACTACTTTTCTTGCTTCAACTTCTTCAAGTATATTCGTAGCTGGTAGATACAGATCATTAACCTGATATGCTGCTCCTATTACACTAGATATCGGCAACTCTCCCCAAGGATCATCCTTACTAGAGCTTAGACTTATACTTGCAAATCCAGGCTTCCAATCCTTATAGTGATAGTCACATATATTGCTTACTAAAACTGCATCCTTAAAATCACAATTTCCCTCTTCATTGGTAAATTGATCATATTTATAGCAAAATGCTTGTCCCTTTATATCTTTATTTGGACTAGCCTGTTGAAATACCAAATTAGCAAGTGGGCTATTGTATGATCCTATTTTCATTTTCATATCAAGTAGCTGTTTGCCATGTCTACTTACCTTGGCAGTCACTAGGTCTCCATCTTTTGTGAGCTCACACACTGCTCCAACCTTCTTAGGCCATCCTGCAACCTCTCTTCCCAAAAGCTGTGCTACTTCTGAACCTGCGCCATCAATCAAAAGAGATAGCGGATATATACCCAGTTGGTCATTATACATTGCATATATACCTAATACAGCTTCATAGTATTCATCTGTAAACGTAGGATGTTTAATCTTTGATAGAGAAACATTTGCAATAGGAAGAAGATAAGGCTTTAATGGTGGAGGTAAAATCTTCTTTATTGCATCAAATTCTGTAAGAAATGCTATTGTAACACCTTCTTGATCTCTCATTTCTACATTTTGGGAATATTTTTTAAGATCTGAATCTGCAAGCTTAAAGCTAGGTCTATTTTCTATCTCAAATAAATTGTATACACACTCAAATCCTTCAGCAGTTGCTCCATGTATCAGTCCTTTAGTATCTCTTGCTGCTCCTACAAGATGTATGTTATCAAATTTATCTTTTAATTTAGAGAACAATTGATTATTTTGTGTGATTCCAAGAGATAAGGCAACACTATCGCATTTCATTGTCTCTATTTCATTTGTCTTTGTATTTTTAACTAGTATACAATCGTCCCTAACTTCCATCAAGGCTCTAGACAACTTAAACTGAGTTCCTTCTTTCATTAGTCTTCTCACATCATCTTGGACTATACTAGGATTTGCACCCGGTGCTATACTATCTAGCATATCTATTACAGTTGTTTCGCATCCAAAATGATTTAGTTGTGATGCACATTCCAATCCAGTTATACCAGATCCTATAACAATTACCTTTTGATTTTTTACTTTTGAATCTATATCCAAAATATCTTCAAATCCATATACATTGTCTTTATTTATTCCAGTTATCTTAGATGGCACTATAGCTTTTGCTCCAGTAGACACTATTATTGAGTCAGGAGATAGCTCTTCTATATACTCTATACTTGGATCAACTCCCAGCCTTATATCTACTCCGAGTCTTTGCATCTCTTCTTGATACCAATCTGTCAACCAATCTAACATTTCCTTTTTAGGTGCCTTTGATGCATAATATATTATTCCACCTAATTTATCTTCTTTTTCAAGCAAAGTTACAGACATGCCTCTTCTAGCAGCTTCTACCGCAGCGCTCATTCCTGCTGGCCCTCCACCTATAACTAAGACTTTGTGATGATCTGAATCATATCTTTCCTCATCATATTTTAATTCTTTAAATGCCCTCGGATTCATAGAACACTCTGGAGGCATATTTCTAGGACTATTTTCATTTAAACTTTCAAAGCAACGCAAACATCCAATACATTTTCTTATTTCATCTTCTCTTCCTTCCAAGGCCTTATTTGCCCAGAAAGGATCACATATCAAAGCTCTACCCAAAGCTACAAAATCTTGTACGCCTTCTTCTAAAAGCTCTTCAGCTACCTTAGGTTCTCTAACATTATTTACCGCAATGACTGGTATTGATACGGCTTCTTTTATTGGTTTAATTAAATATGTACGCCATGCCTGTGAATATGTTGTGGGTTCTATCACAGATACTCCAGTTTCATATATACCACAACTTACATTTATTCCATCTATACCTGCCTTTTCAAGACCTTTTGCTATCTCAACGCCATCTTTTGAATGTATATAATTTTCTTTAACTCCGTTCATATCCAATAGTTCATCAGTTGAAAATCTCACTGTTATTGGATAGTCAAATCCACACTCTTTATGTATACCTTCTATTATTTCAACTACAAATCTCATTCTATTTTCAAAACTTCCACCATACTCGTCACTTCTATTATTGGTATATGGAGAAAGAAATTGTCCTGGTAAGTATCCATGTGCTGCATGGATCTCAACTCCATCAAAGCCAGCTTCTTTAGCTCTTTTAGCAGCTGTTATATAGTTTGATATTATACCTTTTACCTCTTCAGTACTAAGAGCTCTAGTTTCTTGTTTTGAAAGAAGACACATCTTATCAGACGCTCCTACACATAGATTGCCTCCTATTAGGGCTCTGTTAGTTTCTCTGCCTGGGTGGTGCAACTGACAAAATATTTTTGTTCCATATTTATGGACCACACTTACCATTTCAGACATACGAGGAATATTTCTCTCATTAGTCAAGGATAGTTGCTTTAATATAGCAGCTCCATTTATATCATTTACTCTACAGACTTCTGTATATATCAGACCCACTCCACCCTTAGCTCTTTCTTCGTAGTATCTTATCATTTCATCTGATGGAGTTCCATCTAAATTTGCAATTCCAGTTCCCATAGGCGACATTACCAAGCGATTTTTTATCTTTACCTTGCCTATATTCGCTGGACTAAATAGTTTTTCATACATAACAATATCCTCCCTTTAAAATACACAAATATAAAACGCTCCTCATGAGGAGTTTTAGTCATCAAACAGCTTCATTTTTTAAAATAAAAACTTTTTCAAGCCTTCAAAATAAAAACGCTATTTGTTTTACAGTTTTTATTATTATAACTTTGAGCTTGAAAAATACTTTCTTAATTTTTTATCAATTTCTAAATTCAATTGTCTTAATAATAACACTATTCTAAATTTACAACTACGTTTTATTTGTACAAACTATTTAGTTATACTTGTGCAAACTATACAAACTTATGTATATAGTTATATTTCAAACTATTTATTTTTTTAAACTATCCTTGCAAAATCTAATCTCTCCCCCATAATCAATATCCTAGATATTTTTCTATTTTGAAAGATGCCAATATAATAAAACACTCTTCATGATCACTCAAATTCAGATCGCCAATCTCTGAAATTCTATTTAGTCTATAAGAAAGTGTATTTCTATGTATATACAACTCCTCTGAAGCCTTCTGTAGATTATGCCCACACTCCAAATATTTTTTTAAGCTCTTATATAATAGTGTAGAATTCATTAAATCATAAGATCTCAACTTTTCTAAGGCTGGATGGCATAAATCTTTTAGTTTTGAGCTATCTTTTATACCATCTAAAAGATCATAAAATTGATAGGATGAATATTTAGTTATTTTTTCATCTTTAGATATAGAATTACTTAATCTAATAGCTGTTTCAGCTTGGTTATAATACAGAGGCAAATTATTGAAATCATAAAATATATTTGATATTCCTACTTTTATATTTTCCTCGGAAATCAATTTTTTTATCTTTTCTATAGTTATCTTCTCCAATTGAATCCTATCATTCATCTGATAAATGGCAACGAGTCCAGCTTTGTGATAAATTACTTGTGTACTAGGCATTATTTTCTTAAAATCAATTTTCAATTTTCTTTTGAAGTATATTTCATCCTTATCTTCTGTTCTTATAGAAACGAGCATATAATACTTGGATGTGCCTTTAGAATTAATTTTATTTAAAGCTTTTTCTACAGGCATACCTATCAAAAGATTGTACAATAATTCTTCACAATCAGTATTTGTCTGAAATAAGTTTTGTAAGACAGTACTTGAAATTTCTGTTATTGCTCTACTCATATCTGAAAGCATGGCTAGGTGGATAGGAGTAATTTTATTTTCTTCTTCTATCATAATAATATAACCCACGTGCCTAGCTGATAAAAAAATATTACTTATATATTTATTGTTTTTTGAATTATAACAGTTCATAGATATAGCTTCCACAGATTGATTTGCACTCATTTTATCTATAAAGTTTTGAGCATGAGATATAAATTTATAATCACAATATCCTCTTTCAATATTGTTTTTCCAAACATCATCTGTCACTTCTATTGACTCTGAGTAGGCGATTATCTTTAATTCCTCATCACATAATATAATTGAGCTCCCTAATCTACTGGAAGCTGAATTTACAACCCTATCTATATCCTTTGTTTCTTTTGCCAGTTTTACGAGATCTGTGTAAAATTCTTTGCCATTGCTAGAATCAATATCTTTTTTGGCCTGATTGAAAGTAGAAAAAAAGTCATTAGGATCTATCAAAAATACTCCCTCCAGATAATTATTTTCACTTTCTATATCTGTGTTTTTTATATTTATATTTATATTTTTTATGTCTGTGTTTTTTATATCCTTCGCCAAAATACAATACTTCGGAATAGTATCGATTTTTCCGAGTTGGGATAAATATCCAAAATACAAAGTGTTCGATTTATAATTTGTAAGCCCTTCATCTAGCAAGTATATTTCTTCAATATTTCCATCTCTTAACTTCCCTATTTTTTCTAAATTGTATTTATCAGATAGTTTTTTTATCAAATGTTTATAATACATATATCTCCTCCGACAAGTATATTTCAAAAATATTCTTAAAATTTAAATTATAATTACAAGAAAAAGTATTTTAAAACAGTAAAATTATTAAAAGGCCACCGCAATAACTGCAGTAGCCTTTTATAAAAATCATAATCGACATTTCTGTAGATTACTTTGTATTATTCTTCAGTCTCTTCTTCCTCTTCGTCATGATCTCTTAGAGGCTTCATTGTTGGGAATAACAATACATCTCTTATTGATGCTGAATTTGTAAGAAGCATAATTACTCTATCTATACCTATTCCTAATCCACCAGTTGGAGGAAGTCCTACTTCTAGTGCATTTATAAAGTCTTCATCCATTTCACAAGCTTCATCATCACCTAGTTCTCTCTTTCTTACCTGATCTTCAAATCTACCCTTCTGGTCAATTGGATCATTAAGCTCAGAGAATGCATTTGCAAGTTCCCATCTGTTTGCAAAAGCTTCGAATCTATCTGTTACTCTTGGATCTTCAACATTTCTCTTAGCAAGAGGAGATATTTCTACTGGATGGTGAGTAATAAATGTAGGTTGAACTAACTGATCTTCACCAAATTCTTCAAAGAAAGCACTAATTACTTCTCCACGTCTCATTCCTGGAGTTATTTCTATTCCCTTTTCTTCTGCTATCTTTAGAGCTTCTTCATCTGTGTTTATTTCAGAGAAGTCTACACCAGCATATTCCTTTACACAGTCTTCCATTGTCATTCTCTTCCATGGAGGTGTAAAGTCTATTTCTGTACCCTGGAAATCAACCTTCATGCTTCCAGTTGCTACTTCTGCCATATGAGATATTAGATTTTCTGTTATATCCATCATGTCATTATAATCAGCATATGCCTGATATAATTCAATTGCAGTATATTCTGGGTTATGTTTCATGTCCATTCCTTCGTTTCTGAACATTCTTCCCATTTCATATACCTTATCAAATCCACCAACTATAAGTCTCTTTAAGTATAGCTCATTTGCTATTCTAAGATACATTGGTATATTCAAAGTATTGTGGTGAGTTACGAATGGCTTTGCATTAGCTCCACCAGCTATAGTGTTTAGTATTGGAGTTTCTACTTCTAGGAATCCTCTTTCATCTAAGTAAGTTCTTAGAGCCTTTAGAGCCTTAGTTCTAGTAATAAAAGCATCCTTAACTTCAGGATTTACTATAAGATCTACATATCTCTGTCTATATCTTAGATCCATATCCTTTAATCCATGATACTTTTCTGGAAGTATCTGAAGTGATTTTGAAAGTAGAACTATCTTTTCTGCATGAACAGAAGTTTCTTCAGTTTTAGTTTTAAATACAAAACCTTCTATACCTACTATATCACCCATGTCATACTTTTTGAATAGCTTGTAATCATCTACTCCTACATCATCTCTTTTTACATATACCTGAATTCTTCCACTCTGGTCCTGTAAATGCATGAATGATGCCTTACCCATAACTCTCTTTGTCATAATACGACCAGCAATGCTTACATGCTGACCTTCTAGAGTATCATAGTTTTCCTTAATTTCTTCTGAGTGATGTGTTACATCATACTTACTTATTTTAAACGGATCCTTACCCATTTCCTGAAGTTCTGTAAGCTTGTCTCTTCTGACCTGAAGAACTTCACTTAGGTTTTCAACCTGATTTTCTGGCTTATTATTTCCCATTTTTTCCTCCTGTTTAGTTTTATTTAATCATTTTTTAAAACTCGTATCACTATATTATCTCTAATAACTTTAGTACATGCTGTACTATTGTTAAACTCAATCTTAAAATACTCCATATAAATTTCTCTATAAATAAAATCTACTTTTATAAAAGACCTTTAACTCCTAAAGCCTTTCATACAGGCATATCTACAATAAAATATAAGTGCCTTAAATAAAATATAATCTCTAGATACCTTTAAATATTTTAGAATATACTCGATAAAAATAAGATTTAGTAGATACAATCTATTTAACTATCTAGTGATGTCTAATATCTTTAATTTTGTTATACCATCTGGTACAGTTACACTTACTTCTTCACCCTTTTGTCTACCCAAAAGTGCTCTTCCTACTGGAGATTCGTTTGATATCTTAAAGTCATATGGATCTGCTTCAGCACTACCTACAATAGTATATTCAACTTCTTCATCAAAATCTTTGTCATATATCTTTACTATTGAACCTATTGTAACTATGTCCAAATCTACATTTTCTTCATCAATAATAACTGCTATTCTTACCATATTTTCTAGCTTCATTATTCTTTCTTCTAGAGCAGCTTGTTCTTTTTTGGCCTCATCATACTCAGCATTTTCTGATAAGTCACCAAATGATATAGCAACCTTTAATCTTTCCGCAACTTCTTTTCTTTTTGTCGTTTTTAAAAGTTCTAATTCTTCTTCTAGCTTATCATAACCTTCTTGAGTTAGGATAATTTCTTTTTTAATATTTTCCTCCATTTATGGACCTCCAATTATTATATAAATTACAATTAATTACTTTATTTCAATCTTATTTTAAATTGTGTGTCATTTTGACACAATTTATATTATATCCGCTATATTATATTCTAATTAGCTGATAATGTCAAGGTGAACAAACTCATACAAAAGCCTTTAAAGAACTCACCTGTAAGCTTTATAGCTCTTTCTAAGTTTTCATTGTCTTTTTCAGCTTTTTGACTGAAAAGCTTATTTTATAGAATTTTTTTATTACTTTAAAAATATATTTATATTTATTTTTTCCTATTTTTTATATATTTCTCGCTTCTTTAATGCTTTATTTAAAATCGAAAAACTTATTTTTTATAAGATCATAAAAGGTCCTCTGTATCATCAGAAGACCTTTTAAAGTTCATTTTTATTTTAATATATAACACTATACAAGCCTTCATATATACCTTGTTAAACACTCGCTTTTCAAATCAAAACTGTTTTTGAAAATCACATTTTTTTATATCGACTTTATCAATCTTTTCAAATTTGATATAAAAGCAAATATTCATCAAAATTTATCTTGTTTGCTTATACTCCAATAGCTTAGCTATTACTTCATCAACATTTTCCATTTTATTGATTTCATCTCTAAATCTTGCAGAATTTTTCATTCCCTTTAGATACCAGCCTAGATGCTTTCTCATCTCTCTTACAGCTACAAACTCACCGTGCTCTTTAACTGACAGCTTCATATGTTTTATAGCTACATCCAATTTTTCTTCCTTACTAGGAAGTTGCCTTATTTCACCAGTTTTTAGATAGTGGCTGATTCTATCAAATATCCAAGGATTTCCCTGAGCACCTCTTCCAATCATTATGGCGTCGCAATTTGTATCTTCTTTCATTTTAATAGCATCTTCTATGCTTGCCACATCGCCATTTCCTATCACTGGTATAGTTAACTCTGACTTTAACAATTTTATTATGTCCCAGTCTGCCTTGCCTGTGTAGTACTGTTCTCTTGTTCTTCCATGTATAGTAAGAGCTGATATTCCGCATTCTTCAGCTATTTTAGCTATTTCCAGTGCGTTTAGATGTTCATCATCCCAGCCTTTTCTAATCTTTAAGGTTACTGGCTTTTCAGAGTTTTCTACAACAGATGATATTACTCTTTTTGCAAGCTCTGGATTTCTCATAAGTGCAGAACCATCCCCATTTTTCACTACTTTTGGCGCTGGGCAGCCCATATTAATATCTAAAATTGCATTAGGATATTTATTTAGTATTTCAGCTGCCCTTCCCATATATTCCGCTTCACTGCCAAATATCTGGATTGCTACTGGCATCTCTTCTTCAAATATATTCAGCATTTTTTTTGTTTTTTCATCATCATAACAAAGCGCTTTTGCATTGATCATTTCTGTGTATAAAAGCCCACATCCATGCTCCTTGCATATTAATCTAAACGGTAGATCCGTTACTCCTGCCATCGGAGCCAGAAAAACCTCGTTTTCAACCTCAAAATCTCTAAATTTCATCTTTACCTCTCATTTCTACTAGAACTCAGAAATTATTACTGAACCTTATTCTTCTCATGTATAAGTCTAAGTCCCTCAAGAGATAGATTTGAATCAACTACATCTATTACATCTGTCTCACTACATATTAGATTCGCAAGACCTCCTGTTGCAATTACTGTTGTATTTTCATCTCCAAGCTCTTCTTTCATCAATGTCACTATCTTTTCTACCTGACCTGCATATCCGTATATTATTCCAGCCTGCATTGCAGATACAGTATCCTTACATATAGTAACATCTGGCTTTATAAGCTCCACTCTTGGCAGCTTTGACGCATTTTGAAACAAAGCCTCACTTGATATCTTGACACCTGGTGATATAGACCCTCCTAGGTATTCCCCACTTTCTGATATAGCACAGTAAGTAGTCGCAGTTCCAAAATCAATTATAATTAGTGGTGTTTTATACTTTGATATTGCTGATACAGCATTTACTATTCTGTCAGCACCCACCATTTTAGGGTCATAATACTTGATATTTAACCCTGTTTTTATTCCAGGTCCAACAACCAAAGGATTAATGTTACAGTATTTTTTACAAAAATTTTCTAAAGAGTGCATTACTGCTGGCACTACTGAAGATATAATTATATCATTTATAAATGTTAGCGGTATATCACTTGCATCAAACAAATTATTAATCAAAACTCCATATTCATCAGAAGTTTTATTAAGGTCAGTATTTATTCTCCAATCTCTTATTAAAGCCTTGCCGTCATACACTCCCAAGACCATATTTGTATTTCCAACATCGAAAACTAATAACATTTTTATTATCCTTTCCTTCTTCTCTATATTATTTAACTTATTTTCATATATTATTTTTTACTTGTTTTTTGCTTTTTGCATGCTTTTTATGAATAACATTACTATTTTATCACCAGAAATATATATAATCAAGAATTATATTGTATACTCTGTTCTTCTCATATTTTTTATTAATTTTTATGGTTTAAACTCTTTATTTTTTAATATATTTTTCTTTACATTCTAAATTTTTGACTTCAAAATATCTACTTTAATTAAATATATGACTCTAAGCCTCTGATTGATATTTCCCCTGTAAAAATTGTTTCAATATTTCCATTTTCTTTTTCTGCCAAAAGATTTCCATTTTCATCAATGTTTTTGGCGTATACTTTTATTTTTTGATTGCCATCTATTATATATACATATTTATTTAAAACTGCCGATTTCTCTCTCAGTATAGATAGAGTACTTTTATTTTCTCCATCTAAAAATTTCTTGTATAAATTTTCAAATTCACTGAAAAAAGTCTGTAAAAACTCTTTTTTATCTATAATATAACCTTCTTTTTTCAATGAGCTAGCCTTCGATTCTATCTCCTTATCAAAATTTTCGTTATATAAATTTATACCTATACCTACTACAATATAAGATATTCGATCTATTTCCGCACTCATTTCTGTTAGTATTCCTGCAACCTTTTTGCCATTTATTATTATATCATTTGGCCACTTGATAAGGCTCTCTACACCCATCTTTTTAAGGCTTGATACCATAGCTGCTCCAGCTACTTGAGTCAGAAAACTTGCCCTCATAATAGGTATATTAGGCTTTAGTATAATACTAAAGTAAACTCCCTCATCTCGCTTTGATATCCATTCTCTACCTGTTCTACCTTTTCCACTGACTTGCTCATCAGATATCACAACACTTCCTTCATCTGATTTTAATGCAATACTTTTGGCAAAAATATTTGTAGAATCAATACTTTTAAAATACTCAATGTTTTGACCTATAAAATTGGTCTCTAGCCCTCTTTTAATTTCATAAGAAGTCAAGCTGTCATCAGTTTTCCCAGTAAGAATATAACCTATTCCACTTTTAGACTCTATTTCAAAGCCTTCCTTTTTTAAAGAATTGATATGTTTCCATATAGAAGCTCTAGAGATACCCAACTGTTGTGATATAGTTTCCCCAGATATATGTCTAGATGTATTTTCAATTAAAATATCCAACACCTGTTCTTTACTTGTTTTTTTGTTAAATGAAGTTCTATTATTAGTATCTTTCTTATTTTCTTCCATCTTCATTCCCCCTAGTTCTATTTTTTAGTTTTCAACCATTATCAATTAATTATAGACCTTACTGTATCTTAACATAATAATCACAATAATAATCAATAATATCTATTTAAATTGCCCATTTATAGACATTTATACATATTTTTGTACAAAAAAACTGCCTCAAATTATTTTTACATAAATTGGGCAGTTTTATTTAAACTCTAAATTTCTTCATTTCCATCTAATTCTTCTTTATTTTCTTTTTCAATTGACTGTATAGTTGCTTCTATTGCCTCTTTACTAGCCTCTTCTTCATCTAAGGCTAAAGACATATTAAAAGCTTCTTCAAACTGCTTGTCGTTTAATGTTTCAAACTCTAGCAATGCCTTAGCTATATAGTCTAATCTTTCTTGATTTTCAAGTAATAGCTTCTTAGTCTTTCCATAAGCATCATTTATTATGCTCCTTACTTCATCGTCTATTTCTGAAGCTACTTCTTCAGAGTATTCCTTAGTATGACCTATGCTATTTCCAATAAATACCTCATCATTGGTATCATATGTTACTGGACCTAGCTTCTCACTCATACCATACTTGGATACCATATTTCTAGCTATGGCAGAGGCTCTCTCCAAGTCATTTGATGCTCCTGTAGATATATCATCTAAATTAATTTCTTCAGATACTCTACCAGCAAGTAAAACTATCAACTCCTGCATCATTTCACCCTTTGTAGTGTAATATTTATCTTCTGTTGGCAGCTGCATCGTAAATCCACCAGCCATACCTCTTGGTATGATAGTAACCTGATGTACCGGATCCATAAGATCTAATACGTGAGCACATACTGCATGTCCACCTTCATGGTAGGCTGTAAGTATACGTTCCTTCTCACTGATTACTCTTGACTTCTTCGCAACACCCACTACTACCTTGGTGATTGATTCTTCTATAGATTTCATAGATATTTTTTCTTCTTTTTTTCTAGCAGTAAGTATCGCTGCTTCATTCATTATATTTTCTATATCTGCTGGAGTGAATCCTGGCGTACTCTTTGCCAATACTGTTAGATTGACATCTTCTGCCAATGGTTTATTGTGGGAATGAACCTTAAATATAGCTTCTCTACCCCTTACATCTGGCTTTCCTACTACAACCTGTCTATCAAAACGACCTGGTCTTAGTATAGCAGGGTCCAATATGTCTGGTCTATTTGTAGCAGCCATAATAATTATTCCTTCATTTACTCCAAACCCATCCATCTCTACTAGCAACTGATTAAGTGTTTGTTCTCTTTCATCGTGTCCTCCACCTAGACCAGCGCCTCTTTTTCTACCAACAGCATCTATCTCATCTATGAATATAATTGCTGGTGATTCTTTTTTGGCCTGTTCAAATAGATCTCTAACTCTAGATGCACCCACACCTACAAACATCTCAACAAAGTCTGAACCACTTATACTGAAAAATGGTACTCCTGCTTCTCCAGCTACGGCTCTAGACAGGTATGTTTTACCCGTTCCTGGAGGGCCTACTAATAGTATACCCTTAGGTATTCTAGCACCCAACTCAATATATTTCTTTGGATATTTCAAGAAATCTACTACTTCTTTCAGTTCTTCCTTTTCTTCCTTTAGTCCTGCAACATCACTGAACGTTACCTTGTCTTTATCATTATCTTTATGTACCTTAGCTTTAGATTTGGCAAAATTCATTACCTTTCCACCGCCACCTTGAGACTGATTCATCAACATGAAAAATGCAATCACCATAAATGCTAATAATAATAAGGTTGGCAACATTTCTAATAACCATGGAGGCTTTGGCTTAGCTTCAGCACCTACTTTAAGCTTGTCTTTCTCTATGCTTTTAAGTAGATCGTCAGAAAGCTGATCTCCCTTGACCTCCTCAGGAATGTAAGACTTAAACTTCGTCTTTCCATCTTTTAAGGTACCTTCAATACCTGTCTGATCAATTATGTGAAGAGATGATATATTGCCGTCTTGAAGCTCCTTGTAGACATTCGAAAACTGCATATCTTCAATCTTCTCACTTTGTCCCCCAGAGTACTGTACTATGAATACTATTAAAACTAGTATCACCAAATAAATACCAGCACCCTTCAGTGTCCTATTCAATAAGTTTCCTCCTCCGTTCCTATTTAATTGTAAGAATCTATTCTAATGTAAATTTAAGTATTTTTTCTGTATCATCGTTTATTTTGTAATCTGCATTGATTCTGTATCCACACACAGAAATAACAATACCTTCATCTACAATCAGAGGAACAAGCGATCTATCTTCTCTAGGTATCTTCATACCTATAAACAGCTCTTTAATCTTTTTTGTTCCACCTTGTAATCTTATTTTATCACCTTGTCGCTTATTTCTCAATGTTAGATTGCCTTTTATTTTGCCAAAGTCAATATACTGACATCCCTCTTCCATACTATCTATGTCAAATTCACTAGCCTCAATCACTTTAGATTTAAAGGTTTTAGCTATTTCGTCTATATATATATCCTTGCCGAGCTCTAAATTATAACTAAATTCTATATTTTCAAAATTAATTTTCTTTTTAGTTATCATAATATAATCATTAAATCTATATGCAAAAAGTCCCTTTGGAAGATTAATTTTTTTACTTTTTTTAGTATCTGAAATTAGTTTTAAGACATCATTTATATGTTTTTTGTCTATTGATTTGGCATTTCCCATTACTTTCTTAATTGCTTCTATTACTATTCTCGATTGTATTGCTTTGTGCATATTTTTCAAAATATCTGTGAAAATATATACACCATCTTCATATGATTTTGCAGCCTCTTCATAAGCTATTTTCACCTGAGAATCTATATAGTCACTATCCACTTTAATATTATTTGACATTCGAACTATACTTTCAATAATGTTTTCATTGAATTCTTCTTTCATGTAGGGAAGAAGCTTCAACCTTATTTTATTTCTAGAATAGATTGCCTCTAAATTGGTTGCATCTATTCTAGGTGACAATTCGTATTCTTCACAGTATTTTTCTATTTCTTCCCTGCTTATATCCAAGATTGGTCTTATGATATTTTCATCTCTTTTATATTCTATACCTCGAAGACCTTGAAGACCTGTGCCTCTCATAACTCTCATCAAAACTGTTTCCGCTTGATCATTTTGATTATGCCCAATGGCAATTTTATCTGCACCCACACGCTCTCTTATTTCTTCAAATATATCATACCTTAACATTCTAGCTCCGTCTTCTAGTCCCATCTTATTTTCATCACAAAATTTTGGTACATCTATCGCTCTTATAAAGCAAGGAACTTCTAGACTCTCACATATTCTCATGACATATAAGGAATCCACATAGGCATCCAAACCTCTAATTTGATGGTTTAGATGTGCTGCATATACCTTGAGATTCATCTCCTTGGACATTCTATGAAGCACGTGAAGCAAGCAAACCGAATCCGGTCCACCAGATAAAGCAACTACTATTTTATCATTTTCATTTATTAGATTGTTCTTTTTTACAGTTTCTAGCACATCTTCATATAACATATTTACCACCAAACAATCCTTTCTTTCGTTCGATATATAGTTAAAGCGGCAATCATAACAAGATCTATTTTATCCTGCCTTTATAATTACCGCATTATCTTTATTCTGAAGTCACCTTAATCTCAACCCTATTATTTGCATCCATTAATCCTTCAATAGATACCTTATAGTCAAGATTTAATTTTAATTGTTCTTCTTCAATTTTTTTTGATATTTTATATGTATAAACACTCATATTAAAGTCGCCATAGGGGGTTTTATAATCTGATTTATGTTTCTTATCTTCCCTAAATCTCATCTTTGATATAACCTCTCCTGATTTAAAGATTATGACTTCATCCTCGCCAATTTTGATTATACTCTTAGAATCTTTAACTGTGTCAAATTCTTGAAAATTGATGTATATACTTCCGTTTTTTTCTACTCTTTTACCTTTATAAAAACTTTCTACTGTATTTTCTTCACCATTTTCTATGAATTGAGATGTTCTCACTTTTATTTTTACATCTCTACCTTCCATATCTTCACCTCCCTAGCAATATTTTAATAAGCACTTACTCTTACCAATACCCATTTTTCTGCCAATACATCTCTCTATGTCTATATATTTAACATATTATGCTTATTTTAGGCTTATTTCTATCTTAATATTTTTGTATTTCCACTTTATCTATATCAGCTATATCTCTTTTTAGAAATTCACCTGCTATTTTGGAAAATTGTTCATTGATATCTGAAACAAAATATTTACAGCTTCCAACTTCATTTTTATCGTTGAACATGTGATTTTCTTCCAAGATATCCTTAAGCTTTAGAGCAGTTTCTCTTGCAGGATTAATCAGCTTTATGCTCATACCCACGGCTTCTCCTATGGTTTTTTTTAAGATTGGGTAATGAGTACACCCCAAAACCAAAGAATCTATACCTTGATCTACCAACTCATCTAAGTACATATGGGCTGCTGTAGATGATATTTCCTTATTTGCCCAACCTTCTTCTACCAAAGGAACAAATAAAGGACACGCCTTGCCTATTACTTCTACCGATTCATCCATATTTTCTATAGCTTTATTATAGGCATTTGAATTGATTGTAGCAGCGGTTCCAATCACTCCTACCACCTTATTCTTTGTATATTCTACTGCTGACTTCGCACCAGCTTCTATTACACCCATAATAGGTATATCATATTTTTCTTGTGCCTCTACTAGTGCTCTAGCTGTGGCGGTGTTACAAGCAATGACAATAGCCTTTACATCTTTCGTAGACAAAAAATTTATTGCTTGAAAAGTATATTTCATTATTGTTTCTTTTGATCTTTGTCCATATGGAACTCTCGCAGTATCTCCAAAATAAACAGTATCCTCATTTGGAAGATATCTATTAATTTCTTTTAGCACTGTCAAGCCACCTAGTCCAGAATCAAATACTCCTATAGGTCTATTATCCATTTATTACACGGTTTCGTCTTGCATCAACTCTTCTATCATGAATTGTTCTGCCTTTTCTATATGTTCCTTGGCTAATTTTTCTGCAAGATCCGCCTCTCCTTTCTTTAACGCCTCGATTATTCTATTGTGTTCATCTACAATATTTACGGCTGAACTATAATCAGACATATATTTTAATCTAAATCTATAAACAGGTTCCCAAATTGATAGCATAGTGCTTTTCAATCTAGCATTGCCTGTAGACTCAAAGATGGCGTTATGAAACTCCTCATCTTTTTTCAACATATTTGTGACATCATTTTGATGTACATAACTTTCCAAATCTCTTGATATTTGTTCTAAGTTTTCAATTCCTTCACTAGATATTCTTTCAGCTGCATAAAAAGCTGCCAATCCTTCTAGCCCGACCCTTAATTCCAATATATCAACTAAATCTTTTTTACTTATACTGGCAACATATGCTCCCTTTCTAGGCAACATGACTACCAATCCTTCTAGTTCTAGCTTTCTTATAGCCTCTCTAACAGGAGTTCTGCTGACACCTAGTTGTTCTGCTAGCTGTATTTCCATCAGTCGTTCTCCTGGTCTTAGAGTGCCTTCCATTATTGCTTCTCTAATATTTTCAAACACAACATCTCTTAATGGTTTGTAATTATCCAATGTAAGATTATTTATTCCCACAAATTTCAACCCCCTTGTTAGACGCAGAAGTGATATAGGTCTGGCTATATCTCTTCTTCAATATACTACTACACTTATTTATGCTCTTATAATCTTTAAAAAAACCAAAAACTGTCGGCCCGCTTCCACTCATCATAGTGCTATAGGCCCCAAATTTTTTCATTGTATTTTCTATTCTCTGTATATCCTTACACCAAGATTTAGTCACTGGCTCTAGGACATTTCCCATGCCATCTACAATCTTTTGGCTATCTCTGTTTTTCAAACCAGATAATAATGTCTCGTTGTCTGGTCTATAGGCCACATCAAAGGACTCCTTATACATAGCGTCAAATTTCTTATATACTCTTTTTGTAGATACGAACACATTTGGTTTACATACTAGAATTTTAATATTTCTATCCAATCCAAGTAGTTTTTTTAAGTTTGTTCCCTTACCCGTAGCTAGATATGTTCCCCCTTTGATACAAAATGCTATATCAGATCCCAGTTCTTTAGAATCTTCAATCATCTCATCTTCACTTAGACCTAGCTCAAAAAGTCTATTTATTCCAACAAATATCGCTGCTGAATCCGTACTTCCGCCAGCCATACCAGCTGCTATTGGTATATTTTTTTCAAGAAAAACTTCTATACCACCATCAATTGAATACTTTTCTTTTAATAAATTCCAAGTCTTATAAATAATATTTTTTTTATCTAATGGAACATCTGGATTAGAGCTAGTCATCTTAAATCCTTGATTGACCTTTCTAATCAAAATATAATCAGAAAGATTGATGGACTGCATTACCATTTCCAAATCATGATAACCATCTTCAAATATCCCCTTTATATCTATGGACAAATTAATCTTTGCCCTAGCTCTCAATTTTATACTATCCATCTAACTCCTCCAAACAAATCTAAATACCTATCTATAACATCATACAGAAAATATTTTCAATATCAATCGTGACTCTGTGTTTATAAATAACTATAAAAATACAATATTTATAATCTATCACCCCATGACTAAAGCATAAGCCGAAATAATCATTTTAAATATCTATAAATTTATAAGTTACTCATATAAAATTTTGTCGAATTGTATCCACAATACAATATTATTTATAACTTTAATTATACTACAAAAAAAATATTCTGTGTACTTAAAATAAAAATTCTAATACCACTACAACTTTAACTTATGTTCCTTTACTAGAGCTTTTTTCTCTTAAACAATCTTTTTATTTAATAGATCTCTTTTTTCAAAATTTTTCCAACTAAAAAGGGCTGTCATATACTGGTTATCCAGTTATAACAGCCCTTTCTATGCTACAATAAAAAACCGCTCTTTAAACTGTAGCAACTTTATAAATCTAACTCTTGCCGCCTTCTAGCGCACATTGTTTTCTCATCTCGATTAACTTATCTTCTTGTCATCCTTGCTATTCTTATATACCTTGATTTTAACTGTTTCAGTCAAAAGATCTGAATAGCTATATGCGACTCTTCTGAAGCCTTCAGTGTTTTCACCATGTCCGACTCTTATAACAAAAACGCTAGGATATACCGTTTCTAAAACTCCTTGCTTGGTAACAATCTGTTTTCTTCCTTTGTTTGCCTTAAGCAATATTTTCTTGCCAACATACTTTTCTAACGTATGTCTAATATTATCCAATGTAGCTGTTGTTGCCAAAAATATCACCATCCTTCAAAACGTATCTCTATTTTAGCATAAATAGATCTTTTCGTCAAGACTAACATATTATTTTACAACAAGAAAGCATTTCTGTCAACAAGTTTGGTAAATTTTATACAAAAATTTTTTTTAATATTAATTTTTATCCATTTGTAATATTTTATTATATTTTCGGAAATATTTTTGCTATTCATCTATTTTTTCACAATATTTCCTTAATTTTCTTGATAAATATATATTTTTGCTATTTATATTTACTATAATAAAAATACCTTATATAAAGTTTTTAAATTAAAACTCCATATAAGGTAGATTTTTTTCATTATTTTAAACTTTTGCTTTAAAATACATTTTGTTATGATAAATTATTTTCCACAACACTTCTTATATTTTTTACCACTTCCGCATGGACATGGATCATTTCTTCCTATTCTTTCTTCCTTCACTACTATCTTAGATTTATTAAATTCTCTTTGAGTCTTTTTTCTAAAATCTGTAGGTAAAATATCATCCCATCCCTTTAGATTGTATAGCCAATGTGCCTCTACATGTACCATATTGAAGTATAGCTTTTCCCAGTTTATCTTAGCACTAATAACTGTATCTTCCTCAATTTTTTCAAGATCTAATTCAGATTCTAAACTTTCATTTACTCCATCCAAAAATCCCATGAAAAACTCTGCTGTTGTATTGTACTGCTTAGCTAAATCTACTAACTTTCCTGCTATCAAATCTGTCTTATTGTTAAGAACAGTATCATATATAGAAGTTTCAGCCTTTAGGAACTCTTCCCAAAACTTAATTTCTGATTCTTCATTTTCGTGGCTTTCACTTAAATTTCTCCAATTTTCAAATAACATATTTTTCCTCCAAACACGTAATTTATCGTTTTTTTCTATTGTAATATTATCACAGATTGTGTCTTTTTTCTATAGCAAACAACATTTTAAGAACATCTATAGCCCTTTCTTGCCCTATAAAAAATGGACTTGTCGCTATAGTAATCACATCTGCGCCTTGAATATACTCTGATACTTTATCGAGTTTCCAATCCAAATCTATATAGTCCATATCCTTAGAAAAGAAATCTAGGTCTATGTCTAATACGTATTCAGCTGCTATTTCTTTTTCCATGCTATATGTGGAATCAACTATATCCACATCATCGAATATGTTGTGATAAAGTGCAGGCTTTATAAAGCTTCCTACATTCAATACTTCATTAGTATATTTTTTTACATCTTCTATGTCATCAATATCTACGTCATAGTTTTCCGCTTCTCTAGTGTCTTTATGTTGATCTATATGAACCAATCTCACACCCTTTTTAAATTTATTTTCTTTTAGTGCCTTGCACCAAAAATAAAAAGAATGGTTATGATTGTCAAATAGGTAGATATCCTTGCCTTCTGCTATACCTTGCCCTACTAGATGATACATATTTTCAAGACCTATACAGTGTTTTTCGACACCTTCATCGACTTCAACGAAAGAAGCTTCAACACCTATTGAAATATCCGAAAATCCACCATCTATCAGACTTGGTACATATATTTTTTTTAATTCTCTATCTTCATAAGAAAATTTATTATTACCTAATGCTTTCTCTATGAAAAATCCCCCATAATTTAGATTCCCCTTATCAGCTTTATCTTTTATTAGAGATTTATTTTCTTTATTACTTAATTCTTTTTTATATTTTTTAAAATCTTTCATTTTATTTCTATTCCCCAAGCTAAACTTTAAAATAAATTCCAAGGATACTCTTTGGGAGGTCTGCACTCAAATATCATTTTTTCTTTCTTGGTCGGGTGAAATAGTTCAAGCTTTGTTGCCCAAAGTGCTATCTGCTCTCCAACCTTTGATTCTGAAGAATATCTCTGATCACCATATAAAGGATGTTTTCTTGAAGAAAACTGTACACGAATCTGATGAGGTCTACCTGTATGAAGATCTATTTCTACAAGAGAATATTCTTTTTTGTCCTTTTTTGAGTAACTATCCTTGATCAGCCTATAGCTAAGCTTTGCTTCTTTAGCATCTTTTTTCTTTTTATCCACAACACTTACCATGTTTTTTTCAGTATTTTTATACAAATAATCCACATAATCCCCAGACTTTTCACACTTGCCCACTACTACAGCCTGATATGTCTTCTTCATAGTTCTAGTTCTTATTTGGTCTGACAACCTAGAAGCCGCCTTTGAAGTCTTTGCAAACACCATTACCCCACCGACTGGTCTATCTAATCTATGAACTAGTCCCATAAATACATTACCTGGTTTGTCATACTTTTCTTTCACATAACTTTTACAAAGAGATAACATATCCACATCCTTTGTATTATCTGCCTGAGAAAGTATGTTAGGGATTTTTTCAACTACTAATAAGTGATTATCTTCATATATAACATTTAATTTCATTTTTAACCCTCCATACTTTCCCAACGACCAAATATTCCACAAGGAAGAATCATACCTGTTTTAGATGCAGGTATACCTACTTCACCTGCGTATACTTTTCCACCTCTAACCTTTTTGGCAATAGTAGTTTCTAGTATATTTTCTATTACTATTGGCGAAAAACCTGTAGTGTATGAGTTTATCAACATAAACAATGGCTGGTCTGATAGAACTTGCATACATAAATCTACAAATTCATATAGCTTATCTTCTATCTTCCAAACTTCACCCTTTGGTCCTCTTCCATATGAAGGTGGGTCCATTATTATAGCATCATATTTATTTCCTCTTCTTATTTCTCTTTCAACAAACTTAAACACATCATCTACTATAAATCTAACCTTTCTATCCTTAAGATCAGATACTTCAAGATTTTCCTTTGCCCAATTGACCATACCCTTGGCAGCATCCACATGACACACTTCTGCTCCTGCATATGCACAAGCTACAGATGCTCCACCAGTGTAAGCAAATAGATTCAATACCTTTATTGGTCTCTTTGCCTTTTTGATCTTATCCATCATCCAGTCCCAGTTGGCTGCTTGCTCAGGAAATAGTCCTGTATGCTTAAATCCAGTTGGCTTTATCTTAAATTTTAAAGGTCCATAGTTTACAATCCATTGGTTAGGATAGCTCTTTTTTGCTTCCCAGCTTCCTCCACCTTTACTGCTTCTATGATAGTGTCCATGAGGGTTCTTCCATAGATTCCATTCCTTTGCAATAGGCCAAATAACTTGAGGATCTGGACGTCTAAGTACATAATCCCCCCATCTTTCTAGCTTTTCTCCACCGCCCATATCTACTAATTCATACTCTTTCCATTTATCGGCTAATAATAACATATTTCCTCCTTATATTTATACTTATCTTTAGCATATCAAACAAATGATACAATATCTTTTTATACTTCAATATACCCTATATACTTATATCTACCTTATAGATATCTATTAATTTATAGGGTCTTTTTTAAGTTAAAATTTAATTTTCAACAATAACCATAAGTCTACTATTTTCATATTATATACAGTCGTCAATTATACAAAAATCAACAAAGATTATTATATCATATGTGGGCAAAAATTAGATAAAAAACATTGAAAATAACCATGATATAGACAAATTTAATGATCTATTATCAATTAGCGACTCTTTTTTTCTCATTGAAAAAGTGATATAATAGTTAATTAGAGGGGTGATAAATATGTTAAGTGAAAATCTAGAAAAAGCACTAAATGATCAAATCAATTTTGAATATTATTCAGCCTATACTTACCTTGCAATGTCTGCATATGCTGAAGATAAGGACTTCCCTGGAGCTGCGAACTTCTTTAAGGTTCAGGCACAAGAAGAACTAGATCATGCCATGACAATTTACACTTATGTCTTCCAAAAGGGTGGACGTGTAAAGCTTGAAGCTATTGAAGAGCCAAGATTTAAATTCGAAAATCTTTTAGATGTATTTAAAGAAGGTCTAAAGCATGAGCAAATGGTTACAAAGAGAATTTACAATATCGCTAATATCGCTCTAGACGAAAAGGAACACGCTACAATGAGCTTTCTAAGATGGTTTGTTGATGAGCAGGTTGAAGAAGAAGAAAACTTTACAAATCTTGTAAAGAAAATAAAGAGATCTTGTAATGATCAAGCTAGTCTATATATGATAGACGACGAGTTGTCTACTAGGGTTTATGTACCTTCAGTTCCAGCACAAAACTAGTTTTATTTAAGAGATTAGTTTTACTTTGATCATCAAGAAGATAAAAGGCTCCCAGTAACTTACTAGGAGCCTTTTATTTTTTTCACTTTATTCCATTATTTTTAATTATTTATTTTTATTATTTGTTTTTAATTATTTATTTTTATTATTTGCTTTTAACTCTTATTTTTTATCTACTCTTAAAAAAATTTTAAACAAAGCTATTCCACAGTTTCTAATGTTTTCGAAAGTTCAAAAAGATAAGATATGACAGATGACTTTTCCTTTCTTTCAGGTGGCACCTTTCTTATACATCGCTCAAATGCTATAGAAGCTGCATTTACTATACTTACTTCATCACTTATACGAAATCCTTTCCCATCCATTTGAATCATCCATGTATTTTGTTTGCACCAACAGTTCATTTCAGAAATTGCTGGCAATGATACATTATCTACACTCGAAAGCAATACCACGCTCATATTGTTATTTATCTCCAAATTATGAGCCAGTTCCTTTAATCCCTGTGCATATTGCTTCTTGCTTACCTTTACTAATTGATCTCCAAGTAGCGTAAGGCTACAACTAATAAACTCAGCGTTATCTATTCTTCTTTTCATCTCTTCTAGTTGAAATATCTGAACTACTCTTTCCGCCACATTCTCCAGTCCATGGTACTGAAATTTTATCATGTCTCTCATTTTTTTATTTATACTCAAACACTGGTCTATTTTTCTTTCTTCAATATTATTATCCCTCAATATCTCCTCTAAAAGGTTTGAACTAGTTGATACAAATGCTGGAACTGGTAGATATGAATATATAGCTCCTCTTTTTCTAATTGCTGCCACATATTCTAATACTTCGTCACATTTTTCTGTTTCAAAGTTTACAAATAACTCATGACAATTTGCTATGACAGTTTTTGCCATAGTCCAGTGTTTTATTATTGATGAGGTGTCAGTAAACACCATAGTAGTTGAGCTTTCATGGGATGCGGATATACCGAGCAAAGAAATAGATTTATCCAGTATAAATTGAGAAAATTTAAATACATCCTCATCATAACATTCATAATAATACCACTTTACATTTTGATGAAAGAGTAATTCATTAAAACTTTCAAAGAATTTTATAAATCTTTTTCGGTATGAAGAAAAATGAATTACAAACTCTGCTTCAAAGCCCCTATCCAGTAAAGCTAAAAATTCTTCTTTAAATTTCTCAGCAAACTTTATGTCTTCAAGTAACCAATCATACTCTTCAGAATCTATAAAAATTATTTTACCAGCTGACTTCATTGTCTTCGCATAATCCAAAAGAGTCATAATTGCCTTTCTTCTCCCGTTATTTTGTTCATAAGAAGCTATATTTACTAGACTCTGTTGATTATCTATTTGAATATCTAACTGATCTGTATAGACCACTTCTTTGCTTGCAAGTAACATTATAAGAAGATCTTTCACCCTATCATCCTTTATATCTTCCAAAGGATATATTTCAGATAATAACTTGCTCAATATTTGATGATTACTTTTTTTACTTTCTTCTAATATAAATTCTACTATCTGATCAAAATAAATAGAGCTGCTACTTATTTTCCTCACTCCACTTTTCCACTTACTTATCAAGCTTGCATCTACATGCAACTCCCTTGATAGTAATACTGACTGTATATTTAAACTCTCCATCAAAAATCCAAGAGGAGATAACCTTCTTGTTTTCATACGCGCCCCCATGATTATAAAATAACATATTAAAATTTATTTACCCATGTTCTTCCCTTCAATCTAGCTTATATACACTATTATACGTCAGAAATCTGTCATATTGCAAGCATATTGTCAATAATCTGTCATTGTACAATGCTTGACATCTCTTTAAAACTTATTGATTAGCAATAAATTATCAATTATGATGTATATAACAAATTAAATAAACAAACAATTCTCAATTTTATTTATTTTGTTTCAACGGCGCCGAAAATAATTTTTAGTTAACGATTTTTAACAACTTAGTTATAAAACCATTAAAAACAGGAGGTTAGTGTTATGGCAGAAAATAAGGATTATAAATTTGTGAATGATTATGAGTTTGATACAGAACTTTTAAAGAGGGCTTTTGCAGAAGCTAGAAAAATATATAAAGAACGTGGATTTATGAGAGAGATGGGTGTTGGCAAGGCACCTGCTATCACAACAGTTGATATGGCAAAGGCTTGGATGAGTGAAGGACATGTATTTACTTGTGACCACTCAAATGAAGTATGCGAAAATGCTCTAAAGGTACTTGAAGCAGGTCGTAAAGCTGGAGTTCCTATATTCCACACTACTACAGGTTATGTTGGTGAACAACAGTGGGATCTACCTAGATGGGACGAAAAGATACCTATGAGTGCACTTGATATAGATGCAGATTGGATGGAAATAGATCCAAAGCTAAAGCCAAGACCAGAAGAACCAGTAATTCATAAAAAGTATGCTTCAAACTTCTTTGGAACACACCTAGCTCAGACTCTTAACTATTTGGGTGTAGATACACTAATAGTTATGGGTGCCACATCTTGTGCATGTGTACGTCATACCGTAATGGATTCGACAGGTTACGGATTTAAGACAGTTATACCAGAGGGGACTGTTGGTGACAGAGTCCCTGGCGTTATAGAATGGAATATGTTTGACATGGAAGCTAAATTCTGTGATGTTATGTCAGTAGATGATGTAGTCAAATATCTAGAAGGAATTGATTCTTCAGTTTATACTAAGCACGCAAGAAAATTAGACAAGTAAATATCTCAACAAAAATAATTTGATTACTAGATAAATAAGAAGGAGGCATTGTTGAAGATGTCTCCTTTTTTGAAAGGATAAACTATGAAAACTCTAATTAAAAACGGTAAAATTATCACTTCTGTAAATGAATATATGGCTGATATCTATATAGAAGATGGAATAATAAAAGAAATAGGAAAAGATCTTTCAAATACCATAGATGAAATAGTTGATGCTACTGGAAAATACATATTTCCAGGTGGTGTAGACGAGCATGTCCACTATGGTTCCTTTGGATCTAAATTATTTAATACTACTGATGCTGCAGCTGTAGGAGGCACTACTACTATAGTTGACTTTGCTCCTCAAGATAAAGATGTTTCCCTTATAGATGCTATCAAAAAACAGGCCTCAAAGGCAGAAAACCAAGCTTGTGTTGACTATGCCTTCCATGGAATAATCATGGACCCTAAAGACTCTGTTTTTGAAGAAATTCCAAAACTTCCAGAAATAGGTGTAGCATCACTAAAACTATTTATGGCATATAAAGGAACAAACTTTTATTCAGATGATGAATCTATTCTAAAAGCTATGAATATAGCCAAAAAACACGGTATAACTATGATGGTACACGCTGAAAATGCAGATATAATAAATGTATTACAGAGGAAGTATCTGGAAGAAGGTTGCACAGATCCAGTGTATCACTACTATTCTAGACCTCCTATAGCAGAGCAAGAGGCTACCGAAAGAGCTATCTCTCTTGCCAAATCTGCAGACTGTCCACTCTATGTGGTACATGTCAGTGTCAAAGAAGCAATGGAAGCAGTTAGAAATGCTAATGAACAAGGATGGCCAATCTTTGCCGAGACTTGTACTCACTACTTGACTCTAACTACTGACTACCTTGCAAAACCTAACTTTGAAGGTGCAAAATATGTTTGTGCTCCCCCACTTAGACCTCAAATGCATCTAGATGCTCTTTGGGAGGGTGTTCAAAAGGGATGGATACAGGCGGTTGGATCAGATCATTGTGCCGTAGATGGTGGATTTGAAGCAAAAAAAAGAGGTATTGGAGACTTTAGTAAAATACCAAATGGCTGCCCTGGAGTTCAGGACAGACTCGCACTATTATGGACAAAGGGTGTATGTGAGGGCAAAATAACAAGACAAAAATTTGTAGAACTCTTTGCAACTCAACCTGCAAAAGTTGTTGGATTATATCCACAAAAGGGTGATATTTCTATCGGTTCCGATGCAGATATCATTATATTTGACCCTGATTTTGAAGGTATTATTAGAAATATTGACAGTCTTCATGACACTGATTATAGTCCTTTTGAAGGATTTAAATTTAATGGATTACCTGAAAAAGTCTATCTTAGAGGCGAATTAATCGCAGAAAAAGGTAAATTCATTGGACAAAGAGGAAGGGGTAAATGGCAAAAATGTAAACCATACGCTCTTTGCTATGATTATTATAAAGAAAAGGCCTTGCCAAAACACTAGCTTTAAAGAGCTATTATAATATACCTTTAAAGCACCCTCATTAAACGGATAGGGTGTTGATGACTAAATCGACACCCTTCTGTTTAATTTTAAGTATTATTGATGACTTTATCTTATATAAATATCTTTTCTTAATAAATATTTCTTTTTTTAAATATATCTCTAATCTACTTCGATTATCTTGATTTTAGATATATTTTCTTATTCTTTAATAATTCAAATCTATCCTATTTACATTATTAATTAATTTACACCAACGCTGTTTCTATTTTTTAATTAATAATGTAAAATATGAAGCTTTTAATGCGCAATTTTATATATGTTCACAAAATAAGACGACACCAAACTTGATGTCGCCTTATTTTTTATATTAGTTTTTGTATTAGTATGCTTTATTATTTTTCTTTTATAGCTTTTTTATTTATAACTTTTTTATTTAGCTTTGTTTATAGTTTTATTATTTGGCTTTATTATTTTTTTCAAAACTATTGAGTACTTATCTTACTATCAAAATTTTTATTATTTTTTATAGTACTCCAATGTCTTTGATTCTTCTTTATTTTTATAGACTTCATTTATTGTTTTTCTGTAGCCTTCATAGCATCTAGCGTCATTTGAAGCAATTCATCTAATTCCCAATCTAGATTTTCTGCTCCTTGTCTGATTACATCTCTAGAACAACCTGCTGCAAACTTTTTATCTTTAAACTTCTTTTTGACTGACTTTAACTCCATGTCTGAAACACTCTTTGAAGGTCTCATCAAGGCCGCTGCCCCTATTATACCTGTCAGTTCATCACTAGCATAGAGTATTTTCTCCATCAATTTTTCAGGTTTAGACACGGACCCTGTAAGCCCATAACCATGACTTGTAGTCGATATTATTATGGATTCATCCAAGCCTTCCTCTTTCATTATATCTACTTGTTTTACACAATGTTCATCAGGATACATCTCGAAATCTAGGTCGTGAAGAAGTCCTACAATCCTCCAAAATTCAACATTGTCTGGATCATATTTTTCAGCAAACCACCCCATTACTGCACCTACTGTTTCGCCATGCTGTATATGAAATGCATCTTTATTATATTTTTTTAATAATTCTAATCCTTCATCATAACTAGGAATTTTCCCCATATCTCTACTCCCCCAATCTGAATAATAGGGTTATTATACAGTATAGTTTTCTAATTGTCCATACTTTTATAAATATTCTAAATTATTTTTCTTTAATTATTTTTCTCATCTTTATTTTCATGCGCTAAACTTCTCATCTTTATTTCTAGGCGCTAAACATAGGTCATGTATTTTTATTCTTCATAATAAACATACATGACCTACTCATAATATATATTCTTCACTCTATATTTTTATAAATTACTTATCTTTTGCT
>NZ_JAVWJH010000005.1:0-198230 GCF_036639115.1 Peptostreptococcus sp. | reverse complement strand
TTCTACACTTTCTACACTTTCTACACTTTCTACACTTTCTACACTTTCTACACTTTCTACACTTATTTTATCACCATCAACTAAAATAACTTGATTATTGTTAATCATTTTTAAGTTTATTTCTGATGAATATTCATTAGCAATTTTTGCTGCCATATCTTTAAAAGGTTCATTATTATAGTGAGGTAAAATATAGAAATCAATCATGTTAAGTGAATCAAATTCCTTCAAAGATGGGGCTGCCTCGGCGTTATCCATCAAAGATATATATTCAATATTTGGAGTTGCTACAACAGCACCAGCGGACTCACCTATATATGGTTTTCCTGAATTTACTTCTTGAATAATTATTTTATCAGCAGCAGACTTTTTCATTTCTTGCAATAAAAAGAATGTATTTCCCCCTGTTACATAAATCATGTCATTATTTACTATTTTGGAATATATTTCCTCTTTGCTAGCCACTGATATATTCAATTCATCAACCACTGCCCCAAGTTTTTCTAATGATTTTTTCCCAGATTCCACATAAAAATTAACCTCTTCAACAATACTTGCCGTTGGTATAAATGTTATTCTTTTGCCCTCTAATTTTCCTAAAAATTTTGGAAGAAGAGTAAAAACATCTTCAAATGATGATGCTAAAAAAACTTTTTTCTCCATGATTTTCATCTCCTTTTATATGATATTATAATAGTTCATTATTTTATAAATATATTTTTTTACTAATTTATTTCTCTTTGTTAGTCTGATTATCTTTCTTGATCTTCATTGTCCTTCTTGACCCATTAAATAAATATGTAACCTCACTTAAATATCGCAATTATATATTCGCTAAAATATTATTATTTACTAACATTTTTATATAATATTTCATTCTAAATAGTTTCTAAATCTTAATTTAATAAGTACCCTAATATCTTTTTTATATGCAAATTCTCAGGATGGTTTTTTCTTTTATTAATGCTTATTTTCAAAATTGTCAAAAATTTTTATCAAAAAATTCTCAATTAATATTGACAAATCAAGCTCTTTAATATATACTTTTTATTAATTCCTAGTAAATCAATCGGAATTAAAAACTCAAAGGAGATGTTAAAATGAATGGTATACAATTAAAGAAAATTATAACTACTGCATTTGGAGGAATCTCTTCTTGTTGTTGCTGTTGTAGGTAACTGCTTGTTAGGAAATTCTGGCAAACAGTATAAATTTTAATATTATTTACACTTAAACTTTACTTGTACTATTTGCATCAATTAATATTTATGCAGATTTTACTCTAAAGACTTGGCTATCTTATATAAATTTGATTTAACAGATACACTTGAATATCAATTGAAAATATTGATTCATTAATAATCAAAACATCGAATTTAGCCGATCAAAAATTTAATTCAAAATATAATAGCAAAATACACAATAGTAATTTATAAACAAAGGAGAAGAATAAAATGAAGAAGAATGTAATAGAATTGATTGGAAACACACCACTTGTTAATATCTCTAAGATAAATGAGAATATTTTTTTAAAGTTAGAAGGAAAGAATCCTGGAGGTTCTGTTAAAGACCGTGCTGTACTTGGTATGATTAACGGAATGGAAGAAAGAGGAGAGCTAAATCCTGGAGATAGAATAGTAGAAGCTACTAGCGGAAATACTGGTATAGCTGTTGCTATGATCGGTATGAACAAAGGTTACAAGGTAACTGTAATAATGCCAGAATCTATGAGCCAGGAAAGAAGAAGTTTAATACGTGCATATGGAGCTGAGCTGATACTTACAGACGCAGCTAAGGGTATGCAGGGAACTATAGATAAGATGGACGAGCTTTTGGAAACAGGAAAGTATAAATCTTTAAAACAGTTTGATAATCCAGATAATCCAAAATTCCATTATCAAACTACTGGTCCAGAAATATATTCAGATTTAAAAGATGTAGATATTTTTGTTGCAGGTATCGGTACTGGTGGTACTGTTACTGGTGTTGGAAGATATCTAAAGGAAATGAATCCAGATGTTAAAATATTTGGAGTAGAGCCTTCTGCATCACCACTAATTAATAAGAAAAAGGCTGGCCCACATAAGATACAGGGTATCGGTGCCAACTTTATTCCTAAAAACTATGACCCAAATGTTGTTGATGAAGTTTTGATGATTAGTGATGAAGAAGCATTTGATACTGTAAGAGAACTAGGCAATAAAGAAGGTATCTTAGTTGGTATTACATCAGGAGCCAATGTACGTGCGGCTCAAATACTAGCAGAGAGATTCCCAGGTAAGAAAATTGTTACAGTAGCTCCAGATGGCGCTGATAAATACATGTCTATGAATATATTTTAATTAGAAAGAGGCTCGCACATTATGAAATTTATTAAAAATATTGATTATATATTAGAAAATGACCCTGCATCAGGCAGAGGCGGTCTGAAGTTTTTAGCTAGACTAAAGGTATTTATTATATATCCTTCAGTACACGCATTGATTGGACACAGCATATCTCATGCTCTTCACAATGTTGGTCTAAAATTTCTAGCAAGATTAAACTCACAGATTTTTAGATTCTTTACAGGAATCGAAGTGCATCCTGGCGCTACTATAGGTCATAGTATCATGATAGATCATGGTATGGGTGTGGTTATTGGTGAAACTGCAGAGGTTGGAAACAGAGTTACTATTTATCAAGGTGTTACACTTGGTGGTACTGGTAACCATACTGGAAAAAGACATCCTACTGTTGGAAATGATGTTATAATAGGCTCTGGAGCCAAGGTATTAGGACCTATCACTCTAGGTGATGAAGTCAAAGTAGGTGCAAACAGCGTGGTTTTAAATGATATACCAGCTGGAGCCACTGTAGTTGGTATCCCAGGGAAAATAGTTAAAATTAAGAACAAAAAATATAACTCTAAAATCATAGAACTTAATGAAATAAGATCTATGGATAATATGTACTATATATAATGTAGTAAAGACATAATTTGAGAGTTCTTTAAACTAATTAGAAAAAGTTAAATATATGGATACGTAAGCAAAATTATTTTGTATTAGCCATTAAATATATCGATAAAAAAACACCTACTCGATCGAGTAGGTGTTTTTTATATAATTCTTAGTCATACCTATATCTTCCTAATAGATGTATTTTTCATTAAGCGAAATTATCTATAGATTTCTATATTTATATGAGTTTTCCCTTTTTTACAGCCTATATAACCTGCTTTTTATAGTTTCCTTATAGCTTTAATATCTTATTATACTTAATATAGATATATATTTTATTACTTCTAAAAGTTCTACTATAATTCAATTTCTTTATAAACATGTTTTGTATATGGTAAATATTTTTCTACTATATCTTCTGTCTTTAGCTTCATATAGCTTGTCGTAACTCCATCACTACAGCCGTAATATTCTTCTTTCAATACATCACTGTCAAATACAATATTTATCTCTTTATTATTATCAAGTATTGAACTGAACACAGTTGCTGCACCTATTTTTGTTCCCAACTTTTCTTGCATCAATTCTGCAGGTGCAAATGAAACTCTAGAAATATCCAAAGCTTTACTGAATTCTTTAGATTTAAAGGCCTTTTGACCTGTAGTAATAAACAAGTAAAACTCTGTCTTTTTTCTATTGCAAAGAAATAGTGTTTTTACCATATTCATATTTAATTTTTCATTGATAGATATACAATCTTGCATAGTTATAGCCTCTTCAGTGTCCACTCTTTCAAAATCAATTTCAAGTTCACTTAAACTTTCATAAACTTTTTCTTGAAGTTTCGTCAATTCTCCACTTGGTTTTTTCGTTGATATTTCACTTACAAAAAACATAATTTGCTAATCCCCCTATAATTTTTTTAAATATTCTCTTTAATATATTGTAACATTGATTAATAAATTACAAAAACGAATTTTTATCATACTATATATGATAAAATCAGATATGTGTTATTTTATAAAAATATAAGAAAAGGAGAAAATATGGATACGAACATTCAAAAGTATATTGTTTTTTTAAAGGTTGTAGAATATAAAAGTTTCTCGCAAGCAGCAAAAGAACTTAATTACTCTCAATCAGGAGTAAGTCGCATGATTAAAGATATTGAAAATGAATTTGGATTTTCTTTACTTGAAAGAGGAAAATTTGGAATAAAACTCACTTCTGAAGGCTCTCTTGTATTTGACGATATAAAAGAGATATGTCAAAAATTTGCTAACCTGGAAAAAAAAATAGATGAAATAAATGGAATAGAAACTGGTATGATAAAAATAGCCAGCTTCTCTAGTGTAGCTACATATTGGTTGCCCAAAATTATTAAAGAGTTTAAAAAAGATTTTCCAAATATAGAATATGAAATTATTCTTGGAGATTATACAGAAATAGAAAATTTAGTTTTAAAGGGTGATGTTGATTTTGCTTTTACTCGTCTACCTACTTCTTCAAATTTAGACACCCTATTTTTAGAAAAGGACGAACTGAAAGTCGTAATGCCGAAAGACCATCCATTAGCTTCTGTTGAAAAGTTTCCCATAAATGCTCTAGAAGAGGATCCCTTTATGTTACTAGAAAAAAACTCTGAAACTGAGATTTCAAATATTTTCAAAAAATACCATCTCCATCCCAATATAGTATTTACTACTTGGGATGACTATTCAATTATGGCAATGGTTGAAAATAATCTAGGAATCAGTATTTTGCCAAATTTAATACTACAAAGAGTTCCATATAAGATTATTTCAAAGCCATTAGAAGTTCCTGCATTTAGAAATATATGTCTTGCATTTAAAGATCATTCTACATTATCTTTAGCTGCAAAAAATTTCATTAAATATTTAGATTGTAGATATTAAAATTAAGGTGAGAAAATTCAATAACTCACCTTAATTCACTTATATATTTTTTATTTTTCTTGACTTTTGTTTAACCCTATTTTCTCGATTTCCCCGATAGATGTTTTATCTCAATCTTAACTACTGTCGTCTTAGATTCAAGCGCTCCAATATATTTTTTACCCTTCTCTATAAATTCGGGAGAGTATTTTTTTATGATTTCTAAAAGAATCTCTTCCTTTTCTATATCAGATACTTCCTTTGCCTCTCCAAATACTACTGCACTTTCGTAATCTGTTGTAAATTGATCCGGCAAAACTTCTTCACTTCCTACTACACAAAAAGATACTTTTGAATTATTTCTTATATTATCAAGTTTGTGACCTTCTTTGGCACTATGAAAATAGATATGACCATTATAAAATATATAATTTACAGGTATACCATATGGATATCCATTATCTGATAGAGTTGACAAAACTCCATATGAACCTTTTGTCAAAATCTCTCTAGCATCATTGATAGATATTTCTCTGTCTTTTCTTCTCATATTTCTAAACATATTCTTTTCTCCTTTTTAAATAAATTTTTTTAATTCAAATTTTCTTTTAATACCGTGCTTTTATCTTTTTATTTATATTTACTTTATTTATACTTACCTTGTTTTTCTATTCATTTACTTTATTTACTTTATTTAGATTGAACACCAAAATCTAATTCAGAAAACATTTTCCTTTCATGGATTCATCTAGATTTATTTCCTATTTCATCTCCCGTCTAATTATTTTAAATATTTTTAATTTTTACAACAATAGTTCTTACTTAATAGATTACTTCTATTTTTATAATTAATCAAGTAATTTTTAAATTAAAAGAGCCCTCTCAGGTTTGAAGGGACTCTTTTTATTTATATTTTATTTATTTATTTCATCAAGGCTATACACCTTCATTAATTTTGAATTCACATGCTTTTTATTGACTGCTACCATAGCCTTTAGTGTATCTAGAGATGTCATTATCTCTGTTTGGAACTCTGTAGCAGTTCTTCTAATCTTAAATCCATCTCTTGTTGAATCATTACCTTTTGTAGGTGTATTTACTACTAGGTCTACCTGTTTGTTTCTTATTACATCAAGTATATTTGGTCTAGACTCTTCTACTCTATTGACTACTTCGCACTCTATACCAGCTGCCTTAAGTGCATTTGCTGTACCTTCTGTAGCTATGAACTTGTATCCTAATTCATTCATATCTTTTGCTATTTCTATAAATTCATCTTTATCATTGTCGTTCACTGTTGCTAGTACCATCTTGTTGTCATCTGATACTCTTTGACCAGATGCCAAGAATCCTTTGTATAAAGCTTCTTCTAGTGTTTCTCCAACTCCAAGTACTTCTCCAGTAGACTTCATTTCTGGTCCAAGGCTTATCTCTACCTTTGATAGCTTTGACATTGAAAATACTGGAACTTTTACACATATGTGTTTTGAAGTCTTATATACTCCTGTTCCGTATCCTAGATTTTCTAGTTTTTCACCTAGCATACACTTTGTTGCAAGGTCTACTATCGGTACTCCACTCACCTTTGATATATATGGTACTGTACGGCTTGCTCTTGGATTTACTTCTATTATGTATAGGTCATCCTTGTATTCTATAAACTGTATATTTACCATTCCTAAAACATTTAAGTTTAGTGCCATCTTTTTTGTATACTCATATATCTTATCTTTTATCTTGTCTGAAATTCCTTGGCTAGGATACATAGTTATGCTGTCCCCTGAGTGAACTCCTGCTCTTTCTAAGTGCTCCATAATTCCAGGTATTAATATATCTTTTCCATCACATATTGCGTCTACTTCTATTTCTCTACCAGTTAGGTATTTGTCTATCAGGACAGGGTTGACTGCGTCTCTTTCAAATGCATCTTCTAAATATTGAACTAATCTCTTTTCGTCATATGTTATTTCCATTCCTTGTCCACCTAGTACATAAGATGGTCTTACAAGCACTGGATATCCTAGTGAATTAGCTACGTCTATTCCTTCAGCAACTGACCATACTCCCTTACCCTTAGGTCTATTGATTGATAGCTCTTCAAGTAATTCATCGAATTTTTCTCTATTTTCAGCTGCGTCTATATCTTCAAATCCTGTTCCCAATATTTTTACATTCTTATCAGATAGAAACTTAGCTAGTTTTATCGCTGTCTGTCCACCAAATTGTGGTATTACACCATATGGTTTTTCCTTTTGTATTATGTTATATACCTCTTCTTCAGTTAGAGGTTCAAAGTATAGCTTGTCTGAGGTATCAAAGTCAGTTGATACTGTTTCAGGATTATTATTTATTATTATCGTTTCAATTCCCATTTTTCTTAGAGATTTTACACAATGTACTGAGCAGTAGTCAAACTCTATTCCCTGCCCTATTCTTATAGGACCAGATCCTAGTACTATGACCTTTTTCTTATCGCTTACTACTACTTCATCATAGGCTTCATATGTTGAGTAATAATATGGTGACAAGGCTTCAAACTCACCTCCACAAGTATCTACCATCTTGTATGAAGGTTTGATATTGTACAAAGTTCTAAGCTCCATAATACTTTCGGAGTCTATCTTCATAAGATCGCTCATCCCCTTATCAGAAAAGCCCTTCTTCTTTAGTTCTAGAAGGTACTCTTTGCTCAAATCTTCTATACTCATAACTCTTAGTTTTTCTTCTTGCTCTACTATCCACTTAAATTTATTTAAAAACCACTCATCCATTCCTGTAATCTGTGATATCATTTCTATCTTGTAGCCTCTTCTGATCATTTCTGCTAGGTCAAATATTCTCTCGTCATCTGGAAGTACTATGCTTTTTTTCAGTTCTTGCATATTTTTTCTTTCAGATGCCTTATGAACTAGCGAATACTTTCCAGTTTCCAGTGATCTTATTCCCTTTAAAAAGGCTGCCTCAAAGTTTGATCCTATACTCATTATTTCGCCTGTAGCCATCATTTTTGTTCCAAGCTTTCTATTTGCATGCTTAAATTTGTCAAATGGCCACTTTGGAATTTTGACTACCACATAATCTAGTGTTGGTTCAAAGCAAGCATTAGTCTTTTTTGTAACTGCATTTTCTATTTCATCTAGTGTATATCCCAGAGCTATCTTTGCCGCAACCTTGGCTATAGGATATCCTGTTGCCTTAGATGCTAGAGCTGATGATCTTGAAACTCTTGGATTTATTTCTATAATTGCATATTCAAAGCTCTTTGGGTTTAGGGCGATCTGTACATTACATCCACCCTCAACTCCTACTGCATCTATTATATTTAGTGACGCTGTTCTTAGCATCTGATACTCTGTATTTGAAAGCGTCTGACTAGGTGCTACTACTATAGAATCACCTGTATGAACACCCACTGGGTCTACATTTTCCATATTACACACTGTGATACAGTTTCCATTAGAATCTCTCATTACTTCATATTCAATTTCTTTCCAACCCTTGATACTTTTTTCTATAAGGCACTGTGTTACTGGGCTTAGCTGAAGACCATGAGTAAGTATTTCTCTAAACTCTTCTTCGGTATCTGCTATACCTCCACCAGTTCCCCCTAGGGTATATGCTGGTCTTACTACTACTGGGTAGCCCAAACTCTGTGCATACTCAAGTCCACCTTCTAAAGTCGTTACTATATCACTTTCTATTACTGGTTCACCTATTTCATTCATTACATCTCTAAATAGATCTCTATCTTCACCCTTTTTGATTGATTCAACAGATGTTCCTATTAGTTTTACATTGTATTTATCTAATATGCCCGCTTCTTCTAGCTCTACTGCAAGATTTAGACCTGTCTGCCCACCCATTCCTGCTAATAAACTATCTGGCTTTTCTTTTGATATTATCTTTTCTATAAAGTCTAGAGTTAAAGGCTCTATGTATATCTTATCTGCCACTTCTTGGTCTGTCATTATCGTAGCTGGGTTTGAATTTATTAATACAACTTCAATCCCTTCTTCCTTCAGTGCTTGACAAGCCTGTGTTCCTGAGTAATCAAACTCAGCTGCTTGACCTATAATTATTGGACCTGAGCCCAATACTAATGTTTTCTTTATACTATCTATCTTAGGCATAATTAACTCTCCTTCATATTATAATAATCTACTAATCTATTTTAAGTTCAATTTTACTTTGCTAATTCTAAAAATTTGTCGAAAATATATTCACTATCTAAAGGTCCCGGACAAGCCTCTGGATGATACTGTACGCTATATATAGGAAGATTCTTATGTCTCATTCCCTCTACTGTATTATCATTTAGGTTTATCTGAGTTACGTTTACGTCTTCTGGTACGTCACTTACATAGTAGCCATGATTTTGAGATGTGATAAATATTTTACCTTCTTCAAGATCTTTGACTGGGTGATTTCCACCTCTATGTCCAAACTTCAGCTTGCTAGTATTTCCACCTAGAGCTCTTGCCAAAATTTGATGACCCAAACATATTCCTACAATTGGTCTTTTTCCTATTAACTGTCTCACATTTTCTACTATATCTTCCAAATCAGCTGGATCTCCAGGTCCATTTGATAGAAATATCAATTCAGGATCGATTGCTAGTATATCTTCTGGCCTTGATTCTGCTGGAAATAATGTAATATCACAGTTTCTCTTAGCAAAATTTCTTATAATATTTTCTTTTACTCCAAAGTCCATTATTGCTACTCTTTTACCTGACCCTGGTATAAAGTTTGTCTTTTCTCTGCTCACTACTCTCACTGCCTGAGTATTGTCAAACTCTTCTATCTTAGAAGATACATCTTCAAGCTTTGTATGTTCTGTCGTGATTATGCCTTTCATAGTTCCCTTATTTCTAAGTATCTTTGTCAAGGCTCTAGTATCTATTCCTTCTAGACCTATGACCTTGCTTTGCTTCAAATATGTATCTAAATCCATCTCACATCTAAAGTTTGATGGCATATCGCACTTTTCTCTTACTATAAATCCTCTTACCTTTACATCGTCCGATTCTTTATCCTCTAGGTTGATTCCGTAGTTTCCTACCAATGGATATGTGATTGTCACTATCTGGCCATAGTAAGATGGATCTGTTAACACCTCTTGATATCCTGTCATTGAAGTATTAAATACTACCTCTCCTACACTATCTTTTGTATAACCAAATGCTTTTCCTTCAAATATTGTTCCATCCTCTAGTATTAATCTACCTTTCATATACATCCTCCTACTCAAACTATCTCTACTATCTATTTTATTTTCACCTATTATCTTTTATATATTAATTTGATGCTTCTTCTATCTCTTTTACTATTTCCTCTGCCGCCTTGCTAGGATTGTCTGACTGGGTAATAGGTCTTCCTACTACTATTGTCTTTGCTCCATTTTCTATTGCTTGACTTGGAGTAACCACTCTTTTTTGATCTCCTTTAGCTGCATTTTTAGGTCTTATGCCTGGGCAGACTGTCAAGAAATCCTCTCCACATTCTTTCACTATATTTTCAACTTCTCTTGCAGAACATACCACTCCATCTAGACCAGCTTTCTTTGCAAGTTTCGCCCTTTTAATGGCTGTCTGTGTCGTATTTTCTTTGCATCCAATGTCTGCTAGATCCTTATCACTAAGAGAAGTAAGCACTGTTACTCCTATTATCAATGGTTTTTCTATATTCAATCTTTCTGATTCTTCTTTTGCGATTTGGGCACATTGTCTCATGCCTTCTATATCTGATACGTGTATAGTCATCATCCATACACCATCTCTTATAGCTGCTCTTACAGCTGATTTCATTGTATTTGGAATGTCGTGAAATTTAAGATCCAAGAATATTTTCTTGTTCTTTGTTTTTAGATAGTCGACAGTTTTACCTCTAGATGCAATATAGTTTTCAAGTCCTACCTTATATATATCAACGCTATCTTCTAGTGAATCTATTAGTTTTACTGCCTTTTCATAATTGTCTGTATCAATTGCTACGATTAATTTATCTTTTCCATTTACCATAATTTAGCCCCTTCTTCCGATTAAGCCTGTTGGTCTTTTTTGAAAAAAACACTTCTTTGATTGGTTTTATATATTTAATTTTCATATCATATTACACCACTGTATTCTAGTAAGGGCATAAAAAAATCCCTATACCAGAGGCATAAGGATATGATAATCTATATATTGAGCTTGCCATATTTGTATGCCAAACTACATCAGTATATACTGATAACCTTGAGGTTATTATCCTTACCAGTCTCTCTGGACCAGCTTAAAAGACTTAATCTAATTTTGAAGATACTGCCGCATCTCTGTACGACCTACTCTTGTATCCTGTAGACTATAATAACATACTTTCTTATCTTTTACAACGCTTTTTTATTCCCGACTTTGTTATTTAGAAAACTTTTATTTATTTCTTTTATTAATTTTTGCCAAATCTATTTATTAGGTTTTTTGTCTATTTTTAATAGATATTCTTTAATCTAACCTTTCATATTTTAATAAGAAAAAAATATATTTTATTTCTTATTTATTTTTTATCAATATTTTTAAGTTATAATCAGAAAAAGTTTCCTGATAATTGCACTTCCTCTACTTTTTCAGTTATTTTTTTAAATTATTGTTTATTTTATTAAATATTTTAATAAGTTGTTTTAAAATTCTTAAAATTAGCTTTTAAAATCTTGCAATCTATGTTATTATATTATTATACAAGAAGTACTTATTTAACAATCTTCTGTTTAGAATATAAATATTTATTTTTTCCTTTTTTTCTAAACTTTAGATAAATCTAAAAGTATATTTTTGTCAAATAATATACGAACAACTCGATGCAACAACTTATATAAGGCTACAATAAATTTTTATGTTTAATTAAATAGAGTATAAAACTCCATAAGACCAAAAGACCTTCTATATATAGAAGGTCTTTTGCTGTTCATATATTTATTTATAAATTAAATCAAATTCATCTGCTAGTGCCCTCACTGCACTTTCACACTCTTCCACTCCAACTGTTACTGATATAGTTATTTCTGAAGTACTTATAAGATCTATATTTATATTATTTTCTCCAAGCGTACTAAACATTCTAGATGCAATATTTGAATGAGTCATCATGCCTGCACCTACTACACTAACCTTGGCTATATCTTCATTTATTACAACGCCTTTTGCCCCTATTCTATCACCTATTTCTTGTAAGATAGAAGCTGCTTCTTTGGCATCACTAGTAGAACAAGTAAAGGCTATATCATTTATATTTCCACTTTGTGCACTTTGAACTATCATCTGTATATTTATATTTGCATCTGCCAGTGCCTTTAGTATTTTAGCAGCTGTTCCCGGTATATCTGGTACTCCAAATATTACCACCTTAGCCACATCAAAATCATGGGCAATTCCTGTAATCAGTCCATTATGTTCCACTTCTAATACCTCCCTTTTTACGATGGTTCCTATATTATGATTAAAACTAGATCTTACATGTATTTCTACATCATGAGTCTTGGCTACTTCTACCGCCCTTGATTGAAGCACTTTAGCACCAAGTATTGATAGCTCTAACATTTCATCGTAACTTACAGCTGTCAGTTTCTTAGCATTTTTCACTATTCTAGGATCACAAGAATATACTCCATCTACATCCGTAAATATTTCGCATAAATCTGCATCTAGTGCTGCTGCTATTGATACTGCAGAAGTATCTGAACCACCTCTTCCAAGCGTTGCTATATCATGATCTTCTGTCTCTCCTTGAAATCCAGCTACTATAATAATATTATCGTCTTCTAGCTCATTTTGGAGTCGATTGGACATAACTCTTACTATCTTAGCCTTACTATGACTCGAGTCTGTTATAATCCCTGCTTGGGGTCCTGTAAGAGATACTGCCTTTTCTCCTAATGACTGTATTCCCATTGCAATTAAAGACATCGATATCTGTTCACCTGTAGATAAAAGCCTATCCATTTCTCGCTTTGGAGGATGGTCTGTTATTCCATTTGCTAGCTTTATTAGATCATCTGTTGTGTCCCCCATTGCTGATACTATAGCCACTACCTTATTTCCTTCTTTTTTTGTGTCCACTATTCTATTTGCTACACGCATTATTTTTTCAACATCTGCCAAAGAGCTTCCGCCATATTTTTGTACTATTACACCCATATTTTATCACCTCAACTTATTTCACATATAGCGCCATTAGTACAAGGCTTTAAAATCACTGCTTTTCCTGCTAAATTTGATTGATCTGCCACTCTTTGGAGAGACTCACATATATTTTCACTATCCTCTTTTGATGAATAAGCTATTATAGTAGACCCTGCTCCACTTAAGGAAAATGCAAATGCACCTGAATTTAATGCTGCATTTTTAAAATCATCAAATTGCTTGATTAATATTTTTCTATACGGTTCATGAATTTTATCATCCATTGTCTTTGCTATTAAATCCTTATTTCCACTAGCAAATCCCATTACTAAAAGTGCCAAATGTGAGCTATTGTGAACCGCATCTGCCATAGAAATTTGTTTTGGCAACACTCCTCTTGAATCGCTTGTAGATACTTCGTATTCTGGTATGAAAAGAACACATTCCAACTCTTCAAATGGCTTTATAGTCTGATAGACTATTTCACCTTCTTTTGTTTGAGTTGATACTATTAGTTGTCCTAAAAGTGCTGGTGCAACATTATCGGGATGTCCCTCAATTTCAGTAGCAAGCTTTAATATCTTCTCATTTGATAGCGGAAAATCCATCAAGGCATTTGCAGACATCAGACCACCTACGATTGCTGCAGCGCTTGATCCCATTCCTCTTGCTAGGGGAACTCCATTTATTATTTTCAATCTATATCCCTTAGGATATCTATCAATATATTCAAACAATCTATTCATACAATCTATCACTAGATTATTTTCTATTGTCAATTTTTCACTTTCTAATCCTTCTATTTCTATTTTTATTTCATCTGCGCTCTCACATTCAAACACTGAATATTGAGAAAGAGCCATTCCTAAGGAATCAAATCCTGGCCCTAGATTTGCAGTAGTTGCTGGAACAATTACTCTAATCATATATATTCACCCTACTTTTTATTTTTATATTTTAAATATTCAATCTTTTTTTCAAATAGAAGATTATATTTAATCCTCTATTTCCTAAAATTTTATTTTTATTTCTTGATTTATGTTGAAAATTACTCTTCTATTAATAACTTAAGAACTGCCTCTAAAGTTCCTGGAATTGATACTGGCTTTTGAGCAGACTCTAGACAAGTATCTGGATCTTTTAGTCCATTTCCTGTGAGTATAGCTACAACCTTTGACCCTTTTTCAATATCTCCATTTTTTACTGACTGTATTACACCAGCTAGAGAAGCTGCTGAAGCTGGTTCTGCAAATATCCCTTCTCTATTTGAAAGAAGTCTATATGCCTCTAGTATCTCTTCATCTGTTACTGCCTTTATTGATCCATCTGATTCATCTCTTGCCTTTAGAGCCTTGTCCCAAGATGCAGGATTTCCTATTCTTATTGCTGTAGCAACTGTTTCAGGATTTTCAAATACCTTTTCTTCAACTATAGGAGATGCTCCCTTAGCCTGATAACCCTTCATCTTTGGAAGCTTATCTATTCTTCCATCTTCTTTGTACTCTTTGAATCCCTTCCAATACGCTGTGATATTTCCCGCATTTCCAACTGGTATAGCTAGATAATCTGGTGCTTCTCCTAAGTCATCCACTATTTCAAATGCTCCTGTTTTTTGACCTTCAATTCTATATGGATTCAATGAGTTGACCAAAGTAATCGGGTGAGTACTTGTAATCTCTTTAACAAGATTGAGTGCATCATCAAAGTTTCCTTCTATTGCCACTACCTGTGCTCCGTATTGAAGTGCTTGAGCTAGCTTACCCATGGCAACATATCCATCTGGAATCAATACTATTGTCTTTAAACCATATCTTGCACCATAGGCTGCAGCTGATGCTGAAGTATTCCCTGTACTCGCACACATTATAGTTTTTGACCCTGATTCTATAGCCTTAGCTACTGCCATAAACATCCCACGATCTTTGAAAGAACCTGTAGGATTTAATCCTTCAAATTTAAAATATAAATCTATTCCTAATTCCTTACTCAGGTTTTCACTTTTTATTAAAGGAGTATTCCCCTCGTATAAACTTACTTCTGGAGTATTTTCATTTATAGGTAAATATTTCTTGTATTTATTCATTATCCCTTGCCACTTCATTTTACAACCCTCTTTCTATTCTTATTGCACTTGCCTTGTCAATCACATTAGGAAGTGCCTCTACTTCTTCTAAAGCCCTTGAAAAATCAAGTTCCCTGCTTTTATTTGTAATAATTATATATTCATCATACTCTTTGCCATTATCTTCTTTATACCACTGATTGATTGAATAAATAGGTATATTGTAATATTCAAGAGATCTTATAATATTTGATACTGTGTTTTTATCTGGTCTAACTTTTAACCTTACATAATACTGGAAATACTGCCTTTCAATAGGTATTATTTCTTTATTGTCAAATAAATTATACGCATATTCTGCTTTTGAATTATCAGATATATTTTTTGCTATAGATATAATATCGTTGGCCACGGCTGAACCCGTTGGTAGAGAACCTGCTCCTTTTCCATAAAACATTGTCTCACCTACCATATCACCAATTACATATACCGCGTTGAATTCATATTGAACGGATGCCAATGGATGATCAATCGGAATTAAAGCTGGGTGTACTCTCGCAACTATCCCCTCTTCTGTATTTTCGGCAACTGCCAATAATTTAATTTTATATCCTAAATCTTCTGCGTATTCAATATCTTCTAATGATAAATTTTTGATACCTGATGTATATACTTGATTTGATGTTACAAGACTATTAAATCCAATACTTGCCAGTATTGCACATTTTCTAGCTGCATCTAATCCATCTAAATCTGCGCTTGGATCAGCCTCTAAGTAACCTAATGATTTTGCATCTTCAATGATTGTTTCCAGTGATAATTTTTCGACTTGCATTCTAGTAAGAATGTAATTTGTTGAACCGTTGATAATTCCGCCTATCTTTTGAATATTGTTTCCTGTTAGAGCGAATTGTAATGACCGTAGAATTGGAATTCCACCAGCGACTGCTGCTTCGTAAAAGAAATGACACTTATTTTTTCTGGCGAGTTCTGTTAGCTCCCTGCCATAGAGGGCTATCAAATCTTTATTTGCCGAGACTACATGTTTTCCCTTTTTAAAAGCGGCTTCGATGATTTCCTTGGATTTATCTATTCCACCCATTACTTCAACCACAATATCTATCTCTGGATCCTGAAGTATGTCTTCTGTTTTGTTGGTTAGCGTGCTAGAACCTATCTTCGTGGTACGCTTTTTCTCCAAATTTCTTACGCATATTGTCTTAATGGATATAGGTTTGCCTATTTTCTTTTCAATAATGTCTTTATTGTCCATCAAAACTTGCGTTGCTCCAGAACCTACTGTTCCGAATCCAATGATTCCTATCTGTATTGATTTCAAACTAAATCCTCCTTCATTCTCAAATTCCGCCTAAAAAGGTGGCCATTTCAATTGTCTTTCATTTCCGACAATTGAAACTATTGTATGTATTGTATCATTAAAAACAAATTCGCACAATAGTATTTTTTAAATATATTTAATTTTTCTTAATTTCCTTATATTTTAAATATTTTATTATATTTTCTTTAAAATATATCCTTCAATTTTTTTCTACTTTCTTTTTTACACAAGAAAAAACTTCTCCCATTACCTTTATGAAAGAAGTTTTTCAATTTATTCTTTTTTTAATTTATTTATTTTTCAAGAAAATTCTTCTAACCTTTCTTCTTTCTTTTTCTTTTTTCTTTACCTCTGAACCACTATGTATTAATCTCATCACAGTATCTTGCATCATTTCCCTTTTTTCACTATCCATATTTGTCATTTTTCTAATAAAATTATAGGTTGCACTTAATCTATTTTCAGAAATCTCATTTAATCTATTCGCATTGGTAGAGTTTTTCACTATATTGTATAATTCGTCAACAAATTCCTCTCTTTGCTCTTTATCAAGCCCTTCAAGCCAATACTTTACTGTTTTATCGACAAACTCACTCTTTTCAGTGACATTGTTTCTTTTGACAAATTCTTTACCTTTTACCTCCCAATTTAGACCATCATGTTGTAAAATTCCAGATGCACCACTTGCATTTACAACAATATATTTTTCTTCATCATCCATAAGTATTCCTACAAAAGAGTCCTTTGGAATATATTTTTTAACTTTCTTGACTGTATCTTTATATCCATAAGATTTTAGTATCTTCTCAGTAAATCCTGGTCCATCATTATTGTAAACGGTAGATATTCTATCTCTTTCTTTCTGGCTCAATCCACTAACTGCAAATACTGCAAAATTCCCACCCTTTGAGTGACCGCCAACCATAATATTTTTACTATCATACTTGTCCAATATAGTCTTTAAATAAGACACAGAATCCAACTGTCCTGGTACTGGTGCTGAGAAAGACATATTTAAATTTTCTTTAAAACCTATGATAGTATCATCTGTTCCTCGAAAGGCAACATATATTGTATCACTATCTATTGTAAAGGTCATAGCAGAAAATTGACTTTCATTTACCTCATCGAACTTATTTATAAAATCCGAAACTAAAACATCCTTAAATCTATTAGAAGAGTATGTTCTTAGAAACATCCCCTCTATTCTTGTTATAAGATTTGTAACGTATGAACCCTGTTCCTTTTCTCTATCCTCAATACTTTTTATATATCTTTGTCCAAGTTCAGCAATACTAACTTTTCCTTTTATGACACCTAGATTGAGGTAAGATATCTGTGAAAATATCATATTATCTACCTCATTAAATCCTGATTGTTCAAATGTCAAATCTCCTCGCCAATCAATGTAATCAATAATATTGTCCAATCTTTCCACACTTTCTTAAACGATAACCCACTACAAATACTACTCTTTTAAAAGCATTTAGAAAATACTTTATAATTTAGTTGATAATTTGCTGCTCAATTAAGTATCTATTCACTATATTTCGAAAACTTAAAACAAACTTATTTTGCTTTAAGTTTATATTTTAGTTTCCTCAAATTCCATGTTATGTAACTTAGTACTTATCTTATCTTGACATGTTAGTAGTATTTATTAGAGTGGATTCTATACCTCTATATTTTGTTTGCATATTTATTTTTTATCTGTTTTTTCATCATCGCCAATTTCAGAGAACTGCTCTTGTATGTTTTCTTTATACTCAGTGATCTTTTTCCTACGAGCATGACTCTTTTCTTCTTTCATCTGTCTCTTTGCTTCTCTTAAAAGATTATCTCTTACATCTGTAGCGTATTCAGCTTCTTCTCTTATTTCCGCTGCATCCCATCTATAGATATTTATGGCATCATGTCCTATTGAACTATTTAATTCCATCTCATCTTCTTCCTGAACTATCGCTAGTATTGCTATATCTCCATTGTATATTCTAGAATACATCTGATATAACATATCCTCAGACTCACTTTGTTCACTGATATCAAATCCAGATCCGATCATAGCGCCTAGCCCTGCGAGTACAAATCCTGCGAGAGGTCCTATTAATACACCAAGTACTACTCCGACTACACCACCTATCATAGTCTTACCTAGTTCATTAAACATTTCCATATGCTGATCTAAAATACTAATCTCACCATTTTCATTTTTTACCAGTACGACCTGAAGCACCTGATAGTTTACATTTGAATCGCTGTTTGCCCTTTTTAATCTTTTGTACATTTTCTTGGCATTATTTAAATTTTCAAAAGTAGCCATTACCATATTCTCAGTCATTTTTTAATCCTCCCTATTATAATATTTTAAACCTCTTCTGAGTAAGCCCTTAATACATCTATAAAGACTCCACAAATATGATTTAATTTAAGTCTATAATACAATTATACCCTTTTTGTAATTGTAATTACAAGTTTTTCACATAAAATTCAAAATATTTGATTATTTTAAAAAACTTTATTGATAGTATCTATCAATTTATTATATAAGCAAGTATTTAATTATAGATGATGTCTATCTAATTCTAATATAAAATACCTTTTATCAATAGTAAATTTAAATATTTAAAAATATAAATATTTCATGTATAATTAAGAGAGAATAATAATATTTTAGGAGGTATTCTACGTGAAACTTAAGAAAACAAAATATGCTTTAATGGCCTTATTGATGGCTTCATCAATAGGTTTATCAGCATGTGGACAGAAGGAAGAAACTAAGGAAACTGCTAAGACAGAACAGTCTGAAACTAAGCCTGCAGAAGTTCAAGCGATGAAAGGTGACGCTCTAGCAAAGATTGAAGCTGACAAGAAAGAAAAGGAAAACTATCTTGTAATTGACGTCAGATCTCCAGAAGAGTACAAAGAAGGACATATTAAGTTCGCTATCAATATGCCAATAGACACTTTTGAAAAAGAAATGTCTAAGATAGACAGTTTCAAGGATAAGGATGTTGTTTTATACTGTAACTCTGGCAAGAAGAGTGGACAGGTTGCCGATACTCTAGTAAAGAATGGATTTACTAAGGTATACAATGCCGAAGGAGTAAAGGACTTCAAGTATGATCTAGTTACTTACGAAAGCAAGCTTGGACCAGATTTCGACAAGGATATCAAGGATGGAAAAGCAAAGCTAGTAATAGATGCCAGAAAGGCAGAAGATTTCAGTAAGGGTACTTTTGATAAGGCTATAAATATTATGCCTGATGACTTTGAAAGCAATAAAGACAAGCTTCCAGAAGATAAGGAATCTGCAATATATGTATTCTGTTATACAGGAAACAAATCTTCAGAAGTAGCTAACATGCTTACAAAAGAAGGATATAAGAATGTTGTAAACGCAATCGATGGAAGTAAGGAATACGATTTCGGCTTTTAAATAAATCTAACTTTATATTTATTTAGTATAAATTATTTGAATAAATTATTTGAATAAATCAAAACAGGCTGTATACACAAATTTGTGCAACAGCCTGTTTTATATTAATTTAAAACTTTAAGTTTATTTAAAATATATTACATACAATTTGAATCATTTTTTTTCATTTCGCCTTTTTCTGTTTCTTTTGTGCGAAGAGTGTATCTATTCAATACCATCTGATGATAATCTAATCTTCTAAATCCCATTGCATCGTATAGCTTAATTGCCTTGACATTACTTGGAGATACTTCCAATCTAAATCTCACAGCATCTGGATGACTCTCCATCACCTGCTTAAAGTATGCTTTTGCAATTCCCTTGCTTCTGTACTCTGCTTGTATAAATAAGTCTTCCAGTTGCACTGTTGTTCCTGCTACTTCTGAAGTATAGTATGTTGTTACAACTCCAAATCCTACCAATTTATCATCATAATATGCTTCTACACCCTTGATTGGATGTTCCCCTGACAATATATCTTCTAAAAGTCTTACTATAATTTCTCTTTCTATTGGATGATCTACCGCATCTGAAGAATAAAAATCAAGCATCATCTCCAAAAGATTATCATAATGTTCTTCCTCAAAATATTTAAATACAATCATAAAACCCTCCTATTAAACCTAGTAATATAATATTATGTTCTATGCAGTTATAGTAATTATATAGACAACTATTTTAATTACTTTATATAAAAAATTGATTTTCTAGCCTCATATTTTTCATATTGGCAAATTTTTGTATGCTTTTAATAATCTTTAATAAGTATAAATATAAGTATAAATTCAGACCCCAAATGTAAGTGTTTCCTCATAAGTTTCAGTCAAAACTCAAACATACTCTACGATACTTCAATAAAAATTATTTATATTTTTTAAAATCATCAATATTTTATATATCTATTGCAAAAATTTTATAATTTAAACGACTTATATTTATCGTAGTACTATAAAATTATTCACATTATCTTAAAATCACAATATTAACCTACTTTATATCATATCATAGACCCATATTTAAATCCACATCAAGAAACTTTATTAAGCTCAATTTATTTCTCGAAATCTTAATTTACTAATATTATTTTTATATTTCAAAAAAAATACTAATAAAAAAAACTATTTTCTAGTTTTTATTGTATAATATAAAAAGAACTTATAATTAAACAATACAGGAAGGTACTTTTGCTTAACACAATTATTAGTTATTTTAAAAATGTTTATAAGCAATCAATATCTTTTAATCACTACCTTTACATTGATACTTGCCACAATATTTAATAAACAGTTTGAAAAAATAAATGGATCTTATGAAATTGGAAATTACTACGGCTTATTTGTAGGTACTTTTTTAGGACTCTAATAATAAAAATAAAATATGATTAATTTATGGATTTTAAGATACTAGAATTTATAGATTTAAACTTTAGTTTTAGATTCAAACTTTGGTTATAAATTTAGTTATAGATTTTAGTTTTATAAATTTAAACCTTCTTTTATATTTAGATTTTAGTTTTATAGATTTAAACTTTAGTTTTATATTTAGATTTTAGTTTTAGATTTAGACTTTGCTTATAGATTTAGAATAAATGGATTTTAAGATATTAGATATACAGACTATAATATTTAGAGTTTTATATATATAGTTTTCAAAATATACTAGTTTGACTTATAACAAAAGAGAAGGATAATCCTTCTCTTTTTAATATATAAAAATCGTTTTTCATATTAATAAATAACCCATTTACGCTTTTTTTACCAATTCTCTTTTATATTAATTTCAATAAATTCTAGCTATTCATTTTTTAGTTATTTTTTTATCTTTTTAGTTTTAAATCTAAATAATATTTTTTTGTATATTTTGATATATTTTGCCCATTATCTTTTTATACCTTTTATAATATTTTTATGTATTTTATTGAAAAACATGTTATTCTTTGTATAATTTCTAGTTTATATATCTTTACATTAGCTATTATTAATTTTGATTAAATAGCCGTTCTATTTCAGAATATTAGATTTAAGTGTATTTTTCTTAATAATCTCACTTCTTTCCTAGTTTTCCTATAAACATCCCTCTAACCTAGCTATACAGTTATTTATTTTTTCACGTTTAAAATAAATTATTATTAAAAAGTTCGAAAATAAATTATTATATTATATGACAAAGCGTTTTTTCTATGGTATAATTATTGTTTGTAATAAGAAATAATCTCTAAATTTGAATTAAGAAATATTGTCGGGGGATGTTAATTTTAATTAAGAGATTAATAAAATTTTATAGGAGGAAGGTTGATATGTTAGATTATAGCTATTTATTAAGTATTGCTATTATTCTCTTGTCTACAAAGATTTTGGGAGGACTTACCGAAAAAATCAACTTACCACAAGTGGTAGGGGCATTAATCGCGGGAGTAATAATAGGACCATCAATGCTTAATCTTGTGAGTAATACTACATTTTTAGATGAAGTAGCTCAAATAGGTGTCATTATTTTAATGTTCATGGCTGGACTAGATACAGATCTAGGAGAAATTAAGAGAAAGGGTTCATCTTACCTCGTAATTGCTCTATTTGGTGTGTTGATACCTCTAATCGGAGGTTTCTTGTCATACATGTGGTATTTCCAGATAAATCCAGGTGTTGAACAAGACCTTTTAAAGGCTTTATTTGTTGGGGTAGTCTTAACAGCTACATCAGTAAGTATTACCATAGAGGCGCTCAGGGAGCTCGGTTATGCCAATAGTAGAATTGGTAATGCTATTTTAGGAGCAGCCATTATTGATGATGTCATCGGTATTATTATTTTGACAATTATTACCAGCTTTAGAGATACAAACATAAGTATTTCAACAGTACTTATAAAGATTGCTCTTTATTTCGTTTGTATGGCTATTTTAGGTATTGTAACGGTCTTTGGAGCCAGGTTCCTGGATGTAAAAACGGATAGAAGAAGAATTACCATCTATGTTTTTGCAGCTGTTTTAATCGTTGCATATATTTCAGAAGTATATGTAGGAATTGCAGATATAACAGGTGCATATTTAATGGGTATGATATTTAGTAGATTTAGTATACGAAACTATATTGTCAAAAAGGTGAATATACTTTCGTATTTGTTCTTCGCGCCAATATTCTTTGCGAGCATAGGACTTAAGACAAAATTTGATAGTTTCACTACTGAAATGGCGATATTTGCTGCTATCTTGATAGCGGTTGCAATACTAACCAAAATTGTAGGAGCAGGAATAGGGGCAAGACTTTGTAAGTTTAATAGACACGAATCACTCAACATAGGTATCGGTATGGTATCTAGAGGAGAGGTTGCACTTATTGTTGCGCAAAAGGGATATAAACTAGGTCTAATTGATGCAGATATGTTCTCACCAATTATTCTAATGGTTGTTGTAACTACTATATTTACACCAATATTACTTAAGAAAACATTGGCTAGAAAGTCTGAAGCTAGTGAAAATGAGGAAATTGGCAATATCGAAGTTGCCCCTGAAAATTAATACCTTATTTAATCAAAACCGTATATATATATTAAAAAGTGGCAAATACTTTCATTCATAAATTTTTGTCACTTTTTATATTGTATAAACTGTATATACAAATAATTTCTATTTTATATATGCAGTTTATACAATATAATTGTTTTTACTTTATGTTTTTACTTTATGTTTTTACTATATTTTACTTTATAAAGGAATATACTTTAAATATAAGCCTACAATTCTACTCAGATTTAACATAAAAAAGGGTTGATAACAAATTGTTATCAACCCTTTTATTTAGTTGGCGAATTATTCTTCTACGCCTTCTTTTTCTATAGCTATATTTCTATATTTTCTCATACCTGTACCAGCTGGTATCAGCTTACCAAGTATTACATTTTCTTTTAGTCCTATCAAGTGGTCTTCTTTACCCTTTATAGCTGCATCAGTCAAGACTCTAGTAGTCTCCTGGAATGATGCTGCTGATAGGAATGATTCAGTTGCAAGAGAAGCCTTTGTAATACCAAGAAGAACTCTCTTAGCCGAAGCTGGTCTAAGTCCCTTTGAAATAACTTCATCATTGCACTTATTGTAGTTAAGAACGTCTTCATATCCACCTGGTATAAGGTCTGTATCTCCTGGATCTTCAACCTTTACCTTAGATAGCATTTGTCTTACAATTACTTCGATGTGCTTATCATTGATATCAACACCCTGTAATCTATAGACTCTTTGTACTTCCTTAACTATGTAATCCTGAACTCCGCCTATACCATTTACTCTTACGATATCATGTGGGTTGATAGAACCCTGAGTAAGAGGTTCACCTGCTCTAACAAATGCACCGTTCTTTACTCTTATTCTTGATCCATAAGGTATCTGATATGCTTCAGATTCGCCTTCAGTAGGAGTTACAATAACTTCTTTTCTCTTTCCAGTTTCGTCTAATTCAACGTAACCTTCAATTTCAGTTATTACTGCAAGACCCTTTGGCTTACGAGCTTCGAAAAGCTCCTCAACTCTTGGAAGACCCTGTGTGATATCTCCACCTGCGACTCCTCCTGTATGGAATGTACGCATTGTAAGCTGAGTACCCGGCTCACCGATTGACTGAGCGGCTATTATACCTACAGATTCACCTATATTCACTGACTTACCAGTTGCAAGGTTTCTTCCGTAGCACTTAGCACACACACCATGTTCAGTTTTACAATTAAGAACAGTTCTGATATAAATAGTTTCTATACCTGCAGCAACAATTTTATCTGCATCATGTTCAAGAATCATTTGATCTGCTCCTACTATTTCTTCACCTGTATTAGGGTCAAGAATAGGATCGATTGTATATCTTCCTATGATTCTATCTTCTATTTCTTCTATTACTTCATTTCCATCCTTAATAGCAAATATTTCTGTAGTTTCTGTAGTTCCACAGTCTATATCCCTTACTATAACATCCTGGCTGACATCAACTAGTCTTCTAGTCAAGTAACCTGAATCGGCTGTACGTAGGGCTGTATCTGCTAGTCCCTTTCTGGCACCATGTGAAGATGTAAAGTATTCCATTACTGATAGACCTTCACGGAAGTTAGATTTAACCGGAATTTCCACAGTTTGTCCTGACGCATTGGCCATTAGACCACGCATACCTGCAAGCTGTCTTATCTGGTTTTTCGAACCTCTGGCTCCTGAATGGGCCATTATATAAATATTATTCATTCTGTCAAGGCCGTCCATTAGAGCGTCTGTTACCTTCTCAGTAGTCTCTGTCCAAGTTTCTATAACTTTTTCATATCTTTCTTCATCAGATATAAGACCTCTTCTATATGCCTTTTCATACTTGTCTACTAAATTTTCAGCTTCTTTTATATATTCATACTTAGCTTCTGGTATATCCATGTCAGATACGGCAACTGTTATACCACCTACTGTAGAATATTTATATCCTATAGACTTGATATAGTCAAGTAGTTCTGCTGTCTTAGTATTTCCGTGTCTTCTAAAACACTTATCTATTATCTTTCCTAGTGATTTTTTGTCAGCTAAGAAATCAGCTTCTAATCCAAATGGATCTTCTTCTCTATTTACAAATCCTAGATCCTGAGGTATACCTTCATTAAATATGAATCTACCTACAGTACTCTCAACTAGAGAACTTCTTCCATCTTCAAGAGTTACCTTCATCTTTACTAGAGCATGTAATTCAACTTTTTTGTTGTAATAAGCTAGAGTAAGTTCATTGTAATCCTTAAATATTGTACCTGTGCCCTTGGCATTTTCTTGAGCTTCAATAGTCAAGTAGTATGATCCAAGAACCATATCCTGTGAAGGAGTAGTGATTGGAGAACCATCCTTAGGTGCTAGTATATTGTTTACTGATAGCATCAAATATCTTGCTTCAGCCTGAGCTTCTACTGATAGTGGAACATGGACTGCCATCTGGTCACCATCAAAATCGGCATTATATGCTGTACAAACAAGTGGATGAAGCTTAATAGCCTTACCTTCTACTAGTACTGGTTCAAATGCCTGTATTCCTAATCTATGTAGTGTCGGTGCACGGTTAAGAAGAACTGGATGACTCTTAATTACTTCTTCCAATACATCCCAAACTTCTGGCTTTACCTTCTCAACTATAGTCTTTGCACTCTTAATATTGTGTGCAAATCCTTGACTAACTAGCTTATCCATTACAAATGGCTTAAATAGTTCTAGCGCCATCTTCTTTGGAAGACCACACTGATAGAACTTAAGCTCTGGGCCAACTACGATAACAGAACGACCAGAATAGTCAACTCTCTTACCAAGCAAGTTCTGTCTGAAACGTCCCTGCTTACCCTTTAGCATATCTGATAAAGACTTAAGTGGTCTGTTACCAGGACCAGTAACTGGTCTACCTCTTCTACCATTATCTATAAGTGCATCAACTGCTTCTTGAAGCATTCTTTTTTCATTTCTTACTATGATTTCTGGAGCTCCCAATTCTAGAAGTCTCTTCAATCTATTATTTCTGTTTATAACTCTTCTGTATAAATCATTTAGATCTGATGTAGCAAATCTACCACCATCTAGCTGAACCATCGGTCTTAAATCTGGTGGTATTACTGGGATAGCTTCCAAAATCATCCAAGAAGGCTTATTTCCAGACTTCTTAAACGCCTCTACAACTTCTAGTCTTCTGATAGTTCTCACTCTCTTTTGACCAGTAGCATCTCTTAGAGCTTCTCTAAGTTCTAATGACTGAGCATCTAGATCTATATTTTCAAGCAATCTTCTAACTGCTTCAGCACCCATTCCTACTTCAAAGTTACCATATCCATATTTTTCAATGGCATTTCTGTATTCTCTTTCTGTAAGAACTTGCTTGTATGCTAGACCAGTTTCACCCTGATCAACTACTACATATGAAGCAAAATATAATACTTTTTCAAGAGATCTTGGAGACATATCCAATAAAAGACCCATTCTTGATGGAATTCCCTTGAAATACCAGATATGTGACATTGGAGCTGCTAGCTCTATATGACCCATTCTCTCTCTTCTTACCTTGGCTTTAGTTACCTCAACACCACATCTGTCGCAAACTACACCTTTATATCTTACACGTCTATATTTTCCACAGTGACACTCCCAGTCCTTAGTAGGTCCAAATATTCTTTCACAGAATAATCCGTCCTTCTCTGGCTTTAGTGTTCTATAATTAATTGTTTCTGGCTTCTTTACTTCTCCTCTAGACCATTGTCTTATCTTCTCTGGAGAAGCTAGGCCTATCTTTATCGACTCAAAATTGTTTAATTCAAACAAGGAGTTCTCTCCCTTCTTTTCGATACTTATATAATTAACTGTCTCTTAGGTTCCCGATATGAGAACCTAATGACATGTCATTCTACCCTAATTAGCTACTTTGCGAATTGTTCTTAGTACTCTTCCTTTTCTTCATCGAAGTTTTCTTCTTCATCAAAATCTGATTCTTCTTCCTCTTCTTCATCTACGAAGTTTTCATCAAATTCTTCCTCTTCTTCAACGTCTTCCTCTTCTGCATACTCATCTTTTTCTTCTTCAACTTCTTCAATTACATGAGTATCTTCTATATCATCTGGAACAATACTTTCTATTTTGAAATCATCGTGACTTTCTTCATCAACAGATTCCTTAATATCAATTGGACTACCATCTGCATCTAGTGCACTTACATCCAAGCATAATGACTGAAGCTCTTTCATCAATACTCTGAATGATTCTGGCATACCTGGTTCTGGTATATTTTCGCCCTTTACTATTGCTTCGTAAGTTTCAACTCTACCCTTAACGTCATCTGACTTCACTGTCAAGATTTCTTGAAGTATGTGAGACGCTCCATAAGCTTCTAGAGCCCAAACTTCCATTTCACCAAATCTCTGTCCACCAAACTGAGCCTTACCACCTAGTGGCTGCTGAGTTACTAGTGAATATGGTCCTGTACTTCTTGCATGTAACTTATCATCAACCAAGTGATGTAGCTTTAAGTAGTACATATAACCTACTGTGATGTCATTTTCAAATGCATCTCCAGTACGTCCATCAAATAGTTCTAGCTTTCCATTTCTTGGATATCCAGCTTCTTCTAGAGCATCCATGATGTCATACTCATTGGCACCATCAAATACTGAAGTTGCAACATGCCATCCAAGCTTTTTAGCTGCTAGTCCTAAGTGAACTTCTAGCACCTGACCGATATTCATACGAGAAGGTATACCCTGTGGATTAAGTACTATATCCATTGGAGTACCATCTGCCATGTATGGCATATCTTCTTGTGGTAATACTCTAGAGATAACACCCTTATTACCATGACGTCCGGCCATCTTATCTCCGACTTTTATCTTTCTCTTCTTAGCAATATAGCATCTAACAAGCTCATTTACACCTGGAGATAAATCATCTCCATTTTCTCTTGTAAATATCTTAATATCTACTATAATTCCTGATTCACCATGTGGAACCTTAAGTGAAGTATCTCTTACTTCTCTTGCCTTTTCTCCAAATATAGCTCTTAAAAGTCTTTCTTCTGGAGTAAGTTCAGTTTCACCCTTTGGTGTTACCTTACCTACTAATATGTCACCTGAGTTTACTTCAGCACCTATTCTTATGATACCTCTGTCATCTAGGTTCTTAATTGCATTTTCACCTACATTCGGTATATCTCTAGTAATTTCTTCAGGTCCTAGCTTTGTATCTCTAGCTTCACATTCGTATTCTTCTATATGAATAGTAGATAATCTATCTTCTTTAACTAATTTTTCATTTATTAAAACGGCATCCTCGTAGTTATAACCTTCCCAAGTCATAAATGCAATCAAGCAGTTTCTACCAAGTGCTATTTCACCAAGATCAGTAGCTGGACCGTCTGCAATAACGTCTCCTTCTTCTACTACCTCACCCTTGCTTACTATTGGAGTCTGATTTACACAAGTACCAGAGTTTGATCTCTTAAACTTAAGTAACTTATATTTATCTCTATCTCCATTTTCTTTCTTTATAAGTATTTCATCAGCAGATACTCTATCAACTATACCACTGTTCTTTGCTACAACCACTGCACCAGAGTCTTTTGCTGCTCTATACTCGATACCTGTACCGATAATAGGAGCCTCTCTTCTTACTAGTGGAACTGCCTGACGCTGCATGTTTGATCCCATAAGCGCTCTATTGGCATCATCATTTTCCAAGAAAGGAATCATAGCAGTCGCAACAGAAACAACCTGCTTAGGAGATATATCCATGTAATCAACTCTATCTTCTGGAACCAATTCAACTGCACCATGTACAGTTCTACAGATTACTCTGTTATTTATGAAATGTCCATCATCATCTAGAGGCTCATTGGCCTGAGCTCTTACATAAAGATCTTCTTCATCAGCTGTTAAATAATGTATATCATCTGTGACAACCTTGTTTTCTTTGTCATATCTTCTGTATGGAGATTCTATAAATCCATACTCATTTATCTTTGCATAAGTTGAAAGAGAGTTTATAAGACCTATATTTGGTCCTTCTGGAGTCTCTATTGGACATATTCTACCATAATGTGAATGATGAACGTCACGAACTTCGAACCCTGCTCTTTCTCTTGAAAGTCCACCTGGTCCAAGAGCTGATAATCTTCTCTTATGAGTTAGTTCTGATAGTGGGTTTGTCTGATCCATGAACTGTGACAACTGAGAACTACCAAAGAATTCTTTGATTGCTGCAGATACTGGTCTGATATTTACAAGAGCCTGAGGTGTGATAGTTTCCATATCTTGAACTGTCATTCTTTCCTTTATAACTCTTTCCATTCTAGAAAAACCTATACGAACCTGATTTTGAAGAAGTTCCCCAACACATCTGATTCTTCTGTTTCCTAGATGATCTATATCATCGACATTACCAACTCTATATTTTCCTTCTATTATATAAAATAGACCGAATTCATAGCTTATAGACGCAATAATATCATCAAGCAAGATATGCTTTGGTACTAACGCCTTTATATTAGCCTTTATTACTTCTTTGATTTCATTTTCATCATCATACTTTTCTAATATTTCCTTTAAAGTAGGATAATGAACATCTTCTTTGATATTTAAATCAGATATATCAAAGTCTACATGAGACTGTGCGTCTACGAAATTGTTACCAATTACCTTGATTTCTTTTCCGCTTTCACTTTCAACAATTATCCAAACTTGGTTAATTCCTGAATTTTGTATTCTCTTTGCTACATCAAGTTCTATCTTTTCTCCAGCCTTTACGAATACTTCTCCAGTTTCTCCATTTACTATATCTCTTGAGGCTACCTTATCCATTATTCTATAACAAAGAGCCAACTTCTTGTTGAACTTATATCTACCAACTTTGGCAAGATCATATCTCTTTGGATCAAAGAATAATGAGTTAAGAAGTGATGAAGCACTCTCTACTGTAGGAGGTTCACCTGGTCTCAATTTCTTATATATTTCTACAAGTCCTTCTTCAACATTAGTGGTATTATCCTTTTCTAATGTGGCTCTTAATCTCTCATCATCACCCATTAGGTCAAGTATTTCCATATCTGTACCTATTCCTAGAGCTCTTAGAAGTACTGTTACTGGTTGCTTTCTAGTTCTGTCTACTCTTACTGATATAATGCCTGAAGAATCTGTTTCATATTCTAACCAAGCACCTCTGTTAGGTATTACAGTAGAAGAAATTAGTCTGCTACCTGTCTTATCTCTCTCTTCAGCATAATAAACACCTGGAGATCTAACTAATTGTGATACGATAACTCTTTCTGCACCATTTATGATAAATGTACCTCTGTCTGTCATTAGAGGGAAATCTCCCATAAATACTTCTTGTTCCTTTATTTCGCCAGTTTCCTTATTTATAAGTCTAACCTTTACTTTTAAAGGTGCGCAGTAAGTGCTGTCTCTTTCCTTACACTCTTCAATATCGTACTTTGGTTTTTCATCTAGAGAATAATCCACAAACTCCAATATAAGATTTCCTGTATAATCTTCTATTGGTGATATGTCTGTAAATACCTCTTTTAAGCCTTCTCTTAAGAACCAATCGTATGAGTCTACCTGAATCTCAATCAGATTTGGCACGTCAGCTATTTCCTTAATCTTGGAAAAGCTCATTCTTTCTCTTTTTCCAATCATCACTGGATGTGGTACCACAATTTTCACCTCACTAAATTAAATTTTATTGCATTTGTTAATTTATGAGTCCACGCTTATAAATCCACCTCGCTCTAGTAATTAAATGCAAAAGAAATTTACCTCTACGAGCCCACTTTATAAATCGCAATTATCTAATAAAATAATGCTTATCGCAATAAATGCGCCAGGAAAACAATACCACGTCATTAACAAAAACGGGTAATATTTCACAACATAAGCAGTATATTATTTTATCACAAAGAGTCAAGTTTTTCAAGTATTTTTTTGTTTTTTTATATTTTAAATTCTTTTTATTATGCTTATAATTTTTTAGTCTTCATGCAAAAAGATGCGAGCCAATTGGCTCGCATCTTTTCTATCAATTTTATTTAAGCTCTCTTTTTTATTTAAATTCAACAATTAACATTTTTCATTAATTGTTATGATATTCTGAGAGCTAATTTCTCTTTTTACTAGTAAATCTATTTTTTTATTTTCATTTATACTCTTAAAATTTTTATACCTATAAGCTTAGCTTGTCTTTGACTTGCTATTTATGCTCAAGATAGATGCATCCGTGTTGAATGTATTTACATTATAAAGAAGTAAGACATCTGTAATATCATTATTATTAATTACCTCTTCCATAGTTCCTGTATAATACCTCAAATCAATTACATTTATTTCCGCATAATTATTCACCAAAAATGGTAGCATTGAGTTTGCATATGAATCTTTTACTAAAAGTAATTTCTTATCAGTATCAACATTTGTTCTTATCTTAATCTGAGTATGATTTCCTCCTGTAAACACTTCATATGGATCTCTTCCTTCTAACTTAGATGGATCATAAAGAGTAGGAACTTTTTTCTTTGTATCATAATACTTTGTTATTAGAGGATTATTTGCCTCCTGAACATATAGGTACAAATCATCTGGAGAACCTATCTGTGCTCCATTTTTATAATACAAGCTTCCATAGAATTTGTCTGTAGCCAAAGTCTTTGTAAATGTGCTCTCACTGGCAGGTTCCATTCCTAATTTCTTACAATAACTTAGATATGCTGTATAGGCTCCATCACTTGTCCAGTGGTGATCTGTCTTAAAATAAAGTTGTTCTGAGTTTTTAACTTTGTTAAAATCATCTATTAAATTTATAAACCTAATTTTATTATCTGCCATTGCACTAAGCTCTTTTAGATATTCTGCCTGAGAGTCTACTGGAGCATTTGCTGGCAACAAATTATTATAAATTTCAACTTTATTTGGAACAATCATCATACTTGTCTTTAATTTTGGATTACTAGTGACAAATGTATTGACTGCATCCATTTTTTCTTTGGTTGTCTCTTGATCTGCCTTTTTGAAACCTTCCATTAGGTAGCCATCTTTGCATACATATACACCATTGATTTCTTTCTTACCAAACATCATATCCATATTTGCCTTAGTTTTAATAAAACTACTCCTCTTTGGAAATTGATCAGACATATATTTTGCATAGTCTTTTGAGTAGCTTCCATCGACGAACTTTGACATAGAGAATTTTGGTTTTTGTTGTAATTCTCTATTTTCTGCAACAGATACCTTCTGGCTAGGAGTAGCCATTACTGCTACAGTCATCACTACTATTACTAGCATTGATACTATTGTCAAATTTCTATAGAATCTATAATCTAATACTCTTTTTCTTTCTTCTTTTACATATTTTTTCTTATCTCCACCTCTGAATATAAAATTAAAGAAAAGAGTAATTGAATATATAATTATCTGCAAGAAATTCGCTGATTTTCTCTTTCTTACCTTTTTCTTTTTCTGAGGTTTTTTCTTTTGCACTTGCTTTCTCTGTGCGTTTTCTATTTTATCTTTTGATATTCTTTGTGTTTGCTCTAGCCTAGATCCATATGTTCTTTGCTTGCCGTTTACAGGTCTAGCCTGAGTTGGCCTTGTTTGACTTGGCCTTGCTTGACTTGGTCTCGCCTGAGTTGGTCTCGCTTGACTCGGTTTTTTCGAAGATTTAGCTTTTGTATTTATAGGCTGTTGCTTCTTTTTTGTTTTAGACGAAGAAGGCCTCTGCTTCTTTGAGCTTTGCTGTTTCTTTGAATTTGGTTTTTTCTTAGATCCAGCTTTATTATTTGGTCTATTGGCCGTACCTGCAGGCTTTTTAGTTGCTTTCCTAATATATGATGGATCACTTTCTACATCCAAATCCAATAACTTTTTAAGGCTGTCAGGCATTTCAGGTTCTACGTATTTTTTTCTTTTTTTACTCATCCTGCATCACCTCCACCTAAAAATTAAAGTATAGGAATGGACTGTAGCTTTCGCCTATCAAAGAAGATACTGCTAGCATAAATATTGCAAAATAGAATATTGATATCGCTATATATCCACTTCTTCCAAACCTAGATTTTATATTATCTATTATTCTCTTTACAAGAGTTGTTGAACCGATCATTGCTGGTATTATAATCTTCCATGATGTCTTAAATAGATACATGGCAGTCGGATCAACTATTCCGTTTGCCCCAACTATAAACATATTACCATAGAATTTTGTTATTTGTGAGACTCCTTGAAGATCAAACATTACCCAACCTAATACTACTATTAATAGACAGTATAGAGTTTGAACTTTACTATTTCTTTTTTCAAGGAAGCCTAATATTTTTATTTTTTCTAAATATATAATAATTCCAAAATATAGACCCCATATTACAAAATTCCAACTAGCACCATGCCATAATCCAGTAACCATCCATACTATGAATATGTTTCTTATATGTTGCGTCTTACTTCCTCTATTACCGCCTAATGGGAAGTATATATACGTCTTGAACCAATTTCCAAGAGATATATGCCATCTTCTCCAAAACTCTGTTGCACTCTTAGATATGTACGGATAGTTAAAGTTTTCTGCCCACTTAAATCCAAGCATGTAACCTAAACCTATTGCCATATCAGAGTATCCACTAAAGTCAAAATAAATCTGCAATGTAAATGCAATTATTCCTATCCAAGCACTTGCTGCTGACATCTCTAGTCCAGGCATGTCTTTTACCTGTGCCCATATCAGTGCTAGATTATTTGCAATTAAAACTTTCTTACCAAGACCTATTATGAACTTTTCAAGCCCTTTACCAAATTTATCTGTTGTGCACCTTCTATTTTGAAGTTCTTTTTCCATCTCATTGTACTGGACTATTGGTCCTGCACCAATTTGAGGGAATATACTAATATATAATGCAAAATCTGATAAACTTGCTTGCGGCTTAGTTTTTCCAGTATAGACATCTACTATATAAGAAATTATCTTAAATGTATAAAATGAAATACCAAATGGTAATGGTAGATCAATTATTCTAAGATTCATTCTTGTGACAAGGTTGAAGTTGTCTATTAGGAATCCGTAATACTTAAAAAATGCTAATATGGCCACATTAATTACTATCAAGCAGACCATATAAAACTTTGCTTCTTCGCGCCTTTTTCTAATATCGTACATCATTCTGACACCAAACCATGTCACTAGAATTGATGCTATCATTAATATTAGATACGCAGGTTCTCCCCAGCTGTAGAAAAATAAACTCAAAACTAAAAGAACTTTGTTTTTTATCTTTCTAGGTGCCACTGTATAAATTATTATTGCTATTGGGAAGAACAAGAATAAAAATGTTAAACTAGTAAAACTCAAAACCCTCACCTTCCCTTATTTATAACTTTTTTTTATAATATTATCTACAATACTTACATCCTTTGCTGATACAAAGTATATGTAATCGCCCTTTTTCTTTAGCTCGCTGGAAGATATTATTTTATATTGATCTGGCGCATAGTTTTTGAAACTATTAGATTGTGAATCTATTCTTCCTTGAATTTTTTTCATTACAACATCTGAGTACTCTGGCTTACATTTTACTATCAAAATTTCATTGGCCTGCATATTGCTCTTTGGAGCAAATGATACATAGTTTTCAATTTCATTTTGATTAATTCCATATAGCTTTCTTAGATCCTGCTCATCTCCAACATAAAGCTCACTTATATCTATATTTTTCGAAATATTAGTCTTAAGTGCAGGAAAATCAACCTCTTTTACTTTTACAAATTGATATGCTAATACAAATACTATACAGACTATTATAGCTAGAACAATATATTTCTTTCTATATATGCTGCTCATTTTCATGGGTTTTCTATCGGCTATAATCTCTGGATTTTCTTTTATTACTATTTTTTCTTTAATTTTTTTACCGTTGGGATTATTGCCTCCCTTTTCTTTTTCTTCTTTTACAATTCTTAATCTAGCAGTGTGTTCATAGTTTACAGGTGGTTTTTTATTATCTTCTTCATTCTTCAAATGGCACACCTCCCTACATATTTTCGCTTAAGAAAAATAACCAGTTTTTATAAAAGTCGTACTTCAAATGTATTCCATCAGGTTCATACAAATCATTTGATGTAATTAATCCATCAGATGATAAGAACTGAGCCCCTGTTTCACCTGCTACTTCTTTTACTTTATCTGAAAACATCTTAATATTATCATTGTTTATTCTCATATCCTTTTTTGATGCAACACTTTCATTTACTGGAAGAGGTGCTTGTAGATAAATTTTCACGCCTGGATCTACCTTTTGTATAGATTTTACTAACTTGATATATTCTTCTTTATATTTTTCTGGAGAATAGGCATTTATATCATTTGCACCATATAGAATAACTATTTGTTTTGGTTTCAGGTTTTTTATTTCCTCCAAGTGTTTACTCGCTTGATTTATGTGTTCACCCTTCATGGCCAAAACGCTAGATGCATCCAGTATATTACCCTGTTTCAAGTATTCAGTGATTGAATCCCCCAAAAAAACGACGTCTTCGAATATTCCCTTGACAGACGCCATATTAAATTTTGTAATTGAGGTATCTTTGTTTACCTTGTTTATTTCTGCCTCTACATCATCTAGATTTTGATCAGCCTGTCTTTTCAGAAAATTAATTGTCCACTCCGGATTTTCCTTAATCTTTATAGAGCTATTTGCTGCAAAGACCTTTGATCCTATCATCATAGAGCCAGATATTAAAATAGCAGTCATAGTTAAAACTTTACTTTTTTTCATATCCAACATCCCATCTAAAATATTTTTTTAATCATACTTATAAATAAATTATAGTCTTATATTCATAACAAAACTTCCTTTCAAAATAAAACATTGTATTTTACTATGTTTTTTGTTGTTTTGCCCCCTTTGAATAATTTCTTTTAAAAACAGATATCGCTTGCAGAGTATATCTTATTTTCTGCACTAAACCTTATTTTTCACTTGCTAACATGTCTTTTAAATAATAGTTTTTAAATATTTACTCGACAAAATTAACTCCTAAATTTATTTTATAAATTGATATAAAAACGGCATTCTATTCATATTATAGCATAAAGAACTTGGTAAAATCTTGTTTTTTTCAAAAAAAGCTATACTTGTTATTAAGCTTTCTATAGTATAATATTTTATACAGATTAAAGAATAATTGGAGGTGCAAATTTGATAGCTACAAATCCAGCTGCCATAAGAATTTTTATTGTTACATTTATAGCTATGGCTATAAACACGCTTTTTCCAACGATTATGTATATCAGGGTTAAAAGAAAATCAGAAGGTAAAAAAGGCTTTTTCAAAAGATTGATTTTCACCGTTATAATACCTGAAATTTTGATTTTACTATCTAGTGTATATATTATATACCTAGTCGTGATGAGAAGCTTAGGTCTCAACTAAAAAAGATAGGTGTATCTATTTATACGCCTATCTTTTAATCTGTATATATATTTATTTTTCACTATAATTTTCCAAAGCATATTATTTATAACTAACTTAATACACACACAATTTCCTCTATATTTAGACATCTGCCATCTAAATGTTTAATTTTTCCTGTTTCTTTATCCCTATCAAATAGATGTATCAAACCATTCTGATGACCTACTAATATCATTTCTTCATCTTTTATAAGGGCAAAATCTCTAGGAGTATCTCCCTTTGTTTTTTCTATTTGAAGCAACTCTAACTTACTATTTTCAATAATTTTAAAGACAGCTATACTGTTGTGACCTCTATTTGACGCATATAAAAATCTATTATCTTTTGAAATTTTGATAGCAGAAGCAGTATTTTCCCCTTCATAGCCTTCAGGAAGAGTCGATACGTTTCTTATAAATTTAAAGGTACCCATTTTTCTATTGTATTTTACTACATCAATTGATGAGTTTAGCTCTCCAATTATATAGGCATATTCTCCTTCTCTATCAAATACCAAATGTCTTGGTCCCATTCCAGCTTTGGTGTTATACATTCCAACCAATTTATAGCTACCATCTTCGTACATTTTGTAAGAATATATACAGTCAGCTCCCAAGTTAACAACAATTAAATACTCATCATCTTTATCCTTAATTGCCATATGACATTTAGAAGAATCTTGATCAGGACTAACTATACTATGCCCAAAGTAGTTTATTGTATTTATTATTTTCATTTCAAGATTATCATCTACTTTTATTATATCCAGTCTACCTAGATGATAATTGCTTGCATATATGATACTTTGCCTCTCATCAAAATAGATATGGCAAGGTGATTTACCCATGTATCCAACCGTATCTACAAGATTGTATCTTCCATTTTCTAATTTATAAGAAGCTACTCCTCCTTCTTCCCTTGTAGTTATAGAAAATAGTTTTTTTCTATCCCTGCTCAAAGCCAAGAAAGTTGCTCCTTCTTCTCTTATAAACTCTACTTCATTTAATTTATCATTATTTTTATCTATTTTTAAAATATGAATTCCCTTATTCGTTTTCCTCGTATATCCGCCCAAATATATCCTCTTCATAAATTCACCTCCGAAACACTGTTTAACTTTCTTTTATAGTAATATAAATTAATAACGCTCTCATAGTAGTATTATACCCATTTAGAACATGGATGAACAATACTATTTTTATTACTAATATTTTTAACAATAGTATTAATATCAATTGTTCGTATTTCATTATTGTTTGTAGATATCTATTCGCTTATACTTCATTATTGTTAGTGAATATCTATTTGCTAATTTGTAAGAGCTTAATGTATATTCTTTAAATATATATAAAAATATCCTATCTATTAGATGTATACAGTGTATACATCTAATAGATAGGATATTATATTTATTAAAATTAATTCTTGTTATCACTTTTATTTTTCAGCGACTTAATTTATCAAGCAAATTACTTATTAAGATATAAGCATTTTTAAAAGCTTCTTTTTTATATCTACAAACTCTGCATCACTTATTAAATCAATTTTTCTAGGTCTTTTAAACTTTATATCCAACACTTCTATGATTTTCCCTGGATTTTTACTCATTACTATCACTTTATCTGAAAGAAGTATCGCCTCTTCAATATCATGAGTTACAAATATTATTGAAGGCTTGTAGTGTTCCCAAAGCCTTAATGTTAGCCCTTGCATCTCTATCCTAGTTTGATAATCAAGAGCTGAAAAAGGTTCGTCCATAAGAAGGATTTCAGGATGCATTATCAAACTTCTAGCAAGTGATACCCTCTGTTTCATACCACCAGACAATTTGCTTGGATAGTAACTTTCATAGCCTTTTAGGTCTATCTCCCTGATGTATTCATCTGTAAATTTTTTAATTTCATTCTTAGGTGTTTTTTTAAGCTTTAAGCCATATCCAATATTTTCTTCTACAGTAAGCCAATCAAAAAGTGCTGCTTCTTGAAATATATACCCTCTATTAGAAGATGGACCAGTTATCTTTTGCCCTTTAAATAATATAGACCCCTCATAACTGTTATTTATCCCACCTATGGCACCCAAAAGAGTTGATTTTCCGCAACCACTTGGCCCGATTATACTTACAATTTCACCCTTTTTTATGTCAAAGCTTATATCTTCCAAAACCTTTTTATAGTTTTTTCCATTTGCATATCCCAAGTTGATATCTTCTATTTTTAGAATAATTTCATCCATATATCTACCTCAATTCTGCTGGTCTAAGAACCTTAAAAATAGCAAGTAATATTAAGTCAAATATTCTTCCAAGAAATGCTATAGATATCATACAAACTATTATCATATCTACATTTCCTAGCATTCTAGAGTCCATCATAACAGCTCCTAGCCCTTCATTTACACCTGTAAGCTCACCTAGTACTAGGTAGGCCCAACACACTCCCATCCCTAACCTCAAGCCAGAAAATATTCCTGGAAGTGAGGCTGGAAGTATAATGGTCCTCATTATATTCCCTTGACTTGCTCCTAGTAGCTTGCCCACATTAATTAGTGTATCATCCACGTCATTTACTGCTCTTAAAGTATTTACATATATTGGGAAAAATGCAGCTAGTGCTACCAAAAATATTGTTGTTTTATTTCCGACACCGAACCATACCATAGCAATAGGAAACCATCCTATACCTGGAATCATTCTGATAATATGTATAAATGGATCAAACAATCTTTTTATATATATATAATATCCAGAAAGAATCCCCATACCTACACCCAGTGTACTAGCAATCAAAAAACCCACAACCACTCTATATGTACTTGCTAGAGCATTGCTTAAGAAGCTTCCAGAGTAACTACTTAGCTCATAACTACCCGTTATAAAGTCTATAAACCCTTTAGCCACTGTACTAAGTGACGGTATTAAATACTTTGGAGTATCTAGTAATGTAGGCAAAATAGCCCAAGCTGCTATAAATATAATCGGTACAATGAAGCCAACAAAATCAATCGTACTATTTTTATTTATATTTTTTTCCATTTTATTCACCACTATTTAGCTTCTTCTTTTGCTTTCTCTAAGAATGTAAGATCAAACATTTTGTCGATATCAGGAACATTATCTATTATTTTTTGTTCCTTCATTCTTTCAGCAAGATTCTTCACCTGCTTTATCGTTTGAGGTGTAATATCATATGTTAAGTCTATATTTTCAGTAGATTTAGTAATGTATTTTTTATCAGTACCAAATTCTACAGCTTTATCAATCCACTCTTCCTTATGATTCATAAGATACTTAGTTGATTCAACGTGCATATCAACCATTTCTTGAACCTTAGCTGGATCATTTTTGATTTCATCCTCAGTAGTAATCATAGCTGCATTAATATATCCTATGCTATCATCATAGTAAGGGTAGACTAATACTTTTCCATATCCATCTGTCATTGCTATTGATGGGTAAGGTTCACCGCTACAAAATGCATCAATTGATCCTGAAGCAAGCGCTTGTCCCATATCAAAGAAATCAATTTTCTTTAGTGTTACATCCTTATTTGGATCAAGTCCTGCCTTATCCAACACTTCTAACAATAATATATGATGCATCGTTCCTGGAACATAAGCTATTGTTTTTCCCTTTAAATCTTTTATATCATTTATGTTGCTATCTTTTCCAACTACTAGTGCAGAACACTTTTCTGTCATACTAGCTACAACTTTAATTGGTTCTCCCTTTGATGCAGCCATAATAGCTGTTACCCAAGTAGTTCCAGTAAAATCAAGATCTCCTGATAACAAAGCAGTCTTCATATCTCCAGGATTAGTAAAAGGTTTTACCTCTAGCTGATCTTTCTCACTTTTAAACTTATCATAAATAAATGGTTGTATGGTCTGAGCTGTCTTCCAAGTTCCTACATTCATCTCCATTTTTTTGTTGTCAGTCTTAGTTGTTTCTTTCTTTGATGAGTCACTACAACCCATCATAGAAACAGAAATAACAAGAGCTGACATTAATAGTAACGCTTTTTTCTTCATTGCTTCCTCCTATATTGATTCCCTTAAAATTTATATATTTTAATAAAAACAAATATTTTTCAAATATATTAGTCTTTATAAATATAGCATTTCTACTTATTGAACATAATATCCACTATCCACCAAAAGCATTTTTGCCTTTTCTGCATCTATAGAATCCCATTCTTTAAGTTCAATTTTTGAAGACCTCGGGATTGCACCAATATCGACCACTATTGCATTTGCCCCACAATCCAGTGCCTTTTTGTTGTATGGATGTACTATTATATCCTCAATATGCCCCCTAGTGGCTATTCTCATGACAGCTACTATATGAGCCAGTCTGTCTTCATCCAAATCACCAAAAGCAAATTTTGGAGTTCCTTCTACTGAGACTCTTTTCATGACACCACCAACGGTAGTTTTTTCTTCAACTATTCCAAGTATTCTATCTGCAATTTCTTCTGAAGTATGTTCTGGTCCTATTGGTTCTAGATACTGAGATAAAATCATCCCTGATTCAGTTATTTTTTCTAGAGTGATTTTTCTATCATCTATAGCAAAATCAGTATCCACACCTTCCCTTAATCTTATGGCTTGATAAACCATATCAAAGCCTGCATCTTTTAATTCTTTTGATCTTCTAGAGTTTTCGTCACCAGTATTCACTGTAAATATGACATCTTCTGGTAGTATGCTCTTTATTTTACGGGCATAATAAACAAGCTTATCAAAATCATAGAACTCTGTGGTTCTAATGACAAGCCAATTTACACCATTTTCTATAAAACCCTCTGTAATTTTCATCACTTCAGCTTCTTCTAGCTCATAATATTTTCTTGTAGAATTCCATTCTTCTCCCAAGGAGCAAAAGCTACAGTTCATCTTACAACTTGCATAATCTAGCCCTATGGCAGCCCAAATCTTACCTCTATTATCAGCGACACTCTTACTGATACTTCTGGCTAGGGCTCCCAATAATTTTACCTCTTGGGACTGTGAAGGTAGTTCTAAAAGGTTTACAATATCTTGCTTATCAAGAAGCTTACCATCCATAGCTTTCATTATGGAACTTTCAACCTCGTCTTTCATAATCCCTCCTATATAATATATCTATCCACTTTTAGACATATTCTTTTTCAGTTTATCATCTTATGCTTATATTAGCAATTACATACATTATTTATATATAATTGCTATAGCTCATACTATATCTATAGTAAATATCTATTTAAATATTTCAAAACGCTTTACTTTAGCTGTATATTAACTTGATCAAATATAGGCATATTTTACATAATTTTTTTCGAAATAATACTATAATATTCTCTATTTTCAATACAATTCAGCAAATTTGCGCAAAAAAAGAGTCGCCCGATCATTACGATACAGACAACCCCCTGATAGCAATTTTGTCTTAAATTAAAAGTTAAATTACTTTACTTCTACTGATGCACCAGCAGCTTCTAACTTTTCCTTTATTTCATTAGCTTCGTCCTTAGATGCGCCTTCCTTAACTGGCTTTGGAGCTCCGTCAACTAATTCCTTAGCGTCCTTTAATCCTAATCCTGTTATAGCTCTAACTTCCTTTATAACACCTATCTTTGAAGCACCAGCTGAAGTTAATATTACGTCAAATTCAGTCTTTTCTTCAGCAGCAGCACCGCCTGCAGCAGCACCACCAACCATTACTGGAGCAGAAGCTGATACGCCGAATTTTTCTTCAGCAGCCTCAACTAATTCATTTAATTCTAAAACTTTCATGTTTTCTATAGCTTCTAAAATCTGTTCTATTGTCATTTTATTGCACCTCCGTGTATTATTTATCTTTTATTTTGTCTTAATTTCGATTTAAACTTTTGGCTAATTAGCCTACCAGATTAACTGGTGTATAACTTACGCTTCTGTAGCTTCGTCTTGCTTCTTTATTATTGCATCCAATAAGTATACGAAGTTTGACATTGGAGCCTTTAGGCTGCCAAGAAGCTTTGCAATAAGTACTTCTCTTGATGGTATTGATGCAAGAGCAACAATCTTTGATTCGTTGTAGAATTCACCTTCAACAACACCCATCTTTAGAGTTATCTTTTCTGGATTCTTATCCATAAAGCTCTTAAGAATTCTAGCTGGAGCAACTGGATCTTCGTAACCAAATGCAATTGCGTTTGGTCCTACTAACTGTTCATCATTGAAGTTTGCAAAAGCATCTCCACCGACTTGGCTAGCAGCTCTTCTTACAAGTGTATTCTTGTATACCTTGTATTCAACACCAGCTTCTCTCATCTGACTTCTTAGTTCTGTTACCTGCTCAACTGTTAGTCCCTTATAATCAAGAACTATGACAGAAGCAGCTTTTTCTAGCTTATCCGCTATTTCAGCAACAACAGCTGACTTAGTTTCCATAGCATTATTCATAATCTTAGTGCACCTCCTTCACAAAAATAAAGTTTAGCACTCACCGTAAAATATAAAAAACCCCTGCAACCATTTTATAGACTGCAAGGGTACAAGTATCACGTATATCGCAACCTCGGTGGGAAATTAAGCAATGTAGCACCCACTGTCTACGGTAAATCTATTCTTTTTCAACATTGACAATGATATCATATATGTCAACCTGTGTCAACAGTATTTCAAATATTTACTTGAAATTTATTAGTCAGTTACCTTTGCAGGGTTGATTTTAACACCAGGTCCCATTGATGCAGCAACTGTAACACTCTTCATGTACTGACCCTTAGTAGCAGATGGTCTAGCCTTTATTATAGCATCCATAAGTACCTTAAAGTTGTCAAATACCTTTTCAGCACCAAATGATGCCTTACCAACTGGAACGTGTATTATATTAGACTTATCTAGTCTATATTCTACCTTACCAGCCTTGATTTCTTCTACAGCCTTAGTAACGTCAAAAGTAACTGTTCCAGACTTAGGGTTTGGCATTAATCCCTTAGGTCCTAAAACTCTACCTAATCTACCAACTACACCCATCATATCTGGAGTAGCAACAACTATATCAAAATCAAACCAGTTTTCTCCCTGGATCTTCTGAACTAAGTCTTCAGCTCCTACAAAATCAGCTCCTGCTTCTTCTGCTTCCTTAGCCTTTTCTCCCTTAGCGAAAACTAAAACCTTCTTAGTCTTACCTGTACCGTGTGGTAAAACTATAGCTCCTCTAACCTGCTGATCAGCATGTCTAGAGTCAACTCCTAGTCTTACATGTACTTCTATAGTTTCATCAAACTTTGCACTTGCAGTATCTACTGCTAGCTTCATAGCTTCTGAAGCGTCATAGTATTCATTTCTATCTACTTTAGCGATTACTTCTTCGTATCTTTTACCTTTTCTTCCCATTTTAAATTCCTCCTTGTGGTATATACGGTATTTTTACCTCCCACTAATAAGGCATTTTACCTTACATAGCGAAATATATTAGTTGATTTTATTAGTCAACTACTTCAACACCCATACTTCTAGCTGTTCCTGCGATCATTCTCATTGCAGATTCAACTGAAGCAGCATTTAAATCCTTCATCTTAAGCTCAGCTATTTCCTGAACCTGAGCGCTAGTTATCTTACCAACCTTATTCTTATTTGGTTCACCTGAACCTGACTTTAGGTTGATAGCCTTCTTGATAAGTACAGCAGCTGGTGGAGTCTTAGTTATGAAACTGAAAGATCTATCCTGATATACTGTTATAACAACTGGTATAAGCATTCCTGCCTGATCTGCTGTCTTAGCGTTGAATTCCTTTGTGAACGCCATAATATTAACACCGTGCTGTCCTAGTGCTGGTCCAACTGGTGGAGCTGGAGTTGCCTTTCCTGCAGGTATCTGTAATTTAATTTGTCCTATAATTTTCTTAGCCATTGTGTTGCACCTCCTTAAACTTTCTCTATATTTTCAAGCCCTAGTGTTACCAAGGCCTTCCTACCAAATGCATTAACATAGACTTTTACTTCTCTTTTTTCGATGTTTATGTCTTCTACTTCTCCAATATTGTCAACAAAAGCACCACTTATTACTCTTACTGCATCTCCTGGGTTTAGATCAACATCACCAGAGACAATCTTGTCAGATGGAAGTTCAATTCCCATATTAAACACTTCGTCTTCTGTTAGAGGAACTGGCTTTGAGCCAGGTCCAACGAATCCTGTAACACCTTTGGTATTTCTAACAATATACCAAGATTCATCAGTCATTTCCATTTTTACTATTACATAACTTGGAAATATCTTTCTTTGACTAATTTTTTCTTTACCAGTCTTCGTAGTTGTTACTACATCTTCTGTTGGAACTACTACCTGTTCGATAATATCTTCCATACCCCTGTTTTTAACAGTATTTTCAATTGTAGTTTTTACTTTGTTTTCATGACCAGAATAAGTATGAACGACATACCATCTCTTACTTCTTTCTTCTGACATAAAAAATCATCCTTTCAATATGGATTACTACTATCTACCAATTAGTATACTTAAAAGTTTTGATAAACCTGTGTCTACTAACCACACAAATAGAGTAGCAATTACTACTACCGCCAAGACTACTGCAGTCTTGCTAGCTAGCTCTCCTTTAGTTGGCCACGTTACTTGTTTAAGTTCATTTATTGTTCCCTTAAAAAAGCCAACTTTTTTTTCTGAAACTTCTACATTTTCCTTAGCCATCTAATCACATCCTTTACGCTAAACACTTAGTTACCTGATGTGTCTCAATTACTTAGTTTCTTTATGAGTAGTATGCTTCTTACAGAATTTACAGTACTTCTGTAATTCTATTCTGTCAGGATTATTCTTCTTATTCTTTGTTGTATGGTAATTTCTCTGACCACAGTCTTTACATGCTAAAGTTACTTTAACTCTCATCATTACACCTCCATGATTAATTTTATATATGATGATATAGCTTCCTGAAAAAAATCAAGTAACTATTACCTTCCGTAATTTTTACAACTCAAACTGACGACTATAGAAAAGCCGTCTAAAATAAAATACCACAAATTTATTGCTATGTCAATTGATTTGTGGTATTTTAATCTGATTTTTTTTATTTTTATTTTTATTTTATGACCCGTATAAAACGAGTTTATACGGGTCATATTTGTATACCATATATAATAGTATAAATTATTTATTAGTCATTTCCTATTACTTGAAGATCCTTAGTATATGAATTCAATACTTCGCATCCATCTTCTGTAATAAGAACTAAGTCTTCTATTCTAACACCGAATTCACCTGGTAGGTAAATTCCTGGTTCTATTGAGAATATCATTCCTGGTTCAGCTACGTCTGTATTTACAGATGATACATCGCCATAGTCATGATCTTCTAGACCTATATGATGTCCTGTTCTATGAGTAAAGTATTCTCCATATCCCTTTTCAGTGATGTAATCTCTACAAGCTGCATCTATATCACAGAATCTAGCACCTGGCTTAGAAGCTTCTATACCTCTTCTGTTAGCTTCTACAACTATATCATAGACTTCCTTACCCTTTGGACTTACTTCCTTCCAGAATACTGTTCTAGTCATATCAGAGCAGTACATACTCTTCTTGCAACCGATATCTATTATTATAGCATCTCCTGGTTGAGCGTATCTATCTCCTGGTTCTCCGTGTGGGTTTGCACCGTTAGCAGCCATACCTATAATAGGATCAAATGAAAGACCTTCTGCTCCCATTTCCTTATATAGATTTATTAGTTCATCAGCTATCTGCTTTTCTGTCTTATCTCCTGTAATTCTACCTATGATTTCTTCACAAGCCTTATCATTCATTACAGATGCATTTCTCATAAGCTTTTGTTCTTCTTGATCTTTATACATTCTTGATGTATCTACTATAAATGAAGAATTTACAAACTTATTGTCTGGGCACAAGTCCATTAAAGCAAGTACAAATCTTGCTGGCCAGTTCTTATCGACACCGATAGTCTTTCCCTTTTCCATATACTTAGCTACAATTGCGATTGAATCGTCTGTATCTGAGAATATAACCTTTTCTACACCTAGATCTTCTTCTATTGGGAATAAAGCGTTCACAAATAATTTATGATCTCCATTTTCCTTTAAGTATAGTGCAAATAGTCTTTCTCCTGGATTCAATAGATATCCTGTAAGATAGAATATTGAAAGTGGATCACTTACTATCATCTGAGGAATATTATTTTCCTTCATCTTCTTTAAAACTTGACTTACTCTGTTGTCTTTCATAATTAGGCCTCCACAAAAAAAATATTATGAATTTCGATCTATTTTTAGAATATTTTCTATTTAATAGTAAAATCAAAATTCATATATAATTATAACACTTAATCATAATAAATAAAACGTTTTTACGAAAAACATTATATTTATTATTTGACCATCTGATATATTTGTTATTTCATTGTCTTTTGCTAGAATTCTATTATTGTATGTGCTATAATTTTTATTAGAGTAGTATTTATAAGCTTTATATTATACTATTTTTATCGTCTTCAAATAAATAAAAATTGAATAATATTTGGATTAACTACTAAAATACTACAAAAATATTTTTTTCAAAGGAGTAGTAATATGAGCGAATTAAGAACACTTTATCCATCAATTGAAGCTAACTTTACTGATTTTATCAAGGTAGATGATGTTCATAATATTTATTATGAAGAATCTGGAAACCCAAATGGAAAGCCAGTAATATTCCTACATGGCGGCCCAGGATGCGGTACTGCCCCATCTTGTAGACAGTTCTTCGATCCAGAATTTTACAGAATAATACTATTTGACCAGAGAGGTAGTGGCAAGAGTACACCACATGCCAATCTTACTAATAATGATACAGATAGTATCATTTCGGATATGGAAAAGATCAGAGAAAAATTAGGAATAGAAAAATGGCTAGTATTTGGTGGTAGCTGGGGATCAACTCTTGCACTAAGCTATGCTATCAAACATCCTGAAAAGGTTGTAGGCCTAGTACTTAGAGGTATATTCCTAGGCAGACAGGAAGATATAGACTGGATATATCAAGAAGGTGGCGCATCTAATATATTCCCTGATAAGTGGGAAGACTATGTAAGCGTTATACCAGAAGCTGAAAGAGATGATATAGTTACAGCTTACTATAAGAGACTTACAAGCGACGACAGAGCCACTAGAGTGGAAGCTGCTAGAGCTTGGAGTATGTGGGAAGGTAGTATTGTAACTTTACTTCCAAATGAAGATTTGGTAAACGACTTTGGTGATGAAGACTATGCTATTTCTATGGCTACAATAGAGTGTCATTTCTGGATGAACAATATGTTTAGAGAAAATAGAAATTACATACTAGATGAAGCTGACATAATCAAGGATATACCTACTACTATAGTTCACGGAAGATATGATATGGACTGTAGATTTATCGGAGCTTGGTTACTTAGCAAGAAGTTAAATAAATGTGATTTAAATATTACTATTTCAGGTCACTCTTCTGGAGAACCAGAAGTAGTAGATAGACTAGTAAAGGCTACTGATAATTACAGGAAATTATTCTAGTAATTTCAGTATTATAATATTGAGTAAATTATTTTACTTTAGCATTAATATACTAAATAATCAGAATTTACTATATAAAAGAGAGCTTTATAGCTCTCTTTTTAATTAAAATATTTTTGTTATTTTATTATTTCAAGATCAATATTATCATTTTTTTAACACTTTTTATTTTAATCTATATTAAGTACACCTATATATATAAATATCCTTATATTATCTCTATTTATTTAAATTATTATTTTTTATATAATATATTTCTCTATTTATTCATTGTTTTATATCTATTTAAATTCACTCTTTTTCTTTCTATTTATCTCTATATTATTAGCTAATATTGGGGTTTTCCCAATATTGTATATAGAGTTCGCTATTTTATCTTTTTATATTTTTTCAAAATCCTTTTTGCGATTTCTAATCTATCATAAACATATCATACTTTTCCTATTATTCATTTTTATTTAATCTCTTTTTTTATTTAATTTTTTTATTTAATTAAATCATTTTATTACTTTTATTTTAATCTATTACAAAATAATTCATTCCATAAGAAAATGATAATTTTAGACCAAAATAAAAGGACTGCTACAAAAGTAGCAGTCCTTCATATAAAAATTTTATTATTCCCAAAATTTGTTGTTATTTAAAATTGCTTATTAAGCTTCTTCGTCTTCATCCTGAATCAACTTATTAAGTGGCTTAGTTAATAAGAACATTATAACTGCAACAACAAATGATACAATTGCAAATGTTACGAATATATTGTAGATACCAAGTTTTTCAACGAATCCCTGAATATATCCATTTAACTTAGATGCCACAAATGTAGCAACTGTCCAAACACCTATTAACAATGATAGATATTTTTTTGGTGCGAACTTACTTACGAATGAGTTTCCAAGTGGAGAGAAACAAATCTCACCTATTGTCAACAATAATCCAAATAAGAACAACCATAATACAGTTACCTGATGGCTTGCGTCAGCACCTACGCCTCTTGATAATTCCATAGCTATAAGTACAACATATGCTAATCCTAAGAATATAAATGATATTGTTACCTTCTGGAACATTGACAAGTCACCTTGTGGTCTCTGAGATAACTTAAACCATAACTTAGATGCACCTACACTTAGGAATATACATAGTAGACCATTCCAAGTAGTAGATAAATGCTGAGGAGCAAATGTAAATCCACCCAATGTCATGTTAACATACTTATCCATGTATATAGTTAATGCAATATCCTGCTGGTAGTAGAATAGCCAGAATATGATAGATACAAATGATACGAATACTATTGCAGCAACTCTCTTCTTTTCGTTCTTAGTAAGAGGTTCACTAGCTTCTTTCTTAGCTTCTTCCTTTGTTTCTTCTTCAGCTTCGCCTATTATGTTACCATTAACGTCAGTTTTGTACTTGAATGGCTTTATACCTTGTCCCTGAAGTGTTCTATATCCTAATGTAAAGAATACACCACCTAAGAATACCAAGATACCACAAACCAAGAATACTGGTCTGAATCCAAATACGTCTCCCTGCTTAAATGTACTCATATAAAGAACACCCGTAATCGCAGAACCTAGCATTGCACCAATATTAACAAATGAATATTGAACTGAGAATGCAGAGTCAAGTAAATCCTCATCGTCAAATAGACGACCGATAATCGCTGCAAGGTTACCCTTAAATAAACCAGTACCTATTGATACTATAGCAATCATCCATAAAATTGAGTTTACCCCTGTTGCCTTCCAGCCAAATAGATAGCCAATCGCCATAAGTACACAACCTATAGATACAGCATATCTAGCCCCTAACCAACGGTCACAAATAAATCCACCAATAACTGGTGCGATATAAGTCCAAGCAGTAAAGTCTGCAGCAATTATAGCAGCCTCTTTCGCTTCAATTCCTAGACCACCCTTTGATATAGCTGTGATCAAGAATAGGATTAATAGTGGCTTGCTACCGTAGAAAGCAAATCTTTCAAATGTGTAAGTTAAACTTGACACATAAAAGCCCTTCGGGTATTTTGCTTTAATTTCTCCCATAAACCTAAACCCTCCTTAAGATTAAATTAATAATATAAAATTTTGCGTTATCATATGAGACTACAATAACGTTATTAGAGGGATAGTAAATATCCCTCAATCAACAGTTTATATTCTAATTAAGATTTAGTCAAGGTATTTACTAAAATAAAAAAATAATATTTTTATATTTTTAAAATTTAGTGAATATTCAAAACCATGAATGCAATTAACTATACATATTCTTACTTATCTATGTATTTTTTCATTATTTCTTCAATAATTTCTACCCTGCTAAATGGCGTTATCAGATAAAACCCATCAACTTTATCTTCAATCTTTCTCATAAATTCCAAACTGATTTCTACCGCCAATCTGCTTGCTTTTTCTTTTGATACACCATTATATTTTTCTATTATTTTCTTCCCAACGCTTATTCCAGATATTTCCTCATTCATAAAGACAGCGTTTCTGTAACTGACAATAGGTATTATTCCTCCCATAACTTTTGACTTCAAAACTTTTTTAGCCCAATCCAAGTTCTCTATAGCCTTCTCAGATAGTATTGCTTGCGTAAAAAACACCTCTACACCTGCCTCTTCCTTTTTCTTTGCTTTCTCTAATTCCATTGCAAAATTTCTTGCATTTATATTTAATCCGCTTGATATCATCATATTATTTGTGAAAATCTTTTCATTCAGCTCTCTTATATACTGGGATAATATCCTTGAATTGAAATTAAAAACAGGCTTAATTTCATTTTTTTCAGCATTCGGAATAGGGTCACCTGTCACTATAATCAGATTTCTTATGTTTTCTATGTTTAAACCCAACAAAAGTGCTTTCGTCGCATTAAGGTTTCTATCCCTACAAGTAAGGTGGACTATTGGCTCTATATCTAACTCATTTTTTATCTTATATGCCATAAGAGAGCTGTCTATCCTCGCCCTAGCTACTGGACAATCTGCAATTGTAATCGCATCTACACCTGCCTTTTTTAGGCTATAGGCATTCTCCATGTATTTTTCTATATTTATGTCAGCAGGAGGATCAAGTTCTACTGCGATAACTTTCTTTGAAGAACATAGCTTGTCATAAAAAAGATTGGGATTTTTCTTCGTTTTTATCTTCCTCATAGACTCTATTTTATCAGTTGATATTAATTTTTTAAGACTTTTTATGTCCTTTCTTTCCCCTATAATATCATTTATTTTATCTATATGCTTCGGTGTAGTACCACAACATCCACCAATAATTTCCACACCATAATCCAAAAAATCCATCATTGCATTGGCAAAGTAGCTTGCATTATCAGAGTAATATACCCTATTACTTACAATAGTTGGATAAGATGCGTTGGGCATTATAGAAATTGTACTTTCCGGTAGATTGATTTTTTCTATCGTTTTCAATAAATATCCTGGACCAGAAATACAGTTAAAACCAACAGAATCCACCAGATTACTCTTGCTTATATTCTCAATTAGTTCTTCTCCATAATATCCCTTTCTCGTATAACCATCTGGGTTTATAGCAAAAGAAACCATAATAAAAGAATCTGCTTCTTTCTTCCTTATATAGTTACATACATCCAACAAAAATATATCTTCATCTAGAGTTTCAAATATAAAGTTTTTTGCGCCCAACTCTAGAAATTTATCCACAATATCCACATATTCTTCCACCAAATCTTTATAACTATATGAATCTGATGGATGAGAAATTGGACCTATATCTGCAAATACAAACCTATCTTCCCTAGCTATTTTATTATCCTTACAATATAGCTTTACAGAATCTTGAGCCAGTCTATATCCTGATTCTATAATAGTAGATAATACATCATCAGAACAGTTTAGAGACTCTTTATTTGCTCCAAATGTATTTGTCTTAATAGCTACTGCTCCTGCATCTAAGTACTCTTTATGTATATTAAAAATGACATCTCTATCAAATATATTTGCCATCTCACATTCTGGAAGTGCATTTTCTACTTTATCCCTATAGTAAGTTCCCATCGCACCATCAAATATAAGTGGAAATTTACTTTTTATTTTGTCCACATTATCCATAGCTTATCCCCTATCCAAATACTATCTTTGCACATTCAACACTTTTCTTTGCATCCTTACAATAATAGTCTGCATCAATTTTAAAAGCATATTCTTCAGTAAGTACAGCTCCACCAACCATAATTTTGCAAGCTGGGGCTGATTTTCTTACCCTTTCAATAGTTTTTTCCATACTTTTAAGTGTTGTTGTCATAAGTGCACTCAATCCCAACAATTTGATATCATATTTGACTACGGTATCCACCACTTTCTCTATGTCTACATCTCTTCCTAAATCTATTACATTATATCCATAGTTTTCTAAGATGACTTTTACTATATTTTTCCCGATATCATGAATGTCCCCCTTTACTGTAGCCATCACGATATTGCCCTTTGATACACTATCACCACCTTGAGATGCTATTTTTTCTTTAATCACCTCAAATGCCTCTTGAGATGCTTCAGCAGATTTAATCAATTGTGGCAGAAATATATCTCCTTTTTCATATCTATCTCCTACTCTGTCTAGGGTAGGTATCAGCCTATCATTTATTATTTCAAGCTCCGAGTACACGTCTAACAATTCCTCAGTGATCTCTCTTGTTTCATCTTTTAGACCTTTTTCTACTGCTTCTTCTATACTTAGCTCTCTTTTATCCTCTATTATTTTATTTCTTTTTTTATAGAACAGATTTTTATCATTTGTTTTTTTATCAGCTTCTATAAAATCACTAAATTTTTCTATATATAATTCTGAATCTTTGTCAATATTATTCAATACTTTAAATGCTGAGATATTATCCATGACCTGCTCTGAGGCAGGATTTATAATAGCCAAGTCTAGACCATTATTCATAGCCACAGTCAAAAATGTTGAATTGATCAGTTCTCTATTTGGAAGCCCAAAAGAAATATTGGACACGCCCAATATTGTTTTTAGCCCTAGATTTTCTTTTACAAGCTTTATCGCCTTTAATGTCTCTTTGGCTGCATCTTGTTGAGCCGATACAGTAAGAACTAGACAATCTACGTATATATCTTCTTTTTTTATACCGTATTTTTGACATTCCTTATATATCTTTTGAGCTATTTCAAATCTTTCCTCTGCCGTTTTGGGAATTCCCCTTTCATCTAAAGTCAAAGCAACTACTCCTGCTCCATACTTTTTAACTAAAGGTAAAATATTATCCATAGACTTTTGCTCTCCATTTACAGAGTTTAGTATTGGCTTTCCATTATATACTCTAAGACCCGCTTCCAAAGCATCATAATTTGAACTATCTATTTGAAGTGGTATATCCGTAATTGATTGGATTGCTTTTATTACTTTTCTCATCATCTCAGGCTCATCTATCTCAGGAAGCCCTAGGTTGATATCTAATATATCTGCACCTGCATCTACTTGTTCTATTGCCTGAGTCAGTATGTAATCCATCTCCTCATTTACTAGAGCCTCTTTAAATCTCCTTTTACCAGTTGGGTTGATTCTCTCACCCACAGTTTTTATACTATCTATTTCCACCAATGAACTCTGGCTACACACTACAGACTTTCTTTTCTTCTTTCTTTTGAATGATACACTGTTATTCAAATTTATTTTTTCTTCTTTATAATTGCAGTTTATATTATTACTGTTTTCATTATTTTTTCTATCACAATTTCTATTTTCATTATTGCTGCATTCATGATTCTTAATTTCATTATTGCCATTTTTATAGCTACCATTATTGTCTTCTATATGTATTGAGTCCAAAGCCTTCTTTATTTTGGATATATATTCTGGGCTAGTCCCACAGCAGCCACCTATATACTTCACGCCCAATTTGGCTATTTCTACTATATATCTACAATATTCATCCGAATCCAAATCATATCCACCTGTTTCAAGATTTGGGAGTCCTGCATTTGCCTTTACTATAATATCTATATTTGAGAGTTCTCTGATCTTTTTGGCTATTGGATATATTTCATCTGGACCCAAAGAACAGTTGATTCCTAGAGCATCTACTCCTAGACCCTCTACAGTTGCCACGAAAGATTCCACACTACAGCCAGTAAATGTCCTTCCATTTTTTTCAAATGTCATACTTGTAAATACAGGCAAGGATGTATTTTCCTTGGCTGCAAGAATAGCTGCCTTCAACTCATACAAGTCAGTCATCGTTTCTATTACAATCAAGTCAGCTCCACTTTCCTGACCAATTATCATTTCTTCTTTGAAAATATCATATGCTTCTTCAAATAAAAGACTTCCATTTGGTTCCAACAACTCTCCTATAGGACCAACATCTAGAGCTATGCACGCACTTTGACTGCCATTTCTCGCAGCTAAAACTGCATTTGAAATAACATTTTCAAGATTTAAATCTGTATCTTCTAGCTTATGTCTATTGGCACCAAAAGTATTTGTATAAATTATTTCAGATCCACTTTTCTCATATAAGGAGTGTATCTCTGATATGATTTCTTTGTTTGTAATATTAAATTTCTCAGGTCTTTCTCCTAGTTTTAGACCAGACTTTTGGAGCATTGTTCCCATAGCTCCATCTAAAATTACAAATCCATCTCTTTTCATTAGTTCATCTATCTTCATATACACCCTCCTAAAAACTTTCTTTACAAGTATTTCCAGATTTTCTATACTCACAATCCATAAACAGATTACAATTTTCGCAGCCTCTAAATCTCTTTTTCTGTCTCTTTTGTGATATACCAATTATAGCTGTCACTGATTTTCTTGGTATCATAATCCCACTACTACTGACATTTATACCAGTAATTCTTCTTGCATCTATTAGCTCTATGAAATCTTTTTGGACTTCTATTGCTAGATCACCATAGCCAGGGCTGAATCTATCCGTAATAAACTTACCTTCTTTTTCAATATCATATTCTAACTTCTCATTGATTTGATTGCAGATAGATTCAATGGCACTACTTGCACAACTATCCACCACAATTGATTTTGCCATATCTCTTATCTGTAAGCTTCTAATCATTTGATCAATTTTTATGCCAAGGGTTGCTGCTAAGAGTATACATCTATCAGAATCTTTTAAAAGGTTTTTGATATCTTCTCCTTCAAGCTCAAAATCACTATTATTTAAAAATATTTTATTTTCTCTTCTATCTATATCAAATATCTGGTAGTTGTATTTTGGATTTGAAGTTTTAATTACTTCCTCAATGCATTCATCTATCAAATTATCTATTTCTACAGGAATTTGACTACCCCTATATGACAAATATTTCAAAACTTCTTGCCTGTTAATTTTTTCAATTTCAATATCCATAATACTCCACCCTTCTTTATATATTAGTAGTATTATACATACTTTTAGCTCCTATAGTCAAAAATTTGGCATTGTACAAGCACTTTTGATTGAATATTTTTCATTCTTGATTATATATATTTTTTTAGTTTACTTATTCTAGGTTAGCTTTTGTTTCTACACTGCCCTTTCTTCAATTCTTTCTCTATTATAATTAGTTCTTTGGTATACACAATAATTTAGCCAGTTAGAAAAAAGTAAATTGCTATGAGCCTTCCACTTGACAGATATATCTTCGTTTGGATTATTATCTTTATAATAATTCACAGGCACATCTATATCTAGCCCAGAGTTTTTGTCTCGCAAATACTCTTGCTCAAGAGTCTCCTCATCATACTCACCGTGACCAGTCAGAAAAATAAATCTTTCGTCCTTTGTCGATGCAATATTTAATCCAACATCTTTAGAAGAAGAAAGTATTACTAAATCTTCAATTTCTCTGATATCATCTATATTTGAATTAGTGTGTCTTGAATGCGGAACAAAAAATTCATCATCGAATCCGTTTGTAATTATAGAGTCTTCTTCTAATACACATTTGTATACACCAAACAGCTTTTTATCTAATTTTTTCTTTTCAATTCCATAGTAGTGGTATAATGCGGCCTGAGATGCCCAACAGATAAACATTGTTGAATATACATTTTTCTTTGCAAACTCTAGAATTTCTACCATTTCATCCCAATAATCGACCTCTTCAAACTCTAAATTTTCTATAGGTGCTCCTGTAACTATCATTGCATCATATTTTTTATCTTTAATATCATCTAAAGTCACGTAGAAATTTTCCAAATGTTCCTTGGAAGTATTCTTACTTTCATGACTGCTTGTCTTTATAAAATCTATCTTTACTTGGAGTGCTGTGTTTGATATCCTCCTTAAAATCTGTGTCTCAGTTTTTACTTTTGTAGGCATCAAATTTACTATTGCCAACTCTAATGGTCTAATATCTTGTCTGTTGGCTCTTTCCTTATCCATCACAAATATATTTTCATCTATCAAGGTCTGATAGGCTGGCAAATCTCTAGGTATAATTATTGGCATTTTAATACTTCCTTTCTTTTTAATATGAAGAGATTGAGCATTATTTTAGAAACTTAATACTCAAACTCTTATATTAAATTCTTATTTTCATTTTATTTTTATTATGAACTCCCAAGAATAACTATCACAAATCTATAAAAAGCTACATTAAACACCCTCGTTAGCATATCGTAGTTTTATAATGTATTACTTTTTATATTCTAGATAAAGCTCTTGGTCATTTTAATAATATTATTATCTTCTATATTCTTGATCTTAATACTCACAATATTCTTAATCTCAATACTCACAATTTTGATATTACTAATATATATTTTAGTAATATTATATATTTTTCTTTTGACTGCTTAATCTTTTTCTAGATCAAGCTTATATTTGAGAAAGTGCTCCTTCTATATCATCTATCAAGTCTTCTACATCCTCAATTCCAACAGATAGTCTGATCAAATTCTCTGTGATTCCACCCTTTTCTAGCTGTTCCTTACTCAACTGTCTATGAGTTGTACTTGCTGGATGAATTACACAACTCTTTGTATCTGCTACATGAGTGACCAAAGATATTATATCCAGATTATCAATAAATTTCTTTGCCGCATCTACTCCACCCTTTATTCCAAAGGCAATTATTCCACTATTTCCACCCTTAAGATATTTCTGAGATAATTCATAGCTTGGGCTGCTCTTTAGACCTGGGTATTTTACCCATTCTATTATGTCTTTGTCCTCCAAATATTTTGCTATCTTTAGAGCATTTTCGCTATGTCTTTCCATTCTAATAGGAAGAGTTTCAATTCCTTGAGTAGTTAAAAATGCGTTAAATGGAGCCATGATAAATCCTATATCTCTTACAAAGGTACATCTAGCCTTGGCTGAGTAGGCTGCCTTACCAAATGATTCTACAAAACTAATTCCATGATAGCTGTCATCTGGAAGAACTAAATCTTCAAATTTTCCATTTGACCAATCAAATCTTCCTGAGTCTACCACTACTCCACCCAATGTTCTTGCGTGCCCATCAATATATTTTGTAGTCGAGTGTGTGACTATATCAGCCCCAAACTCTATCGGCCTACAAAGTATTGGTGTTGCAAATGTATTGTCAATTACCAAAGGAATATTATTTCTATGAGCTACAGCTGCAACTTTTTCTATATCTAATACATCTACTCCTGGATTTCCTATGGTTTCTCCAAATATCAACTTTGTATTTTTATCTATTGCTAATTCTAGTTCTTTTTCATCTGCATTTATATCTACAAACTTTACACTTATCCCATATCTACTAATTGTATGAGTGAACAAGCTCACTGTTCCTCCATATAGGTTGGAAAGTGCCACTATGTTATCCCCTTGCTTACACAAAGTAAGTATGGCTAACAGATTGGCCGATTGACCTGAAGATGTAGCTACTGCAGCTACCCCACCTTCAAGATCTGCTATTCTTTCTTCTAATACAGCCACTGTTGGATTTGATATTCTTGAATAGATATGACCTTCTGTCTTTAAATCAAACAAATCTCCCAACTCATCTGCTGTATCATACTTATATGTTGTTGACTGAACTAGAGGGAATACTCTAGGATCACCATTTTCTGCTTTGTAACCTGAATGAATACACTTTGTTGCTGACTTTAATTCCTTTGACATAATACTTACCTCCTAATTTTATCTTTTAATATTTAAATTTTTTATCATAATTTATTCTATGAAAAATCTATTATCCATACTCCAATGTTTTGTAAATAAAAATGCTTTGTAAATAAAAAAAGCCCTTTTCAACTATTAGTTGAAAAGGACGTTATATACACGTGTTACCACCTTTTATTTGTAGAATCCTCACAGACACCACCTCTTCGGCTACACCAGGTCTACAAATATAAATATTCGAGTACCATCATACCCTAGCGCTATAACAGGCGCACCTGAATGAGTCTAAAAAATTCGACACATCTCCTCTAAGACCATGTTCAATACGTTCATCTTCCCTGCTCTCACCAAATACAGGTTCTCTGTAGAAAAATCCAATACCTACTCTTCTCTTCAATGGATTAATATTTCTTTTTCATTTGTTAACTATCTTATAACAATTTTTGCACATTGTCAACAGTTTATTCTGATTTTTTTGATTATTCAATATTACTGGATTATCAATATTACTCCTAGAAATCATCTTTTTCACATATCTTCTTTTCCACATCTAGATCCAAATTTACTTCTTTTCTCTGATCCAACTTGCTATCAGTACTTCCTGCTCTAAAATCTTCAAGGTAATTCTCATACACTTGGTCTACAACAGCCTTACAAACAAAATTAAAATCAATATACATACAAGCCTCCCCTTTCCATAAAACTATTACATAGCTAAAATATATTTTTATTTTTCTAAAATTATCTAATAACTAATACCCAGTTCTATTTAATAACTTAATATTCACGTCTTTTCCTAACATGAATTTTACAACTTATCTTCCGCCACTCTTAGAATCAATTCGCTCTTAAATTTAACCTGTATTCGATTTACTATAATCATTACAAGGTTTTAATTTCATTTAATATTTATTATTAAATACTAATATTAAATCAAACATCTATAAGCCTAACTGTATTTCTATCAACTTGAATCAGACCTTCATTTTCCATACGTGATAATTCTCTAGATAGTGCAGATCTATCACAATAGAGATAAGATGCAAGGTCACATCTTTTAAAAGGCAATAAAATTTGTCCAGAACTCTGTCTTGGCTCTAACTTTTTAAAATATTTTATTATTTTTTTTCGCAAAGATTTTTCTAGGTAAAGATCTACCTTATGATCCAACTCATGACTTTGATTATTTTGTAATTTTATTATATTTTCCATAATATTTTTTCTTATTGGACAGTTATTTTTTTCTTTTTCAAATATTGCTCCCAAGTCTAAAATCAATATCTCTACTGGGCTTACAGCAACAAAATCTTTACTTTCATCCTTTATATCAAAAACAAAGGACTGATTCTTGAAATACCTTTCATGAAGTAGCATCTTTCCCTCTTCATCAGAACTTATTAAATCAACTGTGCCTTCTAAAACTATAGCTGCCTTTAAAGTATTTCTATCTATATTTAAATATTCTTTTGCCTTGTATTTTTTTATATGACCATCTAAACATTTTATGGCCTTTGCATAATCTTCCTCTTTTATATTATCAAAAATAACAATATTTTCAAAATTTTTCACAATATTCCTCCTTTTTGTTGCTGTAGCAACCGATAATAATTATCATTAGTATACAATATAAGTATGGATATTTCAAACATTCTTTTTGCAGTTTATTTGAAAGGATGATGATATGAAGAAAATTTTACAAATATCGACACTAGTTCTCTTGTTGGTATTTATGGTTGCTTGTTCCGACCAAACTAAAGAAGATAGTAGTGTAAAAGCAAAAAAAGAAACTTCAGCTGTTATTGATGATAAAAAAACTGACGAAGTGATAAATATTGCTGTTCCAAAGGCTCCACCTGCACTACCGCTACTTAGGATGAAAGAAAATCACTCTCTAGGCAAAAATGTAGATATAAACATTAGTACTTGGGAAGAGCCAGAATCTTTGATAGCAATGGTTCAAGGTGACGAACATGATATGTTTGCATTTCCACTCACTGTTATATCCAAGCTCTATAATAAGGGCATGGATGTGAAGCTAATGAATGTAAACACTTGGGGTGTAGCAAGCTTTTTAACTACTGATAAAAACTTTAAATCTTGGAGTGATCTAAAGGGTAAGACTGTCTATGTAACATTACAATCTTCACCTCCAGATATACTTACTCAGTATTTTCTAAAAGAAGCCGGATTGGAAGTTGGAAAAGACGTAACTATTAATTATGCCAGCAAGCCTGAAATTGCACAGCTATTGATATCAGGTAAAGCTCAGTACGCAACTTTAATAGAACCCGAGGCTACTAAGGTCACAATGGAAAATCCAAAAGCTAAAATAGCCTTTAGCTTTGAAGATGAATGGAAGAGAGTCAATAATACCGATACTATGATAGCCAATGCTGGTATTGGTGCTAAGGATTCTTTTATTTCAAAAAATCCAGACCTTATGAAAAAGTTCCAAGAAGAATATAAAAAGGCCCTTAACTGGACTCTCAAAAACCCCAAAGAGGCGGGAATTTTGGCAGAAAAACATTTGGGTCTAGATGCACAATTAATTGAGAAGGCAATTCCAAATATGGGATTAAATTACAAGTCTGCAGAGGAATCTAAGGAAGAACTATCCATGTTATATAAATTATTATTTAATTTTGACCCTAAGACAATCGGAGGGAATATACCTAATGAAAGCATGTATTACCAAGATTAAAGATAAATATTTTTATACATTTTTATCTTTATTTATAATCCTTACTATCTGGGAGTTTTCTTCTAGAAATCTCTCACCATTGGTACTACCAAGTGTTTTAGATGTTTTTAAAAAAATTATTGATATTTTTTCTAATAAAGATTCGATTTCAATGATTTTTATAACTGTTCACAGGCTTTTTATTGGATATGGTATAGGATTGGCTATAGGATTGATATTTGGAGTGTTGATGGGACAATCAAATGTACTGGACAAAATGATATCACCTCTCATAGGTATTATACAGACTATCCCTCCTGTTTCGTGGTTAGTCTTGGCTCTTGTCTGGTTTGGTATAGGTGGTAAGCCTGCAATATTTATAATATCACTGTCTACTATACCTATAGTTGGCATCAGCGTTAAAGAAGCTTTTGATAGTATTGATTATAATTTAATAGAAATGTCTAAGGTCTATAATTTTTCAAATAAAAAAACTTTCTTTGAAATAATTTTACCTACTATAATGCCCTTCTTTAGGTCAGGTAGCATATCAGCACTTGGTAATAGTTGGAAGATAGCCGCTATGTCTGAGGTTTTGACTACAACAGATGGTATAGGTGGAATGATTAAGCTTGCAAGGATAAATATAGAACCTGACAGTATCTTAGCTTGGTCAATAATTTTAGTCATTCTATATTTTATTTCAAAAGTCCTATTTGTTAAACTTTTTAGTTTAGGAGGTGTTTATTCTGATAGAAATTAAAAATATTTGCCATAAATTTGGTGAACTATCTATTATAGACAATATAAATTTTTTTATTAAGGATCAAGAAATTGTCGCGATACTTGGTCCATCAGGTTGTGGCAAATCTACTTTACTTAGAATCTTATCTGGACTTGAAGATAGCACTTCTGGAACTATCACCGGCATAAAAGGTAAAATTGCATTTACTTTTCAAGACGATCGTCTCCTAGCTTGGAGAAATGTTTGGGATAATATAAAAGTCGTCAAGGATAAAGAAAATAAAGAAAAAATAAGAACTTTAATTAAAGATGTTGGGCTCGAAGGGTTTGAATCTTATAAACCCGCTCAACTGTCTGGAGGAATGAAAAAACGTTTAGGAGTAGCAAGGACCTTTTACTACGAGGGTGATCTTATACTTATGGATGAACCTTTCTCAGGCCTAGACTACTATATGAGGCAAGATATGTTGGAAATGCTTCTAAGGGTCTGGAATAAGAATAGGCAATCCATTTTATTTGTTACCCATGAAATAGATGAGGCTCTCAAAATAGCTGATAGAATTCTTATTCTGAGTAAAAGGCCTACAAGTATTAAAAAAGAATTTCAACTTCCTGATAGGAGTCTACGTCACGAAAAACGTGAACTCATCAATAATATAAGAGAAGAGATACTTGCTCTTACTATGGATTAAAAATATATATAGAAAGGGTGATAAAAGTGAGAAACTTGGCAAAAGGTGAAGTCTTTAGAATTGAAGATAGCATTGTTTTAAAACAGCATCAAACTATATCAAAATCAATAATTGATACAGATAATTTTAATATAGTTTTGTTCTCGCTCGCAAGTGATACAGATATTAGCAAGGAGTTCTACCATACACAAAGCATATTTTATGTGTTAAAAGGAAGTATTAATGTTTTGGGTGAAAATATCAGTACGAATAATATTTTAATAAGCCCTAAAGACGTGTTAAGAGGCATAGAAACAAAGGAAGATAGCATATATTTAGAAATTGAATTTAAAGGAGAAGAAGATATGAAAAATATAGAAAAGGCTAAAATAATAAATCTGAAAGATGCAATTGAATATGTAGACGGCGGTATATCTAACTTAGATATAGTATCAAAAGATAAACTAAAAATTATGTTAATGGCATTTGACAAAGGAGAGTCACTATCTGAACATGCAGCACCTGGAGATGCTATGGTTATAGCTCTAGAGGGAAGTGCAGACCTTAAGGTTGGAGATGAAATCCATCAGATAAAGGCTGGCGAACAATTGGTATTCCCAAAGGATATAATACACAATGTAACTGCAAGAGAAAAATATAAAATGGCTCTGATTTTGGCGGTGGACTAATGGATAGTCTATCTCAGGTAGTAATAAAGGTCTCTAAATAACAATAAGTAAAACTTATTGCGTCTATATAAAAAGGGAGTGGTATTTTACCACTCCCTTTTAAATTAATCAAACTATGATTTTCATAAAAAGTTTCTATTTTACTTCAAAGCTACAGTATTTTTCAAATCTATAATTTTAGGTGTAAAATAGGATACGGTCTACCTTCATCATCTAAAGGACTTTCTTTAAAAACCTTAAAGCCTTTTCTAAGATAAAATTCTTTGGCAAGATTATTATCTTTATTTACATCTACAGTATCAACTAAACCTTCTTCGATTAAAGTATTTATTATTTTGCTACCATATCCTTTTCCTATATATTTCGGATCCAAAAATAACATGTTCAAATGTTTTTCTGAATCTGAGGAAAAACCTATGATTTCTTCACCTTCTATCCACAAATTGATTTCAAAATTCGGTAAAATCCTTACTAAATCACTTTTAATATCCTCAATTTCTTTTATACTCAAAAACTTGTGGCTGTGCTTTACTGAACGTTCCCATATATCTACAATTTCATCAAAATTATTCTCTTTTGCTATTATTTTTTTCATTTATATCCTCCTATTTTTTTATTATCACTTCCCCTCAATTTCTGATTTAATTGTTTTGCTATTTATTATCCAATTTAATTTCTTTTTCATAATCTAACTCCCCTAATTTCATATAATTATAATACACACACACATTAACTGCAATCCTATAAATTTTTTACGACGACAAATTTTATCCACAATAAAAAAGGAGGGTCATTGACCCTCCCAAAGAATTTACTTCTTTGCCATTTCTATTGATTTTTCCGCACAAGCCAACTGCCCCTGTATTACTGCATTTCTAAATCCATAAGATTCCAAAGTTTCTACTGCAGAAATTGTTGTTCCACCTGGAGAGCACACCATGTCCTTTAGTTCTGCTGGATGCTTACCTGTTTCGAGAACCATCTTTGCTGCACCGTATACTGATTGAGCTGCGAATTTATATGCTTGTGCTCTTGGCATTCCTGTAAGTACCGCAGCATCTGCCATAGCTTCTATAAACATAAATACATATGCTGGAGAAGATCCACTTACAGCGACTACTGAGTCCATTAGAGATTCTGCTACTACTTCTGCCTTTCCGAAAGAATTAAATATACTCAAAACATACTGTAAATCTTCATCAGTAACATTTTCATTAGGAGACAATGCTGACATCGCCTCACAAACCAATGCAGGAGTGTTTGGCATTACCCTTACAATTTTATTAGATGAACCTATATGTTCACTTATAGCATCTATTGAAGTAGCTGCTGCTATTGATATTATTATTTTTTCCTTATCTATCACATCTTTGACATCATCTAGAATTTTTCCTATAACATTTGGCTTTACTGCAAATATTACAGCATCCGCAGATTTAACTGCCTCTTTTGAGTCTGTTGTAGTTTTTGCTGCATAATCTTTCATTACACATTCAAGACATGATTCAAATGGATCTGATACAATAATATTTTCAGCTGATATTAAACCTGAATTTATTACTCCCCCTATTATTGCTCTTCCCATGTTTCCTGCACCTATTACTGCTAATTTCTTCATAACTTCCCCCTCATTTATTTATACAGTAGACAAGTAGATACCTAGAGTACCAGATTAATTTCTAGATCCATATTTAGATATCTACCCTCCATACTGTATGATTTATATAAATATATTTTAAATTTTATTTATACATTTTTATTACTTAATTATTTTCTTCTTTTTTATTGTTTAATACTTTTTTACCTTCTTGCTCTCTTCTTTTTATTAATTTTTTTATTTATTTTTTTTATTAATTTCTTCTTTTTATTAATTTTTTTATTTATTTTATTATTTTTATTGCTTTGGCATTTCTTATATATTTCTTATGTATTTTTTATTATCATCTATTCCTACTTTTGCATATCTTTCTAGTTAGATATATATTTTGTTCTTCACAAATTTTTATTTACTTTTCAATAAATTTATACATATATTCTCAAACTATACAAATTTTTAGCATATGGATATTTTATATTTTTATGTATAGTTTCTGAAATCGCCTAAATTTATCCATTCATATTGGAAATAATATATATGTTTAGAAAGTCTGCTCAGTTCTATTTATTATTTCATCCTGCAAAGCTCTACTTAGATTATTGAAATGGTCAGAGTAGCCTGCCACTCTAACTATCAAGTCTTTATAATCATCTGGCTTTTTCTGAGCAGCTAGCAATACATTTTTATCAAATACATTAAATTGTATATGATGTCCATCCATATTGAAGTATGCTCTAACAAGATTTCCCATATTATCTAGTCCCTCATCTCCAACCACTACTGAAGGAGCAAATCTCTGGTTTAGTAAAGTTCCACCTGTCTTTAAATGATCCATCTTTGCACATGATTTAATTACAGCTGTTGGTCCATTTGTATCAGCACCCTTTTCTGGGGATATTCCTTCAGAAAGAGGTATCCCTGATAATCTTCCATTTGGAGTTGCCTTCATTACTTCACCAAAATACACATGACAAGTAGTAGGTAGCATATTGATTCTATATTTTCCTCCTGTTACAGTTGGTCTATTGCTTACTGTGTTGTAATAAAGATCAAAGAAACTTCTCATTACTTCATCAGCATAGTCATCATCATTACCATATTTTGGAGTTTTATTTTTTACCATATTTAATATTTGTTCATATCCCTCGAAGTTTGCATCCATTGCATCCAAAAGAGTAGCCATATCAAACTTTTTCTTATCAAAGACATTATATTTAATAGCTATAAGTGAGTCACTTATAGTACCTGTACCAACACCCTGAATATATCTAGTATTGTATCTTGCTCCACCTCTTTGATAATCCATCCCCTTTTCTATACAGTCATCCACTATTATAGACATCAAAGGAGCTGGACAATGTTTAGCATATATATTTTCTATGATTTGATTTCCTCGCATCTTAATATCTACAAAATGATTAAGTTGCTTAGAAAAAGCTTCAAATAATTCATCATAAGTCATAAATTCTCTTGGATCTCCAGTTTCTATACCAAGATTTTTGCCAGATACTGGATCTAAACCATTGTTTAAAGTTATTTCTAGTACTTTTGGTATATTTAAGTATCCAGTCAAAACATATGCTTCCTTACCAAAGCATCCTGTTTCAACGCATCCACTGCTTCCACCACATCTAGCATCTTCTAGTGTTTTGCCTGCTTCCATGAGCTCTGAAACTATTGCATCAGTATTATAAAATGCTGGTTGACCCCAACCTTCTCTTGACACTTCACATGCTCTTTTTAAGAACCTCTGTGGAGTTTTTCTACTGATCTGAACATTTGAGCTAGGCTGAAGAAGCTTCATTTGATCCATTGTATCTAGAATTATATAACTTACTTCATTTACACCATTTTTGCCATCAGGAGTGATACCACCCGTATTTATATTGGCAAAATCTGTATAGGTAGCACTTTCCTTCAATGTAATACCTACCTTTGGTGGAGCTGGCTGATTATTGAACTTCACCCAGAAGCATTCCATTAATTCTCTTGCCTTTTCCCTGTCAAGTACACCCTCTTCAAGATCTTTTTCATAGAAAGGATTTAGATGTTGATCTAGCCTTCCAGGGCTAAATGCATCCCATATATTTAACTCTGTTGTAACACCTATATGAACAAACCAATACATCTGGATAGCCTGATGGAAAGTTTCTGGTTTGTGAGCTGGTACTACATCACAATTGTGAGCTATCAAAAGAAGCTCTTCCTTTCTCTTTGGATCAGTTTCAGCTTCAGCCATATCTCTAGCCTTTTGTGCATACCTTTTCCCAAGTACAATCATTGCATCACAAGCTATAGACATAGCCTCTAGATCAACTTTTTTGTTGTAGGCGTCTGTATCGTTAACAAAATCAAGTTTAGCTATTCTATTTTTAATATCTTCTTTAAATTCAGCAAAACCTTTTTGATAGAATCTATTTCCACCAACTGTATGACCAGGAGCTCTTTGCTCCATGAATTCAGTGAACATTCCTGATTCATAACAATCCAGCCACTGTTGATCTACATTACTGATTATTCTATTTCTTATCTGTCTTCCTTTCCAGAAAGGTATTATTTTTTCTTCTTGAATTTTCATATCTTCTTCTGTAACCTTGAAGTTCACAAGATCTCTACCGTTCATTACCTTCATATCCTCAAGAGAGTGACAACATTGATCTGGATATGTAGGAGCTCCTTGTGGACCATCTCCCTTTTCTCCAACAATTAATTCTCCGTCATTTATACAGAGAGATCTATTTTCCATATAATATTTAAAAGCCTTAGCTCTAAGTATTGGTGTTTCAACACTTCCTTCAAACTTCTGATATGCCTCAGTCATCAAGACAGCCCTTTCTATACTGATATAAGGCTGTGCCGAAGTGCTCTGTTCTCTTAATTTTTTTGTTCTTTCAAATGATCCCCTACTCATAACTAACCTCCAATTTTAATATTGTTAAAATTATTTTCTAAAAATAATTCTTTAATCTCTTCTAACTTTTCATTGCTTGGCTTTTTAAAGATCTCACACTTATATTCTTTATCTAATTTTTTATACTTATGTTCCATAATATTATGATAGGGCAATAAATTTATAGATGAAATTCTAAGTGGTCTTAAAATTTCGATAATTCTTTTTATTTCTTTATTATCTTTATCTACGTTTACTCCTTCTATCAAAGGTATTCTAATATTGATGTCAGCGCCAACTGAATCTAAGTATTTTAGATTGTTTAATATCAAACTATTAGATTTGCCAGTAAATTTCTTATGAGAAAGCTCGTCTGCCAGCTTTATATCATATAAAAATCTATCTACATTTGGATAAATTTGCTCAAAATTTTCTTGTGGTGCATACCCACAGGTATCTATTGCAACATCTATACCTCTATTGTGTAAAGTTTTGACTAGACTATCCAGATATTTCAAATCCTGACACATAACTTCACCACCTGACAAAGTTACACCGCCACCTGATTCTTCATAAAATATTGAGTCTTTCTCTATTTCCTTTACTAGTTCAGAAATTTCATACTCATCTCCAACAAGTTCTCTTGAGCCCGTTAGACACCAATCCAAACATTCCCCACAAAGTTCACATTTATTCTCTAACCTTATCAGTTCCCCCTCTTTCACGCATATTGCATGATGCTCACACTTATCTATGCAAGTATAACAATGAGTACATTTTTCTGGATCATACATAAAGTCGACCTTATAATTTTGACTCTCTGGATTATGACACCATGTACAATCAAGAGGGCATCCCTTAAAAAATACTGTCGTACGTATTCCTGGACCATCATGTATGCTACATTTTTGAATGTTTAATACTAAAGGTCTCACCCAATCACCACCTTAATAAATATCTATTATTGATAATTTAAATACTATAATGCAAATGTTTTCTTTGATTTTATTTTAACACTACTGTTAGGTCTTGTCTATATTATTACCTAAAATAAGTTAAGTTTTTTATTAAAAAAATAATTTATTAACATCTTTTTTTAACTCATTTTTTACAAGAGTTTTATAATTGAAATTTAAAACTTTCTTTTTAATAAAAAATTTAAATAGCTGCTATACTCTTAAAATTCATTTAAATAAATTTTATAGAATCTATTTGTTTATAGTATAAACCTTTAAATTCCTTTATAATCATGTAGAAAGTTATAAAGGAAGCGCGGTGAACACTACCGCACTTCCTTTAAACTTTATATAAATTTTAGGCAATCTATCAATTTTACTAGAGCAAGATATTACTTATTAATAATATCTTTGACTTTCATTAGTCTTGTAATAGAACTTCTTTCGTTCTCTTCAAGTTTCATTCTTATATATACAATTGTTTCTTCTAGTTGAGGAATCGTCATATATTCAAGTGCATTTACTCTTCTTCTTGTACTTTCTATCTCATCAGCCATAAGCTGACAGGCTTTCTCAATTTCAGCAAGTTTCAACAAATCTGGCAATATGTCATATAGTTTTTTGACAGCTTCATCAAGTTCTGCAGATGTCCCTCCAAAACCATATGGATATATTGCTGATGTATCATCTTCATCACTTCTATTAAATGTCATCACCGGAACGTTGACGCTCATCAAGTTCTTTGTCTCTATTTCCAGATTTATACTCTCTTTTGATATAGCTAGCGCTTCATCCAACATTTGAGATGAGTTCATACTTCTTGCCAACAAAAAATCTTCAAAGGAATCTGTAACTTTGGATTCAACTTCTTCTCTTAATTTTTTATTTTCCTTAATCATCGCTATGAACTGTCTCATCAACTCATCTTGCTTATCTTTCAAAAGTTTATGTCCTCTTGTTGAAGTAGAGAGTCTCGCCTTTAATCTCGAAAGCTCCATTCTAGTTGGATTTACATTTAATCTAGCCATATTAATCCACCTGGCTTTCCTCTGGTAAATACTTCTCTATATATTTGTCTTTTATTCTCTTTAATTCTGTTCTTGGAAGAATCTTTAATAAATCCCATCCAAGATCAAGAGTCTCAACTATAGTTCTATTGGTATTGTATCCTTGGGACACATATCTTTTCTCAAATTCATCTGCAAATTTTGCAAAAGCTTTGTCTGATTCAGATAAAGCTGACTCACCTAGGATTACCTGTAGTTCTTTTGCTTCTTTACCTGCTGCGTATGCTGCAAATAGCTGGTTCATTGTATCGGCATGATCTTCTCTTGTCTTTCCTTCACCGATACCCTTATCTTTAAGTCTAGACAAAGAAGGCAATACGTCTATCGGAGGCATCAAGTTTTTCTTGTAAAGTTCTCTCGATAGTATGATCTGACCTTCTGTTATATATCCTGTAAGGTCTGGAATAGGGTGGGTTTTATCATCTTCTGGCATTGTTAGTATTGGTACCTGAGTGATCGATCCCTTTCTTCCCTTGATTCTACCAGCTCTTTCATAAAGTGTTGAAAGGTCTGTATATAGATAACCTGGATATCCTCTTCTTCCTGGAACCTCACGTCTAGCTGCTGAAATCTCACGAAGAGCTTCACAGTAGTTTGTAAGATCTGTCATAATTACTAGTACGTGCATATCCTTTTCAAATGCAAGATACTCTGCACAAGTAAGTGCCATTCTAGGTGTCGATATACGTTCTATCGCTGGGTCATTTGCTAGATTCATAAATAAAACTGCTCTGTCTATAGCTCCAGTTTTCTTAAAGTCATCGATAAAAAACTGTGCTTCCTCAAATGTTATACCTATAGCAGCAAATACAACCGCAAACTTTTCATTAGTCCCCAATACCTTTGCCTGTCTAGCTATCTGTGCTGCTAGATTTGCATGTGGTAGACCTGACCCTGAGAATATTGGAAGCTTTTGCCCTCTAACTAGAGTATTCAAGCCATCTATAGCAGACACTCCTGTCTGTATAAATTCAGATGGATAGTCTCTAGCTACTGGGTTAATTGCAATACCATTTATATCCAATTTTTTCTCTGGAATCAGATTTGGTCCTCCATCATTTGGATTTCCCATTCCGTTAAATACTCTACCAATCATATCTTCTGATACACCTAAAGTTAGTGGTTTTGCCAAAAATCTAACCTTTGAATCTCTAAGGTTAATACCTGCAGAGCCTTCAAATAGCTGTACCATCGCCTTATCACCATTTATTTCAAGAACTCTACCACGGCGAATAGCTCCATCTTGCATTTCTATTTCAACTAGTTCTTCATATTTTATTCCTTCTACACCATCTACCATCAAAAGTGGACCGACTATTTCTCTAATGGTTTTATATTCTTTAATCATCTAGTCCACCTCCTCTACTATTTATTAGTTCATCTACTTCTTTTGCAACTTCCTTAGATATTTGATCTATTTTATCTATATCAGCCTCTTCAGTATACTTGGCTCTAGCTATAGATTCTCTTACTGGCATTTTTAATAATTCATCTAAATATACATGTTTCTCTAATGCTCTTAGAGATTCTCTATAAAACTTAAGCACCAAATCTAACATTTTATCTTGCTTTTCCAGTGATGTAAATGTATCCACCTCTTGGAAAGCATTTTGTTGCAAGTAGTCTTCTCTTATGGACTTTGCTACTTCTAGTTTCAACTGGTCTTTTTCTGATAATGTATCTCTACCTACCAATCTAACAATTTCTTGTAGACCTGATTCTTCCTGAAGTAAAGACATTGCTTCTATTCTATTTTCTGGGAATCTAGGAGATACATTATCCCCCATCCAATCATCCACATCTGGCTGATATAACGAATATGAATCAAGCCAAGATATCGCTGGGAAATGTCTTCTATAAGCTAGATTTGCATTTAGCCCCCAGAATACTTTTACTATTCTAAGAGTTGCCTGACAGACTGGCTCAGATACGTCTCCACCTGGAGGAGAAACTGCACCTATAATTGTAAGAGCACCTTCTCTATTGTCCTTACCCTTACAGATTACCTTACCAGCTCTTTCATAAAACTCTGCTGCTCTTGATGAAAGGTAGGCCGGATAACCTTCATCACCTGGCATTTCTTCAAGACGACCTGACATTTCTCTTAGAGCCTCTGCCCATCTAGATGTCGAGTCTGCCATAACCGCTACTGAGTATCCCATATCTCTGAAATATTCTGCAATTGTGATTCCTGTATATATACTAGCTTCACGAGCTGCAACCGGCATATTAGAAGTATTGGCTATTAATACAGTTCTCTTCATCAGTGTTTCACCTGTATGTGGGTCAATTAGTTCTGGGAATTCATTCAAAACGTCTGTCATCTCATTACCACGTTCGCCACATCCAACATAAACCACTATCTGGGCATCTGCCCATTTTGCAAGCTGATGCTGTACTACTGTTTTACCTGAACCAAAAGGCCCTGGAACACAGGCTGTACCACCTTTTGTAACTGGGAAAAATGTATCTACAACCCTTTGACCAGTGATTAGTGGAACTCTAGGAGCTATCTTTTGTTTGATTCTTCTACTCACTCTAACTGGCCATTTTTGCATCATTTGAACTGATGATTTTTCTCCATCTTGAGATTTTAATACAGCTATATCATCTACAATAGTAAACTCGCCCTCTTGTATGCTTTCTAGCACACCACTCATTTTATATGGGACCATTACTATATGTTTTACTACCTTGGTTTCTTGTACATAACCTAATACATCGCCCTCTTCTAGCATGTCTCCTACTTTTGCTTCAGGATGGAAATACCATTTTTTATCTCTATCTAAAGAAGGTACTTCTATACCCTTTGTTAGGAAATCTCCCGCTATAGCTCTAAACTTTTCAAGAGGTCTTTGTATACCATCAAACATATTTTCTATAAGACCGGGTCCGAGTTCCACACTTAGCTGTTCACCTGTTGTTATTACAGGTTCACCTGGACCTATACCCGCTGTTTCTTCATATACCTGTATTGAAGCTTTGTCATCACGCATTTCTATGATTTCACCTATCAGCTTTGAGTTTGATACCTTCACCACGTCATATATGTTGGCATCTTCCATTCCCTCGGCTACGACAAGCGGACCAGACACTTTTACTATTTTACCTGCCTTCACTAAGCCTCTCCTCCTTATTTATCAGAATTGGCAAATATATTACTACCTACTGCCTTTTCCACATTTTTATTTATATCATTCATTCCTATTCCCAGCGTCCCTTGATTAGAGGGAATCAGTATAATTGCTGGTGTTAGTTTTCTTTTATATCTTTGTATTGTTTCCTCAATATATTGAGCAATATGTTCTGTAACAAATATTAATCCATATTGTCTATCTGCCAAATCATCTATCACATCTCTTGCTTGATCTCCATCAACTACTGGATATACATCTATTCCTATAGACTTAAAGGCCAATATTGAGTCTTTATCTCCAACTGCTCCTATCTTATACATTAAATATCACCCAGCCTCTCTCTAAGTTTTGTAGACGGGATATTATTTAATTTTCCGACTAGTATCAGTCTGACTATCGATATTTCCTTTTCCTTTGCCACAAGATAAGCAAATATTGGTTCTGGACCAAAAGAAATAAATCTTGAATCAGAATTTAACCTTCTTAGATAAACGTCTTTTTCATTGTCTACTACAGATAGGCTTCCAGTTTCTTTGTACTGTTCTGCACTATCCAATAATGCTCTGCCAACTTTTTCAGATTTTAGTGAAGTCGCTATTCTATCAAAGCTTTCTCTTGATAGTTCAATTAACTTACCTGTGGATATTCCACCGCCTTCAACTAATATGTCGTTTAGAAAGTTGGTGTTTTTACCCATTTTCATAGCTCTTAGCATTGATGATACATTATAAAAATCTATGCTTCCACTCACATAATCACTAAATAGTTCTATCTCTAAAGAATCTGCTATACTTCTTAAGTGTCTAAAGTACGCTCTGTCCACTACAATATCTATCATTTGAGGATCCGAAGTATCACTATATTTCTCTTCAGCCTCTCTAAGAGTTTTTATAAATTCACTCTTTGTATCAGTGAAGTGTCCACTTTCAAATTGTAATCTAATTTTTTCTGGATTATTTTCACTTGAATAGATGAACAAGTCCTCGAGATTTTTGCCAGAGACCTTTGCTTTTACCATTGTCTTTAGATTGTGATAGTCATACTTCAAGGATAAAATTTCTAAAATTCTTTTATCCTGAAGCATTTCTCCACCTAATCCAAAAACCCTAGAAGTTTCATTTTTTAGTAGCAATTCATAGTCATCCACGCTTTCAACACCTTCCGCACTCTTGGAATACTCCGAATCCAAAAGCATTTTGAAAGATTCATCAGCGTCTTTTGCGTCTATCATTTTATCAAGCTTTCCTTTGTCGAGAAGTCTCTTCTCATAAACCCTCGCCATTACTACACCCTGGGCGTAATCTAATCTATCCATAAACTACCCCCCACTATCCAAAAAGTACTTTCGCTATTTCCCCTTGTATTTCATCTTTTATATAATCTATTTGAGTTCCAAAGGTAAAGTTTTTTTCGATACCCCCACTTATCTCCACAAATCCTGATTCTACAAATCTCTCTTCTGATACTCTTGATTGTGGAAATCTCTCTTTTATCAAATTCAACTTGTCCTTTTGAACCACCAACAAAGACCCTTCCGAAAAACTTGCATTCTTTTGTATATAAGATACTAATTTTTCATTGTCAATATTTTTGACATCTTCTAATGCTTCTTCAAATACCCTTTTGATTACTTCTTGCTTGGCATTTAGTTCATTATCTCTAGCCTTCAATTTGGCATTTGATTTTAATCTTTCTTTGAGGTTTTCAGCCTCTAAAGCGCCTTTTTCCACTATTGAATCATAGCTAGTCTTTGCCTGTTCCTTAGACTTTTCCATTATCTTTTCGACCTTGAGCTCTGCAGACTTAACTATTTCATCTGCTGAGACTTTTGCTTCATCTAATATTCTATTGGTTAAATTACTTAGCTCTGCCATTTAATCACTTCCTTTTCTCTGAATTTTTTGTTTTCTTTAAGCAAAGAAAGCTCCGAACTTGAAGAATAAAAGAAGTGATATAACGAATGCTAATAGTGCATAAGTCTCAACCATTACGGCATATATAATACCCTTAGTTGTCTGAGATTCATTTTTAGCAAGAATTCCTATACCACTGGCTGCAACCTTACCCTGAGATACTGCTGAGCCCCAACCTACAAATCCTATTGGCATACCAACTGCTGCAAGATACATTCCCTGTGCAAGAGTCATATCTCCACTAAGCTGTAATAATATCAACAGACCGATAACGAATCCATATAGTCCCTGTGTACCCGGTAATAGCTGTAATATAAGCGTCTTACCAAACTTCTGTGGTTCTTCTGGAACAAGACCAGATGCTGCCTGACCAACTATTGATAGTCCCTTTGCTGATCCTAAAGATGCTAGCATTGCAAATACAACGCCCAAGCCACCAAATATTACTCCACCATTTTCTACTATCCAACTTCCAAAATTCATAAATAAACCTCCCTTAAATCACGACTTTTCTCTGTCGCAGAATCTTAATTTATTTGTATAACTAATCTTCATATTGTCTATCTAAATTTATGTATTTAGTCTTATTTCTAAAGAATTTAAATGCCTTTCCTCCACCTTCATAGAATTTACCGAAGAATTCTACGTAGATTAGTCTTAATGAATGCACATATGCACCTAGACATGAAAGGAATAAGTTAAATGCATGGAATAGCACTAATATAAGGATTGCTCCTAAGTAACCTATTATTGTCTTACCCCACATCATTCCAGCAATCATATTTACTGAAAAAGCTATGTATCCGCCTGACATACCTAGTGCCATCAGACGAGAGTATGAAACAAAGTCTCCTATATAGCTTGATAGTCCATACACATTGTATAGGCCTGCAGCTATTTTTTTACCTATATTGCCTTCAGCTGCTCTTGCTCCACCAATTAGTAAAAGCACCAACCCTACTATCATTACATAAAGAGATATATCCCCAACCTTTGAAGAAAGAACTCCTGCTGCTGAAAGTAGTAGACATATTATTCCGCCTAATGTTACATACCAAGCAATAACATCAAAGAACATATCCATATACTGTTTGTCTCTTATTTGCATGTATGCTTTGATTAAAAGACCATAGAATAAGTGTATACCACCCATTATTATTGATAATACCAGTATCTCCATGAACTGAGTACTTAAGTCCAATAGTTTCCACATACCTGGAATGCTCGCTCCAAAATATGAACCATATAAAAATCCCCAGATAGTAGATGATACTCCTATTAACTGGAAGAATCTTACATTCTTTCTCATGTTTGGTGTAAAGTTACATACTTTCAATCCAATTGTAGTTAATAAAAGTAAAATGACTCCATAACCAACATCAGCTGACATCATTCCGAAAAATAATGCATATATTGGCGCATATAGAGGAGTCGGATCCACTTCATTATACTTTGGCAGTGCATATGTTGATGTAACGTTTTCAAAAGCTTTAGCAAATCTATTATTTTTCAATATAATTGGTACTTCTTCACTATTTTTATCTACTTCTTCAATTTCAAATGTATAATCTTCATTACAAATTGATTTAATTGCATTTTCTAGTCTTTTGATATCAAAGTCTGGACAGTAACCACTAAGCATACATACACTTCTAGAAGCCATGAAATCCCTTTGAGCCTGTGATCTTACTTTCAGGTTACCAAGATATTCATAGTATAGTTTGAAGTCTGCCAAAATTCCCAGCTTTGATCCTAGTTCGGAAGTAATTTCTTTTTCTCTAAAAGTAAGAGATTCTATTTCCTTTTCCAAATCGTTTATTTTATCTTTTGGTATCTTATTGGAGTCACTTTTTATAATGTTTAGATTACCTATCCTAAACATTTCTAAAACTTGATCTTCTTCTCTTCTATCATAAATAATAAAGAAGAAATGTTCCTCTTTGTAGACTCCGATTTCTTCACAGTAAGTATATTCTAAATTATCCATTTCTTCTTTGAAAATTTCTAACAACTTACCGCTTACTCCACCTACAACCGCTTTGAAGCTTTTTAGATTGTTTATAGACTCAAAGCTCACATCCATATTGGATATCGGTTCTAGTTCCTTAATTAACTCTTTTCTCTTGGAAATACTAGATTCAATCTTTGCTAGTTCATCTCCCAAAATTTTTACTTGTCCATATTCTACTTCAAAGTTAACATCTTTTACTCTGTTTTCCATTTCTTCAAATGTGTAGTTTGGAAGACCGTCAATCAAAGATTTCAGACCCGAAATCGGAGGAGTGTACTTACTGATCAAGTCAATTATATATAGACATTGATTCATCCTGTCTTCAAACTCTGAAACTTGACTATCTACTATGGGCTTTTGAAAGCTTAGTAGACCCTCATCTTCAAAATCTTCGACATTAGACACATCCTCAAACTGAATATTTCTGAAAATCTGAAGTTCTCTTAATAACTTTTCACGGTGAGAATCTAGTGCCAAGAGGTGAAATTTCTTCATTTTTACAATAGCCATATTACTTCACTATCCTCTCTACTAGTATTTTCTTAGCTTCATTGAATCTGTCCTGAGGAATGTCAGTTATGGACTTACATTTTTCCTCGCTTGCTCGAGATATGGCGTCTAGCTCTTCTTTCATATCATCTTCAGCCTTGGATCTCAGTCTATCACATTCAACCTTTGCTTTGATAGTAGCATCATCAAGCAAATTTCTGGATCTCTTCTCTGACAGAGCTATTAAATCTCTTGATTCACTTTTTGCAGTCTTAATTAACTGCTCTGCCTTCTCCTCAGCTTCTACAACTTTTAATAAAGCTTCTTTTGCCATTCAATTTCCTCCTTTCAGAAAAAAATTCTAAATTTTCAGTTTTCATTTTGTTAATTATTTTACACCATATCCGCATAAGATTCAAGTATGTAAAATAACTAAAAATAAGAAAAATTACTAATTCAATATACAATTTGTATAAAATTAGTTGATAAAAGTAACCATTTGTTGACATTCAGATAGGATAATTCGATTAAAAAACCAAGAAGAATAACTACTCCAATCACTTATCATTACTGATTCAGAATTGTTTAGAAAGCTAAGTTCCAACAATAATTAAACTAATAAAATGATTGTTAGATGTAAATATTTTTCAAATACATAAAAAAATTAAATTTCTTTTAATATAATTTTTTATTTTTCCTATTTATGAATAATATTAACCTTTATTGCTATTGAAAAATTCTATTTATTAGATAGCTATTAATACCATTATACACCTTTTAGGTTTATTTTTTAACATTTTTTCGATAATTTTCAAAAAATTTTAAAAATAATGATTTTATTAAAAATTTACTTCTAATTTCTTCTTTTTATTTTACTTTAATATTTATTCTTTTCGAAAAAACATATTACATTATATTTTCTAACCTTTTTATAATTTTATATGACTTTATTTTTTATTGATAGCTCATTTAGATTTATTTACATATCAGATATTGTGTTTTATTTTATATAATTGCATCTTTTCAATTTAACATCTTACTTGTATACCAACATAGACTTAAAATTCGATTCTGTAACTTTCTTTGCAAATACATTATTTTTTACCATATTTTTAACCACAACTTCTTATAACTATTTTTATCTTTATGTATATTTTTTCTTTTATATATATTTTTTATAAAATCGTAATATCTAACATCATACATTTTAATTATATTTTTTCACTTTAAAGTTTATTTTAACTACAAATAAAAAAGGAGAATCATTTGATTCTCCTTTAGTTTATAGCTTTTTATAGACTTTTATCTTAACTAGTTTTATAAATATTATATAGCTCTAGTATACTTCTTTAGCCATTCTTTTTCATCTGCATTTAGATGAGGGGCTATTAATTCATATACCTTTGCGTGATATTCATTAAGTTCAGTTATTTCTCTTTCAGTAAGCATTTCTGGTATTATAGCATCTAAATCAAATGGAACAAATGTTATTGGTTCAAAATACATGAACTGTCCGTATTCATTAGCTGCACCCTTTCTTACTAGTATCTCATTTTCTAGTCTTATACCATGAGATCCTCCGATATAAAGTCCTGGTTCATTTGTTATTACCATACCATCTTCTAGAGGATGAACTTCATGAGCTCTAAACTGCCATCTGATTCCTGTTGGAGGCTCATGTATGTTTCCAAGATATCCTACACCATGACCTGTACCATGATTAAAGTTCATTGCTTCTTCCCATATTGGTTGTCTAGAAAGTATATCTAAATTCATACCATTACAACCTTCTAAAAATACTGCTCTAGATAATCCTAGGTGAGACTTTAATACCAATGTAAAGTGTCTCTTCTTCTCATCATCAACATCACCTATTGCAAATGTTCTAGTAATGTCTGTAGAACCATCCATGAAACCTGCACCTGTATCAGATAGATAGAAGTTGCCTTTTTCAAACTTTACATCTGTTTCTGGAGAAGACTCATAATGAACTATCGCAGCATGCTCTCCAAATGAGCTAATAGGAGCAAATGACTGCCACTTGTAGTTTGGCTGTTCTTTTCTTAGAGATTCTAGCTTGTCACTAGCACTCATTTCTGAAGCACCTTCTTCAAGGGCATGATTTTTGATCCAATACATAAATTTAGCGTGTGCTATTGAGTCCTTAATTTCAGCCTTTTTAATATTTGCAATCTCAATTTCATTCTTTCTAGCCTTAAATAGAACTGTAGGGTTCATGTCTTCAACTACCTTGACATCTTTTTTGATATTATTATATAGAGCATAGTTTAATCTTCTTGGATCTATAAGTATAGTATCCCCAGCTCCAAATGCCTTTACATCTTCATATATGTCATTGTAAGGTCTTATCTCCACATTATCCTTTGTAAGCATTGCCTTTATTTCATCACTTACCTTAGATTCCTGTATGTAAAGTATTGCCTTATCTTCTAATACCATAGAATAGCTCAGTATCAATGGGAAGAATTCAACATCGTTACCTCTTATGTTGAATAACCAGCCTGTATCATCAAGAGTAGCTATAATATGTGCATTTGCACCCTTAGCCTTCATTACTTCTCTTACTCTTTCTAGCTTGCTAGCTGCTGATTCTCCACTATATTTTTCATCCAAATGGAATACTGGTTCCTGAGGTATAGAAACTCTATCCTTCCATATATCATCAACTAAATCATACTGATATATTATCTTTCCATTCTTTTCTCCTACTATTCTTTCATACTCTTCACCTTCACCAACGGATATAACTCTACCATCAAAGCCAATAGTACCGTTTTCAGGAAGAATATTTTCTATGTATTCTTCAACAGTTGGAACTCCTGGTTCACCCATTTTTCTTAGCTCAACACCAGTTCCTTCCATCTGTATACCAGCCTGTAAGAAATATCTACCATCTGTCCACATACCTGCCTCGTCTTTTGTAAACACAGCAGTACCTGCAGAACCAGTAAATCCTGTCATAAATTCTCTTGCCTTAAAATGTTCTCCTACATATTCACTCTGGTGGAAATCTGAAGAAGGTACCACATATACATCTATGCCCTTCTCATCCATCATTTTTCTTAATACATCAATTCTTTCTGAAACTTTCATAATCAACCTCCAGTAATTTTATTGATTTCTATTTCTATAGATATAGACTATATATTCAAATACTAAATACACAAACCAATCCCATAAACAAAGATATAGTAAATAATTAATCGAATTTATTCAAAATATCTAAGCCTAAACTATGTAAATTATCTATAATCCATAGATCTAATTATCATTATATCACTTATTCTTAAATTTTTATATAATTAAGAACTTTTTAACTCTTGTAATAGCTTTTTTTATTCATTCATATACTTCAAGCTATCTTTCGTATATTTTGTTTTGCTGAATAAATTTCTCATAGTTTGTTTATATACCCTAAGTAAAAAGTTTTATTCTTCTAACTTATCTAGCGCCATCAAATTATTTAAAAGTTTTCTCAGTAATATTAAAACTACTCCAAAGAATATTACTACGCCTGCGATGAATGCAAATACCTCTGAATACCCCATAGAAGCGGTAAACCCTGCAACTTTACCAGATATGATATTTGCAAAGAAAAAGCAAAGATACCAAGCACCCATAGCCAAAGATGCATATTTTGAAGGTGCTAATTTGTTAAACATTGCCATACCTATAGGAGATAAAAATAATTCACCCAAAGTTAGTATCAGATAAGAGAATAATAAAAATGCAATATTCATCTTGACTGATCCATCTTCGACTCCACCTAAAGTATTAATCCCTATTATCAATACTATAAAGGCAAGACCTGATAAAATCATACCCAAGCCCATCTTAGTAGGGATGGAAAAATCTCCTCTTTTTGTTCTTGCAAGCCTAACCCATAGTCCTCCTAGTAATGGAGATAAAACCACACACAATATACCATTAAAAGATGTTAACCAAGGAACTGGTATAGTTTTACCAAATGCTTTTCTATTCACTAATGTGTCTGACAAAAGAGCAAAAGACGATTGAGTTTGAAACCATGCAGCCCAAAAAAGAACGACAAACACAAATATTATAACCATTGCTATCATTCTTCTTTTCTCAAGACTAGTCAGCTTATCCTCTTTCCCTGAAGAAGCCACTTTTTCTTTAGCTACTGCTGAAGCAGGTTTTTTGCCTACATTTTTCAACCATTTTGGAGCTAAAAAAAGAAATACTAAGAAAGTTATTAACATCATAACTGCAGATAGTAAAAATCCATATCTGTAACCGTAAGAAATTATTTCTCCATTTGCACTTACTTTTGCAAACCAACTATCTGTTATAAGACCTGCAATTATAGGTCCTAATAAACTACCTATATTGGTTGCCATATAAAAATAACTATAGGCAGCATCTTTTTTTGATAGCTGATCTTTTGAGTATAACTCTCCAACCAAGGCACTTATGTTACCCTTGAAGAAAGCTCCACTACAAATCATTATTCCCAGACCTAACCATACACTTGCGACACTTGATGTAGATAAAAATAAAGCCATATAACCTGCAAATGCTAAAATTGAACCCAATAAAATTCCTTTTTGAAGCCCTAGGTATTTATCTGTCAACCATCCACCAATTAAGGGAGTCATATATCCTAAGCCTGAATACAAACCTAACATACCTGTAGCCTTTTGAACGCTCAGTCCCAATCCATTTTGACCTACATCAGCTGTAAAGAATAATATCATAAAAGATATTACTGCATATCCCGCTAAACTCTGAAGTGCTATACAAATATTTGCAAGTTTTAAGCCACTTGGATGCTTATAACTTCCTCCTCCTGAGTTTGAACCATTGATTGATACTTCCGAACCCTTTCCCATAAACAAAACCTCCTTTTTATTTTGATAATAAAATTTATTATCTAAGATTATTATACGGAATCGTTTTCATTTTATCAATCTATTATAAGTATTTAAATAGTTTTTTCTTTTTTTAATGCTTTTTAATTGATGTTTTACTTAAATATAGTGAATATTTTTCAAATATATATAATTTTGTTTAGTATATACAATATGTATTGTTAAGTTTTATGTATATTTTTTAACCAAAAATAGCGTAATAAAAGAAATAAAGATAACTTCTCTTATTACGCTATTATATTTTTTAAAATATTGCTATATTTACATATAGATATATTCCTTAATATTTCTTTTTTTTAAAAAATAAATATTATTGCTCTAAAATAATTCTTATTCACTTTCTTCTAGTGATTTTACAAGCTTTTTCTTTGCTCTTTGCATAGCATTATCTATAGACTTTGTATTTTTTCCAAGAATTTTTGCTATTTCACTATATTTCTTGCCTGACATATATAGCATCAACACCTCTTCTTCTAATGGCGTTAAAAGCTCATTTATCTTATTTTCTATGTTTCTATAATTTTCTTTACTAATTATTAGTTTTTCTGGGTCTGAATCCACGCTATTGGTAACAACTTCAAACAATGTTCTTTCAGAATCAGAATCACCATCATACACAGGTTTGTTCAAGGATATATATGAGTTGAGGGGAATATGTTTTTGCCTTGTAGATGTTTTTACTGCTGTTATCATCTGTCTAGTCACACACATTCCTGCAAAGTGTTTGAATGAACACGTCTTTTTATCATTATAATCTCTTATAGCTTTATACAGACCTATCATTCCCTCTTGTATCATATCTTCTCTATCAGAACCCATCATAAAATACATTTTTGATTTCGCCTTAACCATTATATTGTACTTATCAATTATGTGATTAATAGCCGATATATTTCCCTTTTGTGCTTCTTTTACATATTTGTAGTCTTCATCGGAATATGGAAGTTTGCTTGAATCCAATTCTTCTGCTTCCTTTGAATTCCCTTCAGTAACTATTTTAGACATCGCTACCTCCAGCTTAATTCATACTTATTTATTGCCTCTTCTAATTTTTTCCAGTTTTTCAAGAATATCACTATCTATTCTATTTTCCAGCCTATTCATACTGTTATATTTGCTAGTTTGACTTTTATTCTGTTTTCTTAAATCACTTTTCGATCTATTAAAACTATCTATTAACTCTCTAGCCGGTATCCTCGAGCACCCCTTACCAAGTACTATCTGTTGTTCAGCATAATCACTAGTCGCAACGGCTACCTCATCATACTTAGAAAGTGAGGATATGAATTTTTCTATATAACTATCTGCAGTTTGATTTTCTTTTGTAAATACTACTGTTATTCCATGATGGTCATCTATTTTTTCAGTAGTCCCCTTTACATTGTATGCATCAAACACTACATACGCTTCATAGCCCTTCATCTTTGAATATTCTAAAATATATCCAACCAATTTATCTCTGGATTCTTCTAGATTTTCCTCAGATACCTTCTTTAGACTGGGCCATGCATTTATAATATTATATCCATCAACTATCAAAAATTTTCTCGAAACATATTTATTTTTTCGCATTTCTTTGTCTATACACTTCATATAGTAGTATTCCACCTGCTACTGATGCATTTAGAGATGTTACATTCCCTGACATCGGCATACTTACAGTGAAATCACAATTTTCTTTTACTAGCCTAGATATTCCAGATCCTTCACTTCCGACTACAAGAGCCAACGCTCCTGATAGATTTTGTCTGAAAAAGGATTCTCCATCCATATCTACAGCTGCAATCCATAGACCATTTTCTTTCAAAGTTTTGATAGTGTTTGCAATATTAGTTACCTTACATACTGGCACATATTCAACTGCCCCAGCTGAAGCTTTTGCTACTACTGGTGTAATCTGTGCACTTCTTCTTTTTGGTATAATTACCGCATGTGCTCCTACAGCATCTGCCGTTCTTATTATGGAGCCTAGATTATGAGGATCTGTTATTCCATCTAATATTATAAAAAATGGATCCTCTCCCTTTTCCTTAGGAATTTTTAAGACTTCATCTAATTCATAATATTTATATTCACTGATAATGGCAATTACACCTTGATGTGAGTGACTTTCTGACATTTCATCTAGCTTATGTCTGTCCACCTGTTGTAATATTACTTTCTTTTCCTTCGCCATAGCAACTATTTTCTTTATAGAGCCCTCTTTTGCTGCTTTATTTACCATTATTTTATCTATTTCTCTATCATTTTTTAAGGCCTCTAGTACAGGATTTCTTCCTTCAATTATCGCCAAAAAAGTTCACCACCTTATCTATTTTCTATTACATCTATACTTTTTTTTATTACATATTCCAAGCGTTCATCATCTCCATCCAAGTAAAGATAGCCTATTACCGCTTCAAATCCAGTTGAATGTCTATAATCTACTATACTTGCATTTTTTGCACTTGTATTTTTTTTATGATTTCTTCCTCTTTTAAAGACATTTTCTTCCTCTTGAGTAAGAATTTCTTCTATCCCCTTGATTGCCTTTGATTGAGCTGATGCATTTACATACTTTATAGCCAGCTTATGAAGATCATTTATTTTTAAAAATATGTTCTTTCTTATAAGGTATTCCCTTATATATGATTCATATACCGTATCTCCAAGATAAGCAAGAGTAAGAGGCGATATTCTCGCCAGCTCCTCTTTGCTGATATCTTTATACTTAATTATATTCTCTTCCATTTTACTCCCTGTCTGGTATCTTCTATTGATATTCCCATACCTGTCAACTCTTCTCTAATTTCATCTGCTAGTGAAAAGTCTTTATTCTTTTTAGCATCTGCTCTTTTGGCTATCAATTCTTCTACCTTTTCAGTTAGTTCATCATCTTTTTCTGTAGACTCTTGTGCTATATTCAACACTCCTGTAAGTTCACTGAACATATCTAGGTTCTTTTGAACAAATTCTTTAGAAGATCCTTCTTGTATATTTGTATTCATAAACTTAGCAAGTTCAAATATTGAACTTATTGCGTCTGCTGTATTTAAATCATCATCCATTGCTTCAATAAACTTATCTCTATATGAGTTCAACTGATTTACTAATTCTTTTTCTGAATCGTTTAGCTTACTTTCTTCTAGCTTTCCTAAGATGAATTCTGCTCTATCTCTGGCGTTTGTAAGTCTTTCAAGACCTGCCTTAGACTGATCTAGTATAGTATCGCTAAAGTTTACTGGATTTCTATAATGAGTTGATAGTAAGAAAAATCTTACCAAGTCTAGATTATATTTTTCTCCAATTTCTCTTACTGTAAAGAAATTACCTAAAGACTTGCTCATTTTTTCTCCATCGACATTTATATACCCATTGTGCATCCAATACTTTGCAAACATCTTTCCACTGCAGCTCTCACTTTGGGCGATTTCATTTTCATGGTGAGGGAACTGTAGATCCTGTCCACCTGCATGTATATCTATAGTTTCTCCAAGGTATCTCTTTGACATAACAGAACACTCTATATGCCATCCTGGTCTGCCTTCTCCCCAAGGACTCTTCCATCCTGGTTCTCCTTCTTTCTTTGCTTTCCAAAGAACAAAATCAAGCGGATCTTCTTTCTTTTTGTCTATATCTATTCTGGCTCCCAACTCTAACTCTTCTATATTCTGGTGAGATAGCTTTCCATATTCAGGGAACTTTCTAGTTCTAAACAACACATCACCTTCAGATTCATAAGCATATCCCTTTTCTATCAAAGTCTTTATAAATTCAATTATATACTTGATGTTATCTGTAACCTGAGGATGAACTGTAGCTCTTTTGATTCCCAAAGCATCACAGTCTTTAAAGTATTCTTCTATGTATTTTTGTGCCACTTCTTCAGGAGATATCCCTTCTTCATGGCTTCTCTTTATTATTTTATCATCAACATCTGTGAAGTTTTGAATATATGTAACTTCATATCCTTTATATTCAAAATACCTTCTCAATGTATCAAATACTGCAAAAGGTCTAGCATTTCCTAGATGTATATAGTTGTATACAGTTGGCCCGCACACATACATTTTTACTTTTCCAGGTTCAAGTGGTACAAATTCTTCTTTTTGTCTCGTCATTGTATTATATATTTTCATATACAACCCCTCCAGTTTTTTTGATTTAGATATTAAGATGTTTATATCACTAACAATAGCAATATAAACATCTTAATTTATATATTATTTTATTATTTTATTTATCTCCATAAATATTCAAAGAAAATCCTTTTTCAAGAACATATTTCGTATATTTCTTAGCCCCTTCCAAAGATAAATCTCTGTAGTTACCACATTCTTCTTCTGTAGCTGCAGGCATTTCTTCAGACTTTAGAACCATTTCCAGTGCCTTTTCTAGACCATTTTTCACATATGAAGGTTCTACATCCCCCCACATAATTAAATAGTAGCCTGTTCTACAGCCCATAGGAGATAGATCTATTACTCCATCCATAGTCTCCCTTAAATAAGTAGCTAATAAGTGTTCTAGACCATGTATAGCATCTGTTTCAAACACTTCTTTGTTTGGCTGTAAAAATCTCAAGTCAAACTTTGTTACTTTGTCTCCACTTTGACCATCTAGCACGCAACACTTTCTAACATATGGTGCCTTTACCTTGGTATGATCCAACACAAAACTTTCTACTTTTGTTTCCATTTTTAATCCTTCTTTCTATTTTGCTGAATTTATAAGTAGTAATTCAGTCGTAGCCATACTATTCATACCGCCACCTACCTGAGTTACATTTTTAATATTTTTACCTCTTAGGACATCTAGCTGAGCATTTGTCAATTTCCCATGTGTCAATACTATTGGTGACTTAACATTTGCCGCATATGCTCCTATAGCAAGACCATCTATCAACATATCTTGGTTGTTATATCCATCTTTTGCTACAAAGGCATATTCTAAATTCTTATTAGGATAGAATTTTTCTATTATCTTAGCATTGGTGTCATTTCTATTTGATCCACTAATTCTGCTTACATTTTTAAAATCTTTTTCAACAGATTCTGGAACAGATTGTTTTCCACCTATAATATATGTATTTTTAACTGAGCTTGCATCTTTAAGACCTTCAGGAACTTTTACCTGTCCAGTATTATTACTTAATAAAATAGGTATCGTCTTCTCGCCTGCAACTGATGAGAAACTTATCGCATCGGCAAGTCCCTTATCTCCATTTGCTACTGCCACAGATTTTATATCATCATGCTCTTTCATTACTTCTTCTGCAATTTTTTCACTTGTTTCATATCTATTGCTTCCATATATTCTTTCTATTTTGATACCTTTTTTCTTTAGTTGATTTTCTACTGCTGGTGACACTGAAGTTTCACCACCTATAATAGTAACCGTCTTTGCATTTAAGTCCTCTATCTTCTTCATTACATTTGCATTTACACTATCTTTGTTTGTAAGAAGAACAGGTGCTGACTTTAATTTGGCTAACGGAGTAGCAGTTAGTGCATCAGCAATAGCTGATCCATTAACTAAAAATACATTATCTGACTTTTTCCATCCGTGATCTGCTATTTTAACTGCAGTATCATATCTGTTTGACCCAGATAGTTCTTTTCCACCCTCTACAGGCTTTGTTATTCCCTTTATTACTGCATTTGCAGGTGAGTATCCAGGAATTGTATTTAGATCTATCAATTGATTATTCTTTAGTACATATGTTTCTCCAAGACCTGCTTTAGCAACAAACATATTAAAGTTTGAAACATTTTTTTCAAGCCCTATACTGGATTTTTTATTGTTGCTTCTATTATCTATTCTAACAGCCAGCGATCCCTTTCCAGTTGGAAGTGGGAAGTTTGAAATATCTTCCGTAATGTATCCTGAGAAAGGCACCTTACCAGACTTTAAAAACATTCTTGAATTATAATTTAACTTTCCATTTTCTTCTGGAACAAAATATAATTCATAGTAAGCACCTACACTATCAGTAGCAAACATTACTCCTTGTAACGCTTCATTTTTTCCAAAATCGAATCTATTCACTGCTGTTATTACATTATCGTTAAGTGTAGAAGACATTGAATACTCATGCTGATACAACTTTTGTCCCTTATCCTTCTGTACTCTTCCTATTGCATAGTTATCTGTAAATGAAAGGATTGTTTTATCCTCGTATGAAATCCAGAAATATCCACCCTCTGAATTATAATTACCCCAACTATTTTTTACAAGCCAAGCTCCATTTGATTTTGGCTTAGAAGAACCGCTGTCGAACTTATCTTTTGAATAATTATCATCCCAACCTACTATTGCTATGGCATGATTTTGACCAAGTGACTCATCACAGTAAAAAGATGTCTCATCTTTACTTGTGTAGTATTTATTATTGTAGTAGCCTGACATTACTGCACCATATTGTGCTATTGCATTTTTCACAGAGGCACGATCAGTCGCTACATTTACTATATCCATTACCTGAAAATCTATCAATGGTGCTGAATCATAGTTTGATGGTTTCTTTGCTCCCTGCTGAGTAGTTTGCTTCCCATTATAAGGAAGATCTTTTTCCAGCTTAGGTCCCATCCATGATGTGAAATAACCTACAGATGTTTCATTTGTAGAGCCTGACTCATCACCTATATTCCAATTATAAGTACCATCTTTTGCCCACCATCTCATGTGTTCTTCAGATAAGTCAAAATCACCATATCCATTTCTTTTTAAATAGCTTTCCAAAGTTGCATTACCTGCAAAAGACCAACAAATACCTAACTTTTCCTGATTTCTCATGCCTGTAGTGTATCCTAATATTCTAGGATCATACTTTGAAGCAGCTGCATCACCTATTAAATTTTTCTTATTGCTCGAATTTCTAACAGTCGTTCCATCAAAATCTACTGATGATACTCCTATAGTCTCATTCTCAATACTTTCATTATTGTTTTCTGTATTTGAATTCTCCTGAGAATCCTGGCTTTCTACAGATTCTATAGTTTCTGAATCTTCATATGACTCATCATGTGGTGAATCAATTGATTCATAGCTATAGACTTCATTGTCACTTCTTGTCTGCTCTGCATTTGAGTATACTGAAGATACTCCTGTTGACAGCATTACCGATACAAGAATTGTACAAATAACCTTACTTACCTTACCTTTTTTATGCTTGTTATATATCATTACTTACACCTCATAGCAATATAAAATGCTTCCAGTTGAAACATTACTGCAGCAAAGTTGCTGCCTTCTTGACCTCAATTGCAGCAAAGCACTGCAAACACTCGCTTTTAGTGAGAAAACCAACTCTAAAAAATTGCAAAATTCCACATATACATAATACCACTAAACATCAATATATTCAACTCAATGATAGCTAAATAGCCGTTTATAAATATATTTTGCCTTCTATATGAATTTTTGGGTTTTGATACCTATTATATATCAAAAACCCAAGATTTAACTAAACTTTTACAATTTTTTTTATTTTTTTTGAGATTATCAAACTTATACCTATATACATATTCATATATTTCTACACTTTACATAGCTTGCAAATGCTTCCATACTTTACAAACATTTCTATAATATTATATCAAATTATTTTCTCACAATCAAAATATATTGTTAAGTCAAATATTCGTTATTCTAATTGTTTTTTCTTTCTTCCTTATATATACCCCAATAATCTCCATAAAACACCAATCAGCTTGTATCGATTGACACAAGCTGATGAATGTTTACTTAGTTAATAAAAAATATTTTAATATAATAATTTAATAGCCTTTTTGACTATTTATTTCCATTTTCAATTTTTTTTCTTTTCAAAGAAGCATTATATATAGGAACACCACAAAGTAGTATTATTATACTTCCTATTGACATTGCTGTACTTGTTATCAACTGTATTGACAATACAAATACTCCTCCTGCTATTGCAACAATTGGAATGAATGGATATAGAGGAACTTTAAACTTAAATTTAGAAACATCACTTAATTTTCTATTTTTAAAGACTCCTAAGAATGTTAAAACTATAAATATCCATATAGAGAATATCGCAACATCAGATAGTAAATTAAACTGTCCACTTAGAGCAAATATTGCAGAAATTACACACATTAACAATATGGAATTTTTAGGTGCAGAATGTTTATTTAGCTCCAAAAGTTTATCACTTTTTGGCAATATATTTTCTTCTGCTAGTGCATATAGGACTCTAGAACCTGTAAAGCTAAAGGCACTTGCACATCCAAATACTGATATCATTATACCTATTCCTATTATGCTTCCTGCTGAATTACCAAATAGTTCTGTTGCAACTGCCAAACCAGGTGATGGAGAATTTGCAAGAGTTGATGCTGGAAGTACCTTCAAGTATGCAACATTTATTGCTAGATATATAAATAATACTATACCTATTCCTCCTACCATAGCCTTAGATAGATCTTTTGATGGATCTTTCATTTCACCTGCTAGTGCACATACATTTATCCAACCATCAAATACAAAGAATACTGCCAATAGTACCTGACCACCTGCCACTACAGGGTTGATTCCTTCTCCTACAAAAGGTGTTGTAATTGAGTTTCCTCCCCCACCAATTGCAAGTCCTGCTACGATTATAATTGCTAAAACAGCCATTTTGCTGACTGTTGCCACATTTCCAATATAGGCACTCTTTTTTCCACCCAACATATGAGTAAAACATAAAACAGCTACCATTATCAGTGTCATAGGTATTTTCATCCATTCTAATCCAGATAGTATTACGAATTGCTCTGAGAATACAACTGCTAGTGCTGCTATCATTCCTGGAAAGTATAAAAATACTTGAACCCAGCCTGCTAAAAAGCTAAGTCTATCCCCGTATAATTCACGGATATAAACAATCATTCCACCTGTTTTAGGTATTGAAACAGCAAGTTCTGAAACAGTAAGTGCACCACATATAGTAATCACGCCTGCTATCACCCAGCAAAGCATCCCAAGTCCAGGTGCTCCTCCTGTAGCAGTATATATTGCCTGAGGTTTGAAGAACACACCACCACCGATTAGAGATCCTACTACTGTTAATATTGCAGAAACTAAACCTACGGATTTGGTTAAGTTTTTTGTCTCATTTTCATTTATCATTTTTAATCTCCAATACTAAGCTAATTTTTTATAATAAATTCATTACTTTCATTTTAATATTTTCATTTATATTGATTTTAATATAAAGATATTTTTAAAAAGTATGCCTTTAATATTACTAAAAATCCTAATATTTCAAGAATTGACTTTCAGTTGAGAATTTTCTAATACAAGTAGAGATATTTCTTTCTTTACCATTCAATTTTTGATACTCTACAGTTATCAAATTTTAATTCTTAAGCTTTCGAATATTTAACTTTATTTTTCAGACTAAAATTATCTTCCTTTACAATAAAATTTCGTAATCCCTACTCGCTTAGATAAATCTGTAGAAACAAATATCACTATAAAATTTATACAACTAATAAATATAGAACAATTCACTTCCCTCTAGAATAATCGCCATCATCCAATCGAAATTATAGTATCGATTTCCTATGATTTTAGATTTTTACCACTATTTGATACAAGTGGCAAATACTTTTCTTATCTTTAAATATTTATTAAATTGCAGAAATATTTCACTCAGTATTTTTATTTAGTAAATATCATATTTCTAACCTCTGTACATATAACTTCTGTACACAAAATTTCTTTAAACAATATGATTTTAAGCTCGATTTTTAATTGGGTTTTTCTATTCTTAAAATCTCATATACCTTAATATTTTTTTTAATTTTATAAGCTAAAATTATTATTTACCATTCTACAATAGCATTGCTATACTAAGTTATTTTGCTATAATTTATGTTTAATTTTGTTTTAGAAAATTCAAAAAGCAATCTTTCCTATAACTTTATATTTATTAGGATGGGCTTAAAGCCCATCCTAATCTTTATTTTTTATTCATAATTATGTTTCATTACTATATCGTGCTTTTCTCTACCTTCTTTAAATTTAACTTCTCCTGGCAATATACAGTCAAGAACAGGACATACATTTAGACATAGATGACATCCTACACAGTTGTCATTTATTATTGGTTTTCTATTATCCTTGTCCCAATCTATTGCCTGATGAGCTGCATCGAAGCAAGATACATAACATCTTCCACAACCTACACACTTATCTTCATCAATTGATGGAATAATCTTGAATGATCTATCAAGATCTTCAGCTGGAATAATATTTGGTAGTGCAAGTCCTATCATATCTTCTAGCTTTTCAAATCCATATTCATCCATAAAGTGAGATAGACCACTGATCATATCTTCAACTATTCTATATCCATATTGCATAACTGAAGTTGTTACCTGAAGATTTCCTGAACCAACTAGTAAAAATTCTACAACATCTTTCCAAGTTTCAATTCCACCTATACCAGTAATTGGAATATCCTTTAGTTCTGGATGCTGCTTTAACTGAGTAATAAATCTAAGCGCTATTGGCTTTACTGCAGCTCCTGAATACCCTGATATTGATGACTTTGCATTTACTACTGGCATAGCTGTCATATTTTCAACATCTATATTAGTGATTGCCTTTATAGTGTTTATTGCTGCAATACCCTTTGCTCCACCTTTTACTGCTGCCATCGCAGGAACTTCCATATTACCTATGTTTGGTGTCATTTTTGCAACAACTGGTAGATGAGTAGATTCTACTACTGCTCTAGTGTATTTTTCAACTAGTTCAGGATTCTGGCCTACATCTGAACCCATAGCGTGACTAGTCATCTGAGGACATGAGAAGTTACATTCTATAATATCTGCTCCTGCTTCAGTTACCTTCTTTGCTAAAATTCTCCACTCTTCTTCATCACTTCCCATAATACTTACAGCCATTACCTTTGTTGGGAACTCTTCTTTAAGTCTCTTAATGTATTCAAGATTTAGCTCTAGAGGCTTATCTGATATCTGTTCCATATTCTTAAATCCAGTCCATACTGTGCTTTCCTTAGATGTTATATCAAATCTAGGTGAACACTCGTCTGGTATAAATATACCTAATGTTTTATAATATACTCCACCCCAACCAGCTTCAAAAGCCTTCTTTATCATTTCATAGTTACTACATACTGGTGAAGATGATAAAAAGAATGGGTTCTCGCATTTAACGCCAAGAAAGTCTATTGAAAGATCTTTTACTAAAGTCATATTATTTTGCCTCCTTTATTTTTAAATAGTCAATAATTTCATCTGCTGATACTTTTCCGTCTGCCACAGCTTGAACTACAGTTAGTCCACCATTTATGATATCTCCATTAATAAACGCACCTTCTGCTAATTCTATCTCTTTGTAATCATCGCTTGCCTTTTGTCCTATGGCAAATACTACTGTATCTGCTTTTTTAACCATTTCAGATACATTATCCCATGATTTAAACATCATTTTTACTACATTTCCTTCATCGTCAGAAATTATTTCTTCAGGAGCAAATTTTGTAATCATTGGTATTCCCATGTCCTGAACATACTTTATTTCGTCTATGTAGGCTGGTGCTTCTTCTATAGTTCTTCTATATACTATTGCTACATTTGCACCTAACTGCTTTGATGTAGATGCACAGTCCATAGCAACATCTCCGCCACCTATTACTAGTATGTCTTCTCCTATGTCAAACTTTCCATTATTTTCTCTAGCTATCTTTAAAAAGTCCTGTGCAGAATATACACCCTTAGCATCTATTCCCTTTATATTTGGCATTGCATTGCTCCAAAGACCAACACCTACAAATACTGCGTCAAAATCTTGAAGTAGTTTTTCTACCCCATCTTTTCCATCTATTCTAGTGTTTAACTTAAACTCAACACCTACTTTTTTTACCTGATCTATATCATGATCAACCACTTCTTGAGGAAGTCTTGATGGAGTTATTCCATATGTAAGTATCCCTCCTGGTTGGTCAAACTGTTCAAATATAGTTACATCTACACCTTCTAATGCTAGCTTTGTAGCACATGCAAGAGATGCTGGTCCAGAACCTATACAAGCAACCTTTTTACCTGTATTGAAATCTGGCTTTTTAAGCACATTCATATCAGCTTCTTTTTCACAATCAATAGCAAATTTTTGAAGCTTTCCTATCTGTATTGGCTTATCAATTCCTGTTCTTGCACATTCTTTTTCACATAAATTTCCATATGGACAGACAAGTGAACAAGATCCACCAAGGATATTATTTTCTCTTATTGTTTCTGCTGCTCCCTTGAAGTTTTTAAATCTTATAGAGCGTATAAACTTTCCTGGGTCAGTTCCTGCTGGACATCCCTGTGAACATGGCGCATCTTCACATAGAAGACATCTAGATGCTTCCTCCATCGCCGTTCTTATGTTGAAATCTTTTTCTGGTTTTTCTCCGTATTTTACTTTTTTTACCTGACTCATACTCTCGACCTCCTATTTACTTTCGTAATCATCTTACCTACAATCGATTTCTATATGCTCAACAATAAGCCATAAGAAACCCCCACCTACCACATATTAGCTATATATCAAATTTGCTTTTATACATACAATCTTTACTATCTTTTTGAAGACTTTTATATTATTCTAGCTTCATAAGTTTTTAGTTAAATAAATCATAGTTACAAACAAATCTTATATCTTAAATTACAAATCATTTAATAACTTATAATTCATTTTAAAGCCACTAGTATATTGTCATCTATAATATTTTTTAAGATGTTATTTACTAATTTAATAACTCTTTTTCCTTGCTTCTGAGATATAGTTTTCTCTATCCTTTATAATCGTAATAGCGTTTTCCAAAAATACAACTATATTATTTTAATATGACCTATTCCTCATTTGAATCTTTTAGCTATTGATACATCACTTTAACACTATGCTACAACAAGCATTTAAATAGGCTTGTACTTCAAAAACAAATCTAGAAGCATAAACTTTAAATTTTTATGGTACTACAATATACTTTTAGTTTTTTATTACATTTGCCTTTAAATTTTTACAATTACTCAAATATACTATTTCGCTTGGCTCAAAGTTTTTGTAATAATATTAATCCTGAATGATATGTTCCTGAGTAATATCCTCCTGAACAGTATCTTCTTGCTTACCAAATACTTTGAACAATAAATTTCCACCTTTATCACAACAAAGTGCCAATATTGATCCGCTTAGTATTGACAATACATGTGGAAGTAAGGCTGCGCTAAAAATATTTACACCAGTTGATACGTATGCAAATGTTGAAAAACAACCTATAAAGGCACCTGGTATAAACCATAATGGCTTTACTGCTGATTTTAAGCACATTGTTCCTGATATGATACCTGTCATTAATATTGCAACCACTGGTATCCCTGGAAATTTACCCGATATAAATAAAGCTATTAAAGCTGATACTACTCCTGACATTGTGGAAAAAATTGCCGCTGACATTCCCTCTATTCCATGCTTACCTGAAGCAAAATACGCTGTACATCCAGCAAAACCTGCCCAAGTAATCAACCCTAGAGATGGAACTGCAGCAATTGCGGCCCACACACCGCAAAAAAAACCCGTTGATAGTGACAATGCTAAAAGAAAACTCATTGAACGTCCTCCTTAAGGAACTATATACATATTAATCAAATCAAATTCAGAACTTAAACCTCAATTTTTTCTTTAAAGCATATTAATCAAATCAAACAAGAATTTATAATTTCAATTTTCTATTCTTGCAATTACATATTGCAAACCCCATGCCAATTTTATAAAAAATATTTTTTTCAACAAACTTTTCTTCAAGCTGTTGAATTTTGTTGCCTTGCAGACATTTTGGCTGTAACTATATTTTTTTTGTTTATAACAGATTTTTATGCTATTTTTCAGAAACTTCAAATTGTTTTAAGTCTTTTTTGATTTATTTTTATCAAATAAAATCGCATTTAAGTCTTTTTTGACTCAGTGAAATTTCGAACGAATTTTTTGAAAATTCCGAAGTAATCTTAATTTTTATATTTATATGCTTGTTTTTATGTTAAAAAATGCATTTTTTTGTTAAATTAACCAATAGAATTAACATACATTTCAGAAAGTTATGTTATAATATAATTCATAATTGACTTATATTTATCTATCAATTTATATTTTATGGGGGATTAAAATGACTATTGATATAAACGGTATACCAAGTATGCCAATAATTATTGCTAATAAAAACAAAAAAATACTAGATTATAACTTTTTTTCAGAAATGTTTTTTCAAAATTTAAAAAAAGTACGATATATGGATCAACTCGATTTTCAAGATAAAAAATTAATGCAGATACCATTAAAAGATTTCGACGCCTATATATTTTGCGATGATAATCTTTCAGATGGATTTTTCAAAACGATTATAGATAATTCTTATGACGAAATCTTTGTTGCGGATGGCAATGGTATCGCCATCTATTGCAATGATATGTTTGAAAATAACTACGGGGTCAATCGTGGTGAGCTAATAGGTAAGCATGTAAATTATGTAGTTGAAAACAATTACGTAGATATTCTATTGTTTGATGATGTTGTAAAAAGCAAAAAAACTATTACCTATAAACAAAAGACCATAACAGGAAGAACTATATTAAATACCTCTTCTCCAATACTAGATAATGAGGGTAATGTTAGTTATGTAGTTGAAAATTGTAGAGATATCACTGAAAATGAACTATTATACAATGCTCTAAACCATACAAAAGAGCGTTTAAAGAAAGAAGAAGAATTTGTAAATAACGATGACTCGAAAAATAGTTTCAATATATTCAAAAGTAAAGTTATGAATGAAATTATTCTTAGAGCTAATAGATTTGCAGGCAAGGATGTAAATATATTGATTACAGGAGCTTCAGGAACAGGAAAGACCTCTCTTGCCAAGTACCTACATAATGTAAGTCCTCGTTCGAAGAAACCTTTTGTCAATATCAACTGTACCACTATTCCAGAAAATCTTATGGAATCAGAACTTTTTGGATACACTAAGGGTGCATTTACAGGTGCACTTACAACTGGCAAAAAAGGTCTTGTTGAACAAGCAGAAGGTGGAACTCTTTTTTTAGATGAAATTGGAGAAATACCAATAAACCTACAGGGAAAACTGTTGGAGTTGGTTCAAGAAAAGGAATATTTAGAAATTGGTGGCACGAAAAAAAAGACTGCTGATATAAGAATTATAACAGCAACAAATAGATCCTTAGAAGAGCTTGTAAAAAATGGGCAGTTTAGAGAGGATTTGTACTATAGATTGAATGTTGTACAGATGAATATGCCTTCTTTGGACGGAAGGGAACAAGATATTGAAGTTCTAACACATCATTTTATTAGATTTTTCAACAAAAAGTACAATGTAAGTGTATCCATCTCAGATTCAGTGATACCCTACATAAAAAATTACTCTTGGCCTGGAAATATTAGAGAGCTAGAGCATCTTATGGAATACCTCGTACTAAATGCTCAAAACTACTCAATAGAAATAGGTGATTTACCAAAAAATATAATTTCAGCGACAGAGGATCTTGAAAATTTTAAATTAAATATAGAATTTGAAAAAGGACTCAGTTACAAGGACCTAATGGATCAGGCTGAAAGTGACATAGTCAATCTATATCACAAAAAATATAATTCTTCATACAAGTTGGCAGAAGCCCTGAAAATTTCTCAAAGTACTGCAAATAGATTGATTAAAAAACATTGTAGGGATTAAAAATAATAATAAAATAGAAAAATATGATTTATATTATCACTTTATTTTGAAAATATTAGTATATATTATCTATATATGCAAATATAATTTCAATTATATAAATATTTTAAAAATTTAAAATATATATTGACCTCTAAAAAATATTGTGATAATATAACATCATATTAATCAATCAAAACAGGATCTTTTATAATTCTTTGTCAAAATGAGTTTTTATCATTTTGTCTTTAGTTTCGTTCAATTATTTCTATTCAATTTCAAAAACTAAAAATTTATTTTATATTCATAAGAACGGGGGATACTATATGTTTACTTATGATGTGCTTATTAAAAATGGAAGTATAACTACAAGTGGAGATTACTACAAGGCAGATATTGGTATTAAAGATGGAAAAATCAAGGATATATCTGATAAAATTGATCCAGCAAGTGCAAAAGAAGTTTTTGATGCTTCAGGAAAAATATTGATTCCTGGGGGTATCGATGTTCATACACACCTAGATATGCCTTTTGGAGGTACTTTTTCAAGTGATAACTTTGAAACTGGAACTAAAGCAGCAGCAATAGGTGGTACTACTTCTATAATAGACTATGCTGTTCAGCCAAAAGGTAAAACTCTAAATGAAACAATTGATATTTGGAATGGCAAAGCTAAAGACAAGGCTGTTATCGACTATGGATTCCATCTTGCTGTAACAAAGCTAAATGACACTACAAGAGAAGAATTGCCTGAGTTGTTGAAAAACGGTTTCCCATCTTTTAAAGTTTTTATGGTCTATGAAGGTATGAGACTAGAAGATGGTGAATTGATGGAAATACTAAAAATAGCAAAAGATAATGATGGATTAGTATGCGTACATGCTGAAAATTATGATTCAATTAATTATAGAATTAAAAATCTATTGGATGAAGGAAAAACTGAACCAATATACCATGCGATTTCTAGACCACAAAAATGTGAAGCAGAAGCTACAAATAGAGCAGTTAAATTGGCTGAGATGTTGGATGCTCCTATCTACATTGTACATGTAAGTAATGGTGAAGCTGCCGATATCATAACAGCTTCTAGAAAACATGGATTTAAGACTATGGGTGAAACTTGTCCTCAGTATCTACTATTATCTATTGATAATTATAGAGAAGAAGGATTCAATGGAGCAAAATATGTAATGAGTCCTCCTCTAAGAGATGCTTCTAACCATAAATTATTGTGGGATGACTTAAGACTTGGAGACTTACAAACTGTTGCTACAGATCACTGTCCGTTCTTTATGGAACAAAAGAGAATGGGAGAAAATGACTTCACAAAAATACCTAATGGAGCACCTGGAATTGAATCAAGAATGGCTCTTATACATCATTTTGGTGTAAATGGAGGAAATATATCTATGGAAAGATTTGTAGAATTAACTTCAACAAATCCAGCCAAGATTTTTGGTATGTACCCAGACAAGGGAACTATCGCTGTTAATTCAGATGCAGATATCGTCGTATTTGATCCAGACAAGGAAGTTACTATTTCTGTAGATAATCTACATGAAGAAGTTGATTATACTCCTTATGAAGGATTTAAGGTAAAAGGTTATCCTGTAGCTACATTCTCTAGAGGTGAATTAATCGCTGAAGATGGAAAATATATAGGAGAAGAAGGTCGTGGACTACTTCTAAAGAGAGGTAAGCCAGAAATCCAATAATACAAATATATACAGTACTTAAAAATGGAAATATTATAAATCAAAAATTAAAAATGAAAATAAAAATATAATTAAAATAGATATACGGAGGTAAGAAAATGTTTGAATGTGATATAGATAGACTCGAAGAAAAAATTAAGTGTTATAGCAAATTTGGTGATACTGGTAAAGGTGGTATTACTAGACTTTGCCTTACTCCAGAAGATGTTCAAGGTAGAAATGAGTTTATTAAGAGAACAAAAGAATTAGGTGCAACAATTAAAATAGATGATATGGCCAATATATACGCAACTTTTGAAGGAACTGATAATTCATTACCTGCAATAGTAATGGGTTCACATGCAGATTCAGTTGTTCAGGGTGGTAATTATGACGGTATTCTTGGAGTATTGACTGGACTTGAAGTTGCTGAAACAATAGTAAAAAATAAAATCCCTCATCGTCATCCTATCATAGTTATGATATGGACTAATGAAGAAGGTGCAAGATTCGATCCAGCAATGATGAGCTCTGGTGTTATATGTAAGAAGTTTGACAAAGAAAAAATGTTAGCATCTGCAGATGTTGAAGGTGTTACTTTTAAAGAAGCTCTAGAAGCTAGTGATTTCAATGGCGAAGAAAGCAATCGTATAGATCCAGATAATTGTTTGGCTATGCTTGAACTTCATATCGAACAGGGACCTGTACTAGAACTTGAAAAAGTTGATATTGGTGTTGTTGAAGGCGTTGTTGGTATGGTAAATTATGAATTTGAATTCAAGGGTCAGGCAGGACATGCAGGTACTGTTCCAATGCCTTGGAGAAGAGATGCTCTATTTGCAGCAACTAAAGGTATAGAATACTTACATACTGAATTAGACAAGTTAGATGATAAATTGGTATACACTACTGGTAGAATATTATGTAGCCCTAATGTACATACTATAATTCCAGATGATGTAAAGTTCACACTAGATGCTAGACATCAAGATCCTGAAGTAATCAAGCAGGTAGTAAAAATAGTAGAAAATATACCAAAGGAATTAGCAAAATGCGAAGTTTCATACAAAGAACTTTGGTCAAGAAAAACAGTTGCCTTCCACAAAGAATATGTTGACCTAGTAGAAAAGAACTCTGGAGAATTTGGCTATACTAACAAGAGAATGTACTCAGGTCCAGGACATGACGCTCAGTTTGTAGCTGATGTAATGCCAACAACTATGATATTTGTACCTAGCATTGGTGGAAATAGCCACTGCGAAATCGAATATACTCCAGTTGAAAACTGCTGGAAGGGTGCAAACGTGTTATTAAATACTGTACTTGATATAGACGGTTTATACAATAGATAAAAAGCTTTTTCTCCTTAAAATGCTTTTTTTCAACTTACAAAGAAAGAGGGGCTTGAAGTCAAGCCCCTCTTTCACTTTTTTATTTATCAAATATATTAATTATCTCTTTTATTTATCAAATCTATTAATTATTTCTTCGTAAAAAATAATTTCGTCATTTTCTGTAAGCATGCAAGGCACTCCAATGCTTGCTTCTTGCTTTATAATATCAAATTCGCTTCTATTATCTCTTAGCTTCAAAAATTCTTTTAGAATCATCAAATCTTCAGTAATATTTAAAAACTCATAATCTACACCCTTTTTCTCTAGCAATTCTCTTATCGGTGGACAATCTGGACACAACATAGTTCCGTACACTTTCATATTAGCCTCCTTTAAAATATACACTTACATTTCTATATTAAATTATCTTCTTTTTCTATAGATATATATAGATAACAATGAGCTTTTCCATCACCTGAATACTCAGCTGATACTGTACTATCAAAGTCATCTTCAAAAGATCTTTTTATGACGCCTGATTTTGTTTCTGACCATACTTTATTCCATGCATTTTTCGCACAAATAGCTTCATCATTACTTATATCTATCACATCATATTTTTTATATAGTCCTCTTTCAACCTTCAATTCCATCTCTGCAAAAAAACCTGAATCTACTCCCATAATGCTGAGATCATATTCACCTGTTTCATCGGATTCATAGTTACTATATCTTGATATTAATGATATTCCTTCTTTAAACATCTTATCACTATCAAATAAAACTGGTAACTTTCCTGATATAACATCTCTCCAAAGTGCACTAATCTTCTCCATTCCTTCTGGAGAGTTATTTGTGCGCATTTTTACTTCTTTTAAAATGTATGCCATAAGACTCCTCCTCTGCACTCTTCTTTTAATTAGATTCTATCATTTTAGTCTAAAGATAGTCTATATCTTTTATATATTATTTATCAAAAAAGGACATTTACCTGAGTGTAAATGTCCTTTAATCTATTTTTTTACAATCATAGCTACTATAAGAGTTATCACTCCAGCTAATACAATAGTTCCACCTGGCTTTAAGCCTAGATAAAAAGATAATACCAAGCCCACGACAGTAAATGCTAATGCAAATAAGACAGATAAAATTACTGTCATTTTATAGCTTTTAGTAAATCTCATCGCACAAGCCACCGGAATCACCATAATAGAAGAAACTATTAATGCACCAACAGTTCTAGATGCTATGGCAACTGTCAACGCTGTAAGTATTGTAAATATGAAGTCTACACTTTTTACAGGTATGCCAGCGAGTCTAGCCCCCTCTTCATCAAATGATATATACATAAGTTCTTTATACAATAGAAGAAAGGCCAACATAACTACTATAGCCAGTGCCACTACTAGGTAAAGTTCAAAGTCTGTAATTGCAACTATACTACCAAATAAAAAGCTAGTAAACACCGATGAATTATCTGTAAATCCCGATAATACACCAGCTAAACCAACTCCAGCGGACATAACTATAGCAATAGATATCTCTGCATACTTTGGAAATCTCTTCCTTATTACATTAATTCCAAATCCAGCTATAACAGTCACTATAACAGCACCTAAGATTGGATTAATACCTATCACTAGCCCAGCAGCAACACCTGCCAAAGAAGCATGGGAAAGTGCATCACCCATCATAGAAAGCCTCTTCAAAACAATTGTTACTCCTATACATGGAATAATTGTTGCTAGAAGTAGACCAACTACAAATGCCCTTCTCATAAATTCATATTCCAACATTTAATCCACCTCCTCAAAATCTTCTATTTTTATCAATTTATTAGAGTGTTTTTTTATCTTTTCTAAATCATGGGAAATCATTACTATTGTGATTTTGTTTTCCTTATGTAATTTATCGAGTAGTTCATATAAGACTCTTTCAGAGCGGTGGTCAATACCAGTAGTTGGTTCGTCCAATATCAATAGACTTGGCGAATTTACGATTGCCTTTGCTATTATTATTCTCTGTTGTTGCCCACCCGATAAGTCAGAGAATTTTCTATTTGCAAAGTCTTCCATATCCACTATTTCTAGTGTTTTCAGGACTTTTTCCCTATGCTTTTTCTTAGCAAACCTAAACCTTCCAATTTCCTTGTACATATTCATCATTACTATTTCTTCTACAGTTGCTGGAAAATCTATACCTCTAGATAATCCTACCTGAGGAACATATCCGATTGTTTCTAAATTTTTTCCTGTAGAAGGATCCTTGCCATTTACCTTTATGGAGCCTTGCTCTGGCTTTAGCTGACCCAAAATTAACTTTATCAGTGTCGATTTTCCAGTACCATTGGAACCAATAATTCCAACAAAGTCACCTTCCAATACATCAAAGCTTATATTTTTAAAAATATATTCTTTATCATATCTAAAAGACACATCCTTTACCTCTACAATTTTTTTCATCCGTATCATCCTATTCTAAAACTTTTTCCATCTAAGACGCATTCTCATCACTATTTTATAGTTAAGCGCTCTTACTCACTAGTATAATTATACAATAGATTCTTATTATTTCAATGTTTTATAATCTCTTTCTTTCTATATTTATATACCCTAGCCAATTTTTGGGCAAACAAAAGAGAGGATTTCTCCTCTCTTTTGTTTGTATAATTGAATTAGTAGATAAGCTTGGGTTTTTTGCCTACATATTTAACTTTAGGAGCTGTAAATAAGTAGTTTTGAGAAAAATAATCTACTAAATACAATCATACCATTACATTAAATTCTATCATATTAGGGGTTGTGTATAGAAGCAAAACACTTCTATAACATCTATTTATCAAACTCTTATGCATTGGGTATGGTATATATGTATAAGAGTTATTGATAGCTTTGATTACTTACACAATACTTTTTCGAATCATTTTTTATTTTAAATAGAGATTTTAAAGTCTCTTTAGATCCATATTTGAGTAAGAGTTCAATTTCATTTTTCATCTTCTTTATTTATTATTACAGAATATTCAATCTTTTATACTTTTACTTTAATAAATTTCTTTTTATACTGCATATTCAAAGCTTTCTAGAATCATTTCTGCTGTCAACTTTTCCTTTTCCTCACCTCTTAAATCCATAATTATATTTCCCTTGTGAAGCATTATCAATCTATCTCCATAGTTTATTGCATGCTTTAGATTGTGAGTCACCATTAAAGTTGTAATTCCATGCTCTCTTACTATTTTATCTGTTAAATCTATTATTTCATCAGATGTTTTTGGATCAAGTGCCGCAGTATGTTCATCTAATAATAATATATCTGGATTGGAAAGAGATGACATCAAAAGAGATATTGACTGCCTTTGTCCACCTGACAGGCTTCCCACTGGTGAATCTAGGTGATTGAGCAATCTAGGAGAAAATTCCTTCACTGCTTTTTTGTATATATCTTCTTCAAAGCTGAGACATTTTTTAAGTCCAAATAACTTTTCTTTTTTTATTGCCATAGCTAAGTTTTCTCTAATACTCATGGTTGGGCAAGTTCCCATTGATGGATTTTGAAATACTCTATTGATCTTTCTAGTCCTGATATGTTCTGGTAAATTATTTATCTCTTTTCCATTTAGCTCAATTGTCCCAGAAGTTTCCTTGGTATGCCCAGATATAATGTTTAGAAGAGTAGATTTGCCTGTTCCATTGCTACCTATTACACACACGAACTCACCTTTTTTTATTTCCAAATTAACGCTATCCAATACTTTGTTGGAAAATCCACTATCATTTGAAAATATTTTCGATATATTCTTAAGCTCTAACATTCTTATCCTCCTTTAAATTCAATACTTTTGAAGCTCTCTTTGCAGATATCTTTGGCAATACTCCCTTGACTTTATCAGCAACACTTTTTTTGCTAAGTGATATAAATACAACTATAATTAATCCAGTTACCAACTTTAAATCACTAGATTGCATTCCTGTATTTAAAGCAAAGAAAACTGCAAATTGGTAAATTATTGTTCCCAGTATTATCTTTGTTGTATCTTTTACTCTCTTCAATCCTCCAAATACTGAAATACCTATTATTATTGAGGCTATACCTAATACTAATGTTCCTATCCCCATATTTACATCTGCAAATCCAAGGAACTGACACATCATAGAGCCACTAAATGCTATAAATGAGTTTGATATCATCAGTGCAATAACCTTTATCTTACTTACATCAATACCCAGAGTTTTAACCATTTGTTCATTATCTCCAGTACCTCTAATTAGGTATCCTAGACCTGTTTTCATAAATAAATCCAAGAGTAACTTTACTATCATCACTACTACTAGTGCAATTACTAAAGTCATTACCTTCTGATCTACTCCACTAAATATTTCAGAATTTAAGAGATGCTTAGAATCAAATATTGGCGTATTTGCTCTACCCTTCATAATTCTTAGATTAATTGAATAAAGCATTCCCATAACTAATATTCCAGATAATAAATTTGTAATTTTTAACTTCACATGCAAAAGTCCCGATACCATTCCAGCCAATGCTCCACCTACTATCGAAGCTAATACTGCCAATATTGCAGGTGCTCCAGAAGCCACCATCGATGCTGTAATTGCTGCTCCCAAAGTATAGCTACCATCTGCTGTCATATCTGGAAAATCTAAAATTTTATAAGTAATGTACACTCCTATTCCCATAATTGCCAAAAACATGCTTTGCGTTAAAATCGTAATAATTGCATTCATAAAACCTCATCCTCCTATAATTTAAGTTATTTAAAAATCAAAAAAACCGCCGAATATAAAGCGGCGGTATACACAATGCGAAATTTGGGTATAAAAAAAACCGCCAACACGCGGCGATAGTAAAATTACTTTTACAACATCTTATCACTTTAGCCGACATGCCACAAACCTTTGCTTTTGTATCCTAAGCGGGGCTTGCAAACAATGCCGAAATCAAATTGATTTAATCGAAACAGTGTTACAATCCCCTATCCGTAGTAGCTAAAGTAATAATAATAATTTCTGTTGTTAAGTAATATTTTCATCTTTTTTCTCCTTTTTTAATATTTAATAATTCTATCCACATACTTATTTTAAAAGTATTCTGTGAATTAACTTCTTGTTGGTTATTATGTTACCACCTTAAAAATCATAAGTCAACCATAAATATTTTTTCCTATAAAAAAATACTCTACTTAATCAATTTATTTTTTAAGTAGAGTATCACTTTATATCACGCTTAGATTCAGCCTTTAAGAGATTTTTAAATTAACTTATAGTTCAACATTATTTTTTGTTTATTTACTCAAATTTAAAGTCAAAATTCAGAATTCAAACTTATAAGTCAGTCATCTATTTTGAGATTTTTCATTTTAATATTAAAAATAATTAAAGTACTTTCTCTAGGATTTTTTTATTATTCTTTTGTTTAATTTTCAACATCCAAATATAAGTTTACTAATTTAATGCTTTTAAGATTGAGTTTAGATTTTTTTCCATTACTGAAAAGTAATCCCCTCCGTCTTTTATTTGCTGATCAGTAAGCCCTTCTAGTGGATTTAATACTTCTGTTTTGGCACCAATCTCTTTTGCCAGGGTATCAGATACTTTAGAACTTACTAGCTCTTCAAAGAATATATATTTTACATTATTTTTTTTGGCAAAATTTGTTATTTCTGCCATTCTAGCTGCATCTGGTTCTGAATCTGGAGATAAACCTTCTATTCCTATTTGATTGATTCCATATGCTTTACAAAGATATCCAAACGCTTCATGAGCAACTATTATATCCTTCTTTTTTGTTTTTCCAATTTCATCTTTAAATTTTTGATCCAAACTATCTAACTTTACTGCATTTTCTTCATAGTTTTTCTCATAAAAGTCCTTGTTTTTAGGGTCTGCCTTTGAAAATGCTTCTTTTATATTTTTCATTTGAATTTTTGCATTCTCAGGATCAAGCCAAACATGTGGATCATATGCCCCATGCTCATGTTTATCATTGTTTATCTCTTTATCAAGATGTTCTTCTTTAGAGCTCAGTAAGTTTACACCTTTTGATGCCTCAACCATTTCCATCTTATCATTTTTAACATTTTCAGATACCTTGTCAATCCAGCCTTCCATACCTGCTCCACTGTATATAAATACGTCTGAGTCACCAATATTCACCAAATCTTTTGGTGTTGGCTCCCAATCATGTGGTTCCGTCCCTGCAGGTATTAAATTATTGACATTTACCTTGTCTTTACCTATTTTTTTTGCAAAATCATACATAGGATAAAAGCTACTATATACATTTAGTTTGCCATCATCCTTTTTTACTTGATCGGTTCCCCCTCCTGAACATCCAACCAATAAAATCGACGCTGACAAGAGAAGTGCTGAAATTTTCACTCCAATTTTTTTCATAATTACCTCCTTTTTTATATTTTTATATATTATATTCATAAATAAATTTTAATTTCCTTAAAGGGAATCAAATGCAAATTGTTCGCTTTTAATATAATAAAAGTATATTATTATATTAACTTTTTGTCAATAAAAACTGTATATTTTTCTTAAAAAATTATGAAAATATACTTTTTGCTTAATGTTTTTATAATTTAATACATAATTTTATTTTATATATATATCATTCCTCTACTATATAGATATACCCCTAAATGCCTTTTTTACTATTCTTATTCAGCTTTTTTTCTTTCTTTAATTTATTTTTTCATTTTTTATATTCTTTAATTTTTTATTTTCAGTCAAATTTTTAATTGTATTTTAAGTTTATAACTTACCCTCATAATGCTTACTTTTTATATATACTTCCTATTTAAAGCTTTCAATTTTCATAGAAAAATACATTTGATCTGGCTTTTGTTTTTTCATTGTCTTTCTAAATATGAACAAAACAGACTTTTATATTTTTTTTACGAAAAGTTTTTATAATATTCAAAAAATATGTTTCTCTATACAAGAATAAGAATAAGCCTATCTACTAATTATTAAATATATTATATTACGATATCCTACTTTTTTACTAAGTTTACTTTTTTTGAATAATATTAAGAATTCACACTAAATTCATTTATATATTATATACTTTATCAAAACAAAGTCCTTTTTTCTTTTATAAATAAAGTTATTATTTTTATTACTTTATTGGAATTTTATTTTAATAGGAGATAAGTTATGAATACGATTTTAGATGTAAACAAACTCATCGGTGAATTTGTCTGGGGCTGGCCGATGTTGATTTTATTACTCGGAACTGGACTATTTATAGGAATTAAAACTAAGTTTATTGTCTTATCCAAATTTGGATATATAATGAAAAACACTCTTTTTAAGATGTTTAAAAAAAGTAATGTCGGTGAGGGAGAAGTTTCTGCATTTCAAGCTGTATCCACTGCACTAGCTGCAACTGTAGGTACTGGTAATATAGCCGGTGTCGCACTCGCTATTGCGGTTGGTGGTCCTGGAGCTGTATTTTGGATGTGGCTGTCTGCACTTTTAGGTATGACTACAAAATTCGCCGAAGTTATACTTTCTATTACATATAGAGTAAAGGATGATGAAGGTTCTTTTTATGGAGGACCTATGTATTATATTTCTAGAGGTCTTGGCAAGAATTGGCTAGCAAAGTTATTTGCGTTGTTTGGTGCTTTAGCATCTTTTGGTATAGGATGTATGACACAATCAAACTCTATTGCAGAAGTTTTGAAGGCTTCTTTTAATGTAAATCCTATTGTTGTAGGTATTGTCTTGGCAGTTCTTTCTGGAATAGTTATTATTGGCGGTATAAAAAGAATCGGTCAAGTTACAGAAAAGTTGGTACCATTTATGGCATTATTTTATATATTAGGCTCTCTATTAATAATCTTTATAAATGCAAATCAGATTCCACATGCATTTAGCCTAATATTTAGCTCAGCCTTTACAGGTCAAGCTGCAGTTGGTGGATTTGCTGGTTCTACTCTTATGATGGCTATGAGAAATGGTATTGCACGTGGTGTATTTACTAATGAAGCTGGTCTTGGTAGTGCTCCAATAGCTCATGCCGCCGCTACTACAGATCATCCCGTAAGACAAGGTATGTGGGGAGTATTTGAAGTATTTATGGACACTATCGTTATATGTACTATGACAGCCCTAGTTGTTTTGGTTTCAGGAGTTTGGGACTCTGGACTACAGGGAGCTGCTCTTACTTCAGCTGCCTTTGAAGAAGGTATCAGAGGAGGAAAATATATTGTATCTATCGGACTTACTTTATTTGCCTTTTCTACAATCTTGGGTTGGTCATATTATGGAGAGAAATGTACTCAGTACCTACTAGGTAAAAAATTTATAACTCCTTATAGACTTATTTTTATACCACTTGTATTTGTTGGTTCAATCGGTGGACTTCAATCTATATGGGCTATATCAGATACTTTAAATGGTCTTATGGCAATACCAAACTTAATAGGTCTACTATTCTTATCTGGAGTAGTGGTTACTATGGTTAGAGATTTCTTTAAGGATCCAGACAGGCATAGAGAATCTGACAAAGAGTACCTTGATATACTTCCGGATAAATACAAGCCAAGAGATCATATTCATAAATAAATAAATAATAAAATTTACTAAGAATATATTTAAACAAAAAAGAGGTCCCAGTAATTCTGGAGACCTCTTTTATTTATTAGTACATGCAAATATGATTTGCTACTTCAAATGAATCCCAAATAGCGTACATTATATTTGATACTTCTTTTCCATCGCCTAACTCGTATATTTCAGGAATTTCTGCTTCTATTTCCTTATACAAGTCTTTATTTGAATTATATCCTATAGCTAGTATTACACTGTCTGTTTCTATTGTCTTTTCCCCACCTGGAGTTGTAATTGTAAGATTCTTACCATCAAAACTCTTAGCTTTTGAAAGCAACTCTGTATTTACATTCTTGTAAGGAATTAAAGCATGTAACATATCATGATTTGCATGACATATTGGTCCGTTAACTTTTAATATATCATCCAAAGCTTCTACTATTGTTACTTCTTTACCTAGTTCTCTTAGGTGTAGTGCTAGCTCACAACCTACTAAACCACCACCTAAAATAACTGTTTTTTCTCCTGGATCCTTCTTACCTAATAACACATCCATAGCTTCAAAAGTTTTCTCTGGACATCCTAGATCTATTACTTTTGGCTTTGAACCTGTTGCTACTATTAAGACATCAAAATATGAGTTTTTTATCATATTAGCATCAACTTTTGTATTTAAATTTACTGGAACTTCTAGTATCTCTAGCTGTCTAGCGTACCATCTTGCAAGATGCAAATCATCTTCTTTGAATGATGGAACTCCACCAGCTAACAATACTCCACCTAGTTTGTCATCTTTTTCAAATATTTCTGGCTTATGTCCTCTTATTGCAAGCACTCTAGCTGCTTCACAACCAGCAAGCCCTCCACCTATGATCATAACCTTTTTAGATTTTAATATAGGATTATATTTTGTTACTGACTCTCTACCTGCCATTGGATTAACTGCACAGTTGATTAGAGAATACTCCTGTATTCTTCCCATACAACCTTCTTGGCATGATATACAAGGTCTGATTTCATCTTTTCTAGATGATCTTAGCTTCTTTACATAGTCAGGATCTGCAAGTAATGGTCTACCCAAGCTGATTACGTCACAAGTACCATCTTTGATAGCTTCAAGTGCCATATCAGGATTATCCATTCTTCCTGCGCATATAATTGGTACATCTACATGTTCCTTCATTATCTTTGCAAATGGTCTATAAAGTCCCTTCTCTTGATACATTGGTGGATGGCTCCAATACCATGCATCATAAGAACCAACATCTACATCGAGTGCTTCATATCCATATGATACCAATAGTTTTGCTGCTTCTATCCCCTCTTCTATATCTCTTCCCTTTTCTTCAAATTCTTCTCCAGGAAGACCACCCTTTCTCCAGTCTTTAATAAAACTCTTAGGGCTATATCTCAATGTTACAGTGAAGTCTTCTCCACATCTTCTCTTTATTTCTTCCACTATTTCTTTGGCAAATCTAAGTCTATTTTCTAGACTACCACCATACTCATCTTCTCTGTGATTGAAAAATGCAATCGCAAATTGATCTAGTAAATAACCTTCATGAACAGCATGTATTTGAATACCATCAAATCCAGCTCTCTTACAGTTAAATGCACCATCACCAAATTTTTTGACCATCATTTGTACTTCTTCTTTTGTGATTTCTCTACAATCTATATCCAAAAATCTATGTGGTATTACAGAAGGTGCTACTGGAGCATGCTCTCCTATTATATTTGGTATAGATACTCTACCAAATCCTGCAGACATTTGGTAGAAAACCTTTGCCCCATAGGCATGTATTCTTTCTGTCATCTCTTTGGCAGTTCTAACAAAATGAAGTGGATTCATAGTTGATGATGGACAGGTAGGTGTTCCATGTTGCTCTACCTCTTCGTCTACAAATGATACACCGGTAATAATTAGTCCGGTTCCACCCTTTGCTCTTTCTACATAATAGTCTATCCCTCTTTGGTTGAAGCCTCCATCTGTATCAGCAAGTCCCAAAGGTCCCATAGGTGCAAGTGCAAACCTATTTTTAATCTCCACGTTACCTATCTTAATAGGCGTAAACAGTTCAGAATATTCCATTTTTTCACCCCACAAAAATATAATATAATTACAGATTCCCCCTAGAATAAGCCTATTTCATATATAAACTTATCAAGAATAATCTGAATTGATTGAAATATAAATTTCATATTTTTATTATAACATCTATTGATAGAAAATAATCAATAAATATGATTTTTATATTTTGTAACGATACACTATTGATTTATTATATTGTTTATTTTGAGCAAATACTACACCTATATTAAGATATCTACCGTAAACAGATAATAATTTAATAGAGATTTTATTTTATCTTTAATAAATTTTCTATTTAAAAATTAATTCTATTTTTTTTGCTAATAATTACACAGATTAGAGATTATAATTCCAGTTTCTAATTTTAAAACTATACCCTTATTCATATATCCATGAGCATTCTCTGCTTAGTTCTTTGGCTAAAAATATAGTATAATATAAGTAGAATATTTTTATGCAAACACTATATTTATAAGGGAAATTATATTGAATATACAACTCTAGTATATTTATAGACTTATAGACTTATTTGGTTGGATGGAGGTCCATTTTGAGTAAATATAATATTAGCAATATAAAAGATGAAGATTTAGTAGCTCAGTATTTTCTTCAAAGAGAGGTATTCTCGGATATAAAAGAGCAGAGCGAACAATTTATAATATATAAAATAAAAGAAGAGTTTGGAAGTGGCAGAATAGAGTTTTTTACGCTAAAAGAGGGACTTATGCTTGTGATATACGATGTCTTATTTAACAGAGATATGATTACCTCATTTAATATGTCCAGTGATTACTTTGAAATTGAGTATTGTATATCAGGGTCAATGGAAATAAATGAAGAAAGCTTAGGACATACAAAATTTATAGAAGGAGAGATGTCTGTCTCCCTATCAAAAGATATGAACGGCGAAGTTATATACAGAAAAGACAAGCCATATAAAGGCATTTCAATTGCTGGTGACAAAAGAAAGATCGACTCTTACTTTGGCAGCCAAGGTCTAAATTTATGGTTTGACACTATAGAAGAATTAGAAGAGAGCTCTAGATCTGACTATTATCTAGGCAGAAAAGTTGCCCCAGATATATCAAATGTATTTTTAGAAATATACAAAAATAAAATGGATTATAATAGTAAAATTCTGTTTTTGGAAGCAAAAATTATGGAAATATTTTCTAGAATTATTTCCTTTGAAAAACTTGGAGAAAATAATAGTTTGGACTTAGATTTATATGAAATTGAAAAAATAAAATTAATTCCAAGCATGCTTATGGAAAGAATAGATGATCCACCTACTATTGAAGAACTTTCCAGTATACTCGCTATTAATAAAAATAGATTAAATGATGGTTTTAAAGAAATCTATCACGATACCATTTTTAGTTATCACAGAACTAAGCTTTTAGAAAAATCTAAGTTTGATCTTGAAAACACAAGTAAAAATATCACTGAAATATCTTTTGATACTGGATATTCTTCACCTAGCAATTATACCTATGCCTTTAAAAGAAAGTATAGCCTCACTCCCAAAGAATATCGTCTACAATTTAAAAACAAATAATTCAATAAATAAATTTTCTCAATACTTTTTATGATGTGTTCAACATTGTAAAAAGTATTTTTTTGTTATTATGTAATGAGAATCAATATTAACAAGGAGGATTTATTAAAATGAAAAATAAAAAATTATTAGTAATGTTGCTATTGGTATTTCTGGTGGGATGCAGTAGTGATAAGGATTTACAAAACAAGAAAGACACAGTAAAAAACAAACCTACGCTCACTATTTATGATGACTCGGGAGAAAAAGAAGAACTCGAAATTAAAAAAGATCCAGAAAGAGTGGTTGTGCTTGGAGAGGCTTTAGTTGACTATATGGATTATTTCGGACTAAAAGATAAAATAGTCGGAGTTGGCTACCTTGATTCAGGAGATAGTGTAAAGAAGGACTCACTAAAAGGGTTAAATGTACTTACCACTATGTGGCCATCAAAGGAAGTTGTTCTTTCACTAAAGCCAGACTTGGTCTACTCTATGTCTTCTGGATTTAAAGATGATAGATCAGGTAGTCTTGAATTTTATAAATCTAATGACATAATGGCACTTCCAGCTATCAACTTCACTACTGGAAGAAGCCTTCAACAATATTATGATGACCTCGATAATTTTAAGAAAATATTCAAGATTGAAAATGAAGTGGATGAGTTTTTAAATAAGGAAAAAGAAAAAATAAATAGTTCACTAGAGTCTGTCAAAAAACACGATGAAAAGGTACTGTTTATATCAAGGTCTAGCAATAAAGATTTCTACTGCCCAAAAGAAGGTGTATTGATTTCTGAGATTATAGAAGACTTTGGATATGAGTATCAAGAAATATCAAAAGATAGTTATATTGAACTTTCTGATGAAATAATTATTAAAAATAATCCTGACAAAATTATAGTATCAGAATTTCAATCCAAAGATCCAGATTCCCTAGTGAAATCACTTCTGGACAATAAAAATTTAAAAGATATAAAGGCAATTAAAAATAAAGAGGTATTTTCAATAGATTATACATCCGCTGTAAGAGGAGAAATAGAACTTTCAAATACTTACAAAACACTTTCTACTTTTTTAAATGGAGGTGCTAGTGTTGAAAAGAACTAAGAATAATCACTTTATAATATATTTTCTATTATCCTTTTTAGCTTTAGGATTTGTGTTTATTCTATCTATATCATTGGGACAGGTCAAAATAAATTTTACTGATGTAATCTCCTTGATATCGAATAAAATATTTAATAGCAATTTTTCTATAAGTAATATGGCAAATGAAGATATGTATAAGAGTATTATTTTTGATATTAGAATAAAAAGAGCTCTCTTATCTATACTTGTTGGTATGGGACTAAGCCTGTGTGGTGTAATTATGCAGGCAACTCTAAAAAATCCACTGGCTGATCCTTATATACTTGGTATATCATCTGGTGCATCACTCGGAGCCACATTTGCTATTATGATTAGTTCGATCACAGTTATAACAGTTAATAGCCTTGGAATTTCATTCTTCGCATTTGCAGGAGCCTTTATAGCTGGATATTTGGTTCTACTTATGGCTTCTCATAAGGGCAAGCTGTCCACGGTCAAACTAATACTGGCAGGTACGATAATCAATTCTATAGCAACTAGTTTGTCCAATCTCTTGATTTACATATCTGGCAACTCAGAAAAAATCAAGGATATAACTTTCTGGACCATGGGAAGCCTTGCCAAAGCCAACAAAGAAAACTTGATTTTAATCAGTGTCTTACTTTTCTTTGCCGCTATATTTTTTATTACACAGCATCGAAATCTAAATGCTATGTTGATGGATGAAGAGGTTACTCAGACCTTAGGAGTAAATATAAATGTATACAGAAAAGTTTATATATTTATCTGTATACTTTTAATTGGTGTGATTGTCTCAAGCTCTGGAATAATTGGTTTTGTAGGACTTACAGTTCCACACATAGTAAGAGCTCTTGTTGGATCTGACCACAAAAAACTTGTACCTTTAAGTATGTTATTTGGAGGAATATTTTTGTCCTTGTCAGATATACTCTCAAGAATATTGATAAATAATACAGAACTTCCAATAGGCATTATCACTGCCCTAATAGGTGGACCAGTATTTATTTACATATTATTGAAGAGAGGAAATAGGTTTGGAGGTTAGATATGAATCTAGATGTAAGAAATTTATCAGTAGAAATAGATAAGAAAAAAATATTAAAAAATGTAGATATGAGCTGTCAAAAAAAGAAATTTACTGGAATAATTGGACCAAACGGTTCAGGAAAGTCCACACTTTTAAGAACAGTCTACAAATCAATAAATCCAAAAAGTGGTAGCATAAAACTTGGAGATATTGATATTTTAAATGATAGTTACAAGAATATATTTAAACATTTATCCGTAGTTTCACAATTTAATAATCTAGACTTTGATTTTTCTGTAAAAGAAATAGTTTTGATGGGACGTATACCCCACAAGAAAATTATGGAAAAAGATAATTTAAATGATTTTAAAATTGTAGAAGACGCCTTGAAAAAGGTTGGTCTTTTAGAATACCAAGATAGAAGCTTTCTCACACTCTCAGGTGGAGAAAAACAAAGAGTAATACTTGCTAGGGCAATCTGCCAAGAACCAGATTTTATGATACTTGACGAACCTACAAATCACCTTGATATAAAAAATCAACTAGAAATGTTTAAAATTATGAAAAATTTAAACATCAGCGTACTTGCCGCACTTCATGATATCTCTATGGCTGCAAGATACTGCGACTATCTATATATTTTAAAAAATGGAGAAATATATGCACAAGGTTCACCAAAAGAAATTATAAACAAAGAAACTATTGATTATGTTTATAATGTGGACTGCGAAGTTTATAAAAACCCCATAAATGAGGAATTAGAGATATATTATAGGAGGTAAGCAATGAAGGGTGATATGACTAAGGGAAATCCCATGTCTTTAATAATAAAGTTTTTTATTCCTATGTTTATAGGAAATTTATTTCAACAATTATACAATGTCGTTGACTCAGTAGTAGTAGGTCGTTTTGTAGGAAACGAAGCCTTCGCTGCAGTTGGATCTTGTTTTTTAATTATGAGTTTTATAAGCTCTATATTAATAGGACTTTCAATTGGTGTTGGTACTCTATTCTCACAACTTTTCGGAGCAAAGGAATATGATCAGCTCAAAAAAACTATTTCAACGTCATTTATATTTATAATGGCTATAAGCCTTATACTTAGTATATTCACCGTAATTTTTTTAGATGAAATACTAATATTATTTAAGCTTCCTGTAGAGATCCTTCCATATGCAAAAGATTATTTACTATATATTTTCATAGGATTGTTTTTCACAGGTCTATATAATATATGCGCATATCTACTGAGGTCAATTGGCGATTCAAAGTCACCACTTTATTTCTTAATGATATCAAGTGTTATAAATATTGTGCTAGATTTATTGTTTGTAATCAAATTCAATATGGCAACTATGGGTGTTGGGCTTGCTACACTAATAGCACAGGCAGTTGCAGGTATATTCGCTCTTGTATACACTGTCAAAAAAATGGAATTTTTAGAGTTTAGGAGAAAAGATTTGGTATTTGACAGATCTTGCTTTAAAGAAGTTCTCAACTATTCTGTTTTAACGGCTATTCAACAGTCAATATCTAGCTTTGGTATGATGCTTGTCCAGGGACTTGTAAATACATTTGGAACTATGACTATTGCAGCATTTGCGGCTTGTTCTAAGGTAGATGAATTTGCAAATAGACCTCTTCAGGATTTAAGCAACGCATTTTCTACATATACAGCCCAAAATAAGGGTGCAAAAGATGATGAAAGAATAAAGGAAGGCTTTAAAGATGTAGTGAAATTAATAGGAATCATATCTATTATTATCACTTCTCTAGCATTTATATTCGCACCTGATCTAATAGCTATATTTGTAAAGAGAGAATCAGTAGAGATTATAGATATAGGCGTAAGATATCTTAGATTTGTCTCAATATTTTATGTACTTCTAGGATTCATAGTCATGTTTTATGGATTCTTTAGAGGGCTTGGAGAAATCAAACTTTCAGTTATATTAACGATTATGTCTCAAGCTGTCAGGGTATTACTTGCATATGGACTTGCGAGTGTAGGATTTGGATTTAGTTCTATAGGAATTGCAGTAGTAGTAGGATGGAGCATTTCAGATGTCTTAGGTGTTTTTCTTTACAAAAAAGTTATGAATAAAAATGAGGAACTTCTGGGAGAAAAAGCAAAATAATAAAACAGATAATACAAACTTTATATCCCCATATAAAGTTCAATTATAAAATAGTAAAAGTTCAAAAGCAAATAACAATTTGCAAAAAAAGACACCCTTTCATATGAAAGGGTGTCTTTTTTAATTAGGCTAAAGCTAATTTCTTGCGAACTATAATTTAATTAGGCTAACTTAAGTATTTCACTTCTTCTTTCTAATCCAATTCTTACCTCTTAACAAATATTGCTTTTATATAATAATCTAGAATAAACTAGACTGCTATCGTTTTTTTGGAATAAGCAAAGTATATTATACTACCTATTACCAACCATAAAGCGTAACTTATCCAACTCATCAAATCAAGATTTATAATAAGGAATGTACATGTCACTATACCTAATATTGGAACTACTGGATATAGGGGGACCTTAAATCCTCCAATTGAATTCGGATACATTTTTCTAAACTTCATCAATACATAACATAGTATTGCAAAGGCTATTAGTGAACCAATATTTGCCAAATTTGCCAATGCTTTTACATCTAATATACCTGCAAATACTGCCGTAATTAGACCTATACAAAGTATCGCAAAGTTTGGACTCTTTGATTTTTTGTTCATCTTTGAGAATACCTTAGGGAAAAATCCTCCCTGTGACATCGACATAGTAATATTGGATGCTCCTAGGGAAAAGGCTAGTATTACGGCCAATATACCAACTACAGAACCTGCTGATATTATCATTGCTACTGTCGGATGTCCTATCAAGTCCATCGCAAAAGTCATAGCTTCTGGCTTGTTCAAATTAGAATATCTTGTTACTCCTGTTAATATTAGACATACAATTATATAAAGTGTTGTCGATGCTAGCACCGATATTATTATTGTTTTTGGCAAAGTTTTCTGAACATCCTTTACCTCTTCTGCTGTTGTTGCCAAGGTATCAAATCCTAAATATGCAAAGAATGCCGTTGCAGCTCCTGCAAATACACCACTTGCACCAAATGGAGCAAAAGGAGCCCAATTCATAGGTTCAATATAAAATATTCCTACAGCTACAAACAATACAAGTATGGCTAACTTTAGTATTACCATTACATTATTTATCGCTTTACTTTCCTTACTACCTCTTGTAAGTATAAAGGAAATCAACAATACAATCAGTATGGCTGGAAGATTAACTATTCCACCTTGAGAGTAACTCATCAAGAATTTCTCTGGTATTTCTATTCCAAAGTCACTAAATAGTGCTGCAAAATATCCAGTCCATCCATTTGCAACGGTTGCTGCTGAAAGTATATACACACCTATCATTGTCCAACCAAGTAGATGCGCTGGAAACTGTCCTAATACAACCCATGCATATCCATAAATACTACCTGAGTTCGGTATCGAGGTCGCAACTTCTGCATAACAGAGACCTATAAATATCGCCGCTAGTGCTGATATTCCAAATGACAGTATAACCGCTGGTCCTGCCTGAGTTGATGCTATAATACCTGTAAGTACCAATATTCCTGTACCTATTATCGCACCAATTCCCAAGAGGAATAAGTCAAAAAAACCATATGTTTTCTCCCTCACTGCTCTTTCACTAAGTAATCGACTTAAATCTTTTTTTCTAAATAACTCCATTTTTCTTTCCTCCCCTTTTTTTATTAAAATTAATGATTATAATCTCTAGTTATAATTGACAGTATATTCCGAAAATTTAAATCGTTTTTTTACTTATATTTTGCAAATACTTTTCTGCCACATATATTAAATTCAGACTTTAAATTCTAATTGTTTATAAAATAACTATTATTATATTCTTTAAATTTTTATGTTTATATTTATTTCCCTTTCAAAGGCACTTAAAACATTTTTTTATACAAAAATACTTTTTTTATTTATTTTTTCAAACAAAAACCTTATTATTTAAATGTAAGTAAATAAATAATAAGATTTATTACTTATTATTTTTAATAATAATCATATTTTTCATCTCACAAAAAATAACTAATTTGTATGAATTTCATACTTTTATTTATTATTTTAAAGAATTGATATTTTTTATACATTAAGTACTTCTTTTTCTAAGTTATATTTTTTCCTTAAAATTTTTATACTTTTTATTTCCATGAAATTGATTTTTTTCTTTATTTACTACTTTTCTATATATTTTTATTTTATATTTTAAAGCAGTATTTTCTGTTAAATGTAAAATATTTTACCCTAATCCTTCACTTTATTAGCCTTATATTTTTTCCTAACAAGAACTACTCTCATACTTTTTTATTTTGACAAACTTTTCTATCAAATTACTTTTTATTCTACTTTTCAGAGTTATAATTATCTTTGTATATGTATTTATTATATTTTTTTGTAATTTCATTACTATTTTAAAAAAATTGTTTTCTTTATTCTCAATTAAGTGGTATAATCTATTTTAAGAAGTATGAAAAAGAGGTGATAAAGTGAGTAATCCATCTTGTAATTGTTCAAGGGACAATCACAGACAAGAAAATAATGATATGTTAAAGTCTGCTAAGCTCAAAGCTACTAGAAAGAGGATGCTTCTTTTGAACTGCCTTAGACATTCAGATGCTCCTCTAACAGCAGAAGAAATATATACTGATTTAAAAAAAGAAATTAATATTAATCTGTCTACAGTTTATAGAGCTTTAAATGCGCTGACAGAATCCGACATTATCATTAAACAAATGCTTTCTGATGGTAATAGTGTGTTTCAATTAAACAATACAAATCATCAACATATCCTTACTTGTAAAATGTGTGGTAAGGTTTCATATGTGGATATTTGTCCTGTAGATTCTCTTTTAAATGAGATTTCTGATCAGACTGGCTACGAAATTACTGGACACAATCTTGAGTTTATAGGGATTTGTCCTGAATGCTCTAGAAAACTTGTTTAACTAGTTCATGAAAACTTAGTGAAGAAAAGTTAAACTATTCTAAAGTCATTTATTTAAACTGTTTAGGTCTAAAAATGCAAATACTTGGCTGAAATATATTTTACCGAAAGCCTATATTAAAGTTTGTTTAAAATTTTTAGCTAAAAAGTACAGATTTTTTAAAAAACTTGCTTATATTTTTTGTTCATGGGTATAACTAATACTAAGAGCAAAGAAAATAAATAAATTTTATATACTAGGAGGAAATGTTATGAAGAAATATGTATGCGATGTATGTGGTTGGGTTTATGACCCAGAAGTAGGAGATCCAGATGGTGGTATAGCACCAGGAACTTCATTTGATGATATCCCAGAAGATTGGGTATGCCCAGAATGTGGTGTAGGCAAGGAAGACTTCTCTGTAGTTGAGTAATCTATAAGCAGGGATTGTTAAAATGAAAAGCAAAGACTAGAGAAAAACTCTCTAGTCTTTTTTATTGCGATAAAGATAATTCCCGAAACTAAAAATTTAATCCCTTAAATTTAATTTTGAAAATTCTTTTATTATAGAAAATCAAAAAAACAATGAAATATTAATGAAAATGCCTTATAATAGATATGATTAGCTAGACCTTGGAGAGGAGGACATATGGATTATTGTTCAATAGGAAGCGGAAGTAGTGGTAATTGCCACTATGTAGGATATAAAGATACAAATATACTAATAGATGCAGGGCTTAGTGGTAAAAGAATCACTAATGGACTCAATGAAATAAATGTAGATGCTAATAAGTTAAACGGTATTTTTGTTACACATGAACATACCGATCATATAAAGGGAGTAGGAATTTTATCAAGAAAATACGACCTACCAATATTTGTCAACTATAAAACTTGGCTGGCAATAGAAGAAAAAATAGGTAAGGTAAAAGAATCCAATATAAATATATTTGAAAATGATCAGGTATATGCTCTTGGAGATATGGCAATCAAGCCCTTCTCTATTACTCACGATGCAGCCGATCCAGTAGGATTTAACCTTTTTAATGAAAAAGATGAAAAAATATCTATAGCGACAGACATCGGTCATATTTCTGATAGTATAAGAGAAAGTATTTTGGGATCAAAGTTGGTAGTCCTAGAATCAAACTATGATAAAGAAATGCTTTTGATGGGATCTTACACTTATATGCTCAAAAAAAGAGTAATGTCTGATACTGGCCATTTATCCAATGAATCAGCAGCTAAATTTGCGGTTGATTTAATTAAAAATGGAACAGAAAATATTTTACTCGCACATTTAAGCAGAGAAAATAACTTCCCTGCACTTGCATTTGAAACATCAAACTCAATACTTACAGAAAATGGAATGAAAATTGGAAGTGATGTAAGCTTAAATGTTTTGATGAGAGATGATATCTCAAAGTTATATAAAATAGCCAGATAATTATTGGAAAATATTATCTAAAATAAAGCTTATGTAAAATAGCTCTAAATACTTGCTAAAATACAATAGGCAAATTAAGGAAATAGAATGTATGATAAAAATAAGTTTAATAACCGTTGGAAAAATTAAAGAAAAATATATAAAACTTGGTATAGACGAATTTTCTAAGAGATTATCAAAATATTGCAAGCTAGATATTTTAGAAGTTAGCGATGAAAAAGCTCCAGAAAATTTAAGCGATAAAGAAATGGAAATGGTTAAGAAAAAGGAAGGATTCTCTATCCTTTCCAAAATAAAGCAAAGTCAGTACGTTATAGCCCTTGCAATAGATGGGGATAAGATGTCATCTGAGACATTTGCAGATAAAATAGAAGCTCTCTCTCTTACTGGCAATAGTCATCTTTGCTTTGTAATCGGTGGATCTTTGGGTCTATCTGATGATGTCCTTACAAGAGCAAATATGAAAATGTCATTTTCTGATATGACATTTCCACATCAAATGATGAGACTAATACTTTTGGAGCAGATTTATAGATGCTTTAGAATTAATAACCATGAACCATATCACAAGTAAATTAAAGTTTTAAAGCCTTGGAGTATTCTGGGGCTTTTTTTATATATCCATACAAGTAACAATTTTTTATCTTTACTTTCTGTGTTATAATTGTATAGATAAGATTCGAAAAAGTCCTCTATAGGACTTGATATTACTAATATAAGCCTTAGTTGCATATTAACTTATAAGGAATTTTTAAGAAAATAATTATATTGGTAAGTACTTGTAGAAAGGGGTTTTTTGTATGTTTTTTAAATCTATGGGAGATGAAAATTATAGTGACGTAATAATTCCTAGTCTATTTTTTGATCTATACATACCCATTGCAAATGGAAACCAAATAAAGGTTTATCTTCTTGGATACAAAAGTGCCTTTTTGTATAGAGGGTTTCACAGTGATGAAATGGATAATCAAGCTATAGCAAATATTATAGGAATTACAGAAGATGAAGTTGTCTCAGCTTGGAAGTTTTGGGAAAATATGGGGATAATTAAAATCCATAATAGAGATGATGGACTTGCGATTGAATTTTTGGATATTAAAACAGAATATCTATCAAAGCATTCTAGATCTAAATCTTCAAAAGAAAATCTGGATAATACCCTTGATACAGCTTCTTCTTTTGAATATATAAATATGTATAATAAAATAGAAAAAATAGCAGGAAGAGTGCTTACTCCACCTGAAAAAATTGATATTTTGGACTCAGTAAAGTTATATAATTTCGAACCAGAGATAGCTGTCAAAGCTTTTGAAAGAGCTGCCAAGGATAATGGAAGAATAAAGTCAGTAAAGTATGTGATAGGAATTATGAAATCTTGGTTTGATAATTCTGTTAAAAATGAGGATGATATAGAAATCCTTGAAGAATCTCGCTCAGATAAAAATGAAAATTATAAAACAGTATTTAGAGCCCTAGGCTTCAATCGAACTCCTACAGAATTTGAAAAAGAGGCTATTGATCGTTGGGTCTTTGATTATAATATGAGCATGGATGTGATACTAAAGGCCTGCTCAAAATCAGTAAATACAAGCAATCCAAATATTAGATACTTTGATAAAATCATTACTTCTTGGCATCAAAAAGGAATTAAAACTATTGAAGCCATTGAAATGGAAGATAAGAAGTATGCGGAAAGTCGATCTAAAAAGAGTAAAACAAAGAATAAAACTACCGCCTACTCTACTCCAAAGATTCATACAAAGTTTCATAATTTTAAACAAAGGGATACAGGTGAATATTCTGATGAAGAACTTGATAAACTTCTAAGAAATTCCAATAAAAAATAATTTCAACAATTATATAGAATTTTGATTAAGTTGTAGGTACGGGAATTTACTGGTAAAATGCTTTTTATTAGATGCTGGTCGATTCCTATATTTATATATACTTTAGAGAGGAGAAAAAACTTGAATAAAGAAAAAATGAGAAAAATTATGCTTGAATATCAGTATAGAAGAGATAGGCACCAAGATCTTTTGGATGAGAGGGTTGGAGAAATTTACAAAAAATACCCCAACATAAAATCTATAAGTGAAGAAATTCGAAAAATGGGTTTAAAAATGACAAAGTTGGTGATCTCCGGAGCATCTGAAGAAGATATTTCAAATATAAGTAGACAACAAAATGAATTGATTAATAGAAAAAATGAATTGTTCATAGAAAATAATATACCACTTGACTATCTGGAACTAAAATATGAGTGTGAAAACTGTAAGGATACAGGCTTTCTTGAAAATGGTAAAAGGTGCAATTGTCTTAGACAAAGAATGTTAAATGATTCTTACGTTATGTCAAACCTAGAAGAAATTTTAAGTATGGATAATTTCGAAAACTTTAATTTAGATCTTTTTTCAGATAAAGTCACAGAAGAAATAACTGTTAGCCCTCGCGAAAATATGAAAACTATTTTTATGGATACTCAGAACTATATTTTCAATTTCGATAAAAAAGAAGGCTCCAAAAAAGATAATTTACTTTTTAGCGGTGATCCAGGACTTGGTAAGACTTTTCTGTGTAGTTGTATTGCAAAAGATCTTTTAGATAAGGGCTATACAGTAATTTATCAGACTGCATTTAACTTGATGGAAGTTATTGAAAGATATAAATTTAAAACGGAAACTTTCTCATATTTAGATGAAGAAAATTATAATAATTTATTTACTTGCGATCTTTTAATCATAGATGACTTGGGTACAGAGATGGTAAACTCCTTCACAGCTTCAGAATTGTTTAATATAATAAACTCAAGACTTAATGCTAGGAAGAAAATCATTATCTCAACCAACCTTGGTCTATCTGAAATACGAAATTCATACACTGATAGAATCGTTTCTCGAATTGTGGGTAACTTCCAGATGTATCAATTTTATGGAAGTGACTTGAGGTTTAAATAACATATAAACACATTTAGCTAGGATCTATACACAGATTATACCTAAATTATATACAGATTATCCACATAAAATGTTAATAACATTGTGGATTGTGTGCAAAATAAAAACGCAATATAGCAACATATCAACATAAAAATATGGAGTTATCCACAGAAATCTGTTGAAAAGAACATATTTTCTGTGCATAACTCAGATTTTTTTGAAAAATGTAATTATTTATCCTAAAAATCATTTTTATCTATCAACAAGCTATAACTTATAAAAATTCTGATTTTTCTTAAATTTAAATTTATTATTTATCAAATTTAAATTATAAACTTTTAAAACATATTTTAAAATCAAATTGTAAGTTTTACCATTTTTTATTTTTAAGAAGGTATAATTCCTTATTAATTCAAACTAATATATTAGTTTTTACTTTATAATATATTATAATCGTCAAAAATAAAAAAAGTCCCGAAATCTAATATTAATTCGGGAACTTTCTAATCTATTTCTTCTTTAGTTTTTTATATCTCTCGCGCTCTATCCTTAAATTTCTGAATCTCTCCAATCCAAACAAGTTCAATATCACAAGTTTCACCATGTCTGTTTTTGGCGATTTTTATATCTGCAATATTCTTTTTTTCTGTTTCTATACCATTATAATACTCATCTCTGTAGATAAACATTACAATATCTGCATCCTGTTCAATAGCACCAGAATCTCTCAAATCCGATAACTTTGGCATATGATCTTTACCAGTTTCGGTGTTTCTAGACAGCTGAGATAGCGCTACTACTGGGCAGTTCATTTCTTTCGCCAAAATCTTTAATGATCTTGACATTTTAGAAACTTCTTGCTGCCTACTCTCATTTTTTCCATCACCTTCCATAAGCTGAAGATAATCTATCATGACCATATCAAGACCTTTTTCCATCTTGAGCTTTCTACACTTAGATCTAATTTCAGAAACCTTGATACCTGGAGTATCATCTATATATATATCTGCTGATGATAAAACCTTCATCGCATCCATAATTTTCTTCCATTCATCATCTGCTATTCTTCCTTTGGCAATATTGCTTAGAGCAACATTAGACTGAGAAGAAATCAATCTTTGTACTAGCTGCTCTTTTGACATTTCCAAACTGAAAACAGCTACACTTGCCTTCGATTTTATAGCTACATTTGAAACCAAATTTAGAGCAAATGCTGTCTTTCCCATACCTGGTCTGGCAGCTATAAGCACCAAGTCACTCTTTTGAAGTCCACCTAACTTTTTGTTAAGGTCTGAAAATCCAGTATCTAGACCAGTTATTTCAGATCCACTACTGTAGACGTCTTCTATCATAGAGTATACATCTGTCAAAACTTTTCCTATTGGGTTAAAGTCAGATGTTACTCTATCTTGTGATATATCGAAAATTTTCTTTTCTGCCTGATTCAAAACATCATCTATATCTTCATCTTCACTATAACCAAGACTTATAATATCATTTGATACCTTGATTAATCTTCTAAGAACAGATTTTTGCTTTACTATTTCTGCATAAGTTTTTACATTAGAAGTGGTTGGTACTACAGTTGTAGTACTTGAAAGATAGTTTACTCCTCCAATATCTTCAAGATAACCCTTACTTCTCAATTTTTCAGACACTGTAACTATATCTATAGGAACTCTTTCTTCACTAAGTTCTTTCATGCTATCAAATATCACTCTATGTGAGTCACTATAAAAATCTTGACTGTCTAATATCTCAGCAACGGGAATTATGGTTTCCCCTTCAATTAAAATAGAACCAATTACACATTGTTCAGATTCTATACTACTCGGTGGTATTCTATTTATGTCAGCCAATTATCTCACCTCCCTGATATATTTTAATATATCCTAAAAATACTTTCACTTTTATTCCTTGTTCTTATATCTTATCTATCCTTGTTATTATTTTTCTCATTTAAATACTTTATATAAATGTAACTCTATTCAGATAAAATTTTCCTTTATAATTCATCATATAAAATATAGTTTTCATATGATAAATTACTTCTGCAAGATGTAATTATACCATATATATATAATTAATTACACCATATATATAATATTTATTGCAGTCATTACATAGGCTCGACTGCACAATATCTAGTATGAAAAAATAAATTTTATCAATATATAAGCTAATTTTAAAAAGCATAAAAACAGAGAAGGGGATCGGCCTTCTCTGCATCTTGGAGTGAATATTATAACTTTTCAACTGGAACTTTATAATACCTAAAATATTTAGTAATCTGAATTTTCGTCATACTCATTGCTCTGACTATAATCAGTATAATCATCATTATTATAGTTATAATCTCCACTGTAGCTATCATCTGAATTATTGTTAGTGCTAGTATTGTCATTTGATTCCTTGTTCTTTTGTGATGACTCACAGCTATCGCATATACCATTTTGATTTAAATCATCAGAAAACAAAGCATTACCACAATATGTACATGCAGGTGGGTTTTCTCCACATTTAGGATGTACATACACTCCTACACCATGCACATGTGTCAAGTTGCTTATTTTATCTCTTTTTCCACAAATTTCACACACATCATATTCTTCTTTTTTACTCTCTTTTTTATTAATAACCTTGGTTTTTGTTACTACTTTTTCTTCTTTATTATTTTCAAGTGATTCTTTTTCATTTTTTTCTTTTTGCTTTTTCAGTTCTGCAGCTTTTTCATCTTCAAGCCTTATACCTACTTGTTTAGTAATTTTAGGTTTTTTTGAGAGCCATATTGGTTTTTCTCTACAACTGTTACATAATTTTGTTTTTTTATCTGATTTAAATCCACAATTATCACAATAGACCGTACTCTTTGCTATTATTTCTTTGCCAAAAATACTAAAACCAGAACATCCAGTCGTAAAAATACTAAAAACTAATAAAATTAAAACCAAGTATTTCTTCATTATCATTCTCCCTTGCCCTAAAATTTTATAATTTTAAAACTTTTCAAAATATTTTGCTTTCAATATCATTCTACTACTAATAATGCCTTTTGTCTACATCAATTTATTTAATTATCCTATAATAGAAAAAGGCCACCATAAAGGTGACCTCTTTTTTATTATTTTTCTCTTATGTCTACTCTTACCTTAGTTGTTACTTTAGGATGAATCTTTATATCTACAAATCTTGACCCTAAAGATCTAATTGGTTCATCAAGAGTTATCTTTCTCTTATCTACATCTATACTTTTCTGTTTTTTTAACTGCTCTGCAATTTCTTTTGAAGTGATTGATCCAAACAATCTTCCACCATCTCCAGCTTTTGCCTCAATAACAATGCTTACATCTTCCATCTGCTTTCCTAGTAAAACAGCTTCTTCATACTCTATTTGAGCTTTTCTTTCTTTAGACTTTTGTTTTTCATCTAATTCCTTAACATTTGTATTACTTGCTTCTATCGCAAATTTCTTTTTTATAAGGAAGTTTCTAGCGTATCCATCGCTAACTTCTTTAAGCTCCCCTTTTTTACCTGTACCTTTTACATCTTTTAATAGTATAACTTTCATATTAGTCCTCCTCATCTTCCAAGTAATCTTCTATGACTTTCTTGACCATATCATATGCTTGAGTCAAGCTGACATCCCTTATCTGTGTTCCAGCTATATCTATATGCCCTCCTCCACCTATCTTTTCCATAAGTATGTGAACATTTATATTTCCCAAAGATCTGGCACTTACAAATACAGTATCACCCTTCATTCCAAGTACAAAAGATGCATCTATATTTTTTATATTCAATAGCTCGTCAGCAGCCTTAGCTATTACTATGTTAATATTATCTATTTCTTTCTTCGAATATGCAAGACATATTCTTTCATTTATTATTTCTGTTCTTTGAATTATCTCAGCCTTAACTAAAAAGTCCTCAGCATATGAGTTGAAAAATTTCTTTACAGCCAATGTATCTGCCCCTATATTTCTCAAATATGACGCTGCTTCAAAAGTTCTTACTCCTGTTTTAAACTCAAAGTTCTTAGTATCTAAATAAATTCCTCCAAGAAGACCTTCAGCAGTCAACCTGTGAATTTTAATATCATAATCTGTATATTGAATAAGTTCTGTTACCATTTCACATGTAGATGAAACGTATATTTCGTGGAATAGTAATACTGTATCACTTATATATTCCACTCCTCTTCTGTGATGGTCAATTACTACTAGTCGCTTAGAAATTTCTAATAGCTCTGGACACTCTGTGTAGCTAGGTCTATGAGTATCTACCACTATTATAAGAGTGTCTTTGTCACACATATCGATTGCCTTTTCATGTGATATAAACATGCCATTATAATACTTATCTTCTTTGAGTCTGCTCACAAATATTTCAACAGCCTCATTCACTTCTTCGAGCACTATATTTGCTATTTTTCCATATGCTTTACATATATCAAAGACACCTACTGCAGCTCCCATAGCGTCCATATCAGGATACTTGTGACCCATTATAATTATCTTATCACTCTGATTTATAAGCTCTTTTAGAGCAAGACCTATCAGTCTTGACTTAACTTTTGTTTTTCTTTCAAAGCCTTTGGATTTTCCACCATAGAAATTGAAACTATCTTTATTTTTAATTGCAACCTGATCACCACCTCTACCTAGGGCCATGTCAATCGCTCCAGAAGCGAATTCTCCAGTTTCTTCGATAGTATCACCATCGTAACCCACTCCTATGCTCAGACTGACTGGTAGAGAGTTTCCATAGTCTATTTCTCTTGCTTTATCTAATATACTAAATTTAGTTCTTTCTAGCATTTCTAGTGCATGTTTTCTCATGAATAATACATATTTATCATTTGCCATCTTTCTCATCAAACCTTCTGTTTCCATTTCTAGATTTGAAAGAAGCTTTTCTATATCCATAGTAATTATTGGTCTATTTTCTTCTGGAGTACTCTTTAGCACATCCTCATAGCCATCTACCTCTATAATCATTACTACTTCTCTACTATTTTCATATTTTTCTTTAAGATTTTCATAGTCAGTTTCATCTATCCAATATATTATTGCTTTATAGTCTGCACTGCCATCTGTCTCATCATCGGATTTTGTAAAACAGTAATTAAGTTTGTATTTTTTATCATTATATTCAAAATCATCCTCTATTACTCTTTTTTCATCCAATACTTTTCTTAAAGTAATATCTCCTACTAGATCTTCTATATTTTTACCTATTGTTTTTTCTTCTGCATTTTCTCCTATCATTTCGTCAAATTTTTTATTTGACCAAAATATATTTCCATCTAATTCTATTATGCATAGAGGAACCGGATTGGATACCATGGTTCTTTTAATCACTTTATTAATGTCAAAGCTAAGATTTTTAATTCTTTCTTGAATCCTTTCCTCATCTTTTCTTTTTTTACTAAGATAAAAAAAGATCAATGCCACTAAGACTATTATTCCTATGATCCCTACTATATAGTTTTTGAAAAAAGAGTATAAGCTCAATATTAAAATCACTGAAAAACATATTTCTTCTAGATAGTCAAATACATAATATTTATGATTTTTATTACTCATTTTTTCCTCCAAAATTCTTTAAACTTGGATCCCATCTCAATCTATAGTTCCATAGATTGTCTAGCATCCCTAGTACAGAAATTCCTGGTAATATTCCCATAAAAATTATAAGAAATATCATCAACATCCAATTTATGTTCTTTCTTATTTTGCCCCATCTTTTGATAATAAAGACTATCAAAGACGTACCTTCTAAGAAGAACAATATATTCATTATAAATATAAAACTGTTTATAATGATTTTCGTATCAATATCTGGAGAAACCAACCCTATAACAAAGAGTACTATTATTGAAATAAAAAGAACACCTACTGGATTACCTGGTAATATAATACAATCAAACTTTATATTAAATATCTTCTTTTCACAAAACTTATTAAGTATTGGAATAGCGAAAAAGTAAGATATTACCGCTGAAATAACGGCCCTTATAAAGACTGATATCATTATTATTGTCCCAGTATTTTGAAGAACATCTAACACTCCTGAACCTTCAACAGCCTTTAGATCACTTGATTTTATTAGTTGATTATAATTTGTTACAATATCCTTTATTTCATTTTGCATACTTTGAATGATGTCAATATTCATAAAATATTTCATGGATGCATAATATCCTATTATACCCATGGCAAATATTATTATTGCTATCATAAAAACTCTTAGAGAAGCATAGCTATATACATTGTTATTTTGCCTAAAAGAAAGTTTTATTTTTCTATTTTTAGAGTCTCTAAAACCTTCATTATTATAAATTATCGCAGACAAAAATGCTGGTAATAAATATATACAAACTGTAGCTAAAGTAGCTTCACTTCCATGAACAATAAATGTAATTGCAGTCGCAAGTACAAGAGCGGATACCCTAAAAATCCAGTTTGAATTCACTACTATTATTATCATCGGAATTATTGATACTAATAAAAGTACTGAAAGAAATGGTGCTGAATTTCCAATTAAGGTACAAGCAATTAATATCGCCAACATTATAACGTTGATCACTTCTATTTTTTTTTCTATTTTTTTCAACCGCTTACCACCTCCAACTTTTCTTATCTAATATACTATAACTTTCTTAATTTATAGTATATATTACAAAATATAAGCATTTATAGTTTTATTCTATTTCTTCTAATAACACTTAAATATTTTTTGTTTTTTATCAATATGAAATCGCTTTTAAATAATTACAATTTCTTTAAATTAGCCTTTCTTATATTATACCATTATATCATTTGCTGTGTAAATAGCACGTACTTTTCAGCAAAATTAACATTTTTATACATATAATCTATATCCTTTTGGCAAATAGATTGAAATAAAAAATTGACTACAATAAAGTTTTTATTTTTTCTTCATTGTAGTCAATTTATATTTATTATTTGCTATTGTTATATACTACTTGATATATGTTTTCGGCATCTCTTACGGCAATCTTATCTCTTGACGATTTCCCGTTTGCATTCATTGTCACCAAAATATATTCCACACCATTTATCTTACTATATGTACTTAGACAATTACCTGCTTGAGTTGTATAGCCTGTCTTTCCACCAAGTATCAGGTTACTATCTGTTTTTTCAAATAAAGTACTTCTAAAGGTCATGCCTTCTGAATGTTTATTACTTTCTTTCATAGAATATCTTTTAGAGCTATATATTTCTCTAAACAAACTATTGTCCAAAGCATGGCTAATCAAAAAACTCATATCATTTGTAGTCGAATAGTTATCCTCACTATGTAAACCTGTTGAATTTTTAAAATGTGTATTTTTAAGACCGAGTTCATCAGACTTTCTATTCATAATATCCACAAATCCTTGTTCACTTCCTGAAACTAAATAGGATATAGACATAGCTGCTTCTCCACCCGATGGCAATATTGCCCCATATAAAAGATCTTTGTAGCTCACTCTTTCTCCTGGAGAAAAGCCCGCCATACTAGCTCCCTCCTGATACAATTTATCATATGCTTCTATAGGAACCTTGACTTCTTCATTTACATCTTTAACTTCATCTATCCCTGCCATTACGGTCATCAACTTTGTAAGAGATGCTGGATATGCTTTCTTGTCTCCAGAAATACTATATACTATTTTATTATTTGTCTTGTCGTAAAGCGTTAGATATTTACTTTCAATATCTAATCTTTCTAAATCTTTCTTAAGCTCAGTATTACTCTTGCTCACTTCATCATCCAAATATGTATCAGATTTTACTCCTTTGGAAAATAGATTAAATATAACTATCGTCAGCGTTAAAAGTACTATTATGCCTTTTAATAAACTTTTTTTCTTCATTTTCAATCACTCCTTATCTATGTCTTTATTAAACCATAAAAGGATTTTGTGTTTGAAAATATTCAATTAACAATATCTTAAGTTTTTATTAATTCGCTACCTTCAAGTACTTTCACTGTAATATATTATAATTTTCACCTTGTAAAAGCATGAATTTCATTCACTATTCACTATCAATTTTTTTCTTTACAAATATATTGAGTATCATATCTTCTTTTACTATATTGTTTATTAATATCTAAATCTCACATTTCAGTATGCTTTCTTCATTTATCAACAATATGGGTTTATAAGCCACCTATCTTTTTATAGATATTTCAAATATGATTTTATCTCCAATACTACGTGCCTTTATTTCTCCAGAATGAGCCTCAATTATTTCTTTTGTAATAGCTAATCCCAAACCCGATCCACCAGTCTTGCTTGACCTAGATTTATCTAACCTATAAAATTTATCAAATATATTTTCTAGATCTTTTTTACTCATTATATCGGCTTTATTTTCAAATTCTACATTTATAAATTCATCTGATATGTATGCTCTTATAACTATATCTGAATTTTCATGACTATAAAAAATAGCATTTTTTATCAAATTTTTAAAAGCTCTACTAAGTTTTTCTATATCTCCATACATCTCAATTTCTTCTGGAACTTCTAAAACTATCTTTTTATTTTTTTCTTTCAATATTAATTTAAATTCACTCAATAGTTCATTTAATAAACCTTTCAAGTTAAATCTTTCCTCGTTTAAAATTAAGTCTTTAGAATTTAATTTTGTTATGTCAAAAATCTCATTTATAAGATTTTCCAAGTGATAGGTTTTATCTAAAACCAAATCCAAATATTTTTCTTTTTTTTCTTCTTCAATATCCTTCATATCTTTTAAAAGATTTAAATATCCAATAATTGACGTCAGTGGTGTCTTTACATCGTGAGCTAGGTACATTATCAAATCATTTTTTCTCTTTTCTACATTTTTTATTTCTTCGTCTCTTTCCTTTAAAATCTTCTTTCCACGATTTAGTCTCTTCTCTAAAAACTCCATTTCTTCTGATAACTTTATCTCTTCTTCTGATTCTCCAATTAAAATATCTAAACCATCACTTATTTCATCAAAATATCTAGACATAAAAGATATCAAAACTTTAAATATTATCAATATCATAAATAAAGCTGTCAGAAACACTATTATAAATTTATTACCTCTAACTCCAGAATGATATATATAAAATGCCTCTTCATAGTCTATATTTAATACCCTCTGTAGTGCTTGAGTAAAAAATTCTCCAAATCTACCTGTAAGTATAGAATTCAAAAATAAAACAAAAGCAATTGCTATAAAAACTACAAGTAATATTTGAGAAAAAAGTTTTCTTTTAAATTTTAGATATCTATCATTCTTTTTCTTCAATTTTATACCCTACTCCCCATACAGTCTGTATATACTTGGGCTCATCAAAAGAATCTCCCATCTTTTTTCTAATATTTCGAATATGTACCATTACAGTATTATTAGAGTCAGAGTAATACTTTTCTTTCCAAACCTTTTGAAAAATCATTTCTGATGACACTACAAAATTTTTGTTTTCTATCAAAATTTTAAGTATTTCAAATTCTGTAGGAGTGAGATTTAATATATCTCCATTTAAGATTGCTATATGCTTTTTTGCATCTAACTTTAAATTCCCTACTTCTAATATATTTTTTTCTTCTTTTATTTCATTATATTCTTTATATCGTCTGAGATGCGCTTTTACCCTTGCCACTAGCTCCACAGGCTTAAATGGTTTGGTTACATAATCATCTGCCCCTATGTTTAGCCCCTTGATCTTGCTGATGTCTTCATCTCTTGCTGTCAACATAATTATAGGAAATTTATGTTTCTCTCTAATCTTTTCAGCAACCTCAAATCCATCCATATCTGGAAGCATTAGATCTAGTATGGCTAGGTCGATGTATATATTTTCAACCTTCTTTAGTGCGTCTTCTCCTGTATGACTTTTAAAAACATTATAACCTTCATTTACTAAGTAGAGTTCAATTAATTCTGCTATTTCCAGCTCATCATCTAGTACTAAAATATTCATAATTTTCTCCTTTTAATATTTTCGGCTTATTATATCATCTAAATCAATAAAAATCAAAATAAATAATTTTATAAAAAAATTGCAGTAGCTAATATTAGCTACTGCAATAAATTTTATCTATGTTATCTTATCTTTTATATTTTTACTTAAGCTCTAATAAATCATTTATTGTATTCATTACTGAATCAGATATTGATAATGGTCCACCTATTATAGTAGTACTCTTTATCTTTGAGTTATTTAAGTAACTAATAGTTGCTCCTGGTACTGCATCCTTTGTAGCAAGTAGTACTGGAGAAGCTGTATTAGCTGAGTATGGAGCTGCTATAAGAGCATCCACGAATCCTACACCATCTGTTACAACAGCATATTCAGCGTCTGGGTATGATAGAGCAGCTGCCTTAGTAGCTGTTTCATATCTGTTAGCTCCTGCAACTCTTTCTACAGAGTCAACTTCCATAGCGTTTAGAACACCCTTTGAAACAGAGTTTTCTCCACCACCAACAAATACCTTCTTAGTCTTAAACTTATCAAGAGCCTTTATAGTAGCATCTGGTAAAGTCTTAGATTCAGTGAATAGTAAAGGTGCCTTTTTCTGATTAGCTACAGTAGCCATTGCGATACCATCTGCGAAAGTATCTCCATTTACGACGATAGCTTCACTTGATGAATCTCCATTAGCATCTCTTACTTCCTTAGCGATATTTGCTGCAGTTTCATATCTATCTCCACCTGTTATTCTTCTTACAGAATAATCACCAAGCTTGTCTTCAACCTTCTTTGAAACTGAAGAATCTCCACCTATGATGATTATGTTTTCAGCACCTAATCTCTTTATTTCGTTAAGAGTACTGTTTGGTAGTACATCCTTTTCAGTTAAAAGTAATGGTGACTTTAATGCAGCTGATAATGTTGAAGCTGGAGCAACATCTGGGTAGCTCTGGCCAGTTGCAAGTATTACTGTCTTAGCTGACTTGTAAGCCTTCTTAGATACGTCTGCTGCAGTAGCATATCTAGTCTGTCCTGCTATTCTCTTAGTGTACTTTCTAGCATTGTAGTTAAAGTAAATATTTGTAAGTCTATCAGATTTTATTACATCATGATATTCTTCACCTATTAACTTTTCAAGATCTAAGTGAATGTCTATTAAGTTATTCTGCTCAAAAGCACCTGCAAATTCAGCATTGTAATCTGTCTGTCTTCCTGTAAGTGACTCATCTAGTAAATCTTCATATCCTTCTGGAAGGAATAAGTTCTTTCCATTAGCATCCTTTGCGTGTACTAGTGGATCCTTAACCTTTGTTGGCATGTATACAGTTGAGTTACCTAATAACTTAAATGATCCCATAGGAGCTACCATTTCTCCTATACCTATTGCTATCTTTTCCATTCCGCCTAAAGATCTGTCTGCATTTTCCTTAATAGGCTTTATACTCTTGTTGATGATATCAGCTCTATCTTCGTTAAAGTCACGAGTAGGTGTAACTTCTATTGAATTGATTGCATCTCTTACACCCTTTATTTTTCTTGCTGCTGATCTACCAAGTATTTCACTTGCACCCTTGTCTACCTTTACATATAGATACTTACCATCTTTTGAAACTGTTGCTTCATCTAAATCAAAATCAGCCTTACCAGTTGAAAGTAAATTATCTATTGCATCTAATTCCTGTAAAATTTCCTGTATATTAACATTTACATGAACAACATCCTTGTTTACCTGATTCATTATATCCTTTAAGTTCTTTCTTATAGAATCAGTTTCTCCTGTAATCTTCTTAAATTCTTCAGCGATTCCCTTTGTAGCTTCATTCTGTGTCCAGTCAACTGAAACTGTAGCATCTAATCTAACAGGTCCGTTTGGAGTTACTAATCCCTTCATTTCTTCTGGGATTTCTAGAACTGCATACATATTTGGTATACCTGCAATATTAATACTTGCAAGTTCCTTCATATGAAGTTTAAATTCTACATCTTTTTCTCCACCATTTAGACGTAATGGTTTCTCAGCAGTTGATCCTGAGTTATTTGAAACTTCCTTCATGTTTGTTACGCCTGTTTCAAACACTGATGCGTTAGCTACTACTGGAGCTATTGCCTGGAATGCTAATACTCCACCTAATCCAACAGTAACCGTTCTTCTTAAAGTTGATTTTCTTTTCATAATGTAAATAACCTCCTAAATAAATATCAATTATTAATTTTTTCTTGAATATAAATAAAACAACATTACTTTCTTACAATTATAATAACGTAGAATAAAATATAAGCATATTTTATCCATTTTTAAGATTTTATATTATAAAACAAAACCATACCATTGTTAATGGCATACACAATATACAGCATTACACAGCATTTTCTAAGTGAATCACATGAATTCTTCATAATTTTTAGTCAATTTTATAAAACTAAACTTGTGCTGATTTATTTAAGATTAAAAAATATATTGCTCATATTTATAATTTTAAAATAAAATTATCTTTTATAAGTTTTAAGTATTATTCCTTAAATTATAGTAAAGAATAAATACACAACTAATATTTAATTTTTATAAAATAAATCAATTGAAATATTTCCAATTTTAAATTAATTTTACATAACTAAACTTGTATTATTTTATTTGATACTAAAAAATATATTACTTATTCTTATAATTTTAAAATAAAATTATGCTTTATAAGTTCAAATTATTATTCCATACCTGTGAATAAAGAATAAGTGCACAACAAATATTTAGCAATTAAAATATGCATTAAATGAAGTTTTCATAATGTTCGTTTAAATTTATCAAACTAAACTTGTGTGGTTTTATATAAGATAAAAAAATATATTGCTCATATTTATAATCTTTAAAAATAAATAGAAACATAAAATCTTAAAAATTGATTTAGGGAAACAAAACCTAAACCAATTATAAATGTTTGAGAGAATATAAAATTACCTTTACTTACAACTAACCATCTATCTATACCGACTATATATAGCATACTAATTTTAAAAAGTAAAATTTTTTTTGTGAAATAGGCATTTTAATTTAATTAGTATATCAATATTGTATATTCTAAATATACTTAATATGAAAAGTATCTTATAAATAGCATATCTTATATCTATTCTTATTTTTATTTTATTGAATTTTTATATCATATATTAATTATTTATTTTTGAATTTTTAATTTTTTTTATTATATATTTTTATTTTTTATTAGTTTATTCCCCTTGTCTAGAATTTACAAAAAAATTACACTTTATTTTCTTAGGATATATACATATTTTTTTTATTTATATATTTTTTTTATTTTTTAATTAACGATGTTATTTTTCTATCTTTTTAAATCTGCATATCTAAAAAATCTATTACTAAAAGTCCTTCTTTTTTATTTTTTTGAAAGATATTTAGATTTATTTTCTCTTTAATATTTCTATTTTGCCTATTCGCAACTTTTTAAACAATAAAAAAGTCGTTGCATAAGCAACGACTTCGATATGTTTACAATACAGAATTTATTATTCTACTGTGTATGGTAAAAGTGCTACATTTCTAGCAAGCTTGATAGCTTTTGTAAGCTCTCTTTGATGCTTTGCACAAGTACCTGTTACTCTTCTTGGAAGTATCTTACCTCTTTCAGTAATATGCTTTTCCAACTTCTGATAGTTCTTGTAATCTATATTAGTGTTTTTATCAGCACAGAACTGACAAACTCTTTTCTTCTTACGTCTCTTCTTGTTTATCACGACTTTCACCTCTCTCTTGTCTAAAATGGTACGTCATCGTCATCAACTGCAGAAAATTCAGAAGGACTAACAACACCGCTTGGCTCGAATTTTGCTGCTTCAAAGCCTTCGTTGTTATTGTTTGTATCAGGAGCTGCTCCTGATGCAGAACCTCTGCTTTCCAATGCCTGTATATTACGACCTGATACCTTTGTGAATGTTCTTTTTTCTCCATTAGGAGTCTCATATCTATCTACTTTAATAGATCCCTGAACACCAACTAATCTTCCCTTTGTAATGTAGTTCGCACAAAATTCAGCTGGCTTACCCATGATTTCAACTGGTATGAAATCTGTTGTAGTAGAACCATCTCTATTTTTATACTCCCTATCAATAGCTAAAGTAAAAGTAGCTACTGGAGTTCCTGAACCTGGAATATATTTCAATTCTGGGTTCTTAGTTAATCTTCCGACCAACACGACATTATTCATATTAACACCACCTATTATTTTTCGTCTTGTGCAACTATGACATGTCTTATTACATCTTCAGCTATCTTAAGTCTTCTGTCTAATTCCTTTGGAAATTCAACATCAGCCTTAAAGTTAACTAGTGTATAAACACCATCTCTGAACTTCTGGATAGGGTATGCTAGCTTTCTGCTTCCCCAATTTTCGATTTCAGCAACTTCACCATTAGCAGAAGTTATTATATCCTTGATTGTGTTAAGTAGCGCTTCTCTTGCATCTTCATCAAGAGTTGGCTTTACGATGTAAAGTAATTCGTAATTTTTCATTCATTTCACCTCCCTTTGGACTATACGGCTCCGAGTCCTTTCGGAGCAGAGACAAGAATTTTACAATTCTCATACCCAAATAGTATACTCGATTAGGGTGTCAAAGTCAATAGAATTATACGATTTTATATATAATTTGACATGTTAGTTACACTTTTACTTATTTTTCTAAGATTATAAATTCATTACCTATTACTATTTTAATAACCAATTCACTTTTTAGACTTGAGCTAGCTTTCTTTTATAACAATATAGACATAATTCCAAAAAAATATTTACTTAAAATAAATTACATCCTACCTATTTTACAACCTTATACGCTTTCTATCAATCCAACTTTGCATTTCTTCAGCAGAAGACTCTTTAAATATTTCATCTATTTCATTTAGGAGTCTCCTTCTTTCATTTGGTAATATACCCTTTACAAACATTGTGTTTGAATTATGCGCAGAAGATATCATGGCTGTACTCTCAGGATTTAAGTTTTCTATCATAGTCTTTAACTCTACCAATCTATCATACTCAGTTGCTTCCTTGTATTCCCCATTTTGTGCCATAATCCACAACTCTGTCCCAGGAACTAATGTTACCGACATCGGAAATACTGCTCTACAGTTAACCTTACTCAACATTTGTCCTGTTAGTCTTCCGTTTTCAATTGCCTTGTCTACACCCTCTCCCATAAGTCCTGTAAGAACCATGGCATAGTAGTAGTAACCATACTTGTCTAGCCTTTTCATTTCACGCACAGCTTCATCCACAGTGTTTCCCTTGTCTATAAACTCTAGAGCCTTTTGATTTCCACTTTCTACTCCTATATACAAATCGCTTATTCCTGCTTCTTTAATCCTTCTAAGATCTTCATCCGACTTTCTTTCTATATCTTTAATAGAAGCATATGTTGATATCACCTCTACACTTGGAATATGTTTGTGTATTATTTCAGCTATCTTTACTAGCCTATCTGCATCTAGTACAAATGGATTTCCATTTAGCAAGAAAACCCTTTTTGATTTCTTATAATATGGGTGTTGACTTGCCTCTATCACATCTGACTCAATCTGTTTTAGACTTTCCATCCCAAATTCTGTATATCTATACATTCCACAAAACTTACACTTATTGTGTGTACATCCGTTTGTTACCTGAAGAAGAAGTGAATCGTACTCCTTCGGCGGTCTATAAATTTGCTCATCATATTTCATCTTATCACCTCTTATATTATTTATATAATTATATTCTTACTTAAAGCTTAGCAATGATTTAATTTGTCATAATGTTCATAGATAATTACATTATTATAAATATTGCCTTCTACTGAAAAAGGGCGACCCCTTCATTTTCTAACTGGGGGGCGCCCAAATTCTTCTATAATTTAATAGACACTATAAAATCTTATAGTTCGTCTATAGCTTCCTTAATTGCTAGACCTAATAGTCTTATACCTTCTTTAATCTTATCATCTGGCATATTAGAATAGTTCATTCTAAATGTATTTACATGTCCTCCATTTGGGAAGAATGGTTCACCTGGAACGAAAGCAACATTATGTGGAAGAGCCTTTTCCTTCTGTAGAACTGTTGCATCTACACCTTCTGGAAGTATTACCCAAGTAAATAATCCACCATTTGGATAAGTATAAGTTACTCCTTCTGGGAAGTACTTCTTCATAGCGTCTAACATAACAGTTCTTCTGTGTCCGTATACTTCTCTTAGCTTAGCTATATGAGCATCAACATCATAATCATCAAAGAACTTAGCCATTTCCATCTGAGATATAGTAGAAGCCTGTAGGTCAGCTGCCTGCTTGATTACATTGAACTTAGCAAGTATTTCTGGAGCTGCTGCTACCCAACCAATTCTATAACCTGGTGATAAAACCTTCGATAAAGTTCCTAAGAACATTACTAGTCCCTTTGTGTCCATTGACTTAAGAGATGGTAAATATTCACCTTCGTATCTTAATTCTCCATATGGATTATCTTCTGCTACTGGAATTTCATATTTATTTACTATTTCCATAAATTTCTTTCTTCTTTCTAGAGGCCAAGTTCTACCACTAGGATTCTGGAAATCTGGAATAACATATATAAACTTAACTCTATCATTTTCTTCAAGAATCTTTTCTAATTCTTCCATGATCATTCCATCACCATCAGTTGGAACGTCTATGAACTTTGGCTGGTATGCGTTGAAAGCATTTATAGCACCTAGGTAAGATGGACTTTCGCAAAGTACGATGTCATCCTTATCTAAAAATGCCTTACCTATAAAGTCTAGACACTGCTGAGAACCATTAGTGATTAGTAAATCATCTGCTACTACATTTGTCTGTAGCTTATCATTCATTCTCTTAGCAAGATGCTCTCTTAGTGGAGCATATCCTTCAGTAGTAGTATACTGCATAGCTACCTTACCATTTTCTTCAAGTACCTTTCTAGATACTTCTATCATAGCGTCTACTGGGAATAGCTCTGGAGCTGGCATACCTCCTGCGAATGATATTATTTCTGGTTTCTGAGTTAACTTTAAAAGTTCACGTATTGCTGAACCTTCCATGTTATTAGTTCTTTCTGCAAATTTTATTGCCATAAAAACGCACCTCCATTAATTAAAAAAAACAAAATAATATTTATCTAAATTCAAAGATACAACTTTATTGTATTTCAATTAAAAAATCCTTAACCGAAAAAAGATTGATATTGCATTTATAAATCCACTCAAGATCTATATAATTGTATACTTTAAATTCATTACAAAATCTTCTTTATTCTCTTTTCTGCTGTTTCTCTATCTAACATTATAATTCTTCCGCAGTTATTGCATTTGAACTTTACATCGGCTCCCGTTCTTGTAATTGTAAATTCCTTACATCCACAAGCATGTTGTTTCTTTAACTCCACAACATCACCCACCTTAATAGCTAGTGGCATACGTACCTCCTTAGTCCTGAATCTTTATGGCTTCTCTTTCCCCATCTTGATTCTTTATTATATGGAAAATTCCCCTTCTTTCTAGAGAATTTTCTTCCATTATTGTATTAATCTTTTCTAAATCATCCTTCTCAAATTTTATTGAAAGCCCACAACTTGCAGCTATCTCCCTAGGTGTAGGAAGTGTCAAAATCTTCAAATTTTCCGCTAAAAGAAGCTTTTCTGTTCTTATAGCATGATGTGTTGAGTTAAATGATATCACATAAAAATCGTTCATTAAACGATATTTCTCCTTTCAATTTCTAAGTAATCAACATCCATAATATAGTCTAAATTCAAGGAAATCTCAAACTTCTTGCAATTTAAGCAAACAAAGTATGATACCCTTTGCCTAAAAAGTCAATTTAGCCTATAGTAATTACCTTTGATGCAGACTTCATAGTCTCTACAATTGTATACATATTTGTAAGAGAACCCACTTTTAGTTCTTCTTTAAGTCCATAATAGTCAAGACAAGTTCCGCAAGATAATACCTCAACACCTGCGTCTTCCAATCTCTTTACATTTTCTACTGTTGCTTCATTGATAGTAGTAAGTTCTACTCCACCATTTAAAAATAGCACAGCCTTTGGTAATGGAGTTGCTTCATTAAGTGCAAATAAGAAGCCCTTGATCAAAACTTCGCCTAGTTCATCATTTCCACTTCCTAATCTATTGCTCATAATAGCAACAACTTCATTTGCTGAATTTGGTATATCACAACTAAAATCTTCTGCCTTAGCATCGATTACCGTTCCTTCACCCTTAACTATTCTTATTATCTTTTCATCTGCTTCATCTTTAATTAACTCTGCTTCACAATTTACAGATTTAGCAAATTTCAATATATTTTCTTTAGGTGCATTATCATCCACTGTAACTTCAATTACACCTTCTTCTATTTCTTCCAAAGCCTTCTTTGTTTTGATTACTGGCATTGGGCAAGCAAGTCCCTTTGCATCAACTTTTATTATACTCATTTTTATTCCTCCATTTCAAAAATGTGAAATATGCTTATAGCTATATAATAACATATTATGACATTTATTTACATATTAATATTTCAATTTTTTTCTTTCACATTTATATTTTTAGTCTTTATAAGCAAACTTTTTTTGCATTTTTTATATTATATTCATCTGTTTACTTTACAAAATAAATTTCTTTAATATTATATTTAATAAAATACAGTTTATTTTCTAAACATTCAGTTTACTATTATAATACACTAGATTAAATATTTTTTATAATACATATTTATTTAATCACTATTTATCAAACTTGATATACTATTTCTGCTAATATTATATAGTATTAATACTGTGAATTTTTTAAAATATTGCTATTCTTTTATTATATACCATTTACTCTTATTTTATTAGCTATTTACAAGAAATAATCTATGTTTTGCTTTTAAATTTTAAAACACGTCCTATTTCTAATGCTTTTCCTGTTTTGATGATTTTCTAATCATAAAAAATATACTGTCTTATTTTTCATTCTCTAAATTCGTTTTATTTTTTATTATCCAACTTTGTTTTATTTTCTATTCTCTAATCCTTGATTAAAAAGTTTTTTATTTAAACGTTTTTATATACATTGGATCCTTCAATCATTTATGAATCCTTAAATTTAATAGTTATTTTAAGCTATTTGAGCTAATATCTACATTAATCTAAAAAATTGAATCTCTGCATGTTTATAACAAAGTAGTTAATTCTATTCTTATGTGAAATTTATAGTTCTATATTTAAGCTAAAATTCTTCATTTATATCTATACCTATCTTACATAATAAGATCACTAATTTTTCCAACTAGATAATGGAGTATGTTATAATATAGGGTAGAGTAATTGTTATTTACTTTATTCTGCTATTTGAATTGTTTTATACAATGAAGGAGGTAATATTTATGAAAATTAACAAAAGAATTAAAATGCTTTTGGCAGCAGGCTTGTTGATGTTCTCAACGTTTACAATGTCTGGATGTACAAGTAAATCTTCTAATGAGGCAGACAATAAGACTCAGACTGAGCAAAAGGCTGATAATGAGAAGAAAACAGATAAAGAAGAATCAAAGGATTCTAAAGAAAAAGAAGATAAGAAAGAAGATTCTGCCAAAACAAATACCGAAAACAAAGATGATAAAAGTAATAAGGACAATGTCATCTCAGACAAAAAAGCTGGAGAAGGCAAAGATGAAATTACTTACTATACATACGATATAGATAAAGATGAGATGATCTCTCATAATAAAAAACAAAAGGATATAAGCGTTGAAAGTATCGTCAATGAACTTGTAGAATCAAAAGTACTTCAGGAAGGCACAAAGGTTAACAAAGCCCAAGTAGAAAATAAAGATGGTGTAAAAACTTTAGTCGTTGATATGAATCAAAATTTTGTAGACTTTAATCAAGGATCAAGCGAAGAAATGTCTCAAATACAAGGATTTGCGAACAGTTTAATAAAATCTTTTAATGTTGATCAAGTTCTTTTAACTGTTGAAGGTAAACCATATTCAGGTGGACATGTGGCACTAAATGAAGGCGAAATGCTTAAGTATAAATAGTTTTGAAAAACGGCGATTTCAGTTTAAATACAATAGTTGGTTATATATTTTATCTTTTTTATAAATATTGAGCTAAACACTATATCTATTGTTATTTAGGTTAAATATAATTTGTCGCTAAAATAAAATAATTGGGGGTAAGTTAAATGATTTATTTAGATAATGCAGCTACTACATTTCCAAAGCCTGAGTCCGTATACAAGGCTATAGATGATTGCATGAGATATCACTGTGCAAATCCAGGAAGATCTGGGCATAAAATGGCAATGGAATCTGCAAGAATTGTAGAGGATACTAGAGATTTGGTAGCTAAGCTATTTAACATTAAAAATCCAATGGACGTGATTTACACTTTTAATGCAACTGATTCATTAAATCTAGCCATCAAGGGATTTTTACATTCAGGTGATCATGTTATCACTACAACTATGGAGCATAATTCCGTTTTAAGACCTATTATGGAATTAGAAAAGATTGGTGTAGAGCACACCTTTGTTAAGGCAGATGCGAACGGCAAGGTAAATCCAAGCGACATTGAAGCTGCTATTAAGGACAACACAAAGATGATTGCCATAATACATGCATCAAATGTAGTGGGCACTCTAATAGACATTGATGCTATAGGAAAAATTGCAAAGAAGCATAATATAGCTTACCTAGTAGACGCATCTCAGTCTGCTGGAATATATGATATAGACGTTCAAAGTATGAATATAGACATGCTAGCTATGCCAGGACACAAGGGACTTTTAGGTCCTCAAGGAACTGGTTTGCTATATGTAAATGGAGATATTAAGCTAGATAGCCAAAGACAAGGTGGAACAGGTAGCAGGTCTGCAGAAATTGTTCAGCCAGATCTTTACCCAGATAAATATGAATCTGGTACTCACAATACTCCAGGAATAGCAGGACTTGGAGCTGGTATACAATTTTTATTGGATACTGGTATTGAAAATATCAAAAATCATGAAGAAGAACTTTCACAATATATGATTGATGAAATACTAAAAATCGATGGAGTTACTCTATATGGACCTAAGTCTGCAAAAGAAAGAGCTGCAGTAATTGCTCTAAACATCAGGGACTTAGATTCTGGTGAAGTTACTTTTAGATTGGATAGAGAGTATGATATTGCTACTCGCTCTGGAATTCACTGTGCTCCTCTTGCTCATGAAAGCATAGGAACAATAAAGCAAGGGGCTGTAAGATTTAGCTTAGGATATTTCACAACAAAAGAAGAAGTAGATAAAGCAATAGAAGCCTTAAAAGTTATTGCGTCAGAATAACAAACATAAAAAGACCCCCTATGATTGATTAGGGGGTCTTCTTTTGTTTTTGTTTTACTTTTAAAATGCGATCTAACTACTATGTTGTTTGAGATAATCAAGAAAGCTATTGTCATCGCTTTTTCTATAAAACAATTCTTTTATATACTCTGCAGTTTTAATATTTTCTTTTCCCATGAAATTGATAATATCTTTTTTATTATTTTTTATAAACACAATCTGTTCAACTTCATAACTATCTGCTTTTTCGAATATATTTTTCATCTCTTCTTTACTATATTCAATATTAATATGATAAAAAAAATCTATAGATGACATATTTTTTCCTACAATAAGTTTTTTACATTCAATTGAATCAGATCTATTATCGTTTTTTATATTTATATTTAATTCTTTTTTTAGTTGACGCATTATAGTTTTTTTAGGATCCATGTATTTTTTCATCGTGCTATCACAATCATTTATATCTATAAGGGCTGAAATACATTGATACAGATCTGGATAAAGGCTATGTTTTGACGTCTTTACCAAAATAAAATAATTATCGCTTGTTTCTAATAAAGCAACTGAACTCATTGATCTACATATATTTTTACTCGAGTGATTTTCTTGTGTATATACATAATGAGGATAGTCACTTATATTCAATATAAAATCTATTTTTTCTTTATATATTTTTATCTTCTTCATATTAAGTACCGTATGTTTAGATGTATTTGGCATAGATATATTTCTTTTTCTAAAGTCTGCGTCTATTCTATCCATCAAATCTTGAGATTTATTGTATATCTCCAAAGAATTTAGTAACCTAAAATCGGGAGGTACTTCAAAAATTTCTATTCTTTCTTTATTACTTTCAAGCATAACGCTACCTCTTTCCATCACTAAATTTCAATATATTTATCACCTTAAAATAAAAAAGGTGACCCCTAAAATTTCTTTAAGGGGGCACCTCTAAGGGGCATTTAAAAATTTTCGTTTACACTAATCTTTATGTATCTTTATATGTCCTGTCTCTATATATCTTATAATTCGTCTATAGCTTCCTTAATTGATAATCCTAATAATCTTATACCTTCTTCAATCTTATCATCTGGCATATTAGAATAGTTCATTCTAAATGTATTTACATGTCCCCCATTTGGGAAGAATGGTTCACCTGGAACGAAAGCAACATTATTTGGAAGAGCTTTTTCCTTCTGTAGTGTTGTTGCATCTATACCTTCTGGAAGTATTACCCAAGTAAATAATCCACCATTTGGATAAGTATAAGTTACTCCTTCTGGGAAGTACTTCTTCATAGCGTCTAACATAACAGTTCTTCTGTGTCCGTATACTTCTCTTAGCTTAGCTATATGAGCATCAACATCATAATCATCAAAGAACTTAGCCATTTCCATCTGAGATATAGTAGAAGCCTGTAGGTCAGCTGCCTGCTTGATTACATTGAACTTAGCAAGTATTTCTGGAGCTGCTGCTACCCAACCAATTCTATAACCTGGTGATAAAACCTTCGATAAAGTTCCTAAGAACATTACTAGTCCCTTTGTGTCCATTGACTTAAGAGATGGTAAATATTCACCTTCGTATCTTAATTCTCCATATGGATTATCTTCTGCTACTGGAATTTCATATTTATTTACTATTTCCATAAATTTCTTTCTTCTTTCTAGAGGCCAAGTTCTACCACTAGGATTCTGGAAATCTGGAATAACATATATAAACTTAACTCTATCATTTTCTTCAAGAATCTTTTCTAATTCTTCCATGATCATTCCATCACCATCAGTTGGAACGTCTATGAACTTTGGCTGGTATGCGTTGAAAGCATTTATAGCACCTAGGTAAGATGGACTTTCGCAAAGTACGATGTCATCCTTATCTAAAAATGCCTTGCCTATAAAGTCTAGACACTGCTGAGAACCATTAGTGATTAGTAAATCATCAGCTACTACATTTGTCTGTAAATGATCATTCATTCTCTTAGCAAGGTGCTCTCTTAGTGGAGCATAGCCTTCAGTAGTAGTATACTGCATAGCTACCTTACCATTTTCTTCAAGTACTTTTCTAGATACATCTATCATAGCATCTACTGGGAATAGCTCTGGAGCTGGCATACCTCCTGCGAATGATATTACTTCTGGTTTCTGAGTTAACTTTAAAAGTTCACGTATTGCTGAACCTTCCATATTATTAGTTCTTTCTGCAAATTTTATAGCCATTAAAAATTACCTCCATTAAATTAATATTTTTTAGTATATACAAACCACTCGTCAAAGTAGTTTGTATATACTATTTATATTTATTATAAAATTGGGCGTTAACTAGCTAAAACACAACGCGCTTATTCTGCCATATTTTCCTGTTCTTCAATTCTTTGTTTTTTCCATTTATATCCAGGATTTTCTTTTTTGAACTTTCTGTTCTTATAAATACCTATTGTTAAAAATGGTATTATAATTGCGAAAATTCCTAAGTAACCACAATATCCATATCCATACTTAACTATATTATCTAGTCCAGTTAGAGATAGGAGTATTGCTACTATCATTATTACAAAAGAAATAAATGCTCTTCTAAGTTCTTTCTTTTTTATGAACATCAATTTTTTATGGTCTTCAAATCTATTTACCATACCAAATATTGTTGTTACACCTGTAGATATCAAGCATAAGAACAATGATATCTGATATGCAAACTTCATAGTGTTACTTCCTATATGCTTTGCGACATATAATGTTGGAAGAGTAACTTCACCAGCTGCAGTAAAATCTGTATACCAACCAAGTAGCATGACAATCGCCAAACCTAGAGCAACTACATTCATTATAAATGCAAGAGCCATTGCGGCTGTAGCTTGTTTATCATCTCTTAATAGTTCTCTTGAACTAGCTGTAACTGCTGGTATTACTACTGACTGGAAACCTGCATATGTGAGTACCATTATAAATGGAGTAATATTTCCATTTCCCCAAGTTTCTTTTGTCGCAAATATATTTGTAATCTCTGGAATTTTTAATTTTATACCCGCTGTAAATATTATAACTGAACATATCAAAATTATAATTGCCATAGCTCCTGATACACTTGATACAACTACCGCACCAAATATCGTCAAAAGTAAAAGCACCAGACCAACTACCAACACTGCCAGAAAATATGGTACTCCCATACTTTCAAATACACTGGCTGCACCTGCTATAACAGCACCTACAGCTATTATTACCATGAAGTAATAATATATTTCCCAAAGTATTTCTAGCTTTGTATAAGGTCTCCATAATTCTTCAAATAAATCCTTATAATTTTCACATTCATTATTATTGTACATTACAATTGCTTCTCTAAGCGTTATAGCTAAAATTAGCATTGTCAATATACCTGTAATTGGGGCTAACCAACCATATTTTACAAAATATTGAGTTACTTGATTTCCAGTTGCAAAGCCTCCGCCCGCATGTGAACCAAATAAAACTCCTGCAACACCTAATAGTGCTCCAAATGAACCTAGCTTTATTGTCTTTTTCAAAAAAATCCCTTCTTTATTTTTAAATTCTTGATTTTGTTTTCATAATTTTCTGTTTTTTGCTTATGCAGAAAATTAACTTACCCTAAATTTTATTGTTTTGTATCTATTATACTGTATCTTTTTTCTTACTATATTTGTTACTACAGTTTCCTTACAATAACTATTTTCTTTTATAAATCCGCTGTTTTTACAGATTCTACATTATCATCCAAGTTGCTTGAACTTCTTTTCTTTGATAACATAAACCCGATTATAACTGAGATTAAAACAGGCACAACCCATTCAAATCCAAAGTCTGCTAGTGGGAATTTTGCTACCAAATTTGGTATAGTTTCATTTCCAAGAAGTCCACTTACAACTACTATAAAGCTGAATATTAAGCTTGTAGCTGCTGCAATTCTAAAGACGATATCATCCTTAATCTTTTCATTAAATAATCCGAGTACAACTAATGTAAGTGCTCCTGGATATACTACCAATAATATTGGAAGAGCAAAGCTAAGAATCTGTGTAACACCAAAGTTCGAAACTATCGCACTTAAGATACAAACTGTTAAAACTATTTTTTCATAACTAATCTTATTTTTGCTTAATCTACTAAAGAAAAGTCCACAAGATGATGTTACCCCTATAGCAGTTGTTAGACATGCTAATGCAATCATTATCGCAAGTAGAATTTTTCCACCATTTCCCATTAGTCTATATGTAATTGCAACTAAAAGAGCTGTTGAGTCTATGTCTGCACCATAATTTGTAGATACAGTAGCTCCTAGGTAAGCAAGCCCACCATATACTAATATCATACCTACTGCTGTTATTGTACCAGCCATTATAGTTGCTTTGATCTTAATTTTTTCTTCCTTGTAACCTCTATCTACAAGAGAAGCAATTATTATACTCGCAAACACGAACGCTCCCAAGGAGTCGAGGGTCTGATAACCTTCTTTTACACCTCTAGAGAATAGTCCTCCTTCAATCAATACCTTATTACTCATTTCACCAAGAGGAGAAACTGCTCCCTTGATAATTAAAACTGCTAATGATATTAAAAGTACTGGTGTCAAGAATTGTCCAACTATATCAACAACCTTTGAAGGTTTTATAGTCAAAGCTAGTACAATTGCGAAGAATATTATTGAGAAAATTATTCTATTAAATCCCGGTCCTATTGTTGGTAAAATACCAACTTCATAAGTAGTAGCTGCTGTTCTTGGTACCGCTATCAATGGACCTATACAGATTACTATTACTGATCCCATTACTGCTGCAAAACGTTTTCCAACTCTATTAAACAGCGCATCCATCTCACCATTAAACTTAGTCAGAGAAATAATTACTAATAAAGATAAACCTGCATCAGCAAACAGGAACCCTAAGAATGATATCCACCACTTACTTCCAGAAACAACGCCTAGATAAGGTGGAAATATTAGATTTCCTGCGCCGAAGAACATTGCAAATAACGCAAAACCTACTACGAACACATCTTTTACTCTTATTGTTTTGTGATCCACTTCTTTATTCTCCTTATATAAATATTTAAAGGGCACAGTAATCAAGTAAGCTGTGCCCTAATACAAGTAAATTGAGCAAGATTATTATTTAAACATCAATAAATTTATTTATTATCTAACATATTTACTGCGCTTAATGCCGCACCAATTGCACCCGTTAATTGTGCCTCATCAGGAACAATTACCTCGTGCCCGAGTACATCATTCATAGCTCTAACTACTCCAGAGTTTGTAGCAACTCCTCCAACTAAAACTATGTCTTCTCTCAGTCCAATTCTTTTGGCTAGGCTAGAAACTCTCTTAGCAACAGAATCATGTATTCCTGCTATAATATTTTCTATTGAAACACCTTCAGATAAGTTAGATATGACTTCTGATTCTGCAAAAACTGTGCATGTACTACTTATCATTATCTGGTTATCGGCTTTTTTATCTAGTTCTCCCAGATTTGATATATCTGTTTCAAGAATCTTTGACATAACGTCTAGAAATCTTCCTGTACCTGCAGCACATTTGTCATTCATAACGAAGCTTTCAAGTCTTCCATTTTTATCGATTTTAAGAGCCTTTGCATCTTGTCCACCGATATCTATGATTGTTCTTACGCTTGGTATTAGATGAACAACACCCTTTGCATGGCAACTAAGTTCACTAATTTGTTTGTCAGCGCCATCGTATTTCATTCTTCCATATCCAGTAGCAACCACTTTATCAAAGTCTGAGATATTCATACCTGTTACATCTAAAATCTCTTGATTTAATTTTTGAGGTCCACTAGTGCCTGTTCCATACGGTATTATAATTGAGCTTAGAATGTTTTGATTTTCATCCATTACTACACCCTTCGATGCCGTTGAACCAATGTCTACTCCTAACACTTTCATCTTGCTACACTCCTTTAATTTCCTAATTTGTGCTGTTAACAACTTCTCCAGTTTCATTTTGAAGTTTTATATTATCAAGAGAAGTACATACCATGTTATCAACTGCAGTTTCTGTGAAGAATGCAAAATGTCCTGTTAGATTTACATCATCTCTTGTCATAAGGTTTGGAACTGGTGAATCGTTTAGCTTTTCTTTTTCTACTTCCTGATTTACATACAGTGTTTCACATTCTAATACGTCTAGACCTGCTGCCTTAAGATGACCTGAGTCTAATTCTGCTAAAACTGCGTCTACGTCTACTAGTGCACCTCTACCTGTATTTACAAGGATTGCTCCTTCTTTCATATACTTTATATTATCTTTATTTATTAAATGATATGTATCTTCTGTCAATGGAAGATGAAGTGAAACTACATCAGATCTTGACAAAAGAGTTTCTAAATCTGGAGCATATTCCAATACACCCTCAGCATCAGGATTCTTAAATACATCATAACCTATTACTTCAGCGCCAAGACCCTTGAATAGTGTTGCTGCTGTAAGTCCTATTCTACCTGTACCTATTATACCTACTACACAATTTCTAATTTCTTTTGATATAACTCTTTTTTCCCATTTGAAATTACCTTGAGCCTGTGCTGACTTTATATGATTAATATTTCTTAAAAGCATCATAGCATGAGTAACTGCAAGTTCAGCTATAGCATTTGGTGAATATCTTGGAACATTTGTAACATTAATTCCATGCTTCTTCGCCAATTCTAAATCGAACATATCTACACCTGCTGTACGGGAAGATATCTGCTTAATACCGTTTTCTTTTAATTTTATATATATTTCTTCATCCTTAACCGGGATAACTTGTTGAGTAGTTACTCCATCATATCCCTTTGCCTTATCAACAGAATCAACTGTTAATAATCCGTATTCTATATCAACCTGAACATCATTATTTTCTGCCCAATTCTTTACTGCATCAACTTCGTACTCTTGAACATGATAAGCTAGTATTTTCATATTAATCTCCTATAAAATATATTTTAAATTTATTTATTATGCCTCTATGTTTTCTAACTCTTCTATTATCTGTGGAATTATATCATAAAGGTCGCCTACTAGGCCGTAATCTGCTACTTGGAATATAGGTGCATCTGGGTTTTTATTGATAGCAACTATAGTATCAGAATCACTCATTCCTGCTAAATGCTGTATTGCTCCAGATATTCCGCAAGCAATATAAAGCTTAGGCTTAACTGTTGTACCAGTCTGACCTACCTGATGAGAGTGGTCTATCCATCCAGCATCTACTGCTGCTCTAGATGCACCAACTACTCCATTTAACTTTTCAGCAAGCTTTTCAATTAACTTGAATCCTTCTGGATTTGCAAGTCCTATACCACCTGAAACTATTACTTCAGCGTCTGTAAGTGATACTATATCCTTTTCAGACTTGATAATTTCTTTAACTTCTGTTCTAATGTCAGATGCCTTAAGATCTATATTTACCTTTACTAGTTCACCCTTCTTAGCTGGGTCCATTATTGCTTTATCCATTACTCCTGGTCTTACTGTTGACATCTGTGGTCTATTTTCTGGACATATTATTGTAGCCATTATATTACCACCAAATGCTGGTCTAGTCTGCTTTATCTTACCGTCTTCTTCATCTATTTCTAGCTTAGTACAATCAGCAGTAAGTCCTGTATTTAATCTTGAAGATATTCTTGGGGCCATATCTCTACCAATGTGAGTTGCTCCTATAAGGAATATTTCTGGCTTATATTCATTGATAGCATCACAAACTACCTTTGTATATCCATCTGTAGTATAGTTTTCAAGCTTACTATCCTGGCAGAAATAAACTGTTTCAGCTCCATAAGAGTAAAGTTCATCTACTAAATGACCTACATCATTACCAACAAGTATTGCATTTAACTTTATTCCCTTTACATCAGCAAGTTTTCTTCCTTCTCCTAATAATTCTATAACAACTGGAGTCAGTTTTCCTTGCCTCTGCTCAGCATATACCCATATATCTTTATAATTCGAAATATCTACGTTTCCCATATCTAACCTCTCCTAATTTATATTATATGTTTCTCTTTAAGCTTTTCTACTAGACTCTGTGAGATTTCCTCAATTGTTCCATTGAGCATTTCACCTTGTCCCTTAACTTCAGGTGTGAAAGATCTAAATACTCTTGTAGGAGAAGCTTTTAATCCTACTTCTGACGCAGATATATCTACATCATTTATAGTTAATACTGGAATTTCTTGTTCACAAGCTCCAAATATCTTATCTACATACATGTATCTTGGTTCGTTTAATTCTTTAACAGCTGTAAGTAGTGCTGGCATCTGAAGTTCTATCTTTTCAAATCCATCTTCCAATGCTCTTTCTACTTTCAATGTACTTCCATCAATATCTAACTTTTGAACATACGTTACCTGAGGAAGACCTAATTTTTCAGCTATCTGAGGTCCAACCTGAGCTGTATCTCCATCTATTGCCTGTCTACCAGATAATATTAGGTCATAATCTCCTAATTGTCTTATACCAGCAGCTAAAGCATTTGAAGTTGCCCATGTATCTGATCCACCAAAGGCTCTATCACTTAGCAATACAGCTTCATCAGCTCCCATTGCTAGGCATTCTCTCAACATTTCCTTTGCTTGTGGAGGTCCCATAGAGATTACTGTTACTGTACAGTCTCTGTATATATCCTTTAATCTTAATGCTTCTTCTAGTGCATTAGCATCATCTGGATTTAGTATACTAGGAACTCCTTCTCTTATTAGTGTGTTTGTCTTTTTATCTATTTTTACCTCAGTTGTATCAGGTACCTGTTTTGCACATACTATAATTCTCAAAATCTACACCATCCTATCTATTTATTTAATTACGTGAGCCGCTATAACCATCTGCTGAACTTGAGAAGTTCCTTCATAGATAGAAAGAATTCTTGCATCTCTGTATATTCTCTCGATTCTATAATCCTTTACATAACCATATCCACCGTGAAGTTGAAGAGCCTTATAAGCTACTTCATTTGCTACTTCCGCTGCATAATACTTAGCCATTGAAGACGCTAATCCAGGATTTTGTCCTGCATCTTTATCCATAGCTGCACTGTATACTAACATTCTTGCTGCTTCAACCTTTGTAGCCATCTCTGCTATTGTAAATTGAGTATTCTGGAATCTAGCAATAGGCTTACCGAACTGAACTCTTTCCTGAGTGTACTTTACGGCTTCATCTAATGCAGACTGCGCTACACCTACTGCCTGTGCTGCTACGCCTATTCTTCCTGATTCAAGAGTATTCATCATTACCTTAAATCCAGCGCCAACCTTGCCAAGTAAGTTTTCTTTTGGAACCTTTACGTCATTAAATATTAGGTCTGATGTTCTTGTACCTCTTATTCCCATCTTATCTTCATGAGCTCCGTGAGATACTCCATCCCACTTAGTTTCAACTATGAAAGTTGAAATTCCGCCATGTGTTCCCTTGCCTTTTTCAGTAACTGCAGATACTATTGCAAAATCACAAAATGGTGCGTTTGTTATCCAACATTTTCTTCCGTTTAATATATAATGATCTCCATCTAATTCTGCTGTTGTAGCTGTTGCACCAGCATCAGAACCTGCACCTGGTTCAGTAAGACCAAATGCTCCTATTTCTGTTCCTAATGATAGAGGCTTTAAATATTTTTCTTTCTGTTCTGGTGTTCCGAAGTTTACAAGTGGTAATGCTACCAAAGAAGCTCCAGCTGTCAAGAAAGTTCCTGAAGAACAATCTGCTCTAGATAATTCTTCCATTATTATTGCATAAGACATATAGTCAGCTCCAGCGCCACCATATTCTTTTGGTACTATTACTGAATTGTATTTATATCTAGCCAATTTGTCCATAAATTCTTTAGGCATAGGACGATTTTCTTGATCCATTTCTTTTGCCAAATCTGTGTCATATAATTCTACCTGACAGAAATCTCTTATTGATCTTTTTACCATTTCATGTTCCAGTTTTAACTTCATTTCATACCTCCAAAATATTACACAAGCATTTCGGCAAATGTCTGCACTCTTGTTCTGATTTGTTCGTTACTTCCAACTTGCTGTTCTATTTCTAGATACAAGTGTGGTATATCTGCATTTTTAAGGTCTTTCATCACTATTGGATAGTCATATTCTTCTGGGTCACAGAATTTCATCATTGCATAGATTACACCATCAGCGCCAACTCTCTTAGCATTTTCAACTATCATCTTACCTCTCTTCTTCTGAGGGTCATATGCTAAAGTAGATCCTTCAACATCTCTCCACTGAAGAGCAAGTCTTTCAAGAGCTGATTTTCCTTCATTTGGTACTAAAGTATCAAACTGAAGAGTTTCCTGAGCAACATTGTCATAAGCTATGGCAATATCGTTTTCCTCTAGTAGATTTAAAATTTCCTTATCATCAAATATTATTCCTGTAACCATTACTGTTTTACCATCAAATTTTTCTTCTGGCATTGCCTTTAGTTCTGCATTTAACTGCTTTACTAAATCAGTATGCTCTTCAACCTTCATAAATAATCCACTTCTAATAACTGCGTTTCTTAAATATGGTGTTATTGTATTTAAATGCTTAGGAACTAATTCTATAAATTCCTGCATTACCTTTCTATGTTCATTGTAAACATCTATACTCTTTTGGATAGCTTCTTCTGTTATTTCGTGTCCGCATATCTTTTCAAGCTTCTTCTTTACTCCCTCGTATTCAGTTACAAGGTAATCAGTACCAGCCTGTATCTTTCTATTCTGTGGATGAACAAATGCTATCATTTCCATTCCACTAACACCAGACTTGTAGTTCTGAGTCATAGTTATCAAAGAGTCACACATGCAAGGAATTATTGCAGCTGACATTCCATCATAGCTACCCTTGATTCCATATTCTAATATTGCCTGCATTATTGAACATGCAAATGCTGGGAAATATTCCTTTGCAGCATCTATTTCAGTTTTTCCACCCCATACGCCCATAGGTATCATGCCACTTGCATGTACTATTTCTGTAGGTGTGTATACTGGAAGTAGTCCAATAACCTTTTTATTTTCATCTAAATACTGCTTCATTAGATCCTTAGGATGATTTGAAGCATATTCTAATTTTCCTAGTATATCGTTAATAGTCATTTTATGGCCTCCTCAAAATTAAAACTATTTATTTTTTCTTTCGCTCATTACCTCTACTAGTCCCTGAAGTCTAGTTTCAAACTGTGCGTTTGTGAAGTTTCTTGGGTCAGCCTGATCTCCATCGAATCCTGCATATGGCAAATCAGTTTCTTTAGCAACTCTTCTCATCATTTCGTACTGAATGAAGCTCATCAACTTACAGCTTCTATTCATATGATAGAATGCGCCTTCGCAGTCACCATCTTTTAGAGCGTTTATTCTGTATTCAACCATCTTTTCAATATTAACGTTGTTGAACATTGAGCTGTATGCTCTAGCCATACCATCTAGGTCATTAACTTCATATTCAAGTGCCCATGCGTGAGGATAAACACTACCTGTCATATTAACTCCATACTTAGATAGAGTCTTCATCTTGTATCCTATATAAGGCCAGCATGGAATTCCTTCCATCATTATTCTATACTTTTCTTCTCCTCTGAAAGAAGTTTCTCCCTTTTCAGCATTATCTTCTAGATATTCTACTAGTAACTTAAATGCGTCAGTTGTTTCAGTCTTACCTCTAGCACATACTATTACTGCCATATATGTAAATAGATCGAAGCCATTCATTGGAGATGGATAGTTTCCTTGAGGTAAACTCATTGAATACTTCCATAGCTTACCGTTTTCAGCTGATACCTTCATAACTTCTTCCAATCTCTTAGGATCAAATTCCTTACCAGATATTTCTGATAACTGTCTAACAGCTTCTTCAAACTGAGCCTTTAGATAGTTTATTCTACTATCTGATACTTCATAATCATAGTTATAAGTAGTATCAATCATTATTAGTGGAATATTTTTCTCTCTAGCTATATTTTCATACCACTTAACAACTTCATTACAGATATTGTTACAGCAACATAGAAAATCTGGTTCTGGCATTGGAAGTGTATCTGAATGACCCTTCTCAAGTAAACCAAAGTTTGTTCTTGCATAAGCACATAGATCGTTTGAATATCCTTCATCCTCAGCTAGCTCGCAAAGTTCTAAAGACTCCTTCTTTGCAGCAACTCCTGCAGCATGATTCTCAGGATATAATAAATTTAGATCAAATATTTCTGCTAACTCTTGAGGGAATACTGAAGTAGCCCAACCTACAGGTCTACCTTCTTCTTTTGCCTTAAAAGCATTAGCATACTGTTCTGCCAACAAATCATTTATAACCGTTCTAGCATCTTTTTTATCTGCCATTTCTTTACCTCCTTGTAAATATCAAGCTTTCTATATTTTATAGCTTATTTTATAATGTTATTCTTCTTTAAGTCTTCTAGCTTATCTGCTGAAACACCAAGATCCTTCATTACTTGTTCAGTATGTTCACCCATCTTAGGAGCTCTTACATATCCTTCTCTTGGGTTTTCTGTAAACATTACTGGAGTATTATATAAAACTCCTTCGTTTCCATTTTCATATGTATGCTTTATTAGGTAGTCATTTGACCAACACTGTTCATCATTAAGTACATCTTCTGGTGAAGCAAGCTTTTCATAAGGTATTCCTGCCTTTTGAAGTCTTTCTGCCCATTCTGCAAAAGGTCTCTTTATGAATTCTTCTTCCATCATTATTACGAATTCTTCAGTATGCTTTACTGCTTCCTTCATTGTTGAGTACTTAGAACCCTTTAAGTCAGGTCTTTCTATAACCATGTCACAGAAGTTACCAAACCATTTTTCATATTGGAAGAATGCTAGCTGAACCCAGTTTCCATCAGCACACTTGAATGTAGTGTTTAGTGGGTTAGGTGGTGTTCTTCTTGATATTGGCATTCTGTAACCATACTTAGAAGCTGCTACTGGAATACCCATACCAAATACTGCTGTATGGAATAGAGATACTGTTACTCTTTCTCCCTTACCAGTTTCTTTCTTCTTAAGTAATGACGCAACAATTCCTGCTGCCAAACTGATTCCTGCATAGTGATCACCTAAACCTGCTACTGGGTTTGCTGGTGATGTATCTTTTTCCATCAATGCTCTTGCTACTCCACCTCTTGCGAAGTAAGCTGTATAGTCAAATGCTGGATTGTTCTTTGCTGGACCGTTGTCACCATATCCTAATAAATGTGCAAATATTATATGTGGGGCTTTTTCTTTTATACATTCATAGTTAAGCCCACTCTTATCTAATGCTCTCTGTCTTGTGTTAGTTAAGAAAACATCAGCTGTTTGTAATAGTTCGTAAATAAGTTCTACCCCTTCTTTACTTCTTGTGTCTACCATGATTCCCTTCTTACCTGAGTTTTCCATTTCAAATAATGGATTCTCATCTTCATCTATAGGGAAATTCCATTGCATACCTACATATCTCATTGAGTCACCTTCAAGTGGTTCAATCTTTATTACTTCTGCTCCCCAATCTGCAAGGCATCTTCCACATACTGGTGCTGCAACGTAGTTAGCATATTCAATTACTCTTACTCCCTCTAATGGTAAACCTGTTTTACTCATTGTATCTCCTCCTTAGAAATTATATTGCTTTTAATAAAAAATTAATCTTACTCTTTCTTAAAAATCCCAAAAAATTAATCTTACTCTTTCTGTCTTGTATACAAGCAATTAGCTTGCCAAAACTATTTTTTTAACAATATTTGTTATAATTTTAGCAAAACGGCTTGAAATCAATGTTTTTATATATCTTATAAAGGAGAATACTTATCACTTGTTATTGTATATCTTTTCTTTTTTTTGCATTTGAGCAACTTTTTAACAATCATATATGTTAAACTTTAAACTAAAATGTGATATTTTTATTCGATTTTATGATTTTTAACCTAAAAAGGAGCTTTTTTAGTTGATATTTTCAGTATATTTGAAAAATTGCTAAAAAAAACAGTTTTTTGCATTGTGCGAATCATTCGTTTTATGCAAAAAACTGTTAATATATTCATATTAAATTTTACTTATTCAATAAATTTTGATATGTGTTAAATATAACTTAGACAAAGCCTAATAAACTCTTATAGTTTCTATATACCCACTTTTTCTATTTATATACAATTATTCACGAATTTTATCTTATACATCTATATATCCACTCTTAATCTTTCTATATACTGTGGATGGATTAATTCCAATCGCTTTTGATGCCTCTGTTACATTTCCGTATTTCTTTATTGCCATCGATATTATTTCTTGTTCCACTATCCTATGTGCTTCATCAATGGTTACTATATCATTGACCTTTATCGATGATCTTTCTAACTCTTCTTCCTTATCTATAGATGAATCCTCATTTTTTACTTCTTGACCTGGAAGAGCATCTAAATATTCAATACCCATAATTCTATTTATCTGATCTTTGTTGATAGTTTCATATGCCGAAAGAATAACTAATCTTTCTATTGTATTTTTAAGTTCTCTAATATTTCCTGGCCAATCATTTTTTACCACTGCATCTTTTGCATCCTTGGTAAGATGAACACTCCTATTATACTTACTATTAAATCTTTCAATATAGAAATCCGTTATAGGAAGTATATCTTCCTTTCTGCGTCTTAATGGTGGTATCAATATTGGAATAACACTTAATCTATAATATAAATCTTGTCTGAAAATATTTGGATCCTTTATTTCTTTTGTCGTTTTATTGGTGGCAGATATAAATCTAACATCTATATCTGTTGGTTCAACTCCACCAATTCTTATTATACTTTTTTCTTGTATGACTCTTAATAACTTTTTTTGTGTTTCTAAAGCCAACTCACCGATTTCATCAAGAAATATCGTTCCACCATCAGCATGTTCCAAAAGTCCTTTTTTACCCTCTTTTCTTGCTCCAGTAAACGCACCTGGCTCATATCCAAAAAGTTCTGACTCTACTAAATCTTGTGATATTGACGCGCAGTTAATAGCCACAAAGGGCTTATCTCTTCTACAACTTTGTTTCCAAACACTTCTTGCTATAATCTCTTTTCCAGTACCTGATTCTCCTAAAATTAAAACTGATGCATCCGAATCAGATATTGTAGCAATTATATCTTTTATTCTTTCTATAGATTTACTTTCAGATATATATTCTATATCGCTATCTTTTGTATCACATGAAGCTTTCATAAGGTTCAATATCCTAGAAATATCTCTCCCCGTCAAGACTCCCCCCATGAAGTCCCCTGTAATGCTAAATCTAGGTATAGCTGTATATGATACTACCTTACCTTCTGGATATATAACATCTCGGAAAACCTTTTTCTTAGTATCAATCATCTCCAGAATAATTGGATTATCCACAAGATTATCTTTTACTAATTCTCTGATATTTTTCCCCACAATATCTTTTCTTTTAAAAGGTAATATTTGATCACTTATGGAGTTCATTCTGCGTATGAAGCCATCTTTGTCGAAAATTACTATTATTTCGTCTATATGCTCCATCATGTTTTCAACTAAATTATTATAGTTATTGTACTCAAGTTGTTCCCTACACACATAATTATTGGACATATTCTACTCAAACCTCTCTTTCACGATATACAAAATATTATGATCTTTACTTTTAATTACCCCTAGTTCAAGCTTTCCTCTTATTCTAAATTTTACCACAATTTCAATAATTAATATATGCTTTTTGCAATATCTATTTAAATATTTTTTCAATTATGTAATTTTGCACAGATAAAAAAATTACAAGTTAAATAAAATATTATTTTTTTTTTATACTTTTTGTAAATCTCAATAAAGTTTTTGAATTAAAGTTAGGAATAAGGGCTCTAGCTCTTAATTTTAAGCTATTTTTTATACTTTTAGCATACTTGCGATATTGTGTTTATTTTATTTACAATATTTATTTTTTATAACCATTTTATATGTTAAAACAATCTTTTATATTAAAAATAAATAGCATACTTCAAAATATACTTATTTTTTATACTTTATTTTTCTTTTATTAGATAATCGATGTTTTTTAAAAAAGCGTTGAATTTTTTAATTTTTCTAAATATTCTTATACATCTTTTTTTATTATAACTTTTTAACTCCTTGATGATTTTCGCAAAAAGAGAGAGTATATAAATACACTCTCTTATATTGCAAATTTCGATAGCACTTGTGTTAATAATATTACTATAAAGTATAGTATTGTAATCACTATTATTCTATTTATGTGTCTTTTTCTTGTGTAATGAATATATCCTATAAACTCTCTTATAAATGCATTCAATGTAAAATACCACTTTGATCTTGAACCATAGCCTATACAATCAATTCCCATGCTCTTAGCTATTACAAGGGCCCTAAATACATGGTATGAATTTGTAGCTATTGCAAATTTAGGAACTTCTTTTACATTTGGCTGTGATTTCATCATATTGTAAGAAAATAAGATATTTTCTTTTGTATTTTTAGACTTATCCTCGATCAAAATCTCATCTTTTGGAACTCCTTTTTCTATAGCATATCTAGCCATTGCTACTCCCTCTGCCACTAGTTCATCACTGCCTTTGCCACCTGAGAAGATTATTTTAGAATTCTCATTTTTCTCATACACTTCAATTCCTTTATCTATTCTTCCAGCCAAAAGAGGTGTAACTTTATCTTTTATAAGGCCTGCACCCAAAACAACTACAAAATCAAGATCTTTCTTCTTAAAATTCATCAAATTCAACATGTTTGATAGCGTATACATCATCATCAAAAATAAAAAGTATAGAGCAAGCATACCAACATAAAAATAAATATCACTAGCAATATCATTTGAAGATATCTGATTAAACCTTGGCCATATTATTAAGTAAAGAAATAAAAATATCGAAAATGCCAAAGATAATACATTTCTTGACTTAAAACCCTCCTTAAGCATGATTTTTATGCCATTATAGAATAAAAATATGATTAATAATATCGGTAATAATATTAGTAAAATCACCAATATTGCTGCTAATATACCTATTATTGACATTATTAATGGATAATTGGATAAAACTTGACTATATTTAAAAATCAAAAACATTACCCAAATTCCCAGTAAAAGCAAGGTCAATACAAAAAACACTCCAGACATCAATGTCCTTTTATCCTTTTTCATAATATAAAAAAATACACCTGCAAAAAATAAAACTATAATTAATAAGTAAACCATACTTTCCTCCCTTCTAAAAATAAAGCTTCTAACCTTTAATATACCCATTTATTTACATAAAAAAATAGTATATGAAATATACTATTTTTTATAATTTTAAATTTTATAATATCTTAACTTTTTTATTTTAATAATTTGCTACCTAGTTATTAAGTTTATACCTTTTATCTTAATAACAGTTTTTATCTAATATTAAGCGGTATAGTCCATTTAATATTAGTTCCAAATTAAAGTATTATAGCGGCTCCTTGCCTGGAATTCCTGCTTTTCTAGGAAATCTCTTAGGTGTTTTGGATATTTTTTCAAAAACTAATATTTTGTGATTTAATTCTTCATCTGGAAGCTCTACGTCTATACTTTCAACTAATTCTACACCTAAAAGTTTCATAGCATTTTCAGATTTCTCTAATTCATTTTCAACATTTGGACCCTTTAGACATATAAAATATCCACCCACCTTTACATATGGAACGCATAATTCCAATAGTACAGGTAGATTAGCTACAGCTCTTGCAGTTGCTATGTCAAATGTTTCTCTAAATTCTTTATTTTTACCAAAATCTTCCGCTCTTCCATGCACATATTCTATATCATCAAATCCAATTGAATCTCCAACTTCCTTTAAAAACTTTATTCTCTTATTTAAAGAATCTAGCAATGTAAGCTGAATGCTTGGGTTTACTATCTTAAATGGAAGTCCTGGAAAGCCTGCGCCCGTTCCAACATCTATTACTGACATGTCATCTTCTATATATCCATTATTGAATATTGCAACTGAATCCAAGAAATGCTTTATATAAACCTCTCTTTGCTCAGTTATTGCAGTCAAGTTCATGACTTTGTTATATTCAACTAATATCTCTCTATACTTTTCGAATTTTTCCAACATAGAATCATCAACATCTATATTGTATCCCTTCAGTCCCTCACGTAATAGCTCTATATTTTCTGTAGACATAAATACACCCTTTCTATTATCTTTTTCTTTAATATTATTTATTTCCTCTTCTTTTTTGTTCTAAGTATATTAAAAGTACTGATATATCTGAAGGAGATACTCCTGATATTCTAGATGCCTGTCCTATAGATGTTGGCTTGATATCATCAAGCTTTTGTCTAGCCTCTATTCTCAGTCCATCTATCTCACTATAATTTAAATTTTCGTATAACTTCTTATTTTCAAGCTTTCTAAACTGATCAATCTGTTTCATCTGCTTGCTGATATAACCTTCATACTTGATCATTATTACAGCCTGCTGCTTGACTTCATACGACAAATCTTCTGGACTTGCCTTACCTGTCAATTCAAGTATAGTGTAATCTATCTCCGGTCTTTTTAAAAACTCATATAAAGAAAGTCCTTTATGAAGCACTTGTATATCTTTTTCTTCAAGAATATGGTTAACTTCATTTGGAGTAATTCTTTCCTTCTTTAATCTTTCTACTTCAGACTCTACTTCAGATTTTTTCTTAGTAAATCTATCATATCTTTCCTGAGTAACTAGGCTAAGATCATAACCTATCTGAGTAAGTCTCATATCTGCATTGTCCTGTCTTAGATATAGTCTATACTCAGCTCTTGAGGTCATCATTCTGTACGGTTCATTAGTTCCCTTAGTCACCAAATCATCTATTAATACTCCAATATAGCCTTCTGATCTATCTATTATAAAAGCTTCTTCATCTTTTATCTTTCTAACTGCATTGATACCTGCAATCAAACCCTGAGCTGCGGCCTCTTCATATCCAGATGTTCCATTAAACTGCCCTGCTGAAAATAAATTTTCTACTCCCTTAATCTCTAGAGTCTGCTTTAGCTGAGTTGGATCTATACAGTCATATTCTATTGCATAGGCCGGTCTCATTATCTTGACATTTTCTAATCCCTTAATTGTTCTATACATTCTCTCCTGCATATCAAGTGGAAAGCTTGTAGATACCCCTTGAACATACATTTCCTTGGTATCTAATCCTTCTGGCTCTATAAATAACTGGTGAGTCTCTTTATCGGCAAACTTCACTATTTTATCCTCAATAGAAGGACAATACCTTGGACCTGTTCCCTCTATATTCCCGCTATACATTGCACTTCTAGTGATATTTTCCTGAATCAACTTCTTTGTTTCAGGAGTCGTTCTTGTTAAATAACAAAGTACCTGATCTTTTTCTATATCTTCATTCATAAATGAAAATGGAGTGATTTTCTCATCTCCAGCTTGAGCTTCCATTACAGAAAAATCCACACTATCTCTATGAACTCTCGCAGGAGTTCCAGTTTTGAATCTTCTCATAGACAATCCCAAATCAATTAAATTATCTGTCAGCTTCTTTGCATAGGCCATACCATTTGGACCTTCCTTGAAGGTATCATGACCTATAAATATAGTAGATTGAAGGTATACTCCAGTAGCAAGTATAGTCATCTTTGCACTATACTCAGATCCCAAACGTGTTGCTACACCCGTTACCTTATTGCCCTCATGCAGTATCTCCTCTACCTCATCCATCACCAAATCAAGATTTTCTTGATTTTCTATAGTTTCTTTCATCATTCTGTGATAAAGGTTCTTGTCAGTCTGAGCTCTTAAAGAATGTACAGCAGGTCCTTTGGCTGTATTTAGCATTCTACTTTGTATATAAGTCTTATCTATATTTAGCCCCATCTCTCCACCTAGAGCATCTATTTCTTTTACTAGCTGTCCCTTTCCTGTTCCACCTATTGATGGATTACAAGGAAGTGCCGCTATTGAATCTAAAGAAAGAGTAACCATAAGTGTCTTCATACCCATTCTTGCTGAAGCCAATGCTGCCTCACACCCTGCATGACCTGCACCGACTACAATTATATCGTAATTTCCAGCATTAAATCTTTCCATTTTTTCCCTTTCCAATCTATAATTATTTTCTACTTACAATTTAACTATTTATAATTTTATTATTACTTTCCTATACAGAAATTGGAGAATATTGTATCCAACAAATCTTCACTGATAGTATCTCCATTGATATAACCAAGAGCATCCCAAGCATCCTTCAAATCGACCTCTATAAAATCATAAGACATTTCATCATTTAATGCACTAATAGCATCTTCAATAGCCTTCATAGCCTTGTAAATGGCGTCTTTGTGTCTTGAATTTGTAATCATTACGTCTCCAGAATCAGATATTTCTCCACTAAATACCATGTCTTCTATTCTGTCGTGAAGCAAATCTAGACCTTCATTTTTAAGTGCAGATATGTTGATAATATTGATCTCATCTACAAATTTTTTCACTATATCTAAATCTAGCTTTGACTCTAAATCTATCTTATTTAATATTACAAGAGTCTTTGATCTATCTACACTTTCTAGTATGTCAATATCTTCTTGGTCGATTTCTCTAGAATTGTCCAAAACTACCAAAGTAAGATCCGAACTCTTTAAATGCTTTCTAGATTTTTCTACACCTATCTTTTCTACCACATCATCTGTATCTCTAATACCTGCAGTATCAACTATCTTTAGAGCTATACCTTTGATATTGACAAACTCCTCTATAATATCTCTAGTCGTACCTGGAATATCCGTTACAATAGCTCTATTTTCTCCTAAGATTGAGTTCATAAGAGATGATTTACCTACATTTGGCTTACCCAAAATTGCAGTCTGAAGTCCCTCTCTCAAGATCTTACCAGTATCTGCAGTATTATACATCTGAACTACTTCTCTTTGTATAGCTTCAGTCTTTTCTATCAGTTCCTTGTAAGTAATAAACTCTATATCTTCTTCTGGATAGTCAATAGCAACTTCGACCTGAGCCAACACAGCTGTTAACATCTCCCTTAAATTCTTCACTTTCTTAGACAAACTTCCTTCTAGCTGACTTTGAGCTAATTCATGAGATTTGTCAGTCTTGGCATTTATTATATCTATTACAGCCTCTGCCTGAGAAAGATCTATTCTTCCATTTAAAAATGCTCTCTTGGTAAACTCTCCCGCTTCAGCCATTCTAGCTCCACTTCTAAGAGCAAGTTCCAAAATTTTCCTAACTGAAATAAACCCACCATGACAATTTATTTCTATTACATCTTCTGCAGTATAAGAATGAGGTCCCTTCATGTAGGCAAGCAAAACCTCATCTAAAACTACTCCTTCATCGTAAATATTTCCATAAATAAGTGTTCTAACGGCATAATCACCTATAGAATCTCTGTACAATGGTCTAAATATTTTATTCGCAATCTCTAAGGCATTATTTCCGCTAAGTCTAATAATTCCTATTCCACCCTCTCCAGGAGCTGTGGCAATTGCAGCAATTGTATCATCTATAAACATTTTTCCTCCTAATTTCAATATATATGTTAAGGCTTTATTCGCATAAATCTAGTATTATATTATATCATAAAATATACTCTTTTTTGATGTATTAAAAGAACAAATAATATTTGTCGGAAAATGGACTATTTATTTCTTGCAAAAAGTACTATAATAATTATATGAAAACATTTTCTAATCATACACAAGTATCTATGACAGTATAGAGAAGATGTATCTTGGAAATAAAATACGGAGGTAATTTATGTTAAAAAGTATCACATTAAATCTAGAAGTAATTGAATCTATGCTTTACTACTGGAGCAGTATGGCAGACAGAGAAAAAGTAGCAGAAAGTTTCTTTGTAGACATAGCAAACATGGATGCTATGAAATTAGTTCAAAGCCCAGAATTCAATGAAGAATCTATCAGAAAAGTTCTAAGCGCAATACAAAATAGAGAACTTCTATCAGGAGCAACAAAGCCAGAAAAAAGATTCTGGAGCAAGAATATGTGGATAGCAGATGACTCATCATTAGCAAGCAAGATGGCTCAGCCTATCAAAATCATGAATGTTGATGATCTAGTAGCAAGACTAAATGAAAAATACCCTGACATCAAGCAGGAAAAGATAATAGTTCATATAGCACCACTTCACTTGGATCCATACTATATAATAGATGGTCAGTTGGTTATGAACTTCTTTAAGATCTACTTTGACCAAGAAGACAATGTAATGTTTGAAGACATGCCTATCAAGGAATATATCTTTGAAAGACTTTGTGAATTGGTAGAAAAGTAAAAAACAAGAAATTTATCATTATAAAATAAGAAATACTAAGAATTTAAATTCTTAGTATTTCTTACATTGCAAACATTTATAATTCTATGGATTTTAAAATCTATAAAAACAAAAATATATCTAATTATACTGCTATATTTTTTCATTAATCACAAACTCAAACAATACTTCTATAATCTTAAAAGCTGCATAAACAAATATATAGCAAAAAATTAATATCAAAGTGTCAAAACTAAAATTATTTAACATAATTCCCCAGCCATTTTCATAACTTATACACATATATAGTCGACAATATAGCCATAATTATCAATATTCTTGATATATGTTTTATATATATATAGGTTTATATTTTTTAAGTTCTAATTTTTTGGATTCTATTTTTATAAACTGCGAAATAAACTTATAAAATAAATAGAAATTTGCTGTTTGTAACAATAACATTACTGTTGCAAACAGTTTAAAATCATACTCTTTAGTAAATTTATCTCCACTCAAAAAAATATAATTAAAATTTAATATTATACAGAAAACAGATACAACGATGAAGATTAACAAAATCAATTTTATTAACCTTTCAATTCTTTTAATTTTATTCAAAAACCCAACTCCTAACCATTTAATTTAATATTGAAAACCACAACATTACTGTCATAAAACTATATTGAAAAATTAATTATCTTTTAAGAATCTATTATTTATTCAACATTAATCTACATCTGACTACACTCCATTATCAATAAGTTGTTTTCTTATGTTTATATACTGTATATTAGGCAGCATTATTAAATAAATCTTATAACTCTATTGTAATTTCCATATATCTATTTTTATTTTTAATTGTATTGAAAGATTTTATATATCTTACCTCAACCCAATAATTCAAAATACTCATTATTGCATTTCTAGTTTTTCTCTTTTGTGAAGAAACTTTAACTTCTAAATCTTTATATATTTCTTCAAAAGAAATCCTATCTTTTTTATTTTTTTTATACTTAGAATTTTCTATTTTATATAATAAATATTCTTTAACTTCTATATTTGTTCTTGTAGATGAGATCGGAACCTCAATTATTTTGGAACTTAACCTATTTATTTTATAATAATCATCTAACATCCTATAAAGCAATGGATATCGAAATAATTTTATACCACTTGTTTGAGAATAATTGCCATTTATAAAAAATTCTCCACTTTTGCTAATATTATATATTAATTTTTCTTTTATAATTTCTTTTTTATCTGCACAAAATATATTTTTTTTACTCAAGCAAACTGTAATATCTATTAGGCTCATTTTTTCAATGGAATTTTTTATGTCATCAATTTGATTTTTTCTAGGGGACTTAGATTTAACTCCAGTCAATTCATGAAGAATCATTTTATATGTCATCATATTGTTTCCTAATTCATAAATTCTACAAATAGCTCTAAATACTCCTAAATCATATATGCTTAACTTTGTTATATCCTTTAATTCACAATTTACTGATAACATTATCCAATCTATAAAATTATATTCGGAACTAATTGGATAATATTTTTCAAAAAAATCCATCTTGTTAAGTAGCATCTTACCAACACAATCATTTGAAAAGATAACTATTTCATTATTTTCTTTGGGAACCATTATGGAAAAATTATTATCAATTGAACTTAATGTATGTGTTATTCTTTTTTTCCACATATTATGAGTTGAATAAATTTCTAGTAGATATGACATAACATCAATCTCTTGATTATTCAAGTCGACAAAGTGATTTATTAATTTTTTTAACTTTTCATCAAATACATTTAAACTTTCATTAAAATCAATCAAATTTTTATTAAAATAAAATATATAGAGATCTTTATTTTTTATTATCTTATTTATCGGTAATTATATATAACTCTTTTAATAACTTTTTTGCACCTGGCAAAAAAGGATCATTAAAAGTATAATTATTTTTAATACATTTAACATCTAAAGATGTTTCAATTATTTTTGTAATATTTTTATACATAAAAATTCTCCTAATGTTTCAAAATTGTTTACATCATTTTTGTTAATATATATATTTATATTTTTCAATATCCCTACTTATCTATATGAATCTCATGATATTTTCTGTATAATAAATGGCTTTCTATATTATTTATTGCTTTTGGATAATATATTTTATTTTTCCTTAACAGTAAAACTATATAATTGATAAATACTATTTCTAAATATTTTCCTACTGTATTACAATGTTTAACCTATACTCCTTGTTTATCTTACACATCCATGAAATTTCTAACTCTTATTCAATGATAACATTATATAATTTTTTCTTATTCAATTTATTTATAATTAAAATCAGAATGCCGATAAATACAATATAACATAATGTTAAATTTAATGCAATATAATATATCGTACTAAACATAATATGCATATTTATCTGCCTTAAGTATTGTATATACTGTCTTTTTATAATTAAAATTAGAAAAAACATAGATTTTCACTTATATTAGCACAACTATAATAGTTAATAAAATACTAATTTATATATATCTATAAAAAATAAAAGCCCAATCAAATTTGAAAGGACTTTTTATTTTGAATTTATACTATTTTTTTTAACTAAACAGTGATTTTTTATAATCATAAAGCAATAATATATCCGAATTTTAACTCTATAAATAGTTATATCTTTATAAACTTATAACTATTAACTACAAAAATCTTGAAATGATACGAATCAATTGAACTGGCAGTTGACTTAGATCTGATATATCAAGGCAATGTTCCTGACCATATATATCGCTTATCGTTTCCTTGTCTTGACCAATAGCTGCTGCCAAAAAAGTGATTCCCTTACGTTTATATTGACCTATAGTCTCTTTCATATCATCTATAGCGAGTTTTCCTGTATAATCTGGCATTGCTTTTGGCTGCCCATCACTTATACTTATCAAAAGTTTATTTGACTGAGGCATCTTTATCAATTTTTCAGCAAGTATGTGTAGTGCCATCCCATCCCTATTATTGCTAAGGGCCTGAATTGTCATCAGTGAGTACTTATCATTTAGATCTACCTCTTGACAATCAATGTAGGAATAGATTGACATCCTTTCTCTAGGTGAACGATCTGCTGTATCTCCATATATAAGCACTGGAATGTTACAGGCCTCACAGAATTCATATACAGATATAGCTGCCTTTTTGGCCGCATCAAGACGCCCAAATGCCTTCATAGATGCAGACTGATCAATCCTTAGAGCAACTACAAGTGAAGGATCTTCATTGGGTGGCCTTTTTTGTGAAAAATATCTATAGTCTTGTGATGATATTTTTTCTGCCTGAAACTTTGTCCCATATAAGCGATTCTTACCAAAATCAACAGATACTTCATGCTCCAAAAGTGGCTCTGTTTTCCTCTGAAGCTCTTTGATCACAGGCATCAGCTCGGACACTATTTTATTATATTCACTATAGTGATCCATTGTGGCTTCTGGTCTATGAACTATTAAGGCGATGTCTTCATGAGGGGTAGACTTTACTGACTCTCTAGCTTCTTTATTTAGTTGCTTACGAAATTTCTTTTTTCTCTCTTTTATTTCCGCATTTTTTTCATCGTCTTTAAGTTCATGGTAGATAGCCTTGCCATCTTGATCTTTTGTATCTGATTCTTCGGACTTTGTTGATGATTCTGATGTAAAAGAAGCTGCTCCCTCACTATCAGATGATTTCTTCAAGGCAACTGCAGCCTTATCACTTTCTTTCAGTGAAAAATCATCCGCATCACTATCATCTCCCTCTGTATGAATTTCCATAACTTGTCCATTTGTATTTCCTGAGGGTGAAAATTTTCTCTCTAACTCTTTTAATAATCCTTTTTCTGAGAGTGAGTTTTCTAAAATTTTAATTTCTTCTTCATCCGTACTTATTTTATATATTACCTTGTGATAAAGGGCTTCCACTGCTTGTGAACCCTGCAATACTGCATCTATCCAATAAAAATAAGAACGCATGCCTGCTACACCCTTGATTGCATTTGCCTTTGCAGTTTTATCTAATTCTATTATTGTCTTTGCAAAAGTCTCCAACAAATTCTCATCACTACAGTTTGTTTTTATTGAAGCTCTTTTCATCATTACTTCTATTTCTGGCAAATCCATTTTCTCACTATGTTGAACTCTATCACGTAAGGCCTCATTTAATGGTCGACAACCATTATATCCTCTATTCGTCGTAATCACTACAAGAAAATCCGGATGTCTCTTTACGATACGTGTAGGCAAGTTGATACTGCCATCTGGCTCAAGAGCAGAGTTGAGTGCCATTAAAACTGCGGCATCACGTATTACTGTTGGCTCTTGTATCTCAAGTAGCCAGCCATTTTCATAGGCTCTTACTATTTCTGATGGATAGTATTTATACTCAACGACCTTAGAGTCGCTATCTTCATCAGATAGCACTGGAAGTATCGATCCCAAAATATCTGACTTGTCCATATCTGCAAAGCAAGTCACCTTGCTATAAGGCAGTCCAAAATCTGCTGAAAGAGCCTTTGCTAGCTGAGTCTTTCCTGAACCTGCATCCCCTTCCAACAAAATATTGCTTATTTTCATTTCTCCACGTGTCCAATTTCTTTTCACCTCTTGGCAAATACGAAATTCTGCACTACTTTCTACATGGCTTTTTGGTTTTTTCCATATAAGTTTATTTTCTTCTTCTGTTAGCTCTCTATCTGGAGACAGAAGATAATTATTTTCCATTTTTATATCACTCCATTTCTTCAATTATGCGGTATAAGGTGCGCATTCTTTCACCTGTTAACTCTCCAAGATTGCTGATAGCCTGAGAAAACTCTTTAATATCTTTATTGATATCTGGATTTTCACTACAAACACTCACTGGCATCACTCCACCTTGAACTCCCACTCTTTCAATCACTGGATTCTCTGGGTCATAAAGTAGAGGCAGCCTATAGGCATCCTTAAAGTGAAGAAGTCCTCGACTGACAAATATCATCAAATCCATAATCTGATGAATTGGCAGTTCAATATCAATTTCTTCTGAACCATCTTCATTTTCTTTCCAAATTTGAACAGCAATCTCCATGCTTTCATTCTCTTTTCTAGTGGGTTTTCCCATAGTCAAACGCTTTATATTTGAATGGTAGGCATTTCTTCCATCAATAAGGTCATAACCCTTTGACTCTATTACAACATCTTTTACAATATCTTTATTTTTTTCCATTATTTTTTAATTTCCTCGCTTTCTTATCTTCTTCAAAGCACTCTTCAATCAGCTTTTTTAACTCTTTTGTATGATCATCACTAGGATCTTTGTACTTCAACACCCTGAGTACGGAAAGTTCAAAACTTTCCTCACCGTGCTCATTCCAAATTCCTTGAATAATCTTATTTGGATGTCCTCCCATTGATAACTGGAAGCGATTACTATTGATATCCGCCTTGGTATCATTTGAAATTTCCAAAAAAGACTCCCCTGTTTCCTTACATCTAAACGATATAACACCCATCTCTGGATGACGATTTTTCCACTCTTGTAATAACTCTTTCTTTCTCTTAATATCCATTAATCTCACCTCACATTCTATTATAAGATTTTGAAGAATATAAACAATCCACGCTCCGTAGACTTGGGCAAAATCTATTAAATACTTCTGAGTTTTGAGAATAAAAAAGATGTTGAGCAATTACTCAACATCTTTCACCAACTTATATTGTTTTTGATAATCTGCCTTCATAGAATGTTTTCTATAAAAACTATCTACTTTTGATACCATTTTAAACGATTAATATAATCACAATCAAGTCGACCTTTTATCCAGTTCAAAATAAAAAATATATATCATATAAATAAAGCCTTATTCTTATGCTATATTTTTTATATGTAGTTTCGGATCTTATTTAGATATAGAGTCTCTTTTTCTATATGTTAGCTCAATAATTCCATTATCTGTCTCTGTTTTTGTAAGGCTCAAATTTATCTTTTCCTTACCATTTCCAAATAGGGATATTCCCTCACCCAAAATAGTAGGAATAATAGATATTCTATACTCATCTATCAAGTTACTAGCCACTAGATCTTGAACGACACTCGCTCCGCCACATATCCAAACATCCTTACCATCTTCTTTTCTGATCTTTCTAATTAAATCAGAAGGAGATTCACCAACAAATATTATATCATCTGAATCTGATTTAATATCTCTATGAGTGATAACATAACTAGTCATGCCCTCATATACCCACTCATCTGGAGATAGCTCCGTAACTATCTGATTGTATGTCTTGTAGCCCATCACAACAGTATCTACTGTCTCCACAAACTTCTCATATGAATCAGATCCTTCTGCGTTTGGGTCTTCACCTGCCAACCAATCTACATTGCCACTGCTATCTGCTATATAACCATCTAAACTCATTGCTATAAATAACACTACTTTTCTCATGAATACTACCTCCTCTTATTATTTATTCTAATACAAATTTCTTAATTCATTTTCTATATTCTTTGATACTGACTTCTCTCCACCAACTATTATTATATTTTTTATTCCTCTATCTTTGATATATCTAGCGGTATCTTTATTTAGTTTATTCGATTGAGTAAGCAATACTGCTCCATTATTTTGAGTTGCCACTAAACTTGATGATAGTGCATCTGGATAATCTTCGCCATTTACTAATACTATTGTATTTATATCTTTATTTAAATAAGTTTTGTATCCTTTGGCTATTTCCACTGCTGTCTCATACCTATTTTGTCCATAGATCCTATTTTTATCGGTTTTTATAAAATCATCATTTATATACTCAGCTATATTGTATTTTGCTGAAACAGAATTATGTCCACCAATATTCATATAGTGATTAGCCCCTTCATCTATATTCATTCCTACATACAGCTCTTCAGGATTTACTATATATTTAAACCCTTTTCTTGCCAATTCAGATGTTAGCGGTATAGAAGAAAGTAGATCAGGAAATTTATTATCATTTATTGCAATTGCGTTTGAGAAAACTCCTCTAATTAAATCATCTGGGAAAAAAGTATTAGCTATTTCCATATCTACTTGCTCACTTAAGGTACTTTTATAATAACTTCCATTTCCTATCGCTTCATATCTTTCATAAAACCTTTGAACCTTCATTCCTTTAGATTTCAATGTATTATCTACACTTCTATCAAGCACTTTGTAGTCGCCTACCACATATACTCTATTGACATTCAACCTTTGCATTTCATTCAATATATCAGTTCTAACTCCGTGCTTAGTATTTACAAAATAAGGAACCTTCAAGGCAGACGCCATATGACTCCCATATAGAGCTGTTTTAAAATCACTTCCACTACTTATTACTGCTAGGTTACCGTTTGCATGGTTCATAAATCTCTTATTAGCATTGACCGCCGTTTCATATCTGTCATATCCAGAAACTCTGCTGACATTGATGGTCTCATTAGCACTTGATATTCCTATGCTTGATATAAATAACATAATTCCAAGACCTATTGATAATAGCTTTTTCATAAATAACTCCCTTCTTTTAATAAACACATATACTAGAATTACCAAAGCTTCTTAATATCATAAAAGCCAAGTAAATCCTCCAAAGATAAAGCAAGACCTGTTTTTTCTAGTTTGACTTTTCTTTTATCATACAGAAGCTCTATCATCTTTATCCTATCCTCATCTTTTGAAAAGTGAATTTTTCTATGACAATTTGGACAAAGGCAGCAAATATTAGATATATTGTCAACTGAGTAATCAAAAAGATCTCCTTTACTGATTGGAATTAGGTGATGAGCTTCCATGTAAGTCAAAGCCGTAGACTTGTTGATAAAAGTGTTGTGACTCTCATCCACTTCACATTTATAACCAGCTCTTTTTAAGGCTTTCGCAGCCTCATTAGGATCTCTCAAGTATAGTTTTTTGCCACATTGATCAATTACCGGTTCTTTTTTATCCTTACTCGTATACTCCAAATAGCCTTCTTCATTTTCCTTAACCTGAAAAGTAGAGTCTATTATATTTTCTGTATCTAATAATCCTTTTTTTTCAGCAATAATAAAATCATAAAATTCTTCAATTGTTCTAGTATTTATTTTTTTATTTATTTCTTCATAGACTTCGATTAATTCTAATAAATCTTCAACTAGAACTGATTCATCTGGCAGTTCATTTAAATCATAGTCTTTACCCGTTATGTGCCCTGCCATATAGCCTTTTCCTAATTTATTTGATGCATTTAAATATATGTTACTATGATTTCTCTTAGAATAAGACTCAATCATATTACTCAATGAATTTGCCATATTTTTTATTTCTTCTTTTGCCTTTTTTGTAGTAAATTTATCGCTAAAGTAAGTATAGCCCTGATTTAAACTAAGATAGACACCTGTCATATCAGCAGTATAAAGATATACAATATAAATACCCCTAGTTGCACTTTCAGTTATTTCCTTATTAAATATAGCTACCCAAGGAATCTCTGCGTACTGACCTTTCCCTATAGATCCTTCAATAATATATTTATCTTCACTTATTCCTAACAACTTTTTTAATCTACTGGGTATTTTTTTAGTTATTATTGTACCTATATTTGACCCTTTAAATTCCTCTCTCTCCTCTGATTTATATAGATTTCCTGCCTCTTGAATCAGTTCTGTCAAAGTCTTTTCACTCATATATAGAAATCCCCCTATTCATTCTTTATTAAAATACTTGATTGTAATTTCTATTAGTCTCTAAACCTAATTGATTCTATTTAGATTTATTTATATAAGATTATTTCTATAAATAACAATCTTTTATAGCTCTTCATTTTTAATATCTAAATAATTTCTAACACCCTCCAAATCTATTTTATTATCCATTACATATTTTATTTTTAAGTTTTCTGGTAGCAATTGTCTGTATTTATTAGTCATTAAATGCATTTCCACTATCTCTGGATTTTTTTTCAAGTAATTATATACATCTTCTTCTGAAAAATTTTCCTTTATAATTATATCTATATCTTTTTTTATGTTAGGTCCTTCTATAAAACTTTCATAGTCTTTTAATGTATACAATTCTGCATCTTTATTGTTTGACATATTCAACAATAGTTGTAAGCTACGATTTATTTTACTTCCCTTAAATGTTCTAAGGCCTATTTTATTATTTTTTTCTATCCATTGAAGTTTTTCATAATTCAAATTGTTTTCTGATAAACTTAATAAAACTTCTTTAATTTCTTTATTATATTTCTTCCATTCTTCTTTATCCTCCAATATTTCTTTCATTCTATTTCTTATTTCATCACTTACACTACCTCCTCTTCCTAAAAAATTTGCTACCTCTCCATTCGTTGTACTAGTAACATATATTTTTTTTTCTTTGTCCTGTATATCTTTTATTTTCCATATCCGTCCTCCCAAAACTATATTAGTTCCCACTTTTGTCTCAAGAGTTAACGGTATTTGACCAATTTTACGTTGGGAGCTATAAACTGAAAATTCATCTGCTATATCAAAATGTGCAAAAAAATCACTTCGTCTAAGCAATTTTTCTGTTGCCCTACCTGTTATAACTTCATTTTCTAAAATTTCTATATAATTGTTTTTTACAAGATGATCTATTAACTCACTATACTCTTGATCTTCTATATTCTGCCAACAGTTAAAATTTTTATTGATATTTTTTAATTCTGAAACAGACATTCCATTTTTTTCTAAAAGTATTGATATTACCTGATGAGCAAGTACATCATATGGTTTAATAACTTCATCTATTCTATCTATTTTTCCATCTTTATAAAGTCCTATTATTGCTAACCCTTGTAATAAAGACCATTCATTCGTCGCTATAAAATGTAATATACTTTTTCCTGTGGATCTACCACTTCTTCCTAACCTTTGCGCAAGACTTGACACTGAATATGGAGCATTATATTGAACAATGCTATCAACCGAACCTATGTCCACCCCCAACTCTAAAGTTGACGTACAACATATTGTGAATAACTCTTTTTTATTATTTTTGGCAAATTCTTCTACACTCTCTTTTATCTCTTTACTTATTGAAGCATGGTGTGCAAAATAATTAGCATATGATTTCCTTTTTTTAGCTAACCTTGAAAGGTTTACTGATAATCTTTCCACCTCACCTTTGGAGTTTGGAAAAACCAACATCGATTCTTTTTGAGAGTAATTATAAATTTCTTCTAAATCTTTTTTTGATTCATTAAGCAAATCAGATTTATAATAACTAGTACTTACTTCTAATTCATTTTTTTTGCTATCTAATAATACATTTGTAATTTTATCATTTATAAAAAATTCTTTAATATTTTTATAGTTTTCTCTATTTAAAGTGGCTGACATACCTATACACCTTGTTTTTTTTCCCATGTAAGCATTTATTCTACCGATTAAAGATCTTAACTGCACTCCTCTATTGTTACCTAAAAAACTATGTATTTCATCCACTATTATCCACTCTGTTTCCTTGAATAGTTCTTTCGCTTCATTTGGCCTTAAGCATAACATTGCCTCAATAGATTCTGGAGTTATCAAAAGTATTCCTTTTGGATCTTTTAAAAGCCTTTTTTTCTTTGAAGCAGAAGCCTCTCCATGCCAAGATGTAACCCCTATATCCATATATTCACATAAATCATATACCCTCTTAAACTGATCATTTATAAGAGCAATTAATGGAGATATATAAATAACCTTTATCCCTGAGTTCCAGTCTTTAACTGAATTAATAGCTGGCAAAAAGGCTGCTTCTGTTTTACCAGAAGCAGTAGGAGCCGCTAATATTAAATTATTTTCTGTTTTTTGAACTTGCTTAATTGAGGCAGTTTGTATACTTTTCAAAGATTCCCAACCTTCATTATATATATACTGTCTAATTTCTCTTTGTAATAATTCATAAGCATCCATTAAAATACCTCTATTTCATCATCTTTATTATCCTCATCTTTGGTTATAGGCATCGACTTTCTACCAAATTTTTCATATATAATACTTTCTATATCTACCTCCTGATTTTGTCTAATTAAGTCTAAAATTTCTAAATAATCCTTTATTACTGCACGAGGAGTTAAAAATTCAGCTGCCCCTGGCCTATTTAACTGCTCTTCCATATATATTTTTATGTGTTCCGTCTTCATTCCTTCAACTTGTTTATAATGTATATTATAAATTTCATTTAAATTTTCAAGCAGGGTATATATTTCTTCTACTATCAAAGGTTTTAGTGGTAATACAGTTCTATTTGTATTTAATAGTTTAGAGTCCATAGCTCTTTCTGCACCCAATCTCCCTTTTAGAGCTCCATAGCTTGACATTCCACGATATTCATCAAACACAGTTTTTCTAGTTGCTCCAAAATTTATAAATAAACCTCTTGCAGAATTAGATTTACATTCATTAAATATATTTAATATTTTTTCATAGTTTCTCTCCCTGGTTCTAGACATAGGTAATTTATATAAATTTACAGCTTCATCAAAATTTATTACAAATCCAGAATAACCAATTCCTAAGAATAGTTCTGCCAAGTTTTTAAGAGATTCATACCAATTATCATCGTTTATTACTTTGTCAATTCCAAGTTCTTTTTTCGCTTCAGTTTTTGTATCTATATCCCCTCTAATCCACCTTAATGATTTTAGTTTTAAAACCCTATCGTTATCCATGATACCTTCATAATACTTTACTATAGCTTGACCAAGTTCATAAGATAAACCAACCGAACCAAATGAACTTGTAATATTTAGTATCTCATTTTCTACAATGTTTTTATTCTCTAACTTTAATAGATCACTTACAGGAATTTCATCTCTTTTAGAAACATCTAAAAGTATTTTATTTATCCATTCTTCAAGTATTGTATTAATTGCATTTCCATTTTGAGATGTTTTTATAACTATATTATCAACTATTTCGCTATATAAGGCCTTTGCCTTTCCATCAGATGCATAAAACCTTCTTGTAGGAGTTAAATCAATTGTTGATACAACAAAGTTTTTTTGTATTGCCACAGATTCTATTGTCCTTAGCATAAAACTTTTACCACTACCAAAATCGCCTACCCAAAATCTTATATCACTTTCACCTTCTTTTATAGAATCTAAAATAGAAATAATTTCCTGAACCTCATTATTTCTTCCTACCAAAAGGTGTTGAATGCCTTTTTGTGGTACAATACCAGCTTCTAAAGCCTTTATTATATTATCTGCTTCTTTTCTATTAACTTTCGTTTTCATTTACACCAACTCCTTAACTAAATCTATATAAAAATCATCTATTTTTATGTAGTCATCCTCAACTATAATAGCCTGATCTTCTACATACTCATATAATTCTTTATTTACATCACTTATAAATGAATTTAACAGGCTAGCATTTTCCATTGCTATTTTATTACCTTTATCTACACTCATAGAGCCTGCTATTATTTCTTTTATAAATTCTTTGTACTTAATTTTTAAATCCAATTTATTTTCAACTTCTATTATTTCTTCTTCCAAAGTTTTTTCTTCTAAAGTTTTCAACGTTTCTTCCGATTGAATTTCTTCTTTATCTCCTATGAAATCTTTTACTATCTCTACTGTTTCACTTAACTCTTTTTTTGATAACTCTACTTTTTTCATGTCTAGTTCTATTTTTTTTCTAATTGGCTCTCTAAGCTCTACTAACTTTTTTAACAGTTCTGGTGACAATTTTTCTTTTGAATTAAGCATTTCATTGTATCTTAGTTTATTACCAGGATGTATTAATTTTTTTAGTAACTGATTGTTCTTATTGCTGAGTTTTTCCCTAGTATTTATTCCATATAAAGACATTAATAGTAAACTTTCATCATCAGTTTCATTTGCTATACCTTTTAATATATCTACTAATTCATCATTTTTATTATATTTATTTAAAATACTTATTTGTCTACTCAAATCTTGCATCAATATATATTTAACTTTGATGTTAGCATTACCTGGTTCTTTATTCATCATTTCTAGTAGTATTTTTTCCATTGTTTCATCGTCTATTTTTTCTTCGAACTCCATAATTTTATTTTCTATTTCTTCCACAATCTTTTGAGGCAAATATTCTTTAATGACCTTTTTTTCTCTAAAAGTATCTAAAACCTGAGTGTTTGGCATAATACTTCTTACGGCATTTTCTGAAAGTTTAACCAAGGACGATAGAAATTTTGAAAACCCATCATTAAAATAATAGCTATTATTAATTTGGTTTTTAATAGATTTCAACTCTCTTTTACTCTTATTTTTCCACTTAATATTGCTTTCTAATCCTTCTGATATTATCTTCCAAATATCTAAGTATATTATTATAATTTGCTTTTTTACACTTTCAAAATTCCATACTACTGTATTTCTTAACGGCATTCGATCTAAAATATATATTTCAAAGTCACTAAATTCAATGTCTTTTCTCAGCCTTCCATCAATATCCCAAATTTTTGCTTCAAATTTATTTTCTTTACGATAGAAATTTTTTTTTGTATCGTTATTAGCTAATGGCAGATCTTTTTCTAATTTATTAGCTAGTATGTAAACTTTTCTTCTAATATCCTTTCCCATGTTTTTTTCCAAAATATCATATGAATAATCCGGATCATAATATATATTATTTTCATTATAGAATTTAGTAACATGTCCCTCTGATATACAATAAAAAGTATATAGAATATTATTATAGTGACTGTTTTTCTCACTTATTTTATTATTTTCTTCATTTAATGAACTATTAATATTTTTTAATTCTTCATCCACAAAAGTACAAAGTTTTTCATAAAATTTTAAAGTTTCTTCCTTTACCTGAGATACTCTCATCACTTTTCTTTCATATGGTATACTTAATTTTTTTATCCAGTCTATTTTATCATTATTTATTAAATTTTCATTTTTTTGTATTATAGTTGTTTCAATATCAGGAACTTCTATTATTTTTTTTCCCTCTAACTTACTAATATTTTCTATTTTTTCTATAATTATATTAGGTTCTTCTATATCTTTGTTAGCTACAGGTTTATTTTTACTTAATTTACTGTTAATTATTTCGTCACTAATAATACTAGAAGTTAATTTTGGGGCTGTAATTTCTTTCATACCGTTTTCTTCAGTATTAAGTACCTTATTTTCTGATTTTTTATCAACGCTCAATTCTTTACAATATTCTTTTTCTGAGCTTTCCTCAACATTTAAAGTTGTATTTTTTATTACTTCATTAGTAATTATTTTGCTACCCAATAAGTCATCTTTTATAGATTTTTCAGGTTTTAATTCGCCAATTGAGCTTTCATCTAAAATCATGTCATTTTTAATTACTTTATTATTAGTTATATTTTCATTCACTCTTCTCTGTAATTTTTTTGTTTTTTTATTTTTTACTTCTATATACTTATATTTCAAAGAAATAAATCCTTTAAATATATACACTATTCCCTCGAAAAAGGTTAACATCATTATTATAACTGCCAACATGGCACTTCCCATTTCTAAGGAAGCAATTGTAGATATTAAAAATATAAAACCAGTTAGGTATCTTTTCATATAAAATCTGTGTATTCCAAATATACCAAGAAAAACTGATAGCATACCTGCTATAAACGGATTTCTTTTAATCTCACTATACTCTTCAATACTTAACAGATATTTCTCTCTTTTTTTAAACTTCACAATTATCCCCCCTTAAATATATTTATTCTTTTTTGGAAAAATCATCCTAACAACAATACTTTCTTTTATTATTAATATTAAATATCTTTTTATACCAAATCTAATTACATTCTAGCATATTTAAATGTCAGAATATAGGCAAAATAATAATTATATTATAATAAACTATCTATCTTCCAATGTATTGCCTACTCTATCTATAACTAAAGACCTCTCCTACTCTTTCTCCACGCAAAATACAGCACGACGAGTCTCCCCACCGTGCTGTATTAACCCTAAGCAATCTTGTCCTTACACAGTATCTTGTTAATCCCATAGTTAACAATCGAAATAATCATACACAGTATGATCGCCAGTATCCAATATGGATATATCAGCTCTCCTGCCATGTATTTCGAATGTAGAGAAAACTCCAATAAAAGTCCTGCTACAATCGTATTTATCAATGGTAAAAAGATTATAAAGCTACTTTTTTTTATTTCTCTTAAAAGTACAAGTATCAAAACTATTAATATTCCTGCAGTTAAAAGGGTCAATATTTTGATATTGCTCGGAGTTAGATATTTCAATGTATACTCTGCCTTTTTAAATATAAGGTGGTGATTTACACCTGCTTTTTTATAGGCTAGTCTTTCCAAGTATCTCATTGAAAATATTATTAATATTTCTATTATAATTATTGCTGTTGTTATAAAACCTGCTTTTTTTCTATTTTTCATTTATATTCCTACTTTTTAGGTATTCCTGTTTCTGATGGGTAGTTTGCATTTGACCAGTCTATCCAACCTGCTGAGTATAATGAAGTATTTTCCATTCCCATAACTCTTGAATACCAATATGTTTCAGCGGCTCTCCATCCACTACCACACATAAATGCCAAATGATTTGAAGTGTTTATATTATCTTCTTCCCATAGATTTTTGATTTCATTTTCATTTCTCATTGTTTTATTTATATTTCTATAATAGCTCATTGAGCTAGAGTTTTTCACTCCTGCATGTCCAAATACAGCTCCTGGTATTCTACCTTTTTTCTTATGGTATGAATATCCTGTAGTTTCGCCTATATATTCTCCCCAAGTTCTATTATCTACTAGTGTAAAGTCTTTTTTCTTTTCATCACTTGTCATTATATCTTTCATTTCAGCAAGTGAGTTTATTACTTCTGGTCTAGCTGGTGTTTTTTCTCCAAATTCCTTTACAGGAGTTGGCTTGTTTTCGCCCTTTTCAAGTTCGTATCCCAGAGATTTCCATTCAACAAGTCCACCATTCATCACTCTTACATCTTTTACTCCTAGATAGTAGCATATTGTTGCAAATCTTGATGCAGCCATAGGTTCTGGGCTTGTACAGATTACAGCATCATCAGCCGTAATACCAGAGTCTAGTATAAGTTTTTCTAATGTCTTATCATCTGCTAAGCTCCAAGAAGTGTTTCCATCTTTGTCTGTCTTTGGTGGTTCAAAAGAGTCTGTATTTATATGAACTGCACTTGGAACGTGTCCATCTTTGTATCCTGATTCTTTTGCATCACCCCAGCTAATATCAAAAATCTTAATGTCTTTAGCCTTTGTAAATCCTTCTGGAGTATTTCCCTTTACTATCTCATTTACAACTGTTGGAGCCACTAGTAATTGATAATTCTCATATGATTCCAATTTTTTATCACTATCGTTTATCCACTCTTTTGCATCATATGTTTTTACATTTTTGATGCCTTTTTCTATTAAGTATCCTGCAACTTTATTTGCATCCTTACCATTGATATCATATACTATTACATTTTTATCTGCTGTTAAACCTTTTTGTTCCATAGTAAGGTTTAACACCTCTTCTCTTGTTCTGCCTTCAAGATTTTCCTTTTCATCATATTCACTTGTCAGCCAATCCGCAGAAAAATCCGAGCTACCTACTAGGTGCCCGCCACGTTTTGCTCCTTCAATAGCCCAGCCATTGTAAGCATCATTTATTCTACTATCTAGAACAATGTCTTTCCCATCTTTGTTTTTCAAAGCATCTTCCACTTCTTGAGTGCTTGCTACTTTTACATCAACATTTTTACTCTCTTCAGATGCTTTCTTTTCTCCACCACATCCAGATAGCATTGTCAAAACAGCACACATACTAATTGCCATTGCTATATTCTTTTTAAGCTTCATTCATTACTTCCCCCTATAATATTTTACATTCATTATAGCATAAGAAAACCCTACTTTTTATTAATTAAATCTATGTTCTAAGTCTTGCTAATAGTTAGTTTCTATAGATAATCTGTTTTAAAAACTTTCATTTAAATTATAGTCTTTCCATCTATTTTTGAAACAAATAGATCTTAGTTTTTATAAGAATTCTTGAATCTATATTTAGAGCAAACTCTAAATTATTTTGAGTTTATTTCTACTTTCTTGACCCCTGTTATATAATAGAACTAACAATATTTTCAAAGGAGGATTTATGATTTTTGTATTTGACATAGATGATACCCTATATGATCTTGAAGATCCCTTCAAGCTAGCTTTTTTCCATATGTTTGGCCACACACCTTCTGATATCCACGATATATTTCTAGATTTTAGAAAATACAACAATGAGGTCTATGAGCAGGCTCTTCTTGGAGAGATTACCATGGAGGAAATGTGTATCTACAGAGCACAAAATGCCTTCAAGGATCACGGTATTATAATAGATGAAAAAAAGGCTCTTGAGTTTCAATTACTTTATTTGAAAGATAAAAAATATATAAAATTAAATGAATATATAGAAGCCTTATTGAAATTTTTGAAAAAAAAACAAATTCCTATGGGAATTATTTCAAATGGCCCCCACAAGGAGCAGTTTGAAAAGATCAGCTATCTTGGTGTAGAAAGATATATTCCAAGAGAGAATATATTTATTTCAGAGGATGTTGGCTTTCACAAGCCTAGCGTGGAGATTTTTGATTATGCCAGAGAGCATATTTTAGAGAATTTACTCTCTAGGGAGAATAATCAGAATAATGTTGGCAATCATAATAAGTATAAAAGTGAACAATTTGATAAAAAAATATATGAAAATTCTACGATAAATTCTATTTCAAAAAATAGCTCCGCTTTGCCAAAAGTTTCCAGAAATACATGTGAAATTCATATAAAAAACAAGTTAAATAACTCTGAAAACACTAAGCAAAATCATTTAAATACAAGTAAAATTATTAAAAATAAAAAAGTTAATTCTGATTATGACTTTTTTTATATCGGGGATTCATATTCAAATGATATCTGTGGAGCCTATAATGCAGGCTATAGAAGCATTTGGATAAATCATAGGAAATACAGTCATAGCAATATGATTTGCAAGGCAGACTATGAGCTGAGTAGCTTCGAAAAACTCTTTGACTTAATAGTTTCTCTGGTCGATTAATAGCTTATTTCTTATGTTTTTCTTTTGCATTTTTATTTTTTATATGTTAATACCACACTTTTTGTAAACTTCAAACAAACTTTACCTGTATTCATATTAAGTTCTCTCGTTATTCATAATTAATTCAACTGAATGATATAAAATGATTTTAGCATATCGTAGTAAAAATATTTTTTTAGGAGAATTAACTATGGAAAAGAAATCACAAGGACTTGAGAAAAACCTTGGATTCTTCTCAGCACTTACACTAGTTGTAGGTCTTGTTATAGGATCTGGTGTTTTCTTCAAGCCACACGCAATTTACACAATTACAGGTGGAGCACCTGGAATCGGTCTCTTAATTTGGCTTTTGGGCGGTATTTTATCAATACTAGGCGCACTTACTACGGCAGAAGTATCAGCTGCTATACCAAAGACTGGTGGTATGGTAGAGTGGATAAGAGCTGGATTTGGCGATACACTAGCATTTTTAGTTGGATGGTGTCAGACACTTGTATTTTTCCCTGCTACTATCGCGGCTTTGGCTGTAATATTTGCTCAAACAGCAATTATACTTTTAGGATGGGGACCAGAAACTGCTATACCTTTGGCAATCGCTACCATCATATTCCTTGCAATAATGAATTCAATTTCTGTAAAACTAGGAAATGCGGTACAGGTTGTAGCTGGTGTAGTAAAGTTAATACCACTTGCAATTATAGTAGTGGTAGGTCTAATACACGGACCATCAGTTGGTAATGGTGTTCAAAATCTTGGACCTTTCGTTGCACCAGATGCAAACATAGCATCTGTTCTTGCTGGAGGTATCCTTGCAACATTATTTGCCTATCAAGGATGGATTGACGGTGGAGCTATTGCAGGAGAAATGAAAAATCCTGGAAAAGATTTACCTAGAGCTTTAATTGGCGGACTCTTAGTTATTATAATTACTTATATAGCGATCAACGTAGCATATTTATTCGTTGTTCCAGCAGATGTGATGATGACATCTGAAGCACCTGCTACTGAAGTAGCAAATCTATTGTTCGGAAAAATGGGCGGTACCTTCATCACTATTGGTATCTTAGTATCAGTATTTGGATGTTGTGGAGCGAACTTATTCTCTGCTTCAAGACAGCCATATGCTCTAGCTCAGACAAATGCACTACCATTTTCAAACCTTTGGGGGTCAACTACAAAGAACGGTACTCCTGCTGCATCTACAATACTTATCACAGTGATATCTTGTATATTTGCACTATCAGGAAAATTTGACTTATTAACAAACATTGCTGTTGCAACTATATGGATATTCTATATACTTACATTTGCATCTGTTATGGTTTTAAGAAAAAAGTCACCAGACATGCACAGACCATATAAGGTTCCTTTCTACCCAGTAATACCTCTACTTGCTATGGCTGGTGGATTATTCGTTGTTGTCAATCAGATGATTACAAATCCTGATCAGGCATTTATAGGTATAGGAGTTACAGCGCTTGGTCTTCCTATCTATTGGTTTAGAAGAGGAAAAATGAACAAGGGTGGAGGAGAAACTGTACAGTTAGATCCTGCAGCAAATATTGAATAAATATAATTTATTAATAAATTGAATATAGAGCTAATTTATTATTAGCCCTATAGACGCCCAAAGAGGTGTTGTAGCCAGATAACCTGGTTTACAACACCTCTTTGAGTTTGTAAATTATTTATATGAGTTTTTCGGTATGTGCATTAATCATTTAAATCTATTACCATATTGTCTATTAGTCTTGTCTTTCCTATATATACGGCCATAGATATTAGTGTTCGTTTTTGTATTATCTTTAGTCTTTCAAATGTCTCAAAATCTAATATTTCTATGTAATCTATCTTAGCTAAGGGTTCTTCTTCTATCATCTCTATAATACTTGCCTGCACCCTTATAGCATCTTTTTCACCAGAGTCGATCATTTCCTTGGCTCTTAATATACTCTTTCTTAGAATCGTTGCTGCCTTCCTCTGAGAGCTATCTAAGTATGTGTTTCTAGAACTTTTTGCCAGACCATCATCTTCTCTCACTATAGGACAGCCTACTATATCTATATCAAAGTTCATATCTTCTACCATTCTTTTGACTATTGCAAGCTGCTGTATATCTTTTTCTCCAAAATAAGCTTTTTGAGGAGATACAATATTAAATATTTTTGTAAGTACAGTACAAACGCCCTTAAAGTGAGCTGGTCTTGTAACTCCACACATTATATCTGTCATATTCTCTCCAGGAACTACAAAAGTAGAAAAATTTTCTCGATACATATCTCCCTCTTTGGGGTGAAATATATAATCTACTTTCAACTCTTCACATATTTTAGCATCTCTTTGTAAATCTCTTGGATAGTTCTCCAAATCTTCTTCTGGAGCAAACTGTGTTGGATTTACAAATATACTCACTACTACTAGATCATTGTCCTCTTTGGCCTTTGCTATGAGGCTTTTATGCCCCTCATGAAGGTAGCCCATAGTTGGTACTAACCCCATAGTTTTTTTATCAAAATATATATCCCTTGATATACTTTTCATTTCCTCGATAGTTTTTATAATTTTCATAGTTACTTGGGTAAAACCCCTCTCCCTTCTATATTTTTAGTAAGAAAGATTTCCATAGTGGTCCCTTTACCTATTTCACTCTTTACGTCTATTCTTCCACCTAGCCTTTTGACTATATGTTTGACTATTGCAAGACCTAATCCAGTAGAGTTTGAATTATTTTTATTTCTGGCTTTATCAACCATATAAAATCGTTCAAATATTCTAGATAAATCTTCTTCTTTCATTCCAATTCCTGTATCTGACACAGATATTTTTATATCATCTTCTCTATCTTCTATCTCTAGTCTTATTCTTCCACCATCTATATTGTAGTCTATTGCATTTGTCATTAGATTATACAATATCTCTTCAATCATAGACTCAACTGACTTGATTTTCACTTCACCCCTTGGATAAAATTCTATATCAATATCCTTGTCCATAGCCATGCCTTCTACCATGCTCACTACAGAATCTGCAACCTTATTGATATCCACCTCTACCTTATCCAAATTTATATCTTCTGAGTCCTCTTCATCTAATCTTGATAGCTTAATAATATCATCTATCATTTCTAGAAGCTTTCTACCTTGAATCAAAATAGTTTTAGCAAATCCTCTTACATCATATTCATCTGCCATGCCTGCTGCTATTATTTCTGCATAGCCATTTATACTAGTTAGTGGCGTTTTTAATTCATGGGATATATTAGCTGAAAACTCTCTTCTATATTTTTCCTCTATATAATTTTGAGTATTATCTATAATAAATATTATCTTCCCACTCATACTCTCATCTGAGTCACTTAACTCTGATACAAATAAATTTAAATATTTTTCATTTTTACTCAAAAATATAGTTTTGCTCTTATTTAACTCAATCGCCTCTATAAAATCTTTTTCTCTAACTAGGGATATTATATTCATCCCAATATGGTTTATATCAGGCGAGTCCAAAAGATTTATAGCAGATCTATTTACCGCTACTATATTATCCTTTTCATCAAGCATTATTAGGCCTTCATTCATATTATCAAGTATCTCATCTGTGATCTTGATCCTAGCTTTCAAATCTTTCACATAACAAGAAATTTCTTTTCTTTGTCTGTCTATTATTTCTATCAAAGGAAGTAATTCTTCCTCTACGCCATTGACTGGTATGGCCTGTTTTCCAACTATATCTTTATTGACATTTTCCACAACAGTTTCCACACTTTCAAAACTCTTTTTGAGTATTCTAGATAGAATGACCATAGTGATTAGTGTTGATATCGTAGTAATTATTATCACTGCTAGCAAACTATTTATCATCTTTTTGTATGTAGATACCATTATGGTTGAAATTCTTATTACGCTTGAATCTGAATTCTTATATGCATAATACCTATATTCTTTGTCCAGGGTTTTAGAATATCTTTTGGATACTCCCACCTGATTTTTCATAGCGTTTTTTACTTCTTCCCTATCGCTATGATTTTCCATATCTTGGTAATTCGCAGAAGAATCATAAATTACATTTCCTCTGCTATCTATCCATGTAAATCTGTATTGGTCTTCAAATCTGTGTACATCTTCTATCTTTTCTATATTTTCATCTATTTTTGCTTTGCTTATATTTTTATTATCTGTTCCTTTGCTGTCCATCTCTTCTGATAAAGACGTAAGAATCAGATTCATATGACGATTCATATCCTCTATATTATTTTTATGTTCCGAAAATATCCAGATACACATACTTGCAAAAACAGCGATAAAAGTAATCAAACTTCCCCTAATTAGGATTTTCTTTTTCATACTGTCTCCTTATCAAAATAATATATCCTATATGTCCTCAATCTTATAACCTACATTTCGAACGGTTGACAGACTCTTTGAACTATCTTTTAACTTTTGTCTAAGAGATGCTATATGTACATCCACAGTTCTAGTTTCCCCTTCATATTCAAACCCCCAGACAGACTCTAAAAGTCTATCTCGAGTGAGTACGATCCCCTTATTTTCCATAAGAATTTTCAGTAGCTCATACTCCTTGAATGTTAGATTTACTAGTTCCCCAGATACCTTACATTCTCTAGATAGTAAATCAAGTTCTATATCTCCTACAGATAATAAATTCTTTTGTTCCGTAGAACTTTCTTGTGATAGTTTCTCACTTCTTCTAAGTGTTGCCTTTACTCTGGCAACCATTTCTAGTACCGAGAAGGGCTTTGAGATATAATCATCTGCTCCAGAATCGAGTCCCTTAATTTTGTCGTACTCACTGCCCTTGGCAGTCAACATTATCACAGGAACCTTGCTCAAGACACTGTCTTTATTTATAATTGATAGTATCTCAATTCCATCCATACCAGGGAGCATTATATCTAATAAAAATAGCTGTGGGATGGTGTCTCCGATACTTTTAAACATATCTTCACCACTTTCAAACCCCACGACTTCCATTCCTTGACCTTTTAGTGCATATGTAATTAACTCTCTAATGTTTTGATCATCTTCTACACAAAATATCAATTTAACTCCTCATCTTTTTTGGGTTCTTTAATGACTCTACATAATCACCCGTTACAGAAAACACTACCCATTCAGCAATATTTTCAGCATGATCTCCTACTCTCTCTAGGTATTTTGCGACCTGCAATAAATCAATCCATTCTTCAGCTGAAGCTGGATTTTTTGATGCTGAGGTGATAGCTTTTTTTCTAAAGCCCATGTACATTTCATCTATTATATCGTCCATTTTTTTAGCTTCTTGAGCAAGATTTATATCAGACGCTATAAAAGAATCTATTGCATCTTTAAGCATTACCTTTATGATATCAAAGAACTTGTGAAGCTCATCTAGCTCATTTGTAATTCTATTTTCACCTAGAGATATCGATATTTCTGATATATCTTGAGCGTGATCACCTATTCTTTCTAGGTCTGTAACTATTTTCAAACAAGCAGATATATTTCTCAGATCACTGGCTACTGGTTGTTGAGTAAGAATTAGATTTAAGCAATCTTTTTCTATCTCTCTCTCCATTCTGTTTACCAGTCTGTCTTTATATATTGTTCCACTTGCAAGATCCAGGTCTCTTTTTTCTAGGGCAATCAAAGAATTTTTTATTTGCTCCTCAACCAATGAACCCATCTCTACTAATTTATTGAATAACTGCTGCAATTCCTCATCGTAAGTTTTTCTAAGCATATCTTTTATCTCCTAACCGAATCTTCCTGTAATATAATTTTCCGTCTGTATATTTGATGGTGTTGTAAATAATTTATGAGTATCATCATATTCTATTATTTCACCATTTAAGAAAAATGCAGTTTTATCTGAGATTCTAAGAGCCTGCTGCATATTATGAGTGACCATAACTATAGTATAGTTGTCTTTCAAATTTGTACAAAGTTCTTCTATTTTCCCTGTAGATATTGGATCTAGCGCTGAAGTTGGCTCGTCCATCAAAAGTACTTCAGGGTTGACAGATAGTGCTCTTGCTATACAAAGTCTTTGCTGCTGACCCCCTGATAGGCTTAACGCTGACTTATTTAGCTTGTCCTTTAGATCATCCCATACTGCTGCTCTTTTTAATGTAGATTCAACAATTTCGTCTAGTTGAGACTTATTTTTTATTCCATGAGTCTTGGGACCATAGACTATATTGTCATATATGCTCATTGCAAACGGATTCGGCTGCTGAAACACCATTCCTACTCTTTTTCTAAGATTATTTACATCTACATCACTTCCATATATATCCATGCCATCTAACCTAATATCACCCTCTATCTTACAACCTCTCACTAGATCGTTCATCCTGTTTAGACTTTTCAATAGGGTTGACTTTCCGCATCCAGATGGTCCTATAAATGCTGTTATTTCTTTTTCTTCTATTTCCAAATTTACATCTTTAAGAGCATGAAAATCTCCGTAAAATAAATTCATATCTTTTATATCAAATTTCATTCTTGTTCTCCTAATCTATTACTTCTATATTATCCAAGCTATGACTATACCAACAGCAATCTTGCTTATCGTTGATTATATACTTTAAAAATCAATTTTAGCTTGAGTGATTTGTATTACTATATTATTTCATATAGTTCTTTCCTGCAATTTTTCTTCCAATAAAACCACTGATGGCATTTAAAATTAGAACCATCAACAGTATTACAACTGCTGTTGCAAATGCTTGATCTATAAATTTGCCTTCTCCAGACAACATATACATATGAACGGACAATGTTCTTCCTGAGTCAGACAGTGAAGTCGGAAGCTTTGTAGATGTACCTAATGTATAGATAAGTGCAGCTGATTCACCGATTATTCTACCTGTTGAAAGCACTATTCCTGATATTATTCCAGGAAGTGCAGCAGGAAGAACAATTCTAAACACAGTTCTCAACCTACCAGCTCCTAATGCTAGTGATCCCCATCTGTAGTCATTTCTAACATTTAGAAGTGCCTCTTCTGATGAACGGATTATTACTGGTAGCACCATAATCGACACTGTCAAAACTCCTGATACTATACTGTTTTTCAAGTCCAAATAATAGACGAAAAACAACATACCGAACAGTCCGTATACAATAGATGGTATGGCTGATAATGTATCAGTAGCAAGTCTTATTATATTGATAAATATGTTCTGTGGATCCAAGTACTCAACCATAAATATCGCTGTGAAGACTCCTATTGGAACTGATATCAATAAACCTAATACCACTATGTACAAAGTAGTAATTATTGACGGTAACATTGAAACATTGCTAGTCGTATATTTTTTTTCAAATAACTGAGGTGTCAAATGTGGCACTCCATTTATTAATATATATGCTACTATAAAAAATAATGTTCCAAATGTAATGAATGTGGCTATTTTTGTCAAAATCTTTCTATAATTTCTTATTGATTTTATTTTTTTCTTAAAACCACCGTCAAGTTCATTCTTTTTATCCTTGCTTTTATCAAGATTTGAATATTCTACAGATGGAGAATTTGCCATCATATAGTTATTTTTAGCTTTATCATTTTCCCTTGATATTGTATTTATATTTTTTGCATTATTATCTATGTCTTCTATCGCAACTGCTGTTGCCAGATTAATGTTTTTTGTAAGTTTTTTGCTTAGCAATTTGTATCCCTCCTCTTTAACATCATAAATATGGAGTTAATTACTAATATGAATACGAACAAAACTACTGCAGTCGCTATTAACGATTCTCTGTGCATTCCTTCCGCATAAGACATCTCCATCGCAATGTTAGTTGTCAATGTTCTTCCACCTTCAAATATTGACCCTGGTACTCTTGTCTGATTTCCTGCTACTCTTAACACGGCCATTGTCTCACCAATAGCTCTACCCATAGCTAGAATTACAGATGCCATAATACCATTTTTGGCTGCAGGTACTACTGTTCTAAATACACTCTCTTCATCATTTGCACCAAGAGCTATGCTTCCTTCATAATAAGACTTAGGAACTGCCCTGATACTTGCTTCTGACAATGTAATTACTGTAGGAAGAATCATTATTGCAAGAAGTATGGAAGCTGTTAAAATACTTAATCCATCTCCTTTTATATTTCTTATAAGTGGCGTTATTACATTTAGAGCAAAGAAGCCATATACTATAGAAGGTATCCCAGCCATCAACTGAACAGCTGGAGATAATACCTTGTATAATTTTTCTGGGCAAAACTTTGCCATATATACTGCTGTCAAAACTCCTATTGGTACACCTATTATCATCGCTCCAACTGTTACATATAACGAACCTAATATCATAGGAAGCAATCCATAAGATGCTGGTGTGTTACCAGGTAACCATTCTGTACCTGTTAAAAACTTTATTAATCCATATTCCTTAATAAACGGAACTCCACCTTTAAATATAAAGACTGAGATTACGACTATTGAAAGAATACTTACCAATGAAGCTATTATAAAAACATACTTCATTACTTTTTCAAAACTCTTCATTTATTCCATTCCCCTCATATAAATACTCTTTCTTACAATTTTATTTTTCTTCTAACTTAGTCCATTCTTTAATATTTCCCATGTAAACTTGTGCAAGATTTTCAACAGTTATATTTTTTAATTTATTTTCCTTATTTACTACAACTGCTATTCCATCTATTGCCATATCCTGAGTATCTAGTTTTTCTGAATCCTTAAGGTTTCTAGAACTCATTGCTAGATCGGCTGCTCCATTTTTTACATCTGCAAGACCTGCACTTGAACCATTAGATTGTATATTTATGTTTAGGTTAGGATTTTTTACTTCATATGCTTCTACCAATTTTTCCATCAAAGGAGTCACACTAGTAGAACCTGAGATTAATAAATCTCCCTTTGGCTTTTTAGATGTAAACTTTCCTTTACCACCTCTTGAAACATATCCGTTCTTTGTCACAATATCTTGCCCTTCATCGGAAAGAACAAAGTCTACAAAGTCCTGATTTTTATTGTTTAGTTTGCCTTTATATGCTAGTAAAAATGGTCTTGAAAGTTTATATTGTCCATTTTTTACGTTTTCTTCATTTGCTTCTATTCCATTAATATTTAAAGTTTTTACAGTGTCATTAAGAGAGCCTAATGATATATATCCCAATGCATCTTTATCTGAAGATACAGTAGACATTACTGTTTCTGTTGAATTTTGTATGATTGCATCCTTAGATGTTCTATCGTTTTTCTGATCTCCATTTTTCTCCAAAACTTTTGTAATATCAGAAAATGCTTCTCTTGTTCCTGAGCCATCTTCTCTAGATACTACATGTATTTGGTCTGAATTTTTGGCACTGTCACTGCCACCGCATCCTGTAAGTAATACCGATCCACTTATTGCAGCTAGACACAAAACACTTAGTATACCTCTTTTAATCTTCATATATTGCCTCCTGTTATAAATAATAATTGCTTAATAATTTTCTATTTAAAATTTATAGTTGCTTGCCATTCGCTATGGGCAATACTCAACTCTACAACTACATCTTAACAGTGAAACATTATGAAAATATTATGGGCGTGTAAAGAACTTGTAAAATTCAAAATTTGTTTTTAATAAAAATATGTTTTATTTTTATCATTTTATCTGTTTTTATTTTCATTTTTTAAAGATTTTTTCGTTTTTCATTAACTATATTAAATAAAATTTCATTTTTTTAATTTACGAAACTATTCTGTTAATAATACACAATTTGATTTATATATTTTTTATTATCTCTGGATCTATCTTGAAGCAATGCTTTTCTTCTGGGAAACTACCATCAGAAACTGCCTCTATATAGGATTTAATGCCCTCTCTCATTACATCTCCAGTATTGGCAAATTTCCTTACAAATTTAGGTGTAAAATCACTATATATTCCTAACATATCTTGATTTACTAGAACTTGTCCATCACACCCTGCTCCAGCTCCTATTCCTATCGTTGGAATATCAAGCATCTCAGTTACCTTACTAGCAAGTTCACTTGGAACACATTCAAGTACCACTGCAAATGCACCTGCCTTTTGAACAGCCAAAGCATCTTTTATAAGTTTCTTGGCAGAATCCATATTTTTACCCTGAACCTTAAACCCACCAAAGGCATTGATTGCTTGTGGAGTCAGTCCTATATGAGCACATACTGGGATTTTCGCTTCTACTATCTTTTCTATTACATCACAGACTTCTTTTCCACCTTCAAGTTTTACGCAGTTTGCCCTTCCTTCACTCATCAATCTCCCTGCATTTATTACAGCATCTCTAACTCCTGTATTGTATGACATAAATGGCATATCGCCTACTATAAGGGCATTTTTAGCTCCTTTGGCAACTGCCTTTGTATGATGTATCATATCATCCATAGTTACGCTTAACGTATCTTCGTATCCAAGCATTACCATACCTAGAGAATCACCAACAAGAATAGAATTGACTCCACATTCATCCACTATTTTAGCTGTAGAATAATCATATGCAGTAAGCATAGTCAATTTTTCACCATTTTTTTTAGCCTCTTTAAAAGTCATCACTGTATTTTTCATATCGATATTTGACGCAATTGCGCCTCCTCCTTATTTTTATATAGACTTACTTAACTAATTTTTATATCTCTTATATACCATCCTATTAATAATGTGCCTTACATAAAACACTGAATAAATAATCCCTAAAATAATTTTCTTTATTAAATCAGTACTTTACATCCTACTTCATTCCTAAAGCTTTTATAAAACTATATTTCGAAGATATTAATCCTCTTTTAGTAATTTTTGAATTCTAGAGTAATCTCTGTCTGGATGTTTATTTTCGGCTATCTCCAATACATCTAAACTCAATAATTTATAAATTTTTTCTACTCTTTTGAGACTTTCCTCATCAAAAGTATCTAGTTTTTTAACGGATAAAGATTTTATATGATTTTTAATAGTTTCTCCATCACATCTTTCTACTGGACCTGTCAAAGCTTCCTCCAAGCCAACATCAAACATTCTATTGATATTTCCAATTGTTAAAGAACTTAAAGCTTCTAGTGATTCCTCTTGAGAAAATCCATACTCAGATAAAAGTTTGACTGAGATATTTCCCATTCCAATTACCAAGTTGCTCATAAATACTGACGCTAGATGATATCTTGTCTTATCAGCAGAACTCATTATTTTGTAGGGATTTTTCTTGTATTCAAGGAATTTTTTCATAACTTCTATAGCCGAAGAGTCGCCCTCTAGGGTAAAATACGAATTACTTAAATCTTTATAAGATTTTTCCTTGCTATTGATTGCTTTTAATGGATGTATTGAACAGGCAAAGCTGCCTTTGGAAGATCTATCGAAGAAAATTTCTGATGAAAGCGAGCCACTACAGTGGCACACAATCTTATTTTGAATATTAAAGTTTGATAATTCTCTCCAGACCTCTGCTATTGCATCATCTGAAGTAGTAATTATTAAGACATTACATTTTTCTACTAATTTTTCTAAATTGTTAAATTGGGCTGAGTTTGTAAGTTTTGCAGCATAATTTGAGCTTTCTATACTACGACTATAGTAGCCACACAGCCTAGTATCGGGACAATTCTCAAAGAGATATCGTCCTAAGGATATGCCTACCTTTCCAGCGCCTATAAAACCGATGTTGTACATAGTTATCACCTCCAAACCTTATAGAGTGTAACACTAATAATTCATTATGAGATTTTTGCTTTTGCTTTTGCTTTTGCTTTTGCTTTTGCTTTTGCTTTTGCTTTTGCT
>NZ_JAVWJH010000004.1:277972-292559 GCF_036639115.1 Peptostreptococcus sp. | reverse complement strand
TCGAAATATCTGGCTTGGTTTGTTTGTGGTTTAAACAAGTTTGCTTGTTTAAACAGTTAATTTCAAATGCTTTATTTAAAAAGCTTTATTGAATTAACCTGCTGTTCAATTTTCAAAGTTCATTGTGTGTCGTGTTTCGACGACTTAATTATAGTAACATTTTTAAAAGCTTTTGTCAATACTTTTTTTAAATTTTATTTTTATTAAGTATTTAATCTTTTTAAAATTGTTAGCGCCCTTTTCTTAAGGACAAGTAATAATATACCACCTTATAATTATATTGTCAATGCTTTTTCTATATTTTAGTTTGATTTTTTATAAAATAGATCAATTTATAAGACCTTAATAGAAAGTCAACACACTAAAAAAGCTTTAAATAAGCTATTTAAGAAGCTTATACCATATATGAAAATATTATTGTAAAAATCTCCATCCTCTAATTCTCCTATACTTTTTGGGTACTACTGTATAACGATTTTCCCACACTATGAATATATTTTTATAACACTCATAACTCTATAGCTTTATAATATTCTTGATTTCTGCTCACTAACTTATAGCAGATTGTATCATATTTACTGATTTTCTACTGTATCATTGTTTTACGTTTGATAACCCAACATAGATTTTCCTACATTTACTAATTTTTACTGTGTCCATACTATCTGTTTGATAACCCACATAGATTTTCCTACACTTGCTGACTTTATACTATATCTTTATTTCCTATTCAACAGCCGTACGCAATTTCTATTCAATAGCCCTGCATAAACTTTTTCCTAGCTAGCCTTTTATTTTAATTGTTCTTTCACTACTCTTCATCTTCACAATACTCTAAAATATCACCCGGACTACACTCAAGATATTTACAAATGCTATTCAAAGTAGAGAACCTAACTCCCTTAGATTTTCCAGTTTTTAGTATTGATAGATTCGTACTGCTGATTCCTATCGCTTCCGAGAGCTCCTTCAAAGTCTTTTTTCTTTTAGCCAGCATAACATCTAAATTTACCACTATAGACATCTCCCTGCCCCCTAACATCTCTTATTTTTATCCAATACCTCGTTATCATTCTATCTAGAAAGCTTTATATATCACTTTATATATCACTTTCTAGATAATAAATTCTATTTTGATAAATTAATTCAATATTAAGTAATATATTTTATGCAAAACATAATGAAATACAAAAATAGCTTGAGTAAAACTCCCAAAACTAAAGTCAAAAAATAATATATGCCCAACAGTCAATCTTAAAACCATTGAGCATATTAATTATAAATCACCTTGCTTTCAAATCTTTCAAACAGCTATTACTAATCAATCATATAATTTATAAAAACTAGAAACTTGCCATACAAGATCACAGCAAATCCCTACTGCCAACAAAATATAAATCTTTCAAAGCACTTACTCTATAGGCTTACCACCCATTCCCAACATATCCAAAGATAATCAAGTACTATTTACTATTGCCATTAAATCCCTTCTTGACTATTATCTCTGGGTAATCTATATAAGATATATTCATATCCACGCCACCTTCACTAGTTGATGGTATACCTGCTATCTTTCCCTTGTTTGTGTACTGCCAGACATAGACATTGCCCAGTCCCTTGTAAGCGTGAGACTTGGACTCCCACCTAGCTATCCACAGATCGTATCTAGAAAGCCTAGACATATCCAGCTTGGAATCTAGCCAGTACTTCATAGTATATAGACCCACATAGTAGCCAGCCCTCTCCAGCCTATCCAGAAATGCCACAGCAATATCTGTCCTTTGCCCATTAGTCAAACTTCCCTGACACCTAAAATTCTCCAAATCAAGATAAACAGGATAAGAAAACTTCATCCCCTCCAAAGAATAAAGAAACATATCCGCCTCCTTGATAGCCTCAGAAACATTAGATGCATAACAATACCAGTAGGCACCAACATTTAAATTTGCCCTCACAGCCGAGTTGTAATTTCTCACCCAGTTAGGATCTTCCCCAGTATAGCCCGAACCTGCCTTGATAATAACAAAATCAAGACCATTTTTCTTTGCCAATTCAAAATTACAGATACCATTGTACTTACTAACATCCACACCAAGTCTTTCCATATAATTACCTCCCAAAATTAAAGTAAAACTTATACACATAAAATACTTTTGATAAGGTCATTATATATTTTTTGTCCACAATATCTTACCGTAGTATGTGGAAAGTGTGGAAACTAGCTAAATATTTTGAAAATAAAGCAAAAATAAGATTTCCATATAAAAAAAATAGAAAACCCCAGTAGAGAACTCTATAAAAATATATTATCATCTAGGAAACAGATCTATATATTACAAATCTATATATTACAAACACATATACTATCTAATATATACAGATATTAACAACACACTGATATTAACATTAAAAAAAGAGAGTGCCATATGACACTCCCTTAAATATATTCAAATTATAAGATATCTATCTTGAAAAATCTAAATACTACTTCTTAAATGTATTCTCAACCTTTTCTGATACACTGCCAGTACCACCGATTATATATACATTTTCTATATCACTAGAAGATATATAGCTCTTGATATCCTTTGGTAGGCTATCCTTACGAGTCAATAGTAGTGGTCCCTCATACTTATTGTATAATGTAATAGCAGCTAGACCATCTGGATACTTCTCACCACTTGCAAGAAGAGCATTCTTAGGACTGTTGAAATGCTTTGCAATCTTGGCAGAAGTCTCATATCTATCACGACCAGAATATCTGTATCCAGCAAAAGAATTGTCCATAGAAGTATACCCACCAACTATTATATTCTTGTCGCTCTTTTTGTCTATTCTAGAATCAACATTGTGTCCATCTGTTAGAACAATAGCTCTCTTATCCTTGGCTGCAATAGGACCAGCAGATAGAGCATCAGCAAACTGCTTTCCGTTTACTAATACTGGAGATTCGTTGCTTCCACTAGCTCTAGTGACTTCCTTGTATACTTCCATAGAAGTCTTGTATCTATCTGAACCGCTCAATCTGATTACTTCTCTGTTTTTGTCGTCCTTATTCTTAGATAACTTGAACTCTATCTTATTTGATATACTCTTAGTACCACCTAGTATATAAAGCTTGTCAACCTTCAATCTATCTAGCTCAGCCTTGACATCATCAGCAGTTGAACCTTCACTTACCAATAAAAGAGGTGCCTCGTGAATAGCTGCAAGAGCCCCACCTGATAGAGCATCTGCAAAGTTTTCACCACTAGCTACTACAGCTATATCAGACTTATTATAAGCCTTTTTGCTTAGCTTGATAGCAGTAGAGTATCTGTTGCCGTCACTGTATCTAGTAACCTTAGAATCTATCGGCTTGTCTATATCAGGCTTATCAGTATCTGGCTTGTCTGTATTGCCGTCTGGAAGATTAATAGAATCATTTTCTTGCTCTACACTCAATCTTAATAAAAAGTTGTTTGGATTCTTCAAAGTAATCTCTATGATACCATGATCAGGGAACCAAGGAAGACTGATTGAGTTAGATGAGTCTACAGATATATCTTCTTCAACATATTCGTCATCGTTATACTTTGAATCTCCATTATTATTATTTAGACCATGAGCCTTTATCTTATCATATGTTTCCTGAGTATTATAGTATTTTACTGAAAAATCATTACTTTTATTCTCATTGTTATAAGAGAAACCATCTTCATCTCTAGCACCTAGATTTAATCTAATTCTAGATGATCTAGCATCTGGTCTAATAAATAACTTCTCTATTTTTTCACCACCTATATTTCCAAACACAAAACCTTCATAGATTTTCTCATCTTCATAATCTCCTGTTGCATGGATTTTGTTTTGAGAAAGATCTTCAACTGTCTTTGCTGGTTCAATTGTGTTTTTCCCTAGTAAAGATGCATATACTCTCATATTAAACTTACCAGAAAAAGCTGATTCATTATTAGGGTCTACTATGTTTATATAAGAATTATTAGATAGCTGAGCAAAGTCACAAGGTATGTAAAATCTATATGTAGCCTTGTCAGAATCGTGTGGAACATCATATCTAGCATAATCATTTAATAAGTATGTCTTAGTAGAACCTACAGTTGCGTATAAAGGATCTTTCTTGCTTCTGTCCTTACATACCTTTTCCTCTACATCTAGCATCAAGTAGCCCTTTCCACTAGAATATGGTACATTTTTTAAGTTTACTGTTAGAGGCTTAGACTCAGGCATTTGAGTCTTCGTATCATAATCAACATCTACGCTGACATCAATATTATCAGATACCTTCTCCACTTCCTTATTTCCCCCATCCGTAACTTCACCTTCTTTATTTTCTCTATCCGCCTGAACTACTTTATTATCATTATTAGATACTTCATCAGCAAAAGAAGAAACTGCTGGAAGAGAAGTAAATAAAAAAGTAGCACTCAGCATCATAGCCATTATCTTTTTATTTAAGCTTTTTAACTTCATTGCATTACCTCCATAATCATTATATATCAATTATATCTAATTGGTCTATACTTTTCAATAGTCATTAAATCTAATTAAATTTCTCTAAAAAAAGAGAGTGAGAAACCTCCCACTCTCCAATTTATCTATTAATTGTATATATCTAATCTATTAGATTGTAAATCTTATAAGTCTAGCTTATCAACAACAACCTTCATAACGTCAGAAGATACAACTCCACCTACCTGATAGATATTAGTTCTCTGATTTTCTAATCTACCATCCTTCTTCATTAGGTCTACCTGGTCATTAGTTAACTTCTTACCAGTAAGAACTATTGGTGCATCTATAGAAGCTGCAAATGCTCCTGAAGTCTGAGCATCTACTAGATAATCATTTTCTCCTGAAGCAAAGATAGCTCCGTCAACAGTTATCTTTTCAGAATCTTTCTTATCGTTATTATTTCTGTAAAATTCTTTTACAACTTCTACATTTGTATCATATCTATTAACTCCGGCAACTCTTGAAATATTTTTAACTACAATATTTGCATCCTTCATTACCTGAGTTGAAAGAGATTTTTCTCCACCTATTAAATAAGCATTTTTCACGTTACCTAAATCTTTCTCTATGAAATCTCTAGTAGATCTAGATATACCATTCTGAGAAACAACTAATATAGGACTCACCTGCATAACCTTACCATCTTTATTCTTAGATTGCTTTAAAACAGCCACTTGTGGTTCTTCGTTTGGCTTTTCAGAAGACTTTTCAGAAGGCTTTGAAGCCACTGCAGAAGCAGACATCGCATCCGCAGCTCCATCTCTACCAATTATAAACAATCTATTATTAACCTGACCATCATAGTTTAGTCTTTTAGCCACTTCAAGAGATGTTGCCATTCTATCGTTTCCACTTACCCTTACAACTACAGCATTAAACTTGTCTTCTAACTGCTTAACAACCTTAGCTGGTACAGATTTTTCTCCACCTACTATGTAAACAGTCTTTCTGTTTAAGTCATCACAAGCTCTATCTATTTCCTTAAGAGTTGCACTGCTTAAACCATCTTTTTCATCAGCTAATAATATTGGAGCATTCTTAGCTGATGCTAGAGGAGCTGCTGCTAGACCATCTAGCTGAGCCTTTCCACCTACTATTACTACTGAATCAGCCTCGTCAGCACCAAACTGTTCTTCAGAAACAGCTATAGCAGTAGCATATCTATTAGATCCTGCTAACTTATTGAAATGTCCTGATACCACTTCTTGAGTTCCCTTTAAATCACGAAGTACATCATATAGGTCTCTTTGTTTGTCACCCTTTATAACAAATTGAAGTGTCTTCTTAATAGCTTCGTCATTTGCATCCTTAACCTTAACATCAAATGTAAGCTTGTATCCACTTCCATCTTTATCTATCTTAGCAGTATTCAACAATATATCTTCAGAATTTGAAGTTTGAAGAACATAGTTAACTCCTCTGAAATTAAACTTATAAGGTTTATCTTTAGCGTTTATTATGCTATTAACAAAATCCTTACCTTCAGAATTGTATCCACCTTCTCTAGTGTAGATATTGCTAAGCTCAAGTGCTTCTTCTGTCACATCCTGTAGTTTATAAGAATCAGTATCTCCATTAGGTATATCTAACTCAACTTCCTTATTATCCTTGTTATCTATAGTCTCGAAGTTTGTTATTTTGTCCATAACATCCTGAGTAACTATTGGTTCATCCTTATCATTGAATAGTCTGAACTCCTTATCGTCCTTGTCAAGCCCCTTCTTAAGGTCAAAAGCTATATCGTTTACATCAAGAGTATATTCCTGACCACTTGTAAGCTTAACTTCTATCTTTGTAACAGCATCTTCAATTTTAGCGCCATCTTTTTGTTTTTTGTCATCAACATACTTTGTATCTTTTCCATTTAGCTTCATTGATTCAACAAAAGTAGCCTTATCTTCATTATTTTTTCTTGCCATATTATAAAGCTTATTAGCAGTTTCTGTTAAAGATACTTCTTGATCATTTTCATATAAACTCTTATTTTCACTATCCTTAATAGTAGAAACATAATGTTTCTGATCAGTAGTCTTTATAGAGCTTCCATCATCATGTCCCTTATCTACTATAGAAACTCTCACATTTTCTGATAGGTTTGATTCTAAAAGTGTAGAAAGCTTTGTAGCATCATCTACTACATACCAATCTGTAGCCTTGTTAGTTATAGCCTTGTTAGTTATAGCCTTTTCACCATCTACTACATCGATAGAAAATTCTTCAAACTTTCCATATTCACTATTTACAAGAGATTTAAATCCTGCTCTTTCAATTGATTTTGGAGTAGCACCATTAACAAGAACCATATACTTAGAATTTAAGTAATCCTTTGCTAGTGATGAACCAGTTGGTATAGTTATACCATTAGCCTTACTGTTATCATACTTATCATTTAGTGCCTTTCTTGCCTCATCAACTATCTTCTGTGAAGATGCGTCGTGATTAGTTACATCGGCATTTGCTATTGCTGGTGCAACAGTTGTTACTGCAGTTGCAGCAGCCATTAAAACAGCTATTTGTTTCTTCATTTTTATCATTCCTCCCAAACATATTATTCAATTACATTTCAATCGCGTTAATTGTTTTGTACAAATGACAAAACAACCTTTACACTTCTCACACTCTAATATTATTACAAAACTGTAATAATTTCAAGTGGTTTTCGAAAAAATTGTGCTTTTTCATGTATTTTAGCCTTTTTTTTATCAATATTTTTCTTCAACCGTACTTTATTATACATTACTATTATTAATATTTCAACATTTTACGCAAAAAAAATGCTATCTCTGGCAATATTTTTAGAGATAGCATTATTTTTGTTGTTTTTCTAAACTTTAATTCAAAGTTCATCTAAATTTCAATTTAAATTCTAACCTTTTTTCGCTTATTGCAACTTTATTATTCATTCTTCTTAAGTTCTTTTTTTCTTTTTTTCTGGTAGTCTTTTAAGTATTTTTCTACTTCTTCTTCTCTCATAGTATATTCTCTACCTTTTTGACCTTTTTTCTTATCAAGGTCGATCACTATATAAGTTTTTGAGTTTTTCTTTTTTCTTATAAAGAGTTTGTTTCCTTGTTTTTCAAGTAGTTCTTTGTGTTGATCGTCCATTATTTCTGCCAACTCTGCAAACAATCTCAGATATGTCTGATCTTTATTGTCTCGAACCTTGGAGATGTATCTTCTCACTTGTTCTGGACATTTCTCTATCAGTACTGCTATTTCCTTGTCTGTCATGTCATATTTTTCATTGAGCATTTTGGCTGTGTGCATACATATGTTTTGTCTGATTTGCCTTTGACTGTCTATGTATATTCTCCCCCCTTGGAATTCTCCAAGTACAGCTGTAATGATTTCTGCGACATCTTCTAGAGACGGATTGGAGAATCTAATAACAGATAGTACTATTATTTCTAGATTGCCGAAGTATTTTTTAGCTTCTTTGAGTACTTTTCTACTGTCAGTTTCTCTTTGTGATAGTAATGCCTCTGAATTGAGTATATCTCTAAATACTATTTCTGGGTCTTTAGATGATATATTCTTGTAGTTTTTTATGACCTTGCCACCCAGGAGACTCAGCATACTCAATATTCTCAGTATATCTACATCACCTATGATCTGGGCTATAGAGTCTTTAGTGATGAATTTGTCTTCTTTGCTATAATCTCTCTGTTCTTCTAGTATACTATTTTCTACTAGGCTTTCTAAGGCGCTGTTTGTGTAAGTCATAATTACCTCCAAGTTGTTAAGCCTCTGGGAAGATGCGCTCTCCCCAGAAACTATTTTTTATATTATTTAGCCTCAATTATTCTTGCCAAGTCAGATATACATGTTGTCAATTGATCTATCTTCATCTCCATTCTCACCAGTAGGTAAACAGATATCGTAATCGGAAATCCCACGTTTTGTATTATAGATATTATAGTTTTGCTATCCATATTTTACCGCCCATTTCTCTATTATTCTGTTTTGAGTTTTATTTTTAATCTTTATTGTTTTGATCTTTATTGTTTTGATCTTTATTATTAAATGACTCTAAACTACGGATTTACTCGTCTATATTTTCTATAAGCCAAGATTAAACTTTTTTACAGAAGTATCTACTATGCTTGCATCTTCTATTGCTTCTATCTTCATTCCAGATGGATTGATGATATTTTTTTCTATTATCATGTTCATAATCTTTTTGATTTCCTCTTCTGTAATATCTTCACGAGGGTTTTTAAGAACTAAATTATAATTCTTCTGATCAATTCTTTTAAATTTTAGCTGTAATGTTTTTGCGTTTTCCATATTGTGTATCCTTTCTTTTTATTATGATACAATTTTCTAAATTTTTAAATAGTTTTAGACGTTTTTTTATTAAATATCATATTTTTTTCTATATTCAATCGTTTTACTATCTATTTGTTTGAATTTTGGACTCTTATCTTTTATTTCCTTCTATCCTTCTATATATTATTCAACTTTTCGGATTCTTACTATGATACTTACTTACTTTTGCTTGGTTATACTTTTCTATTATATTCATATATTGATAGACTATCTCTATAGTTATCTTTTATATATGTATTTAGACGGATATGTATCCTATCTATTTATACTCCTCTACTAAACGCAAGCTTTCATAGTTTTATATACTTTAATCCCCTAATACTTATGCATCTACTACTATTTCGCTTTGTAACTTGTGTATAGCTATCAATGGAAGGCTTTGTAAAGATGCCAATTCATTTGCCAACTGATATATATCATCGTCACTTGCACCTTTATTGATATTTTTAATTGATAGGCTTATTGATTTTCTCTTTCCAGTATTTGTCTCGCCCTTGCTAAATACCATCTTTAAAGTTATTTCCTTATCTTCTAGCTTTGCCATACTTATTACCTCCTTATAATTTGTTTTTCGCTGCAGCTTTTTTTTGATTGTAAGATACCCTTCTTACAATTACTATTATATCTAGCTTGGAGCTGATCTATTACCGAAGCATGTGGAAATAAAAAAGAAGCCAAATAATATTATTTGGCTTCTAAAATGTTTGAAATGCTTGTTTTTTAAAATTATTTTTATATTTATTTGTTGATATTTGCCATGTTATGTAGCTTGATCAAATAGCTATAGACTTTATACTAGGATATCTTGAGATTGACCTTCTTGGATTCTCTCATTACCTGTATCTTGAAGTCCTTGCCTTGATTGTATTCGTACATCTTCTTACTTACGTCACCCATATTCTTGATGTCCTTGCCGTCTATATTGACTACTATATCTCCTGGTTTGATTCCAGCCTTTTCAGCCATCGATCCGCTCTGTACTGATTTGACTACTACTCCATTTTCTACTCCTAGATCCTGTCCAGTATAAGATACATATGTCTTAACATCTAGTCCTGTGATTCCTAGTACTGGCTTTTTGTAGTCTTTGTTCTCTATTACCTTTTGAACTATTGTCTTGGCAGTGTTTATTGGGATAGAGAATCCTAGGTTGTCTGCATTTGCCTTTACAGTGTTTATACCTATTACTTGACCTTCCTGATTTAGTAGAGGTCCTCCGCTATTTCCAGGGTTGATACTTGCATCTGTCTGTATTAGTCCTGACATGTTAGTGTTTTCTGTAGATACGTCTCTGTTTAGACCACTTACTATTCCCTGTGTTACAGAAGTCATCAGATCTGTTCCTAGAGGATTACCGATTGCTATTGCTATATCCCCTACCTTGACTTCATCACTATTTCCTAGTTCTGCTGGCACTAGACCTCTCTTGTCTACCTTTACTACAGCAAGATCAAGCGTAGTATCATGCCAAACCACATCTCCTACTGTTGACTTACCTTCTTCATATATTACCTTAACATTTTTTGCTGCACCATCACCGACCACGTGAGCATTAGTTAGGATGTATCCTCTCTTGTCTACTACAAATCCTGTACCACTTCCCTGTACAGTCTGCTTTACATTGAAGAAGTTGTCTTCTTGTATAGTTTCTGATATTATACCTACCACTGATGGAGATGCCTTCTCTGCCACTGCCTGGTATACATTCTGATTCTTCGTTTCACCTGAGTTTACTATCTTTACATTGTTTTGTTGCTCTTTTGCATTTGCAGGTTTATCTTTCATCATATTAAAGGTAAGAACGCTGCTGGCTATTGATGATATCAAGGCTACCACTATCACACTTATTATCGTTTTTGTTTTCATTAAATTCATCCTTTCATTTATATGTTTTTGTTTTTTTAGATTATCTAGATTATATAAGTATTTTCTTAAAACAAACTTAAAAAAATCTTTAGGATAAATTAAGACTATCCCTACAATTGAGCACTTTTTAAATGGTTTTTTAGTGGATTTACATTACTTTGTACTTTAAAATATATTATTATAATTTAAAATATATTTTAAAAGGAAAAAGGGACCTATTAAATCAATAAGTCCCCCCTTTATTTCTTTCATATTCTTTTGTTTTTTCAATCTAATTTTGATTTGTAAATCAATTCATTTTTAAGAATTTATTATGCATCTTAATTAGATTTTTTATTATAATTATTTTATAGTAATTTTAGCTAATTGATTTTTTACATAAATCAAAGCCTTATTTTGTTTTATTTTATTCAATGTTTTATTTTATTCAATGTCTAATCATTCTAAGCTTTAAGATATCCATTTGATATGAGATAAAGTTAAGCTTTTATATTTTAAACATATTATATACTCTATTACTCTATTATAATCTTGCTTCTAACTTTGCCTTTTCTTCTTCATATCCTGGCTTGCCTAATAGAGCGAACATATTCTTCTTATATGCCTCTACCCCTGGTTGATTGAAAGGATTTACTCCCAACATACATCCACTTAGACCACATGCTATCTCAAAGAAGTACACCATCTGACCAAATGTATATTCGTCTAGTTCTTTGACATTTAGTACTAGATTTGGAACTTGTCCATCAGTATGTGCTAGCAATGTTCCTTCAAATGCTTTGTGGTTTACATAGTCTACAGTTCTACCTGCAAGATAGTTCAGCCCATCTAGGTCTTCCTTATCTGGTTTGATTTCAAGATCTCTTCTAGGTTTTTCAACATTGATTACTGTTTCAAATATAAATCTTCTACCATCTTGTATGTACTGTCCCATGGAATGTAGATCTGTAGAGAAGTTTACAGACGCAGGGAATATCCCTCTATTGTCCTTTCCTTCACTTTCTCCAAATAGCTGCTTCCACCATTCTGAGAAGTACTGAAGCTGTGGTTCATAATTGACCATTAGTTCAGTCTCTTTACCTTTTCTTTGAAGTACAGTTCTCGCTACTGCATATTGATATGCTTCATTCTTTGATAGATCATCTGTAGAGTACTCTTCCCTTGCATCTGCAGCGCCTTTCATCATAGAGTCTATATCAAAGCCCGCCGCTGCTATTGGAAGTAGTCCTACTGCTGTAAGAACCGAAAATCTTCCCCCGACATCATCAGGAATGACGAATGTTTCATAGCCCTCAGCATTTGCTAGAGTTCTCAGTGCCCCCTTTGATGAATCAGTTGTAGCATATATTCTTTTTGCAGCTTCTTTCTTGCCATATTTTGCTTCTAGATTTTCCTTAAATATTCTAAATGCAAGAGCTGGCTCTGTAGTAGTTCCTGATTTAGAGATTATATTAACTGAGTAATCTCTATCTCCTATTACATCTACTAGATCCAACAGATATGATGAGCTAATACTGTTACCTGCAAAATATACTTCTGGAGCATTTCTATCTTCCTTCTTTAGATTGTTCTTAAATGCACTTCCAAACATTTCCAAAGCAGCCTTTGCTCCTAGGTAAGAGCCACCTATACCTATTACTACCAATACATCTGAATCTGACTTAATCTTTTCTGCTGACTTTTTGATTCTTGCAAATTCTTTCTTGTCATAATCTACTGGAAGGTTTATCCATCCTAAAAAATCATTTCCCAAAACTTTGCCTTCATGAAGTAAATTATGTGCCACACTCACGAATGGCTGCATTGCCTCAATTTCTCTCTTTTCAACAAATGTTTCTGCCTTACTAAAATCAAATCTTAAATTACTCATAACACTCTCCTTACTCATATCGATTCATCTTTGCCATAATCACATAGCACCAAAATTGTCTTCTTTCTTATTATTACCCATCATTAACAGACTTTATTGATATATTCAGTATATTGTGAATATATCATAATTAAAGACCGTCTAAGGTATATTATAACACTTTTTAGAAGTTTTTATTTGTAATTTCTGTGCTTTTTGATATTTTTTGGAGTTTTTTGAAAATTGTCAGTATTATTAAATATTTCTTGGAGAGAACTTTTCTATTATCTTTTCTGCACACTTTATTCCGTCAACTGCTGCTGTTACTATGCCTCCAGCATATCCTGCACCCTCTCCACAAGGATATAAGTTGCCTACGTTTACTGATTCAAGTGTTTCATAATCTCTCTTTATTCTTATTGGTGAAGACGATCTAGTTTCTATACCAGTTAATACCGCATCTTCCATAGCAAATCCATGAAGCTTATGATCTAACTTTCTTATTCCGTCTCTCATTGCTTCCACTACAAAGTCTGGTAGACAAAGAGAAAGATCAGTCATAGTTATTCCAGGCTTATATGAAGGATTTACAGTTTTGATAGATGTAGAAGCCCTTCCTTCTAAGAAGTCTCCAACTAACTGAACTGGTGCATTATAGTTTTTTCCACCTAATTCATATGCCATTTTTTCATATTTTTCCTGATATTCGACACCTGCTAAAGGACTATCTGATTCAAAGTCTGATGTTTCTATATTTACTAATAGTCCACTATTCGCATTTTCCAAGTCTCTTGCATGTTCGCTCATTCCATTAATTACTAGCTGACCCTCAGTACTAGCAGAGGCTATTACACTTCCACCTGGACACATACAGAATGTATACACGCTTCTTCCGTTATCTGCATGAGCTGTCAATCTATAGTCTGCTGCTCCTAGCTTTGGATGATCTGCAAATTTTCCATACTGTGTTTTGTTTATCATTTCCTGAGGATGCTCTATTCTAGCTCCCATTGCGAAAGGTTTTTGTTCCATTTCAACACCACTTTTGTATAGACTTCTATATGTATCTCTAGAACTGTGTCCTATTGCTAATATTACGTGTTGAGTAGGAAGTACCTCATTATCGTTGATTACAACCGCTACTACCTTGCCATCTTCAATCTGTATATCTGTTACCTGAGAATTAAATCTTACCTCTGCTCCAAGACTGATCATTTCTTCTCTCATATTCTTAATGACACCCTTTAGTATATCTGTACCAACGTGTGGTTTATGAGAGTATTGGATATCTTCCGGTGCTCCAAAATTTATAAATTCAGATAAAACTTTCTCACATCTTATATCCTTTAATCTTGTAGTTAGCTTTCCATCTGAGAAAGTACCTGCGCCTCCTTCTCCAAACTGAACATTGGAGTTTGCCTTTAGCTTTCCATCCTTCCAGAACTCGTCTATATCATTAGTTCTAGTATCTACATCTGCTCCTCTTTCCAATAAAATTGGTGAGTAGCCTCTCTGTGTTAGTAGTAATGCTGCAAATAAACCTGCTGGACCTGAACCAATTATTACTGGTCTATGCTCTAAAGCTTCACTACCTACCTTTATATCTCTATACTTATTCGTTTTGATTTCTACGCAATCCTTAGGATTGAACTTCATAAATCTTTTTTCATTTTTCAATTTTATATCTACTGTGTATACTAGGCTAATATTACTATTTTTCTTTCTAGCATCTATTGATTCTTTGTATATACTGTAATATTTAATTTCATTATCCTTTATCTTTAACTTCTTACAAAGTTTTTCTCTAACCAACTCTATTGAATCGTCTATATCTATCTTTATATTTGATACTCTTAACATATTTTCTCCTTCTCTACTTAACCTTATGTTCTCTACTTAACACTATGTTTTTGTCTGTATGTTTCACTTTACTACCTTACTATCTTTACATCTTTATATCATTGCTATCTTTTATATACCTACTATCTCTATATCCTTACTATCTTTACATCATTGCTATTTTTATAT
>NZ_JAVWJH010000004.1:198497-277872 GCF_036639115.1 Peptostreptococcus sp. | reverse complement strand
CCTTACTATTTTTATATCCTTACTATTTTTATATCCTTACTATTTTTATATCCTTACTATTTTTATATCCTTGCTATTTTTATTCCTTGCTCTTTTTATCTACATATTATATTTGAAAATCTTTTCTATGTTTTTATCAGTATATACAATTTATCTAACAATATCAACTGATCTACAAATTATCTCCAAAATAGTCACTAATTTATGCAATCTAAAAGGAGGCTATAAACAGCCTCCTACAATATTACTCGTTTGAAATCATTCCTCTGATTACCTTCATATTGTTGAATATCTTCTCTAAAAAGTCCTCAGCAATTTCATTATCAAGTAGTTTTATTTCTAAGTTTTTATCGTTTTCTATACCCTTGTTTTCACAATAGTTTTGGGCTATTTCCAATATGTTTTTCTTTTCTTCTTCAGTTAGTGAGTATTTCTTATAATCCACTATTACATATTGAAGTATCTCTTGCTCACCCGATTTGTTGTATCCTATCTCTATATGGTATATAACCGCATACAGATTCTCCATATTTTCTTCGCCATTATAAACTGGCACTGCTGGATTAGACTTAACAAAACTAGTTGCTACAGGTATACTATTTCCTATGTTTAGGTTCATATTGCCTCCTACGGTAATATATTAATTATTCACTTATAGATACTAAAGAAGTAATTTCCTTGTTTCTCTTAGCTAGAGTACTTGCACTCACTCCATAGCTCTTAGCTATAGCAGTTTGAGTAACATTTTCTCCAATTGACTTTCTATAGTGATATTCAAGACCTGATGCCCATCCGTTTTCAGAACCAGTAATTTCAGTTCTTCCTACAACACTGCTCCATACCTTGATCACACCTTCAAGAACAGATGAATCCTCTATATTAGCCTTTAATATCTTAGTCATTTCATCTTCTATTGAATCAAGAACTTCTTCAAGTTTTTCTTCACTTTCTTCAAGCTTTTCTTCGCTTTTTTCAAGATTTTCAACTACTTCTTCTGTATTTGATTCTTTTGAAGCTTCATTTGATTCCTGAGATTCATTGTCCTGACTTCCATCTTCAGATTCAACATAATCGCTCATCTGTAGTAGCTGTACCATATACTTATAGAAGAATAATGTATTAATCATTACAAAATATTCCATATTTACCTGATTTGGCTTACTACTTTCATAGGCTTCCATAATACTATCATATATCACATCCTTAGTTTCTGGTTGAATTCTTATAGTAAGGTCTATCAATATATAAGTATCATCAATCAATACTGGTCTTGCGATTAGATAGTCACCCTTAGTAAATTCACCCAAAATCTTTGAGTCAAGAGTATTGTATTTCTTTTCAGTAAATAAATCCTTAATTGTTACTTCTCTACCATCAACGCTATCTATTTCAAATAAGCTTGGATAAGAGTTTACACAATTAGATATGATTCTCTTTTCTGTATTATTGAACTTTTTCTTGTTCAATATATGTATAGCAGGAGTCATATCCTTGCCAATTACATAGTCGTATGAGAAGTATGACGCAAAAAATCTAGCTGCTGCTGCATCATTCTTTGTATTTTCATCAAAAAATGACTCTCTAGCTTCTTCCTCATGCTTTTTAAATTTATCGTCTTTTCCTATTAATTCCTCTAAGTATCCACTTAACTTTACTATAGATTCAGTATACTTTTTGTCGATTTTTTCTTTCTTGTTGTCTAAGGCATTATTGTTCAGTATTTCTACTTTGCTAACCTTATCTTTTTCCATACAACAATTTTTATATTTTTTTCCACTTCCGCAGTAACACTTATCATTCCTTTTTAACATCTTTTATTGCTCCCTAATATTAGATTGTATTACTCATAATAATACGATTTCTCTATTATTATACGAGTTATTTCTGTGTATCTAGCCTTTACACAGTGGTTTTATTATATCACATATATCAGGGATTGAAAATACTAAACATACCTATTTAGAAAATAAGTTAACTAATATTGTGTATTCACCAGTTTTCTCATACTTATTGTACATTATTTGGTCAATTTTTACTTTTTTGTTTTGTTTATCTAGATAATTCATAAACATTATAAAGTCTTTATTTTCTCCTCTTAACATAATTCTATATTTATTTTCATTTTCTTGGCTACTTTTCTCAATAGATACTACATTAGGATCCATAGAAATCTGTTCATAAAACTCTCTATTTCTTTCCAAGTGGGTTTTTTTACTATTTTTCGAAGTTGAGTCCTTTAAATATTCTGCATTATCTGATTGGTATGATTTGTCACTATATTCATTATCCTGACTAGAGCTTTGTATATTGCTATTATCAGAATCAATTAGACTTTGATCGCTTTCGTAATCTTGTCTGCTTTCTATAGATTCTATTTCTTTTCTTAAAGAAATATTTTTTTCATTGTATGGAGATAAAAATAAAATATTAAGAAGAAAAATTGTGGCGAGAATCATAAAGGATAACACTAACTTTTTTTTATACATGACTTCCTCCATCTATATACAGCTTTATAAGTATTACTGATATACTTCATGACATATTGCACGGAGCTACTTATTATCTATATTTTAGGATTTATACATATTTTTATTTTATGTGTATTCTTTAATCAATATACATTCTTTAATCAATATGCATTTTAGAACTAACATACATTTTATAAATGAGATATATCCTATTTTTTTATACTTATTTTTATTAAGTATACTTTTACCATTTCTCTATCCTTATTCTCATCTTCCCTAGTCTCGTCTTCTTTAATTTTATTATTTTTTTCTACATTTACTGTCTTAGAGTTTTCATTTTCTTCTTTGTTTTCTTCTAATTTTTTCTCCTGCAACTCTTTATGATCTTCTCTATTTTCTTTTCTTTGAATATCAACGTTATTAGTTTTTTCTTGATTGCCTTCTTCCTTAGTTTTTGTAGATTTATTTTTTTTATCAATTTTATATGTTTGATCTATATTATTTTTCTCTAGTATTACTTCTTCTATCTCATCTGATACTTCTATTTTCTCTACACTTTCTTCTGCGTATGAATATCTATAATTATCGATAACTCTTAAGATATTTTCTTTTTCTTTTTCACCAATTTTTTTCCAGCAACTTTTTTTACTAGTTTTTTCTTTACTATTTTCTTTGTAGGTTTCTTTTTTACTATCGTTTTCTTTAGGGTACTCTTCTGCGGTTTGATTACTTTTTTCTTGATTATCTTTGTTCCCACTTTTTTCTTTATTTTCTTGATTACCTTTTTGTTTGGTTTTTTCTTGATTATTATTTTTTTCCCTGGTTTCTTTATTACTTTCTTCATTATTTTCTCCTATGCCGTATATTTGTTTTGCTTCTTTACGAGAAATTTCTTCAGATCGTATATACTCTACTTCTGCACCTTCAAAAACTTCTTCTCTCAATATAGACGCTATTTGTGATTTATCTGAAAGCAGAAATTCAAATACTATTTTTTCTTGATCAATATCTATATTTTTTAGTTTTTTAGACAATACTGTAGATATGTCATATATTTTCCAGATATCTACACCATACAGATTGTCAAAGTTTTTATTTTTCCATAGCTCTTCTTCTCTGTTTTCTTTGATTGCTATTTCTTGCTTTGCTTCTTTTTCATTTTCAAGTTTTATATTTTCAGCGAAGACATTTATACTTTTAATAGATATTATTAACAAAAATAAAAAAAGCAGCTTCATAATTTTCACGTATACAGATCTTGATTCCTCTTTTTCATAAAAATTGCAAACTGGCTTTTTTTTACCTTCCAAATTATTTATCAAAGCATATTTACCAAGATTATCTTTAAACTTCAACTGTTTTTTCAATATTCTATATCCGTTATTTTCTTCATTTCCAAAAACAGTTATATTATCACTTCTAGATAGATACGATATGAGCGAAGAATCGATGTGTCTATCGTCCACTATCATAGTACTTTCTATTTTTGTGTTTTTTCGAATATATAAAACTATATCTTCTTTTCGAAATTCCAAAACGGGAATAGTTTTATCTTCACTATCACTTGCTATTTCAAGATTGTCAACAATCTGATATGATGCATAAATTTTTTTACACCCTATTTTTGAAATCTTACTTATTTTGCTCATAAGTTCAATAATATATCTTGGAAATATACATATTCTATATTTGGTAAAGTCCTCATTTATTTTTTCTAGTTTCTCATAGTATTTAATGTACTTTCTAGAGTCCAAGCCTTTTACTTGATCTAACTTTATATCTATTAATTTTTCAATTTCTTTCTGCTTTGATTTAGATAATAATTCGATATCATTTAACCACATATCGCTACTTTGAGCTATACATATTAATTCAGCTACCTTTACACGTTTCTCACTCTGTAGTACCCTTATTTTATCACATATTTTAAAGCAAAGTTGATTTATGGCATAGCTAGTATTTTTACTTTCAAAAGGATAGTATTCATCAAGTTCAACGTCCATCTTATCTTTTTTGCTATTAATAGCTAACATACTGTATCCATTTGTTTCAAATATTATATATAAACGTGTTAATTTCATACTATCCTCCTTTTAATTATTTAATGAAGATTAATTCTTATCAGGCTTAGGATAAAATATCTTTTCTCCCACTTTTACCAAGATATCACCATTATCTTGATCCTCTTCTAATATTGTAAATTCTTCTTTACTTACACTTTGTGGCTTTGGAACCCTATTTAGATAGTGTTTCTCCTTTAGTTGAACGGCATTTTTATATGTTTCAGCACCGTCTCCATTTTCTTTTGACATGTATGCTGCTGTAGCAATCACAGAAGCATTTGCGTAATCTGTATTTTCTTTTGCCATCTTTTGAGCTCCATTATACTTTATAGCTACTATACCAGACAGTATCCCTATAATAGTCACTACTACTATCATTTCTATAAGCGTAAATCCCTTTCTTTTCCTAAATTTTGTATTATAAAGAAGCTCCTCTCCATGTTTTGAATCTCTGCTCTTATCAGGTCTTCCCTCTTTATTGACCTTACATTTAGCAAGTTTATTTTTATCATCAATATATTCTAGTTCTGCTTCATAGCTGTAGACTTCTAGATTTTCATTTAGTCTTTCTATTTCTTTTGACATATATTCCTCCTTATATAAATCAAAATACTAATTATATATACAAATATATTATTTTCGATATCAACTTTAACTTTGTCAAATTAAGAATTCATACTTAAATCCTAATTTCGTATATTCACTTCTCTAGTTCTAAATCAAAGTATCTATCAAATACCTCCTTATCCACCAAGGCTATCGTCATATATCAAGGTAATACTTTTATTTATAGCTATATACGAATTTATAGCTATGATATGCTAGATATAATATCAAACATAGGAGATAGTAACACTATCATAGTCAAGCCTATTAATACTCCCATCAAAACTATCATTATCGGTTCAAACAATTTAATAAAATTATCCAGTTCAATATCCAGTTCCTCTTCATAGTATTGGCTCACAGTTTTCAAGGCATCATTAAATCGACCTGATTCCTCACCTGAAGCAATCATAGATATAAATATTTGAGGAAATATACCTGATAACTCTAGAGAATCAGTCACAGTATTACCTTTTTCTATATAGTTTTGTGCAATTTTCAACCTATCCTCGGCATAACTATTATTTAAGGTCTTACTAGATATCTCTATTGCCTCGACAATATATACACCGCTATCCAATAGTATACTCAACACCCTTGCAAATTTATTAGATATAATTAGTGTATTTATTTTTTTGAACATCGGAATCCTAAATCTAACCTCATCTCTCCACAACTTATATCTATAGTCATCATTGATAGACTTTAAGATGTATCCAACTATTATAAGTGTACTTATTAAAATATATATCATATTTTTTCTCAAGTAGTTTGATATCGCAAATATTTTTCTAGTAGAACTTGGCAAGTCGACACTTTCCAAATCAAATGCCATCTCAAAGTTTGGAACGACAAATAACATCACAAAATTCAGTGCAATAACAGATACTATTATTAAAATAATTGGGTATATCGACACACTTAATATTTTTGATTTTAATTTATCCTCTCTATCATAATATACAGATAGGCTTTCTAACATATAGTCAGTATTTCCACTTACTTCCCCCGCATGTAGCATATTGATAAAGAACTTTGAAAATAAGTTACTGTTAGAAAATGATTCTGTCAAGCTTTTTCCTGATTCTACATTTAGCTTAGTTATATTCAAAGCTCTTGCCATATTTATGGAAGATGATCCTATCAGTGTTTCAAAAATCGTTACTATATTACACCCAGATCTAGACATGCTAGACATCTGTCTACACATTATTTTTATTTCCTTATCTATTAATTTTTTATTATCAAATATTTTCATATCACCATTTTTAATAATGCTTAAATTTAAGCTACAAACATCACTTACTATATTTTCAAGATTTTAACAATACATTTTCTTGCTCATTTAATGGTCCTTTATAGAATCTTCAAAACTAATCATTCCATTTTTTAATGCTATTTCCTTCATAACTGCAGGGTCCTTATCACTTACAATAGCTTCTTGAATATCTTTATCTATCCTAAGTAGTTCATATACTAGCCTTCTCCTCGCTACAGAATTAGCTGACTGATAATTTCTATTACTTATATTCGCCTTGATCAAGCGCTGTGACACCACTCCTAATAGACTTGCCTTGATTAGATATGGCTCTATCCCCATATCCCTTAGTCTAACTATAGTGGATATGGCATCATTGGTGTGTAGAGTACTTATGACTAGGTGACCTGTTATTGCCGCCCTAATTGCTATCTTGGCTGTTTCATAATCTCTAATCTCTCCCAAAATAATCACATCTGGATCTTGTCGCAAAATAGCTCTCAAACCATTATCAAATCTGATTCCAGATTTTAAATTTACCTGTATCTGGTTTACACCTTCAATTTTATATTCTATGGGATCTTCTATAGTCATAATATTTATCTTTCTATCTTTGATTTCATTTAAAATCGAATATACAGTAGATGATTTCCCACTTCCCGTTGGACCTGTAATTAAAAGTATACCTGAACCTTTTGATATAATATCATCGATTATTTCGATTGCTTTTTTTGAAAAACCTAGATTTTCTCTATTCTTAATGAAATTATTTCTATCCAATACCCTCAAAGCCAACTTTTCTCCATATACAGTCGGCATACACCCCAATCTAACATCCACATCAAAACCATTCTTGCAATAACTAAACCTGCCATCTTGAGCCAATCTTTTCTCAGTAATGTCGCAAGCTGATTTTAATTTTATTATGCTTACCAGTTCTATATAGTCTTTTAAGGGATATCTGTTTACCTCTAAAAGATCTCCTTCTATTCTATATCTAACCCGCACATATCCATCAAATGGCTCAATATGTATATCACTTGCTCCCTTTTTTATAGCACTTTCTACTAGATTTTCAAACATTAATTCAGCATAGTTATTTTCATTTCTATCCGATACTTTATAGTTATCTCTGATATTTTTAAGTATTTCCTCCTCACTTTTTTGAACAACAACTATTTCTCTATTTGATATTATTTTTAAATTACTTATTAGATTTATATCAAAAGAGCTCATCTGAACTGTTAACTCTTTATCGTCTATATTTACTGGAAATACAATATTTGAACGTGCATATTTCGCCGTAATGATGTTTAACAGAAGTTCATCCATGTCATCATCCTTTCTTATATTTGTATATATATATTTATAATAATATAGTCTTTAAAAATAATATTTAAACTAGTAATTTTAGATTTCATATTATATTTTACAAAAAAAGACAACATTTCAATTGAAATGTTGTCTTTAATATTTTTTTAATTATTTTCTAGAAATTATATTTCTTCTTGTGAAGCCTCTATGCCTTCTTTAGAGTCATCTATATTTTCTTCTGTTGTTATTTCGAACCCATGTGATTCATACTGGAATACTATTTCATCCCAAAGATCCAAAATACCAGATTTTTTAGATGATGAAGTGAATATTATCTTTTCATCGTCTTGCATTTCTAGCTTCTTTCTAATGACGCTTCTATGCTTGTCATACTGTCCCTTTGATATTTTATCTGCCTTTGTTGCAACCACTATACAGTTATATCCAAAGAACTTAATCCAGTCATACATCATTTTGTCATCTTCTGTAGGTTCATGTCTAACATCTACAAGTAATAAAATCGCACAAAGCTCATTTCTACCTGCTAGATATCTTTCCATTATTTCGCCCCATTTTTCTTTTTCTGTTTTAGCTACCTTTGCATATCCGTAACCTGGTAAATCCACAAAGAAAAATTCTTTATTTATTAAGTAGAAGTTGATTGTTCTAGTCTTTCCAGGAGTCTGTGAAGTACGTGCAAAGCTCTTTCTATTTAGAAGTCCATTTATCAAAGATGACTTTCCAACATTTGAACGACCTGCCAGTGCAATTTCTGGTACTCCATCTACTGGATACTGACTCTTATTGACAGCACTCATAGTAATTTCGGTACTCTTTACCTTTACTTTAGCTTCTCTTTCTTCTACTTCTTTATTTTTTCTAGTATATGGATATGGAGCATCTCCACTCTTTTTACTTTTTTTTGCTTTTAATTTTTTTGCTGTATTCTTATTTTTATTATTTGCCACTATTTCACCCTATTTCTTTAGTAAAGCTACATCAATAACTTCTTGCATCTTCTCTACTAATACAAATTCTATATCATTTCTTACATTTTCAGGAATTTTATCTAAATCAGATTCACAATCCTTTGGTAATATGATCTTTCTAATTCCCATTCTATATGCTGCTAGTACCTTTTCTCTTACTCCGCCCACTGGAAGTACTCTACCTCTTAGAGTAATTTCACCTGTCATTGCAATATTTCCAGGTACTGGTCTATTTGTAAGAGCTGATATAGTTGCAAGAGTCATAGTAATACCTGCTGAAGGTCCATCCTTAGGAGTTGCTCCTTCTGGAATATGTATATGAATATCTTTTTCCTTATAGAATTTTTCATCTATATCTAACTGATCAGCGATAGATCTTATATAAGAAATACCTGCTCTAGCAGATTCTTTCATTACATCTCCCATCATTCCTGTCAACACTATATTGCCCTTACCTGGTAGTGCACTCACTTCTACTTCCAATGTTACACCACCTACAGCAGTCCAAGCTAGACCATTTACAACACCTACTTGAGGCTTTAGATCTAGTGGGTCTTCCTTGAATTTTTCGGCTCCAAGATACTTAACTATTAGTTCTCTATCCATTTTTACTGGTTGAAGATCTGGATTTTCTGCCATTTCTTTTACAACTTTTCTACAAAGTTTGGCGATTGTTCTTTCTAGCTGTCTTACACCAGATTCTCTAGTATATCTGCTTATTAAGAACTTAATTGAATCATCGTCCATTGTTATAAAGTCTTTTTCTAATCCATTTTCTTTTAACTGCTTCTTTAAAATATATCTTTTAACTATTTCTAGTTTTTCTTCTTCTATATATCCTTCTATATCAATAACTTCCATTCTATCATATAGAGGTCTAGGAATCTGTCTTAGATCATTTGCTGTAGTGATAAACATTACCTTTGATAAATCAAATGGTAGTTCTAGGTAATGATCCACAAAGTACTTGTTCTGCTCTGGATCTAGAACTTCTAGCATAGCTGAAGTTGGATCTCCCTTGAAATCATTTGACATCTTATCAATTTCATCAAGTAATATTACAGGATTCTTTGTTTTAGCTTCCTTGATAGCATTGATTATTCTACCAGGTATAGCTCCTATATAAGTTCTTCTGTGTCCTCTTATTTCAGCTTCATCTCTTACTCCACCTAAAGATATTCTTACAAAAGGTCTACCTAAAGATCTTGCAACTGATTTTGCTATAGATGTTTTACCTACACCTGGAGGTCCTGAAAGACATATAATAGGTGACTTTAGATTTTTAGATAACTTTCTAACAGCCAAATATTCAAGAATTCTTTCTTTGACATCATCTAAAGCATAGTGATCTTCATTTAATATTTTCTCTGATTTTTTGATATCAAATCTATTTCTAGATTCCTTGTTCCAAGGTAGTGAGAATATTGTATCCAAGTAATTTTTAGACACATTATAATCTGGTGTACCAAGAGGAGTTCTTTCAAATTTTTCTATTTCTTTTTCTATTTTTTCATAAGTTTCAGCTGGAACCTTTAGTTTTTCTAGCTTTTCTTTGTACTCGCTTACTTCACTACCTTCTGCAGTATCTCCCAATTCCTTTTGAATTGCCTTTAACTGTTCTCTTAGATAGTAGTCCTTTTGAACCTTATTCATTTGCTTTCTTACATCTAAGCTTATTTTCTTGTCTATTTTTATTACGTCTATCTCATGAAGAAGATATTCATGAAGCATCTGCATTCTTTCCTTTATATCCAAAGTTACTAGTATCTTTTGTCTGTCAGTAAACTTTAGAAACAAGCTAGATGCTATAATATCAGTTGTCATAGAGAAGCCTTGTGAATCAGTAAGATCCATAGATGCATCTGATGGCATATCCGCTGCTATGCTTATATACTCCTCAAATCCCTTCATCAATCTTCTTGAATATGCCTCTAAATAATTTCTATCATCCTCTTCAAATCTATCTTCATCAAACTCTATAGGTGTTATAGTTCCCATCCAAGCGTCATTTTCATCTATTCTCATAGATTCAAGTCTTGCTCTTCCTATCCCTTCCACCAATACTCTAATAGAAGAATCAGATGTTCTCATTACCTGTTTTATGCTACATATAGTACCAACACCATATATATCCTCCATCTCAGGGTCTTCTATTGAAGAATCAAATTGACTAACTAAGAAAATTTTCTCATCATTTATCATAGACAACTCGAAACTCTCTATAGAATTCAATCTTCCTATATCAAATGACTGTAAGATACATGGAGAAATCGAAATTCCTCTTAGTGGTATCATTGGCATTTCTATAGTGTCTTCATACACTATTACTCCATCTTCTGATCTAGAAGCTTCTTTTGAAACATTAGCTTCTTCCTTTATAGCCTCTTCTTCCTTTTCCTTATCTTCTATATCATCCATTACTTCATCAAACATATCGTCTAATAATTCCTTTATATCTTTATCCTTTATGTCTTTATCCTTTTTATTTGCCATAATTTCTCCTTTCCGTTGCATATCCTATATGCAAGTCGTATATTATTAGCAGTCCAAATATTTCTTAAATGTAACACTTTTGGTTACACAAGCAAGTACGTGTATTAACTATTATATATATGTGTATACCTAAATTCAACATCTTTCTACCAAAAATTTGCAAATTATTGTATTTTTTTGTAAAAATATGCTTCTTATATAGATTTACCTGCGAAAAACTGACTATTAAAATAGAAATTAGTAATAAAATTCCATTTTAAGATTATGATTTATTTTCTTTTTTTCTAAAAATAAAGAAGTGGCTCAAAAGAGTCACTTCCTAAATTCAAATAATTATTATCCTATGAAATAGGTTCATCATTTACAATATCATGTACATCTTTGTAAACTACAAGAGGATCTGCTCCATCTTCTATACACTCTTTTGTTACGACTACCTTCTCAACATTTTCCATAGATGGTATTTCATACATAGTATCCATCAAAGAATGTTCTATAATACTTCTAAGACCTCTAGCTCCTGTATTTCTTTCTATAGCCTTTTTAGCTATAGACTTAAGAGCATCTTCATTGAACTCTAACTTAGCATCATCATAATCAAATAGTTTTGTATACTGATTTACCAATGAATTCTTTGGTTCTGTAAGAATTTTTACTAGAGACTCTTCATCCAATAAATCTAGTGTTGCTATTACTGGTATTCTACCTACAAACTCTGGTATCAAACCAAACTTTAATAAGTCATCTGGAATTACCTTTGAATATAGCTTTCCTAAATCCATATCTGTCTTGCTCTCTATTTTTGCTCCAAAGCCCAGTACTTTTTCATTACTACGTTTTTGAACAATCTTATCTATTCCGTCAAATGCACCACCTAGTATAAATAAAACATCTGTAGTATCTACCTTCAAAAATTCTTGGTGCGGATGTTTTCTTCCACCTGTTGGAGGAACATTTGCTACCGTTCCTTCTAGAATCTTTAGAAGTGCCTGCTGTACACCTTCACCACTTACATCTCTTGTGATTGAAGGATTATCAGACTTTCTTGATATCTTATCTATTTCATCTATGTAGATTATTCCCTTCTGCGCTTTTTCTATATCGAAATCTGCAGCTTGAACTAGTTTAAGTACTATATTTTCAACGTCTTCACCAACATATCCAGCTTCAGTAAGAGACGTAGCATCTGCTATAGCAAATGGTACATTTAATATCTTTGCCAAAGTCTGTGCTAATAATGTCTTACCTGAACCTGTAGGTCCTAGTAAAAGTATATTACTCTTTTGAATTTCTACATCTTCTGATTTGTTTCCACTGTATATTCTCTTGTAGTGATTGTATACTGCGACTGAAAGTGCCTTTTTTGCACTTTTTTGCCCAATTACATAATCATCCAAAATATCCATTATTTCTTTTGGCTTTGGAAGATTACCCTCTAGCATTTCCTCTGAATCATCCATTTCTTCCTTGATAATTTCACCGCATAATTCAACACATTCATCACAAATGTATACACCTGGTCCAGCTATTATTCTCTTTACCTGGTCCTGATCCTTACCACAAAACGAACATCTATATTGTTTATTGTTATCTTGCTTAGGCACTCTATCACTTCCTTTCACTCTGAATAATCCTATTACAAGTAGGATTTCAAATCTAGCGTACAATATTGTAGCTACAACTACATTATAACACTACTCTTGCTATTTTTATACACCACTAGAAATTACTTCGTCTATTAAGCCGAAATTTTTGGCTTCTTCTGATGTCATGAAGTTATCACGTTCAGTATTTTGCTTTACAATATCTAATGGCTGTCCTGTTCTCTCAGATAAAATATCATTTAACTTCTTCTTTGTATCCAATAAGAACTTTGTATGTATTTCTACATCAGTTGCCTGTCCCTGTGAACCACCAAGTGGTTGATGAATCATAATTGTACTATTAGGTAGAGCGTATCTCTTTCCCTTAGCACCTGCAGCTAGCAAAAATGCACCCATTGATGCTGCCATACCAACACACATAGTACTTACATCCGGCTTTATGTACTGCATAGTATCATAAATTGCCATTCCAGCTGTTATACTACCTCCTGGAGAATTTATATATAGATGTATATCTTTATCTGGATCATCTGCTTCTAAAAATAATAGCTGAGCTACTACCAAACTTGCAGTTGTATCATTGACCTCATCTCCTAAAAAGATAATTCTATCTTTTAGAAGTCTAGAATATATGTCATATGATCTCTCTCCTCTACCATCTTGTTCTACTACATATGGTACTAATGCCATATCTGCACCTCCACTTCTCAATTTTAGATAAAGACCACAAAGCTTTGTGGTCTTTATCATATAATATATATTACTCTTTATACCTAAATATAACCTATACTAAACGTTCTTTGGTTATATACGTATTTTATTTTTATAATTAGTTATTTAGTATCAATTATTAACATACCTATATTTCTATAGATTATAAGATACATTTAGCTAATATATCAATTCAGTAATTTTATTTTATTAGACTACTTAATTTTTGCAGCGTCTAATAGCATTTCTACAGTCTTTTCATTCTTAATTCTGTTTTTCATTCCTTCTATTTCAGCTTCGCCGATAGCTTCCTTAATCTTTTCTATTTCCATATTATACATAGTAGCGAAGTTTTCCATATCCTTTTCAAGATCTTCTTCAGTTACTTCAACATTTTCCATTTCAGCTATTTTTTCGATTACTAGAGTATTCTTAACCATATTTTCAGCTTCTTCTCTTCTAGCTTCTCTTATATCTTCTATAGTCTGTCCTGAAAGTTCAGCGAACTTTTCAAGAGACCATCCCTGATAGCTTAACTGCATGTTTATTTCTTCTAATTGTCTGTCTAACTGACTTTCAATCATTGAAGCTGGTATATCTATTTCTACACCATCAGCAATAGCATTTACTACTGCATTCTTTAGTTCGTCCTTTGCATCTGTATCAGCCTTTTCCTGAAGCTTAGCCTTGATATCATTCTTTAATTCTTCTAATGATTCAAATTCAGTTGTATCCTGTGCAAAAGCATCATCTAAAGTAGGAAGTTCCTTCTTCTTAAGATCGTTTACTACTACCTTGAATACTACTGGCTTTCCTGCAAGTTCTTCTGCTGGATAGTCTTCTGGGAAAGTAACATTTACGTCAAATTCTTCTGCTACTGGCTTTCCAATCATTTCATCTTCAAATCCTGGTATAAATGATCCAGAACCTACTTCTAATGAATATCCTTCAGCAGTTCCACCTTCAAAGGCTTCTCCGTCTAAAGTTCCTGCAAAGTCTATATTTGCAATTAGTCCGTTTTCTACTGGACCTTCAACGTCTACCATTCTTGAGTTCTTTTCAAGAAGAGCATTTAGTTCATTAGTTATTTCTTCTTCAGTTACTTCTTTTTCTATATTTTCTACTTCTACACCCTTGTAGCTTTCAACAGCTACTTCTGGCTTAGTATCAACTATAGCTATCAAAGTTAAAGATCCGTCATCATTGATTTCTTTGATGTCTAGACTTGGCTGGCTCACTACATCTAGATTCAATTCTTCAACTGCTACTGGATATACTTCTGGTAGAACTATATCTAAAGCGTCATTGAAAAATACTCCCTTACCGTAGTTCATTTCAATTATCTTCTTTGGAGCCTTACCCTTTCTAAATCCTGGTATATTGTATCTAGACTTAGTCTTGTTATAAGCCTTATCTATAGCCTTTTCAAATTCTGCACCATCAACAAATATTTCAAATTTTACAGAATTGCCTTCTTTGTTTATTAATTCAGATTTCATAAAAATTTCCTCCTAAGTTTAATGTCTATAATATTCTTCGATTGTCATTATATAAAAACACAATTCAACCATTTAATTATACTATAAAATACTTGAAATTGCACCCATTTTTGCAAATTTGTCCACATTGATTAATTGTTTTTTACAAAATACTATATTAAATCATATAAACTTCCGCAATAATGATATTTCTTTTATATTGTGGTTTTATAAATACTGATTAGAATTTTACCAATTCACACCAGTACCTCTATCTTACCATAAAGTTTAACTTTTTAAACACTTTCAAAGATTTTTTTAAAGTTACTTGAAAGTGCTTAAAGTATTTTTGCTTTACAAAAATCTATATTCATATGTAAAATTACCATCTTTTATATCCATAATTACATAACTTCTCTCAACGCCATCACGGGGAAGAGCAAGACTTCCTGGGTTTATCATTTGAACCCCCATCACCATCCTGTCTTCTTTGACATGTGTATGACCAAATATTGCTATCCTCGCTCCTTTTTCATGTGCTATGTCTGCAAGGTTTCCAAGTCCATATTTGACACCATACTTATGACCATGAGTTAAAAATATTTTAACTCCCTCTAATTCAAACTCCATATCTCTTTCAACATCTTCAAAATCACAATTGCCTGCTACTGCTATTATAGGTTTTTGTGTTTTTTCTTTTAGATATATTGAATCCCTAAAGTTATCTCCAGCATGGATTATCAAATCTACATCCTTTTCTATTATTGGAATGATTTTATCCATATATTTTTTCACGCCATGAGAGTCTGATAATATTAATATTTTCATATTTTGCCTACTTTCATAATTAACTATTACACTTGCCTTTTAGATTTTATAACTATAAAGTAGCAAATATTGATACTATATAGTTCTTGAATCTATTATATTTTCCAATTGTATCTTCATCTTTTCAAGAGCTCTAGATCTGTGACTAAAACTATTTTTTAGCTCACTTGGAAGTTCACCAAATGTCTTATCATATCCATCTGGAATAAACATACAGTCATATCCAAATCCGTGGTCTCCTCTTTCTTCTTTAGACACTCTTCCATCTACTACGCCACGAGATAAAATTTCTTTACCATCTGGAAATACTACTGCTATAACACATACAAATCTAGCAGTTCTATCATCCATGGTTACACCCTCTAGTTCTTTGAACATCTTGATTCTATTTTCTTCGTCAGTTGCGTTTTCTCCAGAATATCTTGCTGAGTAAACTCCTGGTCTTTTATTTAGCGCATCTACTTCTATACCTGAATCATCTGCTATTGATATCTTTCCAGTTTCTTTTGCTATAGTTCTGGCTTTTATCAATGCATTATGTTCAAAAGTTTTTCCATTTTCTATTATTTCTATATCTTCAAGTCCAACATCTTTTAAAGACTTGATTTCAAAGTTTATATCGGCTAGAAGCCTCTGTATCTCTTCAAGCTTATGTGCATTTCCAGTAGCTATAACAGCTTCTCTTTCATACTCACGACCTATGATTGAATCTGCCACTTCCCCTAGAATTTCTCTTTGTTTTCTCATTAGTTCTTTATTACCCTTTTCAGCGTATTCTAAAATCTTAGTTAATTCATCTTTTGTAAAAGGTCTTTCTTCTCCCGTACCTTGAATTTCTATAAATTCACCTCTATTATTCATTACTACATTTGTATCCACTTCTGCATTTGAATCTTCTTCATAACAAATATCTAATCTAACATCACCATCTACAACGCCGACACTGATTGCTGCCATCATTGAATGTAGTGGCATTTTCTTTATTTCCTTATTTTTTAGCAGGCTATATAGTGCATCTGCAAGTGCAACATATGCCCCTGTTATAGATGCAGTTCTTGTTCCACCATCTGCCTGTATCACATCACAATCTATCCAAATAGTTCTTTCTCCTAAAGAGTGTAGATCTACTACCGATCTTATTGCTCTACCTATTAAACGTTGAATTTCTTGACTTCTACCATCTATCTTTCCCTTACTTGAATCTCTTCTTTTTCTCTTTTGAGTTGCACTTGGAAGCATAGAATACTCTGCACTGATCCATCCACTTCCTGCACCTTTTAGAAATGGTGGAACTCCATCCTCCACACTAGCCGTACATATTACTTTTGTTTCTCCCATCTCTATAAGTACAGACCCTTGAGAATACTTTGTAAAATTTCTTGTTATTTTTACATCTCTTATCTCATCTAATTCTCTTCCATCAGGTCTCACATTCATTGCTGATTTATTATTTTCCATTGTTATATACCGCACCCCATTTTCAATTATTTATTAAGAATATCCAATACTTCCTCTTGAGTTTTTAAATCAAGCATAGCCTTAAATTTATCTTCATCTATTACCTTTACTCCCAATTTTTCTGCCTTGTCAAGTTTTGAACCCGCCTCTTCACCTGCCAAAACAAAGCTTGTAGACTTGCTCACACTGGAAGTTGCCTTTCCCCCTCTAGCTTCGATGAGTTCTTTGGCTTCATTTCTCTTCATAGTTGGAAGTGTGCCTGTAAGAACTATCTTCATCTTATCAAAAATCTTAGCAATATCATCATATTTACCGTGATCCGCTTCAAAATTAAGCCCTGCTTGGCGTAATTTTTCTATAGTTTCTATATTTTTATTTTCCTTGAAGAATTTAACGACACTATCACTCATCACTTCCCCAAAATCATCTATATTTACTAGTTCCTCTTTTTTAGAATTCATTATTTCATCTAAATTATTATAGCTAGCAGCTAGTTGCTTGGCTCCTTTGACACCTACGAATTTAATTCCTAGACCGTTGATCAATCTCCAAAGCTCATTAGACTTCGATTTTTCCAAAGAAGCCATTAAGTTTTCTACAGATTTTTCTCCCATTCTCTCAAGTTCTACCAACTTATCAGGGTCCATATAATATAGATCTTCCATTTTTTCTATTATCTTTTGTTCTAAAAGCATAGTGATAATAGATTCTCCCATGCCATCTATATCCATCGCATCTCTTGACACAAAGTGTATTATACCCCTTCTTATCTGTGCTGGACAAGATATATTTATACATTTTACTGCAGATTCACCTTCTATTCTTACAGTTTCTTCTCCACATGCAGGACAAGTAGTCGGCATAGTGAATATTTTTTCTTCACCAGTTCTATCCTCTTTTGAAACCTCTATTACTTGAGGTATTATCTCTCCTGCCTTTTGAACTATTACCATGTCGCCTATTCTAATATCCCTCTCATTGATATAATCTTCGTTATGAAGGGTTGCTCTGCTTACAGTTGTTCCTGCTAACCTTACAGGATCCAATATTGCAGTTGGTGTAATAGTTCCTGTCCTACCTACTTCTACTTCAATATCTTTTAGCTTTGTTTTTTTCTTTTCAGCAGGGAACTTAAATGCTGTAGCCCATCTAGGACTTTTGACTGTAAAGCCTAGCTCTTCTCTTTGCTCTATAGAATCCACCTTTATAACCATTCCATCTATATCAAAGCCCAACTCGCCTCTATGTTCAGTCCAATAGTTGATATGGTCAATTACTTCCTCTATCTTCTTACATACCTTATAATCCTCACTTACAGTAAATCCAAGTGATTTCATATATTCAAAGGACTGACTGTGATATTTTAATCCTAGATCTTCTATATTTTCTAAGTTAAAAATAAATATATCCAGAGGTCTCTTAGCCGTAAGCTTAGAGTCTAGCTGACGAAGCGATCCCGCTGCTAGATTTCTAGGATTTGCATATATAGATAGATCATGTTCTTCTTGATAGTTATTAATTTTTTCAAAACTATCTTTAGATATATATACCTCTCCTCTTGCTACTAATTCTCTTTTTTCATCTATTTTGATAGGTATAGATTTTATAGTTTTAATGTTTTCAGTAACATTTTCTCCTACGTAGCCATCCCCTCTAGTTGCTCCTACTGATAGATAGCCTTCTTTATAAGTTAAGCCTACTGATAGACCATCTATTTTAAACTCAACTACATATTGCACTTCACCAGAGCAGTTTGATCTTACTCTTTTATCAAAATCTCTAATTTCACTTTCTGAGAATACATTAGAAAGACTTAACATAGGTCTTTCATGAGTATAGCTTTCAAATTTAGAAAGAACTATCCCTCCTACTCTGGAAGATGGGGAATCTGGTTTTTTTAAATTTGGAAACTGATTTTCAATATATATCAAAGCCTTCATCATTCGATCATAGTCATAATCTGATATTTCAGGGTTATCTTCATTGTAATAAAGATTGCTATGGTAATTTAGCTTTTCTATAAGAGCTTGCATCAATTCTTTTGCCTGTTTTTCATCTAATTTTGCATTTATTATATCATCATAGTTTAATTCTTTCATATTCATCTCCTAAAAATAGTCTTACATTTCATTTTATCACAATTTGGCATTCTCTTTCCAGCGATTATTAAATTAAAGGTCAACGAAAAATGCTGTTACAAAGTAACAGCATTTTTATTGAGTAAATATTAGTTTTGAATAGTCTATTCTAAAAATCCAGACTTTAAAACATCATCTGCATTTGTAGTTGCCTTCATTTTCTTTCCATCCATTATATCGACTATATTACCTTCCTCATCAATTAGAAAAGTTGTTCTCTCTACGCCCATATAAGTCTTTCCAAACATCTTTTTTTCTTTCCAGACACCATACTTTTGAATTACTTCAGTCTCTGGGTCAGATAATAAAATAAATGGTAGCTCATGCTTATTTGCAAAATTAGTATGAGATTTTATTCCATCCTTGCTTATCCCTATTACCTCTGCACCTTTTTCTTTTATCTGTGGATAGTTATCCCTAAAATTACATGCCTGCATAGTACAGCCAGGAGTACTATCTTTTGGGTAAAAGTACAATATAACCTTCTTACCCTTATATTCTGATAAGCTAACATTTTTGCCATCTTTATCTTGTAAAGTAAAATCTGGTGCTTTATCTCCTATATTCATAAGTTGCCTCCCTTAAATTTCTCAATGTTATATTTATACCCAAATGCAAAAAATTTAAAAGCAAATTTTATGAATTGTTTTTCTCTTTAGATAATAAATCTCTTATTTCAACCAAAAGTTCTTCAGATGTAGTAAGTGCTGGAGACTCTTCTACTATCTCTTCTGGAGCGATCACTGTACTCTTAAGCTTCCCTATCAATTTTATAAATACAAATATTGAAAGTGCTATAATTAAAAAATCAATGATGGATTGTAAAAACGCTCCATATTTAAACTGAGCATTTCCAAACTTAACCATCAAACCTGATATATCAGTACCTCCTGTAATAATTCCTATAAATGGTGTGATTATATTTTCAACTAAAGATGTTACAATTTTTGAAAAAGCACCACCTATAACAACACCGACTGCCATATCTATGACATTCCCCTTCATAGCAAATTCCTTAAATTCTTCAATAAATTTTTTCATAATTTTTGTGACACATGGCCACATCCTCCTCTCCTGCCCTATTTTTAACAAATTCTATTGACTTTATACCCAATTTTTATATAAAAATTCTTTATTTTAATTTTTATTATGAAAATACATGTATTTATTTAGAATTAAAAACAGATTTTTTTATCTAAAAATATTTTATTTTAATTAATGCTTTTATTTTATCCATTTATTTTAATTAACACTTTTGTTTTATATATTTATTTTAATTGCCATTTTGCTTACTTTACTATTAAAGACATTTACTTTTTCTAAAGACATTTTACTTTTTCTAAAAAATATAAATAAAAATACGATAAAGATAGACAATAAAAAAAGATAGACTTAGAAAAGCCTATCTTTATATATTTATTTATAATTTATTACCTATTATTACTCTTCAAAGGAATCTTCTTCCTTAGCGAAGAACTCTTCATACAATGCTTCACACATATTTATAGGAGTTGCTTCTGGTATAAAAGGCGCCTTGTAAGTCTTGACATAAAGAACTACAGGACCACTTACCTTATACACATCTAATTCAATTTCTTTTTCTTCGTTTTCTTCTATCAATCTGTGAGTAAACATAAATGAACCTATTTGGTATCCATTTAAGTTAATTTCCTTTACTTCAATTCTGTTTTCCATATCGCACCTACTTTGTTAAATTAAGCTTCTGACATTTCCCAGTTATGATGAACATTTTGTACATCATCATCTTCTTCTAAAACATCAAGAAGTTTTTCCATTGATTTTATCTGTCCATCTTCATCTAAAGCAGTTGTAGTCTGAGGTATCAACTTAACATCAGCTACTACAAACTTATATCCTTTTTCTTCTAATCCATCTCTTACATCATTTAAATCTTCTGGAGCTGTAATTACTTCGAATCCATCTTCATCAGATATAAAGTCTTCTGCACCTAGTTCTAGTGCAGCTTCCATCAATACTTCTTCTTCAGCATCTTCACTTGATATAAGTATAATACCCTTTCTATCAAACATAAAAGCAACACAACCCTGAGTTCCAAGGTTACCATTATTCTTATCAAAGTAATATCTTATATTTCCAGCTGTTCTATTCTTATTATCAGTAAGAGTTTCAACTATTACTGCTACTCCACCTGGTCCATATCCTTCATATACTATTGATTCATAGTTTTCGCCTTCACCTGCTCCAATACCCTTTTTAATAGCTCTTTCAATATTATCATTAGGCATATTATCAGCTTTAGCCTTTACTATAGTTGCCTTCAATGCTGCGTTATATTCAGGATCTCCGCCACCTTCTCTTGCTGCTACTGTGATAGCTCTTGCATGCTTTGTAAACACATTTGCTCTAGCTGCATCCTGCTTACCTTTTCTTCCTTCAATATTGTGTATACGACCCATTATTTTCACTCCTTAATATTTTAATCATCTAGTGACTTTTGCACCGTTTCTTAAATATTTAATACTCTATGCATATCATACATATTTAAATAGACTATGTAAATAATTTTTCTCAAAATTAGTCTCTAATCTCCCTGTGACTTTAATTTTGACGTCACAACAGTATATTTTATCATATATCCATTTATAAGTAAATATTCAAGGATATTCAGTTGCAACTTTTTATTCATTTTTTAAGCTTTAATATTTCTTTTTAAAATTCCATTATTTTTTTAAACTTTTTGTTATTTTTTTAAACTCACTATAAATTTTATCATTTAGTAAATTTTGTCAAAAGTACTAATAAATTCAAAAGTACTAACAGATATAGTTATTTAAAATCTACCTTTAAGTAACTATACCTAACTTATGTATATTTACTATAATGAATATATTTTCATATTCATAAACTTACTTAAATATAGGAGGCTTTGGTACTGGCACTCTCTTGTGCTCACTCACTCTATGAAGTCTTTCTATAATTTCTAAATCTTTTTCTGGTACATTTTCTCTATTACCTGACACTACCATATCTATATAATTATATGTTGTTCCCATTTCATTTTCATCTGTTTGACCTTCCCACAGGCCTGCTGATGGTGCTTTATTTATTAGGTCATCATGTATTCCTAGCTCTTTTGCCCACTCATAGACTTCACTCTTAGGAAGGTTTGCTATAGGAAGCATATCTACTCCACCATCTCCATATTTAGTAAAGTAACCTGTATACATTTCAGCTGCATTATCAGTTCCAGCTACTAGGTAGCCAAGATTGTTAGCCACTGCATATAAAGCTCCCATTCTTACTCTTGCTCTTAGATTGGCATCTGTCATCTTAAGTGAATCTTCGCTGTATATATTTTTTTCTTTTAACTGATCTGTTACTTGATCTAATATTAATTTTTCTGGTTCATCCAGTGTAAGCTCCAAATGTTCTATATTACATCCATTTATAACTTTCATTCCGTCTTCTTTATCCTGAGGGTTACTCTTAATATTCATTATTACTCCAACAGAGTTATCTGGAAATGCTTCTTTTATCAAGTAAGCAACTACAGCAGAATCTATTCCTCCTGACACACCTACAGCTACACCTTTACAGTGAGCTTTTGCTGTCATTTCCTTTATCCATTCTATAGTTTTATCGATCTGTTCTCTTCTAGTCAACATCTAGTTTCCCCTTTTCTTATTGTATTACTAAATTATTTTTATATCTCTACCTTAATTCTAAGACATGCTTATGTCTAGCATTATATCATAGTATTTATGATTTGAATTATCTTCTATAGCAGTATCTCACCATCTAATACAGATAAATAGAACTCTTCCCCTTCTACTATTTCTGCACTTCCACTGCTAAACTCTGTAGCCAGTGACTTTAAATCGTCTATTCTCTCTTCTTCACAATATACAATTATTTTTACATCATCTGTATATTCTATATCCTTGACTTTGTAGGACCTATTTGCTAGTTCGTTTTGCATTTTTCCTAAAAGTGTATATTCTATAGAAATATCAATTTCTATAAATGGTTTTTTTTCAACAATTTTGCCCGCCTCTAGACCTATTTTTGCTCCCTTTGTGTATGCTCTGACCAATCCTCCCGCGCCAAGTTTTGTTCCACCAAAATATCTAGTGACTACTAGCACTACATTTCTTAGGTCTTCTTTTTTTATAATCTCTAGGCTTGGTATCCCCGCAGTACCCTGTGGCTCTCCATCATCACTATACCTTTGAATATTCATATTTTCCCCAACAGTATATGCCCATACATTATGAGTTGCATCCTTATATTTGGACTTCATTTCATCTATAAAGGCTCTTGCCTCTTCTTCACTTTCTATAGGTTTCGCTTGACCTATAAAAACTGACTTTTCTATCGTGAATTCATCTATACCGTATTTATGGAGCGTTCTATATGGCTTCACAAATTCACCTCCATTTCCATATTTATGTCAATTCATTATTTACTGGCAAATATCTTTTCCTCATATATTATTTTACATTATATATACACAGCTTTGCAACTTTATCACCGATATTATACATATTATCTGCAATAGTTTTCCTATAATATAGATTATGAAAAGATTTCATTTTATTTTTTTATTTATTCTAATATATTTTTTTACCAGTCTTTAGTTTTTTATTTTATTTTTATGTTTACGTTCCATCTATTTTTTTTAATTATAAACTATATTTTATATCCAAGCTTTTAATTTATAATTTTATTTTCAACTTATATTTTATGAAAATAAAAAACATGGTGCTATTAAAGCACCATGTATATAAACTTAATTCATATCTTCTTATTTAACCCTGATCAGCTATCTTATAGTTTTTGTATTTCTTATATGATACATCTACCAAAGATTTTTCTTTACTATGAGTTAACATCTCCAAAGCCTCAGAAATCTTATAGAAGCCACCATCTAAAAATTCACCACTCACATCAGATAAATCAGAATCCGATTCCATTACATACCACATGATAGCATTACAAACTCTCTGATTTCTACTTCTTGAGAAGAATTCATATATAGTGTCACCCGCAATATCTAGTATCCTTGCCTGAGATCCTGTCTCAAGTTTTACTCTCTGAATCGCACTTTCATGAGGAAGACTATCTCCAACTATTTTCCCCTTGGGTAGAGTCCACTCACCTCTATCATTCTTAACTAATAAAACCTTATTTGCATAAAATACAACACCGCCAGAACAACGTCTTACTATCATTTAGAATCCCTCCATTTTCATAAATACTCTTCTCTGCGCACCTACGCGAGTTATTTGTTGATACTGAATTTAGAATAGAGCTTTTCAATGGATGCTTCACATGCCCTAATAACATACTCTTTCTCAAATCCAGCCTTGTTCTTAACAAGATTTTCAAGAATTCTTATACTTTCCCTACTACCGATGTTACCAAGATATTTTGCACAATACTGTCTAACTTGAGGATTTTGATCAGAAAGACCAAGCTCAAGAATGTGACTGCTATCATCTGATCCAATCTTTCCTATTGCTGAATAAGAAATTCTTCTCAGATTAGAGTGATACCTCTCTGTTAATGGATATATTATATTTAAAAATCTATTATCCTTCAACTCTCCAGCTGCCCAAACTAACACCATCAAATCGTCAACATTCTCTATATTTAGAATGCCTCTATAGATTTTTCTTTTAAAATCAATTAGCGCCTTATCCTCTAACTGACTCAAAAATACTAGCCTCTCTTCTTTGGATAAAGATAAAAATAATTCCATCGTATCCTTTTCCTTAGACTGGCTCCCTCTATTGTACTTTCTTATCGATAGCTTTGCTTTTATCAAGTCATCATTGACATCCTCAAGGGATTTATTTCTGATTCTTGATATTTGTGGAACTGTAAGAGACTTCTTATAAAGGAGATATGTAATAAAGTAATCTTCAAGGTTATCTATATTTTCCCATCCTATTACCATCTTTCCCCCCTACAACTATTGTTATAACAAGCTTCATATCAAATGAATTTGCTATATACAAAACCCATAAACAATTTTTTGAATTTTTGTACTTCTTAATCTTATTATATCACTTAACAAGTATAAAATCACCTTTTTTACAAAAAACTATTATTTAAATAATAAAAAAACCGTTGCAAAATTTGCAACGGTTTATAATCTTCTTTAGTTCTAATTTTACAATTAGAGTTTTTATTAAAGAGATGACTTAGAGTAGAATTCGACTACTAGTGCATCATTAATTTCGATTGGCACTTCTTCTCTTTCAGGCATTCTTGTTAATACAGCTGAGAAATTATCCTGATTCTTAGTTATATAAGAATATTCATTTAAAGCTGCAGCTTCAAAGTTAGCCTTGAAAAGTTCATTTGTTCTGTACTTTTCTCTTAGTGATATTTCGTCTCCAACACTTACTATAAATGATGGTATATCAACTTTCTTTCCGTTTACATGAACGTGTCCGTGTCCTACCATCTGTCTAGCCTGTCTTACTGAGTTAGCTAGTCCCATTCTGTATACTAGGTTGTCTAGTCTACATTCTAAAGTAGTAACAAGTGCTGTACCAGTAGGTCCCTGAACCTTCTGAGCCTTTCTTACGTAGATTCTCATCTGCTTTTCACCTACACCATAGTAAGCTCTTAGTCTTTGCTTTTCAAGTAACTGCTGTCCATATGGTGAAAGCTTCTTATCACTTCTTGCAGTTCCTCTTCCAGCTCTATCCATAGCCTTTGGATGGCCACATACGTTTAGTCCTAGTCTTCTAGATAACTTGAACTTTGGTCCTCTTGTAATTGATGACATAATTCTTCTCCTTTTTAATTTAAAAATATTTTGTGGATGTGCACATGCACATTGTCCGCTTTAAGATGGATGTGTGAAGCAAACAACCCATATAAAAAATTCATCATTTCTTATATACACACCTTGCTTTACTACATTGTCCATTTAAAGGATTTTGTCATATTGGGTTTATACGACTGTTCTATTATACTATCTGTTTTTGATTTTGTAAAGTCTTTTTAAATTTTAATAATATCTTTTATATATTTTTCTATCAATAATATGTAATATATTCTATCTATCAAAACACATCAATCTATATTATATGTGTAGCTGTTTACCCTATATCTGCATATAAAAAAATATATAAATATGATTTTCTTCATAAAAGTTTGACAGTCGCTATATTTATTTTTTCTTGTCCATTTATATTTTCTCTGTAATGTTTATTATCAACTTCTTAAATACTTTATTCTTTATAAGCTACTTCATAATCTTTGTTTCTTAATAGTTGATATAGTTGATTTATAATATGGTTTATAAAAAATCAGAAATTCACTCCTATAAAAGTGGTGCAAAGAATCTCAATAAACACTGAATAATTCTTTTAGACAAGCTTCTCTTATCGTTAAGATAATCTTTAGTGACTTCTTTACTTTCAGATAGAACATCATCAAAATCTTCTTTTATTTTAGCAATTTCTCCCATATTATACATCAAGACACCATTTTCAAAATGAAGATACAAACTTCTGTAGTCCATATTTATAGTACCCAAAGCTGCCACACTATCATCACATATATACTGTTTAGCATGCATAAATCCAGGAGTATACTCATATATTTTGACTCCTCCACGTGCTAAGGCATTGTAATAAGATCTAGTCATTTTGTATATAAGTTTCTTGTCTGGTATACCTGGCGTAATAATTCTTACGTCTACACCCCTTTTGGCTGCAAGTACAAGTTCATCATTTGTACTATCATCTATTAATAGATATGGAGTCATAATATATAAATATTTTTTTGCATTTTTTGCCATGTTTAAATATACATTTTCTGCCAAGAGTTCTTCTATCAAAGGATTCTCTCCATATGGCTGTACAATACCACCATTGTCTGCATAATTTTCTTTTGTTATATTTATATAATCTCTTATATTTTCTTCTTCCATTTCTTGTGGATTTATTGCATACCACATTTCTAGAAACATCACTGTAAAGCTATCAACCGCTCTACCCTTGATCATCATTCCAGTATCTTTCCAATAGCCATATGGACTATCTATGTTGAAGTATCTATCGGCTAGGTTATATCCACCTGTAAAACCAACTTTACCATCTATTACAGTTATTTTTCTGTGATCTCTATTGTTCATAAATACATTTAAAAACGGAAGCATAGGATTAAATACCAAACACTTTATACCCTTTTCCTTAAGTCTTTGTCTAAAGCTTTTTCCGATAAACCCAACACTGCCCATATCGTCATATATAATTCTTACATCTACACCCTCTTTAACCTTTTTTTCAAGTATGTCCTCTATATTACGAAATGATACTGAGTCTTCTATCGCATGATATTCCATAAATATGAAATTTTTTGCTTTCTTTAACTCCCTTTTCTGTGCTTCTATTCCTATATCTGCATCTTTATGATACTCAACTTGACATCCCCTATATGCAGGATATCCTCCTGTTTTTGATATGTAATGACTCTGCCCATACAAGCTTAGATCCATATTATATATATCATCTAGAAGTTCATCATCAGATTCTAGATTGCTTCCCAACTTACCAACAATTGACCTAAATTTTTTCTTTGTAAAATACAAGGATGCATTTCCTTGAAATAATATATAAAATACTAATCCAGCAACTGGAAACACCAATAATAATACCATCCATGGAATTTTAATGTCAGACTTGGTATGTTTTCCATATATTCTAAGAACTACCAATATTGCTATTGCCTTGGTTATACCTGCAGTAACAGGATAGTAATCATGTATCTTATGCACCTGAAACAAAATCCAAACTACCTGAAGTAAAAAACCTAGGGCGGCTATCGCAGCACGTCCAATACTATTTCTGCCTCTCTCTTCCAAGCTAATCACTCCCTTCGTACAGTATAATCTAACACCTTACTATTTATTTTGTCTAGCTATTTCTGATATTTCTCCAAATTTTTTTATTATATATTCATAATTTTCCCTCTTATGTGGCAAAATACAATCTGTACAGTCTTTTACCCCCTTTTCATTGTATTTATATTTTCCACCACATTTACTTCCTAGAGCATATAATGGACAATAACAAAATAGACAATTAAAATTATCTATATCCTCTGTCTCGTGACATGGAAAATATTCGCATTTTTTATGACTAAAAAACTTATACTCCTTATTCATATAATCACTTCCTTTAAATTATTTTTGTTAAAAATACCTCATAAGTTTGTGTTCATTATTATTAAAAAATTTTCTATTTTTTAATAATTTGCTTTGCACTTTATAAAAAACGCATAAATTGCTTAAAAAACTCTATTTTCTTTATAAATTATTTTATTCTATCATTTTTATCATTTTATTATACCATACAAAGTAGTTCACAAACAGCATATATGTGTTGAATTTAGATTATTATTTGTCAAAGTATGTTTATTTAACTGCTAATAAAAACATTGAAAATATGATATAATTATAGTATATAGAAAGAAAATAACGAATTTTTAGAAAGGAGATATTCTATATTGAGATAGGTGTAGGTTTTATCTTGATACTAAGAATAAATTTTATAATTTAATGAGTGATTTGAATATTAGTAATGAAGAGCTTATGAATCTTCGAGAGAAAGCACTCTGTGTAGGTCTAAACCTTACATCATCAAGCAGAGACACTGAACGAATATCTATAGAAGAATCTATGGATGAGTTAAAGGAGCTTGTAAGAGCTGCTGGTGCCCAAGTTGTAGGTGAAATAGTACAAAACCGTTCGTCTGTAGATACTGCTACCTATCTGGGTAGTGGTAAAATTGATGAAATAAAAAACTATGCTGAAGGATTAGATGCTACAATGGTAGTGTTTAACGATGAATTATCTGGAGCTCAAATAAAAAACATAGAAAATATTGTCGGTAAAAAAATAATCGACAGAACTACTTTAATACTAGACATATTTGCACAAAGAGCTAGAAGTAAAGAGGGTAAATTACAAGTAGAGCTTGCTCAATTAAAATATAGACTTCCTAGACTATATGGTATGGGAGGACAGATGAGCAAAACCGGAGCTGGTATAGGTACTAGAGGTCCTGGTGAACAAAAGCTTGAAAAAGATAAAAGGCACATTCTAAACCGTGCAAACAATATTAGAAGAGAATTAAAAGAAGTTGCCAAAAATAGAGAGGTTCAAAGAGCACAAAGACAAAAAAATCAAATTCCAATAGTAGCATTAGTCGGCTATACAAATTCTGGCAAGTCTACTCTACTAAATGAACTGATAAAAACTCATCCTGATTACGAAAATGAAAAAGAAGTTTTTGTTAAGGATATGCTTTTTGCGACACTTGATGTAACTCTAAGAAAGGCACTACTTCCAAATAAAAAGGAATTCTTACTTGTAGATACTGTTGGTTTTGTCAGTAAGTTACCTCATGATTTGATAGAAGCTTTTAAGGCTACTTTAGAAGAGGTTCAATACGCTGATTTAATAATCCACGTAATAGATGCTACTAACGAAAGTTCTGATATACAGAAGTTCACAACAGAGAGCGTTTTAAAAGATTTAAAAGCAGATGAAAAAAAGACAATAACAGTCTACAATAAGATTGATCAATTAAACTTAGATGTCTACCCAAAGAATCAAGATGATGTTGTATATATTTCCGCAAAAAAAGGAATCAACATGGACAAACTAGTCAATCAGATTCAAAACTTTCTTATGGAAGACAGCTATGAAGTCAACCTATTAATACCTTTTGATAAGGGATATATCTTTAGCAATATTAAGGATAAATACCCTATTGATACATTTGAATATACAGACCAAGGAATTGATTTGGTCGTATCTCTTGATGAAGTTGACTACAATATATATAAAGAATATGTTAAAGAAATTTAGTATAAGTGTACAGTTTATTTAGGAGGTTAATATGGAAAGACTAATAATATCAAATAAAAATGTAAATAGCTTTGATGAGGTGGCAGTGACAATAGCTGTGGCTGAAGGCGAAAAAATACATGCTACAAGCGTTGAAGACTCTATGATTGAACTGAAAGAATTGGTTCAAGCTGCTGGAGCAGAAGTAAAAGCTGAAATTACACTTCACCAAAAAATAGATAAGGACTACTATTTAGATAAAGAAGCACTAGACTATTTAATGGTTGAAATAGAAAACCTAGATGTTAATATGCTAGTATTCATAGACGAGCTAACAGGAAGTCAAATTAAAAACCTTGAAGATTTAACAGGTAAGAAAATTGTAGACAGAACAATGCTTCTACTAGATATCTTATCTACTAGATCAAACAGAAGAGAAACTAAGCTTGAAATTGAAAAGGCTCAGCTAAGATATCGTCTTACTAGACTTGAAGGATTCCAAGGAATTTATAAATATGGAAATGGAATCTGTGTCAATAATCCAAATGGCAGAAGACTTCTTACAGATGAAGAAAAAATCAGAGAAAAATTGGATTCACTGGAAGTTGAACTTGCTATCACTGTTAAAAATAGATTCGTACAAAGATCAAAGAAAGTTGGAAATGAACTTCCTTTAGTTGCTTTCATAGGATATACAAATTCAGGTAAGTCTTCAATTATGAATAAACTTCTTGAGTTAGATCCTGATCATACAGAAGAAAGTGCTGTTATTGTAAAAGATAAGATGCTTTCTACACTTGATATGTCTTTGAGAAAGTCTACTCTACCAAATGGTAAAGAATATTTACTTGTGGATACAGTTGGATTTGTGAGTGATCTACCAGGTATTATGAGAGCTGCTTTTAGATCTACATTTGAAGAGTTAAGCTACGCAGACCTTATACTTACTGTATACGATGCGAGCTCATATGACTTAGACATTCAGAAAAATATTATGAATTATACAATGCAAAGAATAGGAATAACAAAGAAGAAAAATGTCAGCGTACTAAATAAAGTTGATAGAATCGAAAATATTCCTGAAAGCAGCGATGAAAAGATATATGTTTCTGCCAAATCTGGATACAACTTTGATCGTTTAATAAATGTTATTGAGCAAAACCTTTTTGAAAGTGAAGAAGAAGTTACTCTTTTGATACCATATTCAAGATTTGATGTATTTAATGAAATAAAAGAAAAAAGAGTTATAGAAATAGAAGATTTTGTTTTAAATGATATCGGTGTAGAACTTAATATTGTTTTAAACAATGGTGAGTTTGAAAAGTACAGAGATTTTATAAAATAGTATAAAACTAATTTATAAGATAATTTAATATAATATAAAAATGTGATGGCCAATTTGACCATCACATTTTTATTGGATAACACAGCAAATAGCAATATAAACAATAGTGTTTAAATCACCAAGTAAATAAATACTTTGCTATTAGCTTACTTTATAATCTATATTTTTGAAAATATAATCTTTATATATTAGCTTAGAAAAGCTTTCTTTTATTTTGTATAAAGATTCACCACTATGTAAGTTGCTAAAAGCAATTTTATAGTCTAGTATAACACAAGTTTAAGAATTAAGTATATCTAATATCATAGAATATCTATCTATGTAAGAGTGATTCCATTTTCTACATAATTCTTTTGCCTCTACTTCTGTTTCTACATTTAGATTTAGAGTCATGATATTTTTACGACCCTCTGTAACAATCAAAGTCACTACATAGGATGAATCTCCTTGAACAGAATAACTTGATTGTCTCTTTATTTCAGATGAAAATAATTCATCACTATTATCTCTAAGGTACTCATCTATTTTCTCTATGAAGAATTCTGGTATTCTATTTTGAAAGTTTATAAGAACCTCCAAACCACTTTGAGTTACTGCGTAAAGTGATGTATTATTTTTATTGTACTTCATTATCAGCTTTGATTCTATCATCTTTGGTAATAATGCCATAAGAGTAAAATAATTCATTACATCATTTTTCAGTATTATATGTGTAAGTTGCGACTCTGTAACATCTCTTTCCAGATTATTTAAAGTGTACAATACAACTAGTTTTTCAAGTATCAAATCATCTGTACCGTTTTCAAACATAGCTTTCTCCCATCTATATTATAAATAATGTATCTCTCCAACACAAAGTAAGAGATTTTATTTTATATTCCAATAATAATTTTAGATGAAATTTCTAAATATGTCAAAGTTTTTAAAATTAATTTTTTTTAATGATAGCTTCTCTTTTTCCAAACAATTAATGACAAATAGTTCATTTTCAACATCAAAACATTAACAAATTATAACAATAACGCAAAATAAATTGAAGTTTCATAAAAAAGTGCTAAAATAAGAGTGGGCGTTGAGAAAAAATTAAAATTAAATATGTACTAAAAATATGAACTACTAGGATAATTTTAATTTAAAATTTTAATATATTATATTTTAAGGAGTTATTTGTGATGATTATTAAATTTATAAAAAAGGTAATTGCTATAGGACTTTCTGTGGTTATGCTTTTACCAAATGTTGCATTCGGAGCTTCCCAAAGATTTAGTGATGGATTTTCAAAGTCTTCTATCATTTCTGACTTTGACACAGGAAGAGTTATATACGAAAAGAATCCAGACGAAAAATCAGCCATGGCAAGTATGTCAAAGATTATGACCTTACTTTTGACATTTGATGCTATAAAAGATAAAAAAGTTAGCCCAGATGATGTAATTACTATCAAAGCTAGTGATGTAAACAGAGAAGGTACAAACATAAAGCTAGAAGAAGGGGAAAAAATTACATTAAAAAATTTGATGGACGGTATGATGATTGTATCTGCAAATGATGCAGCACTTGCTATAGCTGGTCATGTTGGCGGTAGTTACAAAAATTTCAACGACATGATGAATAAAAAAGCAAAAGATATTGGAATGAAAAATACTACTTTTTACAATCCAAATGGACTTCCATATAAGATAAATCCAGATGGCAGTTCTGTAGAGAACACTACTACAGCTAGAGATGTCTTGACTCTTTCTAGATGGATGTATACTCACTATCCAGAAGAACTAACACAAATTACAGATCAAGAAAAATTAGTAGACACTAAAAAACATATAGATGAAAAAAGTACCAATCCCCTACTTCCTTTGATCAAAAATGTCGATGGCCTAAAAACAGGCTTCACAAGCAAGGCTGGCTATTGTCTTGCCTATTCAATGAAAGTTGATAAGGGTAACGGTAATGACGCCGCAAACAGGCTATTAGGCGTTACTATGGGTGCTGGAACAGAGAAAGATAGAGAAAAATCTGCATACAACTCTCTTATCTTTATAAATCAATATTATAAGACTAAAATTCTTTATGCAAAAGATAAGGAAATCACTACTGCGAAGATTAATAATTCCGATGCACTTAGCACAAAAGTATTTGCAAAAGAGGATGTTAAGACTTTAAAAAGAGTAGATGAGAATTTTAAAGAATCAATAAAGTATAAAAAAATAAGCATAAAAGATGCTAAGAAAAAACCAATAGGAGAATTAACAGTAACAGATAAGTATGATAATATAGTTACAAAATCCGACATATATATGAATATATCAGACCTATCTTTTACTTCTAAGATTAAACTGTATCTTGGTGCCTTTAAAAATCAAATTAAAAAACCAACCTACACTGGCGAATACCCAGTATTTACATTGAAATAAAGTATTTATAAATTTGAAAAGAAAAATGGTCGTTAGCATAAGCTAACGACCATTTTAAAATATCATAACATAACACTCTTTTTAATGAGATAATCTATAATAAAAAATTTATAGTTATTAAAAATTTCTACAAATTCTCCATCGCTATTTCTAAATACTCAAATCTATCAATAATTCCCCTACAAAATTATTAACAAAAACTTACTTTGAATACTGATGTACAATATTGGAAATATTATCTTCTAGCAAGTACAAAAATTGTATCATCTAATGTGCTAAACTTTATATCTGTTTTTTCTAATAATCCATATATAAAACTTCTTCTTAAAGGTATGTAATATTTGTTAAAATCTACATCTAGATAAGTCCAGTATTTCTGTGTTGTTGGTCTATTTCTTGTCCAAACTACCTCATCAAAGCTTTCACTCATTATTTTATTGAACTCTTCAGTAACCCCACCATCCAATAATAAGTTTCTGATTACATAATACATATAAATTACTGGGCGATTTTCATATTCTATGTTAATCTCTTTGCCCAGCTTATATAGTTCTTCTTTTAAATGATCCAGTAGGCCTTCATCCGCTCCAACTACCACCTTTACTGAATAGGCAAATCTATTTTCTACCTTACCTAAAGTCTTTTCCCACCACTTAATATCGCCATCGTGAGTTATTGCCACACTACAATCTTCTATTTTGCCATATTTTTCATCAATAACTTCGCCTAAATTCATATCTGGTAATTGTTCATTTGCCACCTTTACTACCGCCTGAACAAACTGTTCTTGTTGAAGTATTCTTCTATAGCTCTTTTTGAATTCATTGTTGTTTTTCTCTGTCATTTAATCCACACCCCTATATCTCAATATTTCAAACTGCATTTTTTACCTACATCAGTTTGTACACGATAATATCTTCACAACCTTTATATTCCTATACTTTATTATTAAAATCATTAGACTTTTTAAAAATTAATTTATATATCATAATACTGTTTTTTACAAATGTTTTATGTATTTATTTTTTCTAATTCGCATTGTATGTGAAAATATTTTCTCTTCTTAATTCTATTATACAATATTTAACAATATTTTTATAGCCTTTTATTGAATATTTTCAAAACTTTTTTACTATTCTTTTTTTTACTTTACTTTTTAAATAAAGAAAGGCGACCAATGGCCGCCTACTTTATTTAAAAATAAAATCTTTTTATCAACTTGTTATTTTATTAATAATTCTATATCATCTTCCACAGTACCGATTCCTGCTATACCGAAGTTTTCTACCAAAACATTTACAACGTTTGGAGATAAAAATGCTGGTAAAGTTGGTCCAAGGTGAATATTTTTTACACCTAGAGCTAGTAAAGCTAACAATACTATTACTGCTTTTTGTTCATACCAAGCTATATTATAAACTATTGGAAGATCATTTATATCATCTAGTCCAAATACTTCCTGAAGCTTCATAGCTATTACAGCTAGAGAATATGAGTCATTACACTGTCCAGCATCAAGTACTCTTGGTATTCCACCTATATCTCCTAGATTTAATTTGTTATATCTATATTTTGCACATCCTGCAGTAAGTATTACTGTATCAGATGGAAGAGCCTCTGCAAATTCAGTATAATAGTTTCTACCCTTCTGTCTACCGTCACATCCTGCCATTACTACAAACTTCTTGATGTCTCCATTTTCTACAGCTTCTACAATCTTGTCTGCTAGTGAGATTACCTGATTATGAGCAAATCCACCAACTATGCTTCCGTCTTCAATCTGAGTTGGAGACTGACATTTCTTTGCGTGTTCAATTATTTCACTAAAATCTTTTTCTGTTCCTATTGAACCTTCTATATGCTTACATCCAGGGAAACCTGCTGATCCTGTAGTATATATCTTATCCTTATAACTATCCTTTGGAGGAACTATACAGTTTGTAGTCATAAGTATTGGTCCATTAAAACTTTCAAACTCTTCTTTTTGCTTCCACCAAGCATTTCCGTAGTTACCTACTAGATTGTCATACTTCTTAAGTTCTGGATAATAGTTTGCTGGTAACATTTCAGAATGAGTATATATATCCACTCCTGTTCCCTTAGTTTGTTCTAGTAACTGCTTTAAATCACATAGGTCATGACCTGATATTAATATTCCAGGATTATTTCTTACGCCTATATTTACTTCTGTTATTTCAGGATTTCCGTATGTTGAAGTATTGGCATTATCTAATAATTCCATGCCCTTAACCCCTGCAGCACCTGTATCTAATACAAGAGCAATCAATTCATCTACACTCAAAGCAAGTGTTGTCTTGTACATTGCTTCTTGTAAGAATATATCTACTTCTTCATTATCAAAACCTAAAACATTTGCATGCTTAGAATATGCTGATAATCCTTTTAATCCATATATTACTAACTCTCTAAGACTTCTTACATCCTCATTTTCAGTTGCAAGAACTCCTACTATTCTAGATTTTTCGTCCATCTTATCTAGATCTCTCTCGTCCCAAAGAACAGCTTCTCCAAGATTTTCTTTATTATCAAGTCTAACCAACAAATCCTTCTTTATGTCTAGTGTCTGATACACTCTATTTACAAATATATCAAAATCGAAGTTTGCATTTGTTATAGTAGTAAATAAATTTAGAGTGATGTGATGATTTATTTCCTTAGGAACTTCTTTTCCCTCTGCTCTTAGCTTAGTTGTAACTTCTGAAAGTCCCTTTGTTACAAACATTAATAAATCCTGCATTCTTGCAACCTCTGAAGGTTTTCCACATACTCCCTTTACTGTACATCCTGAATTTCCTGCTGTTTCCTGACATTGAAAACAAAACATATTTAAATCTTTCATAACCATTCTCCTTTTCTTTTTTATATTTTCTAGTCACCATTTTGACTAATTGAATCATGAATACATTACTATTTATAGGCTTACAAATAGTTTTTTCTAAATTTTCCATATATTCTTATAATATACCATTTATGCTTTTTCTAAACATTAATAGATCTTTTTTCACATAAAATTCAATTAGCAACTTAAGTGTTTACTTCATTTCTTTATCTTGATTATTATTATATTCTATATAATTAAAAAAGTCCGTTGCAGATGCAACGAACTTAATGTTTTTTTCAAAATAACTTAATTAAATTTTTTATTGAGTTTTTAGCTATAATTTTTAAAATCTAGATTTATAAAAAAATATTCTCTAGAAAATTTTTATTAAAATATCACTAAATATTTAAGTAATTAAAATTTAAAAATAGCCTAGACCTGTAATTAATTTTATTTTAAGTCATCATTATTTTTTATGAATGTTCTTATATGTCCTACTAGGTATAGTGAACCTGCAGCAAATATTGCTTTTTTCTTTGCCTTAATGTTTTTTGCTTCTTTAGAACCTTTTTTGCTTCCCTTTTTCTTCGCTTTCAGCTTAGTATTTGTTTTTTCCTCATTAGATAGACTAACTATCTTATCTAATGAATGCTGCACTGCAGAATCAACATTTTCTATACAAACTATATCATCACAGTACATTCCTACCCTATATGCAAGTTCATCCACCTTCATAGCCCTTGGATTATCTGGCAAAGTAATAACTACTCTATCAAATTTTGGAACTAATATTTTTACTATAGCATCTACTTCCTTATCAGCCAAAACTCCTAAAATAAGAGTTTTATCCCATTCTTCGTCAAATAGCCTATCTATTTCGTCAGCTAAAAGTTGTGCAGCTTCAACATTATGTGCCCCATCTATCACAAATACTGGCTTTTCAGATATTAATTCCAATCTACCTGCCCATCGAGTATCTAACAAACCCTTTCTTAAACTTTCATCAGTGATATTAGAAAATATTGAATGCTCTCTCAAATACGATATCGTATTTACTGCCAAAACAGCATTTCTTATCTGATGTTCACCGATCATTCTAATCTTTATATCTTCAAAATTATTACCTAAATAATCTGTAAAACTAAATACCTGATTATTTAAGTTTGATTTCTTTATCTCTATTTTGTTATTATCAGTAACTATTACATTGGCATTTCTTTCATTGGCAATATTTTTAATTACTTCTTCTATATTTTTTTCCTGACCATATAGTATTACTTGACCATTTTCTTTTATAATTCCTGCTTTCTCAAATGCAATCTTTTCAACTGTATCTCCCAAAACTCCTATATGATCCTTGCTAATAGAGGCAATTACACTTAATAGTGATTTTTCAATGACATTTGTAGCATCAAATCTTCCTCCAAGGCCAACTTCTAGTACTAAAGCATCTACCTTTTCTCTATTATAGAAATAAAATGCTGTAGCAGTTACAATTTCAAACTCAGTTGGATGATTACAACCATCTTCCAGCATTTCATCTACCTTTTCTCTAACTTCACTAACACATTCAGCCAGATCTTCATCTTTGATTTCTTCACCGTCAATCCTTATTCTTTCGTTAAAACGCTCCAAAAAAGGAGATGTATAAAGACCAGTTTTATAACCACTTTCTACTAGCACACTTGATATAAAAGATGCTGTTGATCCCTTACCATTTGTACCTGCTATATGAATAATATTTAAATTATCCTGAGGATTATCTAATCTCCTCAAGAGTTCTCTAATACTATCTAATCCCAAAATCATTCCAAATCTATCTACACCATGTATATAATTTATTGCTTCTGTATAATTCATTTAAAAACAGATAAAAATCTGTACTCCCTTCAATTTATTTATACTTATATTATACATGTAATATACAATATTAAAAGTTTATTATTTCTTACAAAATCTATACTTTTATAGTTTTCTATTGCAAACTATACGGGCTATACTTTTGCTTAATAATAATGCATATCAAAAAATACACAAAAGTTGATTTTTATTTATAGATATGTTTTATAGTCTAGTCATATTTCCATATTAAAATCTATAGATATTTTAATATGCTTTTTTACCTTAAAAAAAAACTTGTTTTTGATATTTTATTTTGATTTTTGAACACATTTTTTGAATTGATTTAATAAATAATTCGCTAGACAATAGTATTTACATAATATTCCTTATAATTGAATGATTTTTTATCATTATTTCATTCTTGTGTTGTATTTTAGTGAAAAACTGGGTATAATCATAATGTTAGATATAATATATTAATTTTAATTGAATAACTATTAAAGTTTTTTTACTAAATATAAATACATCTACAATCATAATATTATTCTAAAATTGTATAAAAGATATATATTTTGTATCTTATTATTGATATTTTAAAATGTTGCTATGTTTTTCTAATGATTGTTTATGTTTATTTTTATAAATATTAATAAAATACAATTTTATATCTATATGAAGTTATTATAACTTTAAAATAGCTTTAATAATTGCTTCAATATAAACAAACTGCTAGTGCTCTGTGATAATGATTCTATATCTACTTTGAAGTTTCGAATCAAGTATCTATGTGCACAATTACAAATAAATTTAAACACTTTAATTGACAGATTAACGGTAGGAGGTAGAAATGAAAAAAATTGATATTTACGAAGAATTGAAGAAAAGAATAGTTAGAAATGAATATAAGCCTGGAGATGTTTTAAATGAAATAGAGATTTCTAAAGAATTTAATATCAGTAGAACTCCTGTCAGAAGCGCATTCCAAAGATTAGAGATGGACAAATTATTGAATATTGTCCCTAGATATGGAGTACAGGTATCATTTATAGATTTTACAAATATGAAAGCTCTCTTTGAGCTTACAAGTGTACTTGATCCTATGGCTACAAAACTAGCTGTAAAAAATATTACACCAAAAAAACTCGAAAGATTAAAAGAAGTTACGGCAGAGCTTGAAACTTTCTGTGCAGCGGACAATTACCAAAAGGCAATAGATCTTGATGAAGAGTTCCACTCTATTATTATGGATGCCTGTGGTAATTCTTGGCTAACATCAACACTTCAATCCCTTCATCTTCATACAGAAAGACTATGGCACTACTGTAATGAATATTTTACAGATATGACAATATTTACCAAAAGATTTAACGGAATTATAACTGCTATAGAAAACCAAGATGAACTTGCTGCAGAAGAAAGTTCTCGTCAACATATAAATGATTTTGTTTCAAAGGTAAAAGAGGCTCTTTTTTAGAGAGTAAGCTTTTATTTTATATAAAATATTAAAAGATAAAATAATAAATATAAAATAAGAAAATTAAAATTTTAAAGTATCAAAAATATTTTTAATTTTATATACTAAGAAGTTTTTACAATATTTATAACTTTTTTTATTTATATACATTTATTTTTATTCTTTTTTTGTTAATAGATAATATAAACCATTATTACTTATATATAGTAATTTATTAAAAAGCTGCAATTAAAAAAATAATAAATTAATTCAATATTATTGTAATTTTTGCACAAATATTGTATGATAAATAAGGGACAAAGTATATTTTAGTCCTTTAATATAAAATAAAGCCTTAATATTTTTGGGCTATACAGTATTAAGATTTTTTTAATCTTATTTATTTTAGGAGGTTTGGAAAATGAACAATATTAGCAATCTTGAACCTAAGGAAGTTTTTAAGTGGTTTTATGAAATAAACCAACATCCAAGAAGTTCAGGCAACGAAAAAGAAGTAAGTGATTTCTTAGTAAAATTTGCAAAGGATAGAGGACTTGAAGTTTATCAGGACGATATCTTAAATGTAATAATAAAGAAACCAGGTACTCCAGGATATGAAAACTCTGAAACACTTATAATTCAGGGACATATGGACATGGTTTGTGTTAAGACTGATGATTCTAATCATAACTTTGACACAGATCCTATAGAAATGGTAGTTAATGGCGATATAATGACAGCTAACAACACTACATTAGGTGGAGATGACGGTATTGCTGTTGCTTACGGACTAGCAATATTAGATGCTGACGATATTCCACATCCTCCACTAGAATTATTGATTACAACAAACGAAGAAACTGGTATGGATGGTGCTATGGCTCTAACTGCTGATCACCTAACTGGTACTCGTTTAATAAACATCGATACTGAAGAAGAGAAGGAATTCCTAGTAAGTTGCTCAGGTGGCTCTAACATAGATATGGTATTTGACGTTAAGAGAGAAGCTGCTAGCGGAAAGGCTTATGAAATAGTTGTTTCTGGCCTTAAGGGTGGACACTCAGGTGGAGAAATACATAAGCAAAGAGCAAATGCTATAAAGATGGCTACAAGAGTATTAAATTCTGTAAAGAATGATATTGTTTTAGCTTCTATAGAAGGTGGAATCAAGCACAATGCTGTTCCTAGTTATGCAAAGGCTGTAATATTTACTGATGATTTTGCAAAGATAGAAGGAACTATCAATTCTATAATTGCTGATCTTAAGGAAGAATACAGAGTTGAAGATCCAGGTCTTACAATAGCTGTAAAAGAAACTGAAGCAAAGGATGCTTATGAAAAGAATTTAAGTAATGATATTATTGAATTCTTAATGGCTCTTCCTGATGGTGTTCAGTATATGAGTAAGGATATAGAAAACCTTGTTCAGACATCTCTAAACAACGCTATAATAGGAGAAGAAAATGGTAAGCTTAAGCTTATAACTTCTGTTCGTTCTGCATCTACTAGTTCTCTAAGAGAAATATTAGATCAACTTGCTATAATAGCAAATAGATTTGGTGCTACTTCTAGAGAATATGCAGCTTACCCAGCTTGGCAGTATGAAGCTGACTCTAAGTTAAGAGACATAGCTGTTGAAACTTTTGTTAAGCAGTATGGTGAAGAACCTAAGGTTCATTCAATACATGCAGGACTTGAGTGTGGATTACTTAAGGGTATCCTTCCAAACACTGATATGTTAAGCTACGGACCTCAGATAAGAGATGCTCATACTCCTAAGGAAAACATGAGTATATCTTCTGTTCAGAGAGTTTGGGAATTTACAAAGAGCTTACTTGCTAACTTAAAGTAATAAAGTAATAAAATAATATATTTATAAATAAAAAGGTTGCTACAGAGTAGCAACCTTTTTGTATATTTGTATTTATTCTAAATTAATAGTTTTAAACTTATACATTTAATTTTCTTCTAGATTAAATCCAAAATAGCTCATCGAGGGTTTTATCCAAAACCTTACATATTGATACACAAAGATTAATAGTGGGATTATAATCGCCCTTTTCAATAGCAATAATTGTCTGTCTAGATACCCCTACCAAGTCCGCTAATGCTTTCTGAGACAAGCCTTTTGCTGCCCTAGCTGACTTCATCTTTAGATTTTTCATTAATCTTCATCCTCTCTTTTAGCAAGTTGAGCATCAATTTTTGCCCTGAAATTGATGGCAGCTATTACAACTAAAAGCATCAAGGTAACAAAAATATTTATTGATTTCACAGTCAGTATCCCATTTGTAATCACACCGCCACTAATTATCATTAATACCGCACAGACTAGATTAATAACCGCTGCAATCATTAAAATTGTTATATATTTTTTTCTGTCCATAGATATATAGAAATATGCATCAAATACAATTGTATATACAACAAATACACTTGATCCCACTATTATAATTATAAGTGAATACATCCACTTGTCCAGAAACGGTCTTCCAAATAAGAACTCTGCAAAAAGTAATAAAATAATTGTTATAAGCATAGATTTAAATCCATGCTTATATGCTCTTCCTCTAATTAATTCTTGGCGTTCATCGTATTTTTTAACTTCCCCTCTCGAAAACTTTTTTCTAAAGAGTAATCCAAATACTACAACTATAAATATACCTAAAAACATACCCACATTAAAAGCATTATTATCTCCCATATTACACCTCCATTTATTATAGCAGTTAATTAAACGTATTTTTTTATTATTAAAAATATCTGCTATATTCAAATCTATATAATATATAGTAATTTATAACTTGCTCTTTGTCAACTATATTTTACATTCATATTTTAATTATGCTTTTTATTATAAATTTTTAGATTCTTCATAGAAAATATTCATAGGAAATATTTATAAAATAAAAAAACACCCATTAGTCAACAGGTGCTTTTTCAAACTTATAGCTTTAAAGAGAAGTGGCAAATTTTATTTAAAGGTTTTGATTTATTTTTTAATTATATTTACATAGATTATTTATTCCAAGTTTCTTTTTTTACTTCACCACTATATACATTTATAGCAAAACTCATCAGAGGATTTGTTGAGCTACCTTCTGCTCCATTTTCATCTTCCTTAAACTTCGTATAATCTTTCGTTTTGGATATATAGAATCTATCGAAGAATCCAGCATGTCCATATCCAGCACCAAACATAGTATATTCATTTGTCTTTATTTTTTGGTAAACTTCAGATTCATTTTTTTCTATATATTCTAAGACCTTTTTTCTTCCAACTTCTCTATCCACCAATACGGATACACCATCTTCAGTTGTACCCCAATCACCCTCTATATGCCATTGAGGTGCCAAAGTTCCATCTTTTAATACAAAGTATCTACTATCGTGAATTCTTCCCCCACCGTCTCCAAAATATTTGTCATAAATCCAACCTGTTTGCATGACACCATCATTATTGAAATAATATCTATTACCATCTATATTATTCCAACCTTTTTTCTTATTTCCATTTACAAAATAATATCTATTAGAGTTTGATTCTATCCAACCATTTACTGAGCTATCTATATTTTCTTCTATGTTTTTTCCAGATAGTTCCTTCTCAACCGATTTGGATATAGAGTTTTGTCCACCTACTATTATTACATTTTTTATATTATTTTCTTTTATGTATTTTTCTGTATGCTCATTTAGTTTTTCTGACTCGCTAAGAAGTATTGCTGCATTATTCATTGTTGATACAAGAGCCGAAGATAGGGCATCTGGATAGTCTTGACCATTTACTAATATTACAGTGTCTATATTTTTGCCCAGTATATTTTTATACTGATCTGCTACTTTTACAGCTGTTTCATATCTATCTTCTCCTGATATTCTCAAAGTATAATCTTTTTCTTCTATATTCACGGATGATTTACCGCCAAACACCAAAGCTACAGGTGAGCTATATGAATAATTAGGATCATTTCTAGCAAATTCAACCTTAGAATGTCTATTCACTATCATAGGAGTAGCTACTAAGGCATCAGCAAATACTTTAGAACTCACTACTGATGTTACATTTGATATTGGATAATAAATATCACCATAACTTAGATCTAGCCTTTTTCCTTGAACTTTTTCTGCTGTTTCAAATCTATCTTTTCCTGAGATTCTCTCTACTGAAATCCCCATATTTGATAAGCTGGATTCTACATTGCTAGATATACTGTTTTTTCCACCTAATAAAAATATTTGTTTGACATTTATACGTTTTAGTTCTTCTTTAAGCTCTGCTTTTACAGAGTTTTTAGATACAAGATACAAGGGAAACTCACCTTGAGCTGACAAAGTTCCTCCCATAAGTGCATCCGCAAAACTTTCTCCACTAGCTACTATAGCTATATCTGATTGATTAAAGTACTCTTGACTAATCTTGATAGGAGTTTGATATCTATCTGCTCCTGAGATCCTTCTAACGCTCAAATCCTCACTTGCCGATGATATCAATGTTGCTGAAGATACCATTATTGCCAACGATAAAAATAGAGCAAATAACCTTCTCATAATATCCCTCCTTTTAATTTGAATTTTAGTTTATATTTTAATTGTACCATAGTAAGAGCTAAATTATTGATTTTTCTAAAAATTCGATATATTATTCTCCACATATGAGCGCCTTTTCTAAAAATATATATATTATTCTATACCCATAAAAGTGACAATTTATTTTTTAAATTATATGTTAATATAGTATAATAGTCATTAATTGGATATTTAAATCTACTTAATATAGTTTTATTACTTGTAAAATATAATTGGTTTTTCGGAGGTAAATTATGGACAGTACTATTTTATTTGGAATTGTATTATTTATTATAGGCTTTATTTTTTTAGCAAAATCTAATAACTTTTTCAAAGCTAAAGACTCAAAAGATAAAGAATCTTGGAATGGAGTACCAATTCCAAAAACAATAATATCTAGTTTTTTTATTTTTATAGGGCTTTTAATTATAGTTTATAGAATTTATCTAAATATTCATTAAGAATATTTAGGATTTAGATAAAAAATTAGACAAAAAATACTGCCACTAATGTAGCAGTATTTTTATTTATTTGCTATTAATTAATATCTAATATCTAATATCTAATATCTAATATCTAATATCTAATATCTAATATCTAGATTTTAACCTCTACAAATACAAAGTGATTAGTTAAATTTAGCTAATCTTTCTTCTATCGTCTTTAGAATCTCTTCATATTTTTCTTTCTTTTGCTTTTCTTCTTCAACTAATTTATCTGGAGCCTTATTCATAAATCCAGGATTGTTTAGCTTTCCTTCAACCCTCTTGATTTCAGAAATAGCCTTCTTCTTTTCTTTATTTAATCTTTCTTTTTCCTTCTCAAAATCAACTAATTCGTCAAGTGGTATAAATATCTCTACTCCATCTATTACTACTGATACAGCGTCTTCAGGTATACCTATCTTGTCATCTTTGATCTCTACGTCTGAAGCTGATGCAAGAGATTTGAAGTATTCTTTTCCATCTTCCATAGCTTGCTTTTTATCAACAGTTGGAACTATTATTGTCTTTGCTTTCTTTGATGGAGGAACATTCATTTCAGTTCTTACATTTCTTACACTTCTGATACCATTCATTATTAGGTCCATTTTTTCTTCTTCTATCTGCATATTGTCATTTTCATCATAATGAGGATATTCTGCCCTTATAATATATCCTTCAACAGTTGGAAGATATGAATATATTTCTTCTGTGATAAATGGTATAAATGGATGAAGAAGCTTTAATATCTTTTCAAGAACATAAGTTAGAGTATAAAGTGCAGCTCTTTTTGCATCCCTATCTTCACCGTATAATCTAGGTTTTACCATTTCTATATACCAGTCACAATACTCTGACCAAGTAAATTCATACGCCTTTTGAAGTGCCATTCCAAGCTCAAACTTGTCCATATTGTGAGTTACTTCTTTTACAACTCCATTTGCTCTAGATATTATCCACTTATCTGCAAGAGTGAAATCTTTTTCTACAGCTTCTCTTGTCAAGTTTTCTAACAAGGATTCATCTTCAAGATTCATAAATACAAATCTAGATGCATTCCATAATTTATTATTGAAGTTACGAGCAAACTCTACTCTTTCTGTATAGAATCTCATATCATTTCCCGGTGAGTTTCCTGTTGCAAGAGTAAATCTAAGCGCATCTGCTCCATACTGATCTATTATTACTAGTGGGTCGATACCATTTCCTAGAGATTTTGACATCTTTTTACCCTCTGCATCTCTCACCAAACCATGAACTAGTACATGACTAAATGGCTTTTCATTCATACAGAACATAGCACTAAACACCATTCTTACTACCCAGAAAAATATTATGTCATAACCTGTTACCAAAACACTTGTTGGGTAATAATAATCTAGTTCTTCAGTTTTTTCTGGCCATCCTAGAGTTTCAAAAGGCCATAGTCCTGATGAAAACCAAGTATCCAAAACATCTTCGTCTTGCTCAATATTTGTAGAGTTACACTTACTACAATGAGTAGGTGCCTTCTCCGCTACTATTATTTCTCCACAGTCCTGGCAGTAATATGCTGGTATTTGATGTCCCCACCATAACTGTCTAGATATACACCAATCTCTAATATTTTCAAGCCACTGAAGATAAGTCTTGTCAAATTTATCAGGAACAAATTCAAGATCTCCTTTTTTTAATACATCTATAGCAGGCTTTGAAAGTTCATCCATCTTTACAAACCACTGAAGTGATAGTCTAGGTTCTACAACAGAATGACATCTGTAGCAAGTACCTACAGCATGATCATGCTTTTTGATGTGCATTAGATAGCCTTCTTCTCTTAGATCATCTACAATAGCTTTTCTGCACTCATATCTGTCCATACCTTCATATTTTCCAGCCAAAGAATTCATTGTTGCATCATCATTCATTACATTTATTTCTTCAAGATTATGTCTTTTTCCTACCTCAAAGTCATTAGGATCATGTGCTGGAGTCATCTTTACGGCACCAGTTCCAAAGTCTTTGTCAACATAATCATCTGCTACTATTATCAACTCTCTGCCTACTAGAGGTAGTATTGCCGTCTTACCTACAAGGTGAGCGTATCTTTCATCTTCTGGATGTACAGCTACACCAGAATCTCCTAGCATTGTTTCTGGTCTAGTTGTGGCAATTTCCAAAAACTCATCACTATCCTTGATAGGATATTTAATATGCCAAAAATTTCCTTCTTGATCTTCATGCTCTACCTCAGCATCAGAAAGTGTAGTCTTACAGTCTGGACACCAGTTTATTATTCTATTTCCTCTATATATATGACCTTGATTATAAAGTTCTACAAAGAATTTAGTTACTGCCTTGTTGCAGCCTGCATCCATTGTAAATCTTTCCTTTTCCCAGTCACATGATGCTCCAAGTTTTTTTACTTGATTAACTATCTTGCCACCAAACTCATCTTTCCAGTCCCAAGCACGTCTTAGGAACTCTTCTCTTCCTACTTCATACTTAGTCTTTCCTGTTTCGCTCTTTATTCTATCTACTACCTTTACTTCTGTAGCTATAGATGCATGGTCTGTTCCAGGTATCCAAAGAGCTTCGAATCCATCCATTCTCTTCCATCTAATCAATATATCTTGTAGTGTATCATCAAGTGCATGCCCCATATGAAGCTGACCTGTGATATTTGGAGGAGGCATTACTATTGTAAATGACTCTTTATCTTTGTTTACTTCTGATTTAAAGCAATCATTATCCTGCCACTCCTGATACAGTCTGTCTTCAAAATCTTTCGGATCGTAATTTTTTGGTAAATTTCTTTCCATAATTTCCTCCTTGTAAAATACTCTTAAATATTACATATAATATTTACTAATCAATTTAAATTTTTTATAGATTTAAATCTATAACTTTTTATTATATAAAAAAAGAGCCTTTCATCCACAAAGGACGAAAAGCTCGCGTTACCACCTTAATTCCAGACGAATCTGGCTCTTTGAAGTCTTTAACGAAACTACCCGTATCGCACTACACATCTGGACTTCATGCGACAAACTACAAAGCTACCTTCAAAATACATTCATTGAAAATCTCGCACCTTCGATTTTCTCTCTGAAAAATCCTGTAAATTTACTCCTCTTTGTCTGAGTCTTTAAATTTAAACTTGTTCAATGTATAGATTATATAATAAAAGTATTAAGTTTGCAATATCTATGTATAATATAATTTATAGCAATTCAAAATCAAGGTAAAATATTTCATCTATTATATTATTTTTCTCCTTTATTTAATATCAAAAATATCTTGTCTAATTAAAGATATAATTTTTTATTATAAATAAACTGTACATATCATATTCTCTATAGATACATATAAAATAAAAGCAAATAATAATATTAAATTGCATTTACCTATATATTTTCTAATTTGCTATATTTTAACCATGAACAATTTCTATCATTTTTTTATTTATTTTACTAGCATCAAGTGCACTTGGTATGCTAATCACATTACTTCTTATTTCTTCAAATGAATTATCCTGTATTTCTATCATTTTGAATATATCTTCACTTGTTATTCTCTTATTTTCTATTATCTTTTCAGCAATATTTATAAAACCACTATCAAAATCACTTAGCTTTGACTTGATTCCAACAAAATGGTCGTCAAATAACTCTGGATTTGTAAGATAGATTGCAGCTATTACATCCCAGAGAACTATTGAGTCTTGATTATATTCTGTTTTAAATTCATTCATCCATTTTTCTATTTTTTTGATTACAAATTCATTTTTAAGATTATGATTTTCTACAGTAAATTTTTGCTTCAAATCACTCAGCTCATCAAAAGAAAACTCTATTTCCATACACCTGTTTCCTGTTAAAACAGAAACATTTGAATACTGTGTCAAAACTTCAAAAGCTCCTTCTGGACAAACTGAAAAATTTAATTCTTTCATTATTTTATCCCCAAATTCAAGAGGCCCTGTAATACCGCCCATCAAGACAACTTGCTTTATATGCGCTATTATACTAGTGTCTATTATTCCAGCGTCCAATATATTTTGCATAGATCCAGTAGCTAGGACATGTACCTCACCTGGATACTTGTTTACCATTGATACTATAAAGTTAGCGGCATCATTTTTCTTTACTTCTTCTTTTTCCATGCTGGTATTATTTTCATATTTTGAAGCATAATAATCTTGCATAAGATATCCGCCTCTACCCTTATATACATCTACATCCGCCCCTATTTCTTTGATCAAATCGACTGTTTGATTATAAACATAATCTAATTTCTCATTTCCATAAGTACAAGTTACTCCCAAAAGCTCTACATCTGGATTATTGATGAGATAAAGCAATGCTAGACCATCATCAATATCTCTATTGTCTATACCCATTGTATTATCACAATCAAATATTACTTTTTTCATTTTTACACCTTTCTATGTATAAACACCTATCTATCATATAGGCTCATATTTTATTTTATTCTGATATATTATTCATATTTTCATAATTAATATATTAATTAAATATATTAAGCTATTTACTCATTATATTTAATATATTTTTGCCTCTTATTTTTAAGTACATATAAATTTTTATAAGTATAAAATTAATCTTATAATTTATATCTTTAAGACTAAGCTTACACTTAAAAATCAACATATCAAAATTATCTATAGCCTTAAATACGTTAAAATTTTTATTTAAATTAAAAATTAAATTCCTTATAGTAACGTATTCCCCTATATATTATATATTATTTATAAATAAATCTCCACAAAGTTTCTAATTAACATATTATATTTCAAAATTTGTTTGTAATCTATATATTTATATCTTTTTACGACTTTAAAACCTTGTTTTTTTAATAATATAAAGTGCTTTATTTTCACTTTGCGAATGATAATTTATTTAATTATATTTTTTAATTTAAATTTTTATGTTTTATTCTTTCAATTTTTATGTTTTTTTATTCTTAAATAGTGTGTTTTTTTATATAATTTTATAAATACTAAGCTTTTCAATATCTCTAAAAAAAGATAAGTATAAAAGTTTATACTTATCTCAAGTCAAATATCATAAATATTTAATATACAATGAAATCCTTTATTTTCAATACTATCTTTGATCCATTTTCATATATTTTTTTGGAGAAATCTTCTACCTTTAACCTTATAAACTCATCTAACAAATACTCATCCTTATTTGAATCCTCTGGATTGTCAATTACTATATCACTGAAAGCATTATTTATATCTTTGTACAACAATCTAGATAAATCTTTTCTTTTTACCTTTATAATATGTTTTATACTTACTCCTGAATAATTTGAACTCTCCATTATTCCCTCAATATATTCAATATTTCTATACTTATTTTTATCTGTATTTCCATACTGATTTATGTCTATATTTTCTTGTTTTTTTATTTTCTCAGATTCTAGCACTCTATCTAAAACTTCTGATTTTTTTTCGTCATTTTTTCTATTTTTTTCAAGTATTTCAACCTGCTCAGGTTTAATAAAAAGAACCCGATCTTTTATATCTATAAAATTATCATCTAACATAAATTTGGCGATATCAACATTATTTGGCTTCTCGTAAATATTTTGTGGAGTATCAATTTGTTTGATCTCTCCATCCAACATTACTCCCACTCTATTACTAAAAAGAAGTGCCTCTTGCTTGTCATGAGTAACTAATATTGTTGTAATACTGTGTTTTTTCTGGAGTTTTATTGTTAGATCTCTCATTTTTTCACGTAAATGTGTATCTAGACTTGAATAAGCTTCGTCCAATAGCAATATTTCTGGCTCTACTGCCAATGCCCTAGCCAATGCCACTCTTTGTTTTTCTCCACCTGAGAGTTTGTTTACTTTCTTATTTTCGTAACCCTTTAAACCGATTTCTTCAAGCAATACTTTTACTTTTTTTTCTACAAAACTCTTTTCTTTCTTTCTAACTTTAAGCCCAAAACCTATATTATCATACACATTCATATGTGGAAATAAGAGATTTTCTTGACTTACAATTACTATATTTCTCTTATTACTGGGAAGATTACTTATATTGATTCCATCTAGAAAAATATCACCTTCAAAATCATCTACAATACCTGCCATTATTCCCAACATTGTACTCTTTCCGCATCCAGAAGGTCCCAATATACTCAATCTTTCTCCACTAGTTACTGATATGTTCATTTTATTCAACACTATATTGTTTCTATATTTTTTATTTATTGATTTCATCTCTAACTTATACACTATTTTCTCCTTTACCCACACCTAAACACACGGTTTTAGCTCTTTTTAAACATATATGTAGCCCTATATATATCCAAACACCTAGTCTTAGCTCTTTTTAAACCCTAACGCCAAGCACTAACTCCTAGACCTACATAAACATGTAGTCTTCTAACTCTTTTTTGTAAATTTTCTTTAAGAGTACTTCCATAATAAACAACAATAACACCGTAGTTGACACAAATATTACTCCATATACAGATCCCATCATTCTATCACCGGACTGTATAAATGGAAACATATCCATGGTAAATGTTATAATTTTTCCTCCACCTATTAAGTACACCAAGAAATACTGACTAAAAGAAACTATATAGCACATTATTGCTGCTGATATTACACCCGGCAAGATCATTGGAAATACTATAGATTTTGTGATTTCTAGACTACTTGCTCCAAGAGTGTGGGCTTGATCTATGTATCCTCTTCCAGTTATTAAAAATACATCCTTTATCATATTAACAGCATAGGGTATACACGGAACTATACTTACGAGAATTACTCCTAGATATGTTCTGGCAAGACCCAACTTTATAAACTCAATATTTAATCCCATTCCAATAGATACCGCTGGAATTATTATTGGAGAATATACCATATACTCAACTATTTTTTTACCTCTAAAATTATTAAAAGCCAACGCTTTGGCACAAGGTATAGAGATTAGTATAGTAATCAATGTAGTTGTAATAGATATAAATATACTATTTTTTAAAGAATTTAGAACTCTAGAATTGTTTAAAAAAACATACTCCCATCCCCTTAAACCAAAATTTGTAGGTAAAAGATCTGGCCATCTATAGTTATTTGTAAAAGACCATACAATCATAGTTATGATAGGTATTAATATTGTAGCTACGGATATAACTATTATTGCTTTCATCAAAATCACTTTTAATTTATTCATTATTATTCTGCCTTTCACCTTAATTCATAGCCGTGATTATACTTACATTCTCAATCATCGCTATATTTTTACTTGCTAGATAACTTTTTAGTATATATCTAAAATTACTAGCTGAAGCTTATATATTATATAAGCTTTTTTTCAACTTTATTCTCCATAACTTTTGCCCAATATTGCTCTTTTAATAATATAATTAAATAGTATTACAAATAAAACGCAAAAGGCAACTATCACCATATTCATAGCCATTGCATGAGGCCTATTTGACATTATAGGATTTTGATACTCTATAAATGCCTTTATCGGTAAAGTTTTGGGTACTGTACTACCCAGCAGCATCGGAAGTTCATATGCTCCAAATGAAAACGAGAAAATTATTGTGAATGTAGACAAAATAGTTGGTAGCAACATAGGCAGTGTAACCTTCATAAAAGCATACATTTTGCTCGCTCCTAAATTAACTGCTGCCATTTCATGTTTTGAGCTTATTCTTCTCATTACTGCCAAACATGTTAATAATATATAAGGTACTTCTTTCCATACATATGATACTATTATTCCAATTCCATTTGAACTAAAAAGCACGTTTGAAAATATTTCTTGAGAATTGCTTAGCCCTAGTTTATACAATATCCTTGCTATTATTCCCGAATCAGATAAAAATGTAATCGCAAATAAAGCTACTATTATATGTGGCACTACAATTGGTAGCTTGTAAAAAGTGTCAAAACTAAGCTTTTTTCTTCCTTTTTGTGAGCTTCCTCTCTCCAAAGATAATAATATTTTAGCAAGTAAAATACCAAGAGCAACACTTATAATAGATGAAACCGTCGTAATATAAAGAGTAAATAGTAAGCTTTCAATAAAAGAACTATCTCTAAATATCTCTGTATAGTATCTAAATGTTATATCATTCATCCCTATAATAGGAAAATATCCGAGACTCTGAACTAGAGCCCCGAATATGCCTACTACCAAGACAAATAATAAAATAAACATAACTGGAAATATTTCCAGGTATACTTTATAATTTTTTTTATTTGCCATATATATTCTCCTATTTACCAGGTATCTCTTCTGCCCATATCTTTTCAATTACTGGAACGATATCTGCTGGAAGTTCTGGTTGTCTCTTCTTTAGAAGTTCTTCCTGAGGAAGAGTTGCACTACCTAGCTTTACACTTTCTATTTTTTTCTTTTCCGCATCATTTAGCTTAGAGTTATCTATTACAGGTAGATCTCCCCAAACATCTGGCTTATATTTTTCATTTTGTGACTCAAAATTAATTATTTCATTTATTACTACCATTGCTCCACCCTTATTAGGTGCATTCTTTGCTATTGCCAAGAAATGAGTATTGCCTATTGTTCCCTTATCAAATACACATGTCTTTGTACTCTTTGGGAAAGTTCCCTTTTCTACCATATTAGATGCAAAGTTTGGATTATAGCTTACATCAAAATAAACTGTCCCATCTGCAAACATATTATCTAGCTGAGTAGAATCTGTTGGATATGTTTTTCCTTCTTTCCAAAGATAAGGCTTCAGCTCCTTTAAGTAGTCCATTGCAGGCTTAACTGCTTCTCTTACAGCTTTTTCGTCCTTTGGATCAATATCCTTTAGCTTGTCATAACCTACTTTTTCATATACTATATTTCTTACAAATGCTGATCCTGTGAAATCTGGTAAAGCCGGATATGTTATCTTACCTGGATTTTCCTTTGCTGCCTTTAGAAGGTCATCTGCATTTTTAATAGCTTGCAACTTATCAGAGTTATATATCATAACCAGCTGTGCCTTTCCAAATGGAGCTTCATAGCCTTCAGTTTCATATCCAAAATCATACTTTACTTCATCTGAATTTTTATCTACATACTTATCCATGTTAGGAAGCTTGTCTACAAATGGACCAAATAAAAGATTATTTTCTTTTGCAGTATAGAAATTCTCACCATTTATCCATACAACATCAATATTACCCTTTTCTTCTTTAGCCTGTACGCTATTTTGCATATTGTTTAGTACTTCATCAATATCCATTCCTACACGCTTTACAGTAATATCGTAATCTTTCTTCATCTTATCTCCTAGATAGTGATCTATCCAATTATTAGTTTGGTCCGATCCTCCCCATCCATAGATAGTGACTGTAGTTCCCCTTGCACCCTTTAAACTGTCATCAAATGACTGTTCCATTATTTTTTGCTCGCCAGCATCACTAGTTTTTTTCTCATTATTGCCTGATCCACAGCCAGTAAGTAATACTGTTGCTGTCAAAAATAATGCCGAAATCTTTCCTAAATACTTCATAAAACACCTCCGTTGTTTTTTATAAATATCTATACGATAATAGATTGATATCAAATATCATTATACCATTTAATCGTTACAATTTGCTATATACAGCTTATTTTTAACTTTTTTAAATCGATTCATTTTTTTAATAGAAAAACCTTTTACTATTAGTTTTGTCTATAATTAATTTTAAAGTAAAAAAATATTTTTTTACTTCCTTATTTATCTCTTTTAGATACTTCTTATGTTTTTGCGTTCTTTTTTGAATAAAGTAAAGCGTTTTCCTTGTTTTTGAAAACAATATAAACAGTTTTCAAAAGTATGCCATTGTTATTTATTATCATTCTTTAAAAAATATTTCAAAAACATATTTTCCATATTTATTTTATCGGTATTCTATGATATACTGAAATACGGTTGTGATGAATAATGTTTGAAATACGGTTTATAAGGTAAATTTTAGGAGGTATTTGAATGAGCTTAAAGGGTATTTTTACCGCGATTGCAAAGGTTCGCCGTGATGTATTTACAGAGGTCGCTAGATTCGCATATGAAGGGGAAGAAGACTACAATAAATTGGAAGAAATTCCATATAATATTGTCCCTGGTGAAATAGCATCTTTTAGAGAAAGTATATTTCTAGAAAGAGCTATAGTAGGAGAAAGGGTAAGACTCGCAATGGGAATGCCCCTTAGAACGGTGAATGAACACGCACCACTATCTACTGATATAGACGAAAGTTCTGTAAAAAATACAATATATAAGGCTCCTTTTGTAAACATTATAAAGTTTGCATGTAACTCATGCCCAGATAATGTTTATAAGACTACAGATATATGTAGAGGATGCTTGGCAAGACCTTGCATGGAAGTCTGTCCAAAAGATGCTATTTCCATGGTTGATGGAAAATCATTTATTGATCAGTCAAAATGTATTAAATGTGGTAGATGTAAATCTGTCTGTCCATATTCAGCTATTGTTAAAATGGAAAGACCTTGTGCTGCTTCATGCGGAATGGATGCAATATCATCTGATGAGTTTGGCAGAGCTACAATAGATTACGACAAGTGCGTATCTTGTGGTGTATGTATATCATCTTGTCCATTTGGAGCTATAGCAGATAAAACACAAATATTCCAGATTATAGAATCTATAAAATCAGGTGAAAAAGTAATTGCAGAAATAGCACCAGCTTTTGCAGGTCAATTTGGAGCTAAGGTTACACCTGAAAAATTAAAGTCCGCTCTTCTTGAGTTAGGATTCCACGATGTAGTAGAAGTTGCAATTGGTGCAGACTTATGTACTATAGAAGAAGCAGAAGATTACTTGTCAAAGGTTCCAGATAAGCTAGACTTTATGGCAACATCATGCTGTCCAGCGTGGTCTGTAATGGCAAAGAAACTTTTCCCAGAGTTTAAAGATAATATTTCAATGGCAATGACTCCAATGGTGTTTACTGCCAGATTTATCAAGCAAGAACATAAGGATGCAAAGGTTGTATTTATAGGACCTTGCGTATCAAAGAAGCAAGAAGCTACTAGAAACTCTGTAAAGAGTCATGTTGATTATGTTCTTACTTTTGAAGAAGTAATGGGTATGTTCCAAGCAAAGAATATAGACCTTGAGGCTATAGAGCCATCTGAAGAAGTAAACTTAGGTACAGGTGCAGGTAGAGGTTTCGCTGTTTCTGGCGGAGTTGCAAATGCAGTTGTCGATGTTATAAAGAAGATAGATCCAGATAGAGAAATGAAAATAGATAGTGCTGATGGTCTTAAAGATTGTAGAAAAATGCTACTTATGGCCAAAGCAGGTAAGAGAGATGGATACCTATTAGAAGGTATGGCATGTCCAGGAGGATGTGTTGCTGGTACAGGTACAATACAGCCAGTAAATAAAAGTACAGCTACAGTAAATCTTTATAAGAAAAATGCAGATTTAAAGGTAGCAAATGAAAGCCAGTTCTCAGAAGTATTATCAGAACTTGATTCTACATGGTTTGATGATTGGTCAATAGAAAAATAATAAACTATTTAGGCATGGATTTCCATGCCTTTTTCTGTGCAATTTTTTACTTACTAGATTCATGACTTTTTACTCACTCTAATAATTGAATATTATTCTTTAATTATTAAATCTAGAACAAATTATTTTTTTAGCATTTAATTTTTATTATTAACTCAAAAAAAGAGAGGATAAGCCCCTCTTTTTATAATTTTTTAATCCATAAATCAATATTTAAAATATGGATTAAAACTCTAGATTATATACTTTTATAACATTTATATACTCAATATAATTTGTAGATATGCTTCTTATTCCTTGCTTTTTAATTCTCATTTCTTATTCTTCATTTCTTATTCTTCATTTCTTATTCTTCATTTCTTATTCTTCATTTCTTCTACTATTCTAAACAATTTTTGTTGTAAAGTCCTCTATATTCCACACATCATTTACTATATCCATGAAAAATTCTGGTTCGTGGCTTACTAACAAAACTGTTCCCTTAAATTTTTGTATAGCCTTTTTCAGCTCATCCTTTGCCTCTACATCCAAGTGGTTTGTGGGCTCATCTAACACCAAAAAGTTTATTTCTTTTAGCATTATTTTACACAATCTTACTTTAGCTGCTTCCCCACCTGATAATACTCTCATCTGACTAGTTATATGATCATTTGTCAATCCACACTTGGCTAGTGCTCTTCTTACTTCTACATTATCAAGACCAGGAAATTCATTCCATACTTCTTGAAGAGCCGTATTAGTATTTTCATGAGAACTTTCTTGTTCAAAATATCCTAGCTCTAAGTAATCTCCCAAATGAACTTCCCCTTCAAAAGGCTTAACAATACCTAATAAAGTCTTCAAAAGTGTAGACTTACCTATACCATTCATTCCCTTTAGAGCTATTTTATTGCCTCTTTCTAATCTAAAGTTTAAAGGCTTTGTTAGAGCTTCATCATATCCAAGTACCAAATCTTTAGTTTCAAACACTACTTTACCTGAAGTTCGTGCACTTTTAAAGCTAAACTCTGGCTTTATCTTCTCTCTAGGTCTTTCTAATACTTCCATTTTATCCAATACCTTTTGTCTTGAATTTGCCATTCCTCTAGTTGCTACTCTAGCCTTATTTCTTGCTATAAAATCTTCGAGCCTCTTTCTTTCTTCTATTTGCTTATCATATGCCTGCTCTTCTTGGCGTTTTTTTATCTCATTTAGCCTTTCAAACTCATCATAATTTCCCTTGTATCTATTTAGTTCTCCATTTTCAAGATGATAAATTACATTACAAGTATCATTTATAAAAGGTATGTCATGTGATACAAGAACAAACGCATTTTCATAATCTTGTAAGTAATTTCTTAACCAATTTATATGTTCTTCATCTAAATAGTTTGTAGGCTCGTCTAATACTAGTATAGTTGGGTTTTCCAACAAAAGCTTAGTTAAAAGTACCTTTGTTCTCTGTCCACCAGATAGGTCAGATACATCCTTATCCAAACCAATGTCTCCTAGTCCCAGACCATTTGCTACTTCTTGAATCTTTGCATCAATAGTATAAAATCCACTGTGTTCTAACATAGTCTGTATATCTGCAGTATCCTCCATATATTTTGCCATCTCTTCTTCTGTCGCATCTGCCATCTTATCATATATTTCTAGCATCTCTTTTTCAAGCTCATACATATTATTGAAGGCGCCTCTAAGTATATCTCTTATTGTATTGCCCTTTTCCAATACCGTATGTTGGTCTAAATAACCAACCGTTACCCTGTTTGACCATTTTATACTACCTGCATCTGGCATCAATTTCATAGTAATTATATTTAGAAAGCTTGACTTACCTTCTCCATTTGGACCTACAAGTGCTATATGTTCACCTTTTCTTATTCTAAAAGACACATCTTCTAATATTGTTCTCGAGCCAAATCCATGACTCACTTTTTCTACTACTAACATCTTTCCCTCCATTTTACACTTTCTTCTACTATATATCATATTTAATGTTTATTATATCATTGTAAATATATGCCAAAGAATATATATTTTCATCATAATATATATTCTTTTATTATACTATCTATTTATTTATATATATAGTATAATCTCTCCATAATATTATACATATATAAGAGTTTTTCTGTAAAATACAAACATTTAACTTTAAATCAAACAAGTCTGTTTATACAGAATATACAAAGCATTTTTTTAAAATTATATGCACTAAAATATTATAGCATATTATAGGTAAATTACATTATTATTTTTTAATATAGGCAATTAATTATGGCTATTTCTCCCAATCTCTCAATTTTGTAAGATAGGTCTTTTTATCAGCTTAATTATTGTAATATACACATTTTTAATGTATAATTAAAAACAGTAAGGAGGTAAAAAATGAAATGAAAAAAGATAATCCTGAAGCTAAAAATAAAATAAGAAGAAAATCGGCTAGTTCTAATAGCAGATCTCCCCGTAATTCTTCAGATTCTAGATCAAGTGGTAGAAAAAACTTGACACTTCCTTCTGAGAGGAAAAAACCGAGTTCTAACCCACAAAGAAAGTCTAGACCTACATCAACTTCAAGGAAATCTTCTACATCTACGAACCCTTCATCGAAAACTAGGGCTGTAAGTGTTTCAAAAAATAAAAAACAAGACTCTAGTAAAGTAAATCGAAATGATAAAAATAGCAAGAGAAATAATAATTCCTCTGCTACTAGAGGCAGTTCAAAGGCTTTACAGAAAAAAGTCAGAAGTAGAAGAAAGAGAAAAGTTGTCGGTGGCATAATAGCTGCCTTAATAGTATGTTTTGCACTAGGTTTGGGGTTTGTTTTTGCGTCTTTAAAAGACATCAAACCCGTCAATGAAGCTCTATTAGATAAATTGACTCATCAAACAACTACTATTAAATACTCAAACGGTGAGACAATGTCTACTGCACCTACTCTTTATAAAAAGACTCCTATTCCACTAAGCGATATGTCACCTTATCTAAGGAAAGCTATCGTATCTATAGAGGATGAGCGTTTTTATTCACATAGTGGTGTCGATTATTGGGGACTAGGACGTTCCGTAGTCAAAACATTACTAGGTAAGAGACAGGGTGGTAGTACAATTCCAATGCAGGTTTCTAAGGTTCTACTTACAAGTAGTGACCAGACACTTAGCCGTAAAATCAAAGATATATATTATGCTCTTGAAATGAGCAAGACAGTCAGCAAAGATAAAATTTTAGAGACTTATCTAAATAATTATTTCGTCGGTAAGGGTCTTTGCGGTGCCGAAGCTGGTTCCATGGGATACTTCAATAAACACAATAAGGATCTAACACTTGGAGAAGCTGCAATGCTTGCTGGTGTAACAAGAAACCCTTCAAAATATGCACCATATACAACTGCTAGAATAACAGGTGACGAAACAAAAGCAGACTTAAACCATAAGTTGCTATTTTTCCTACCTACTGAAGGTTTAGCAGAGGCAAATAAAGCCGAAAAAGATATGTATGAAAGTTTATATGAATGGGATTTAGTCGATGAAGATACCTACAAGCAACTTAAAAGTGGTGAACTTCTGGTAAGAAAGGCTATTAACAACCCAGACGCAAAAGTTAGACAAGAAACTGTTCTTAAGAAGATGAGAGAACTAAATGTTATTACTGAGAAACAGTATGTAGAAGCGGTAAACGAGCCTATAAATATTCAGTTCCCAGACTCAAAAGAAAAAGTTGCAAACTCAGTGGAAAGTTTAATTGAATACGATGTAATAGATGCTCTAATGGAACAAGGTAAGACTGAAGAAGAAGCTAGAAATATGTATTATAATGGTGGTTTGATTATAAATTCAACTGTAGATCCAAAAATACAGGAATCCATAGAAAAGCAGTATGAAGACGGAAGTAATTTCCCTAACGATACTATAGCAGATAATGGATTAAGTCAGCCTCAGTCCGCTTCGGTGGTAATAGATTATAAGACTGGAAATATCAAGGGATTAATTGGTGGGCGTAATATTAAGGCTAGAAAGACTCTAAACAGAGCTCTAACACCTTATCAGCCAGGTTCTACTATTAAGCCTCTATCTGTATACATCCCAGCTATCGACACTGGAAAGGTTACTCAATCTACTCTTATGTCAGATACAAGAGGTGGCTATAGATTTAAGGAAAATAGAGAAGATAATCCTAATACCACTACCCAAGGATATGGATCTATGTCTTTAAGACATGGTATGGCCTTATCTTCAAATACTATAGCTTATAAGACAGCTGAATTATTGGGACCTACATATGAAGATTGTATAGACGTAATGATAGACTATCTAAGAAACTTTGGTATTACAACTATACTTGACTTTAAGGAAGAAAATAAAGCTGGTATGCAAAGAAGTGATAGACATTTCAACTCATTGGTACTTGGTGGTTTGACTAAGGGTATTACACCTCTTCAAATGGCCGCAGCATTTGGTACAATAGCCAATGGTGGTGTATATGTGGAACCTGAAATTTTCACTACTATCACTACATACAATGGAGAACTTATTGTTAAGAACACTCCACAAACTCATAGAGTTGTAGACCCTGCAGTAGCCTATGTTATGACAGATATGCTACAAGCAGTTATCACAGAAGGTATCGGTAAGAACGCAGCACTAGATTCTGGAATGCCAGTAGCTGGTAAGACTGGTTCTACTAATAGTTATCTAGATACTTGGTTCGTTGGATATACTCCATATTATGTTGGAAGTGTATACATCGGTGATGATGCTGGTATCAAAAATGACGATGGTTCAACTATGCAAAGAAGATCTATAGAAGGTGGTGGATCTATGTCATCTTCAAGACTTTGGTCAAAGATTATGAACCCAGTGCATGAAAACTTAGAATACAAGAAATTTAATAAACCAGATGGTGTTTATATGACTGGTATCAACCCTATAGATGGAGGACGTGCCTCATATGGAGTTATGGCTGCATTTTTAGATGATACTTCTCCTGATAGATATAGTTCAGGTGCTGGATATTATCAAAAGAAGAGCACAACTACTAACTATAGAAGAAATACAGGAACTACTAGAAGGTCATACAATAACAACAACTACAATCAAGGTGCTAATACTGGTGCAGCAGGTAATACTGGAGCTGCTACTGGTGGAACTGCTACCGGTGGGGCTGCTACTGGTGGAACTGGTAATGCTCAACAAGGGCAAGGCTATTAGCATTAAAGAATTTTATTAATACTTAAATTAAAAGACGACACAATGTGTCGTCTTTTTTATTTTATATCTTTTATTATATTTTTATAATTGCTTAAATATTTTTGCAAAAAAAAGACAGCAGTTAAAGAATACTTCCTTCATATGCTGTCATCTCATTCATATTTATAATTTATAAATATACGCTATTACTTAGATTTTCTGTTGGCTCTTTCTATATTAAGTTTATTACCCTTAATCTTTCTATTTTTCATCTTAGTTATTATTGTCTTGGCCATATCTTTGTCAACATCTACGAATGTATACTTGTCATACACATCTATGTTTCCAATTTGACTACCTTTGACACCAGTTTCTCCAGCTATTGAACCTAATATATCTTTAGCCTGAACCTTTTGCTTTCTACCAACGTTTAAGAATAATCTAGTCATATCTGCAGCACTATGGTTTTTTCTTCTATTATTTCTACCATTATTATCTCTATTGTTATCTCTAGATCTTTCTTCTTTTATTTCTATTTTTTCTTCATCGCCAATGCTATTTTTAACAATCGCCGCACAAATTTCTACCAAAGAATAATCTTCTTTTTCGCAAAATTCTTCTACCCACTGTACTTGCTTAGTCATTTTTCCTTCTTCTAAAGTTTCCTTTATAGAATCAAAGAACTGGCTAATCTTCTTACCTTCTACATCTGCTACTGTTGGTATTGGATGCTTCTCTATTTTAGACTTTGTATATCTTTCAATATCTCTTAATCTTCTCATATCTCTTCCGAATGCAAAAGAAAATGCTATACCTTCTCTACCAGCTCTACCTGTTCTACCTATTCTATGAACATAGTATTCTTCATCCTGAGGTAGATCATAGTTGATAACACATTCTACATCATCGATATCAATACCTCTAGCTGCAACATCTGTAGCAACAAGTATCTCTATAGTTGACGCTCTGAACTTTTCCATTACGATGTCTCTTTGTGCCTGCTTCATATCTCCATGAAGAGAATCTGCAGAGTATCCTCTAGCTTGAAGGTTTGAGACCAACTCGTCTGCACCCTTCTTCGTATTTGTAAATATAACTGTTAGCTTTGGATCGTATACATCTACTACTCTTGTCAAAACTTCTAATCTGTTTGAATTTCTAGTCTCTACATAGAACTGTTTGATATTTGAAACTGTAAGTTCTTTTCTTACTACCTTGATATGAATTGGATCATTTTGATACTTCTTAGTTAAATCTAAGATTGACTTTGGCATAGTCGCTGAGAATAATGCAGTCTGTCTTTCATCTGGAACATTAGTTAATATAGTCTCTATATCTTCTCTAAAGCCCATGTCCAACATTTCATCTGCTTCATCTAAAACTACCATTTTTATATTAGACAACTTTAATGTCTTTCTATTTATATGGTCTATTACTCTACCTGGAGTACCTATTACTACCTGAACTCCACTCTTTAAAGCCTTAATCTGTCTCTGTATCGGCTGTCCGCCATATACTGGAAGTGTTCTTAACCCACGCATGTGTGTAGTTAGCTTCTTGATTTCTTCTGAAACCTGAATAGCTAATTCTCTTGTAGGGCATAAAATTATCGCCTGAACGCTTTTGTCCTTTACATCGATTTTTTCAAGAATCGGAATACTAAATGCTGCTGTCTTTCCTGTTCCTGTCTGAGCCTGACCGATGACATCATTTCCTTCTAACATAGTAGGAATAGCTCTTGCCTGTATTGGAGATGGTTTCTCGTAACCTAAATCCTCAATAGCCATTTTTATTTCTTTCTTTATCTCTAATTCATTAAAATTATTTATTTCCATAAAACATCCTTTCTTTACAATACCTATTTATTATACTTGCAAAATACATTTTTTGCAAACTATTTTTTTAAAGATTTTATAATCTTTTATTTAACACTATAAAAAAAATCCAAGAAAATCTTTTCATTCTATTTAAAATACTTTGATATACTCTATAAATGCATATTTTTATATTTTGCAGAAAATTGCCTTTATTCCTTCGACTTATTTTTGATTTGCTTACATTCTATATTCACTATAACATATATAGTACTTTATACTATATACCCTAAATCTTCTCATAAATGCATATTTGAAAAATTGAAAAAATCAAAAAGCATCTAGATTAGTAAAATTGTCTAAATGCTTCTAAAAATTATTCTTCAAAAATTTATTTAAATAAAAATTCTTTCCATTTATCTATATCACGCGTCCCTATATCATGACCTTGTTGGTATATAGATGCTAATTTTTCTTTATTTGTTTCTCTATTTGTTATATCCATCTGTTCTGGATATACTACATATGCCTTACCCTGTCTTTCAAGTTCTTCAACTCTATCACATTGATTATTGTAGACCTGAGGTCTTTCTATAAGAGCTTCAGCTACCCCAGGATAGTCTTTGAAGTGTCTTTTAAAAAATCTTGTATGCTTTACCGGTCCTTTTCTGTATTCTTTTTCTTGAGTTCTAACAATAAAGAATTTATCGAAACCATCCTCTATTGCAATATCTAAAGCAATACCACCAGTAAGACCTCCATCATAGTATATTTTATCATTAATAATTGTAGAAGGCATCAAAATTGGTAGAGATGAAGATGCTCTAGCGATTTTCATCAAATCTTCAAGAGAACTTACATCTGAGTTCGTAAAATTTCTAGCTCTATTCTCTTCAACATCATATGCTACTATTCTATACTTTGCTGGATTAGCTGAAAATGTCTCATAGTCAAACTCCAACCATTCTCCTGGTCTTCCAATCTCTTCATATATATACTCGCTATTAAAGAATCCATTTCCCTTAAAAAAAGATTTCCATCCACCAAAGTTGGGATCATCAACCAACTCTACAAAAGAATCCCAAGTTCTTTTCTTATCTCTAGATAGATAGTTTAATGTTGCACTCGTACCTGCTGAAATTCCTGATACATAATCGAAATATATTTCATTTTCTAGAAGTGTATTTACAATACCCGCTGTAAATGCACCTCTCATGCCTCCACCTTCAAATATTAAAGCTATATTTTTAACGTTATTTTCTAGCTCCATACAAACACCTCCATACAAATTAAAATTGTGCACTATAATCTTTAATTATAGTGCACAATCCTTAATTTAAAATAAATTTATTCGTATGATATAGTCTCCATAACTGATTTTTCTATTGCTGAATCTATTAATGCTTCTACATCTAATTTTTCTTCTGATTTTTCTATTCTTTCTAATCTAGGTTTTGTAACTGGTTTTTTAGGTGAAAATAATGAGCAACAATCCGCTTCAGGTATTATTGAAGTTTCATATGTTCCTATTTCTTCAGCTACTTTTATTATATCTATCTTATCCATTGCTATAAGTGGTCTAAATACAGGTACCGATACAGATGCATTTGTACAAACCAATCCTTGCATTGTTTGAGATGCTACCTGACCTATACTTTCTCCTGTCACTAGGGCATCACAATATCTACTTTGACCTATTTTTTCAGCTATTCTCATCATAAATCTTCTAGACAGTATTGTTGTTTCTTCTTCATTACAATTTTCTGCTATAGCCTTTTGAATATCTAAAGTATTTACCATATGAAGCTTGATTGGCCCACAGTATTTAGAAAGTATCTTTGCAAGTTCTCTCACTTTTTCTTGAGATCTTTCATTTGTAAATGGGTAAGAATGGAAGTGTACGGCTTCTATATCTACACCTCTTTTAGCAACCAACCAAGATGCCACTGGACTGTCTATCCCTCCAGATAAAAGAGTCATTGCCTTTCCATTTGTTCCAATAGGCAATCCACCATATCCTTCAACTGAATCTGCATATACCAAAGTATGTTCATTTCTATATTCGCAAGTGATCTTTACTTCTGGATTTCTTACGTCTACGCTTACATCTGGATTATTTAGATTTGTAAGAACGTAACCACCTATATCTATACTCATCTCTTGAGAAGTCATAGGGAAGCTCTTATCTCCTCTTTTTGATTGAACCTTAAAAGTTTTAGCTCCTTCTTCTACCTTCTTTTCAAGCATTAATAAAGCTGTATCTTTTAATATTTGATAGTCCTTTTCTCTCTTCATAGCAGGACAAACCCCTACCACTCCGAACACCTTTCTTACTTCATTCATTACCTCTTTATAATTGCTATCATCTACATCTATGTATATTCTTCCATATTCTTTGTAAACATTAAATTTTCCCATAGATTTTAGCATATTTCTAATGTTTCTTATCAACTTATTTTCAAATATATATCTATTTTTTCCTTTAACTCCTATTTCACCATACTTGGCTATTAATATATTGTACATTTCTCATTCCCTTTCAACTATAATATGTAATTAAATATTTTTAAACTTATAACTTCACTATCTTCTTTTTCTTTTTGATATAAGTCTAATCATTTCAATATGAGACTTGATTTTTTCAACAGTGTAATCAATTTCTTCTTTTGTATTCATATCACAAAGGCTAAATCTAACTGCTCCTTCTATTTCACTTGGTTTTAACCCAATTGCATTTAAAACATGACTTCCTTTTTTCTTAGCAGAACAAGCTGACCCTGTAGATACAGATATATCATCACCTTCTAGATAATGAAGAAGAACTTCTCCCTTTACTCCATCAAATGATACATTTAACACGTGACATACTCCATTTTCTATATCTGAGTTAAGCTTTATATCCTCTATATTTCCTGATAACTTTTCCCATAGGTAGTTTTTTAGATCTCTTATATAGGATATATTATCCTCTAGATTAGAAAAAACTATCTCTACAGCCTTACCCATTCCATATATGCCTGGCACATTTTCTGTTCCCGATCTAAGGTTAGACTCCTGTCCACCTCCCTCTAAAAGAGCTTTAAACTTACTTGTATCTTTGATATACATAAATCCAATTCCCTTTGGACCATGAATCTTATGGGCACTAACGCTCATAAAATCAACATTTAGATCATTCAACTTAAAGTCAATTTTTCCATATCCTTGAACTGCATCTACATGAAAAAAGACTTTATTTTTTTGTTTTTTAAGCATTTCCCCGATTTCTTTGATCGGTTCAACACAACCTATCTCGTTATTTACAAACATAACACTTATTAGACATGTTTTATCTGTAATAGCATTTTCTAAGTCCTCAATATCAATATATCCCTTGCTATTTACATCCAAAATAGTTACATCAAATCCATCATTTTCTAAGTCTTTTACTGTATTTAAAACTGCAGGATGTTCAATTGCTGTAGTTATAATATGATTTTTTCTCTTTTTATTCAAATATGCAACGCTTCTAATTATCGCATTATTACTTTCTGTACCTCCAGAAGTAAATATTATAGATTTATCTTCAACGCCAATAGTTTTGGCTATATTATTTCTTATTTGCTTTATTTTTTTCTCTACTTCAAACCCATCTCTGTAAGCAGCAGAAGGATTTGCAAAATCATCTGTCAATGAAACTATCATTTCCTCTACAACCTCTTTATATGGCTTTGTAGTTGCGCTATTGTCTAAATAGACCTTCATCAGATCAACCCCTTTACAAAACTTTATTATACCACAGATATTAAAAGTATTAAATATTTAAATAAAATTATATTTCAGCAAGTCATAGATATCTTATACAGCAAATAAATATGGCAGTACTAGAAATAATTTCCAATACTGCCATATTTATTGATCTTAGTTTTAAACAAAGTAAATAATATAATATTTTTAAATTTAGCCTTATATTAAGTTTAGACACTTTAGCCCAAATATCCAAAATGTAAATGTCACCGCTGAAAATAAAGTTGTCATTACAATTGTATTTGACATAAGTATATAGTCATTGTTCATACTTTTAGACATTACATATCCCGATATAGCGGCTGGTGAAGCAAGCATAATAAGTATTGCAACTAAAGCACCATTTCTAAAGCCCATAGATACTGCTATTGGCATAAATATCAAAGGCAGTATCACTAGCTTAATAGATGTAGAAATTAAAGAATGCTTAAATTTAGATGTCAAATCTTTAAGTTCAAATCCTGCACCTATTGATATTAGCATTAGAGCTGTTGCAGTATCTCCAATCTGACATAGAGATTGATGTAGAATAAAAGGTATTTTTAGTTGAAAGATACAAAATGGAAATCCCAATGCTATCCCCACTATCAAAGGATTTGTTACGATGGATTTTAACACTTTTCCACAGCTCAATTTTACCCCTTGATCACTAATACTATCATTTACTTTTTTCTTTGAATCACTAAGTTTATTATCTTTTGAATACTGTCCTATACTTATTTCCGTAATATTTTTTTTCTTAGTTTTATTTCTAAAATTTGATGAAACAGCCAATATAATTACCGAATAGGCATTAAATAACGGAACTACCGCCAATATCATCAGAGGTACCATACCAGCTCTTCCATATATATTCATTGCAAAAGGAATACCTAATATAGCTGCACTCCCTCTCACTGACCCCTGAGTGAATGAGCCTACCATGGTTTTATCCTTTAAGAATATATATGCCAGTAACCACGTCACAAAAAACATTATAGTGGTCACCACCATACAAAATATTACCAACCTCAAGTTACTGCTGGGATCTATATTCATGTCTGCAATATCTAGAAATAGGGTAATGGGAAGAGCTACCTTAAAAGCAAATTTATCGGTAACTTTAGTCCATTTTTCTGTTATTATACCCTTTTTCATTAAAAACTTTCCTAAAACAATAATTAGAAAAACTGGCATGGTTGCATTTAATGCAAATATAAAGTTTTCCAAAATCAACACCTCTTATCCTCTTTGTCTAATGTATACACAATAAGACACATCTATCAGTTTTTTTCTGATAGATGTATTCATAAATTTATTTAATTTATTTCATCATGTTTTTATAATCCATAACTCTAACTGCATCTGTTTTTAGATCTTTAATCAAATCGCTATAAATCATATACTTATTTGACTTGTTAAAAAACAACATGAAGTTATCTTTTTCTCTTATATCTTCTTTCCACTTTGAATAATCTATGCTATCAAAGTTGTTTCTATTAAAATATGCATATATTGCATTTTCAACATTTGTACCATTACCCATACTCACTTCCTGAGTAAATTCAATTGATTCAATTTTAGGATTTTTTCTCAAGTTCTCTAAAATATCCGAACTTTGGTACGCAAAATTTCTTAATTCAGTTTGTCCTTCTGTATGAGAAGTACTATAATACACTATTCTTAGTATTCCTTTTTCTTCATTAAACACGACTCTTCTTACTGAACCATGCTTATCTTTTAGATGCTCTGAATATTTAATAGAATCTGGTGATATTGTCTCGCTATCCACATTTTTAGCCAAATTATCTTGATTTAGAATATCTACCGGATCATTTTTCATTCTAGAAAATGGATCTATCTTTATAAATGCAAATATAAGTACCGTCAGAAAGACTACAAATTTTATTAACGGATAAAATTTTTTCATACTATATAAGTAGCTCTCCCTTTCTTAATAATAAAAATAAGTCACAAAACAAATGGTGACATTGGCGGTATAATTTATTTGGAAACTTCTCTATCCAAGCGTAAAATTTCTAATTTAAATATGATATATTTAATATTAAAATTATATATTTCATAATTTTCATTATAATTAAAAACAACAAATCTTTAAAAAATATTTACATTAAATATTTATTTTCAAGTAAATAACACACTTCTAGTCATTTTTTTCCAAAAAAGTCAACTACCACTATTATATACGATTTTGTCTAAATTAGAAACACCAAATATTAATTTATATACATATATATATAACAATAAAAAAACAAGCGACTATAAATAATATTTATAGTCGCTTGCTTTTACATTTAATTTATAATATTTTATTAAAGAAGTCTTTTGCTCTGTCACTCTTAGAGTGATTAAACACCTCATCTGGTGTACCATCTTCTACTATTATTCCTTCATCGATAAATACAACTCTATCTGCCACTTCTTTTGCAAACCCCATCTCATGAGTTACAATTGCCATAGTCATACCTTCATTTGCAAGTTCTTTTATTACATCCAAAACTTCATTTACCATCTCAGGATCAAGAGCTGATGTAGGCTCATCAAATAGCATTACATCAGGCTCCATAGCTAATGCTCTAGCAATGGCTATACGCTGTTGCTGGCCTCCTGAAAGCTGTGTTGGATAGGCATTTTTCTTATCTATTAAGCCAACTCTATTTAAAAGTTCTTCTGCCTTTTTTGTAGCTTCTTCCTTGCTCTTTCCTTTTACCTTCATAGGTGCTAGGATTATATTATCTATTATTGTTTTATTAGGAAATAGATTGAAATTTTGAAATACCATTCCTATCTTTTCCCTTACTTTATCTATCGCTTTTTTATTATTTACTATACTTTCACCTTCAAATATTATATCTCCAGATGTTGGATTTTCCAATAAATTCATACATCTTAGTACTGTACTTTTACCAGAACCAGAAGGCCCTACTATTACTAATATATCACCTTTATCTATTTCAAGATCTACTCCTTTTATTACATCCAAATTTCCGAATGATTTATGTAAATCTTTTATTTCCAACAATGCATTATTTTCACTCATTTTCTTCCTCCTTAATCAAGCTTGTAACTCTATTTATCTACTGTCATTTTCTTTTCTAATAGCCCAATCAGCTTAGATAAAGTAAATGTTATTATAAAGTATATCAAAGCTGCAAATATATATGGACCAAATGCTTTATATGTAGAATTTTTTACTGTATTTGCAACAAACATAATATCTGCTATACCTACAAATGATACAATCGCTGATTCTTTTACCAAAGTAACGAATTCATTTGCAAGTGCAGGAAGTATATTTTTTATAGCTTGTGGAACTATGATAAATCTCATTGCCTGCCAGTAATTAAAACCTAAAGAACGACTTGCTTCCATCTGACCTTTATTTATAGATTGAATTCCTGATCTCATAATTTCTGCTATGTAAGCTCCAGAGTTTAATGTAAGGGCGACTAATCCGCCTGTGAACTCTGTGCCCATGCCGAGTATACTTGGAAATTGAACTCCTACCTGTGGAAGTGCATATGCTATAATCATTATCTGCACTAGTAAAGGTGTACCTCTCACTACCTCTATATATATTCCTGATATTACCTTTAGTATCTTTGAATTAGATATTCTCGCTATACATACTACTAATCCCAATATAAAACCCGCTACTAGAGCTAGTAAAGATATTAATATTGTTACGCCCGCACCTGATAGGTAAGAGCCAAAATAATCAACTATATATCCCATTTTATTCTCCTCTTTCTTTAATTAATATTTTAATTTCTATTAAATACTGCAAAAATAATTATCTAGTAATAGTTATTTTTGTAGTATTTAATAAACTTAATTTATATACGCCACTCGGTTTTTACAAGTGGCGTATAGTTTTTCAATTACTCTTTTATTACTTTTCTTCTTTTGATACTAGATCTACTGCATTAGAAAGAATTTTATCGTATTCGCCATTAGAATTTAATTCTTTTATTTCTGCATTTAATAAATCTATAAATGTCTTGTTATTACCCTTTTTTACTGCAATAGCCATAGCTTCTTCATCGCCACCGCTTGTTAATTTAAGACCTTCTAACATCTTGACTCCATCATACTTACCTTCATTTATCTTTGCTACCTTATTGTTTAAAACAACTGCATCTATATTTCCATTTTTCATATCTGTAATTAAATCTGGCACTGCTGTTAGAGCCTTATAGTCATCTTTCTTTAATCCATCTCTTACATATGTTTCTTGAGTAGATCCTTTTTGAACTCCAAGTTTTAGCTTCTTTAATTCATCTTCTGTCTTTATTTTGTCCTTATCTTCAGCCTTTACTAATACTCCATTTTCTCCCTTAAAATACACATCTGAGAAATCTACTGATTTTTCACGAGTAGGGTCTGGAGACATACCAGTAATTACCATATCTACCTTATCTGCCTGTAAAGCTGGAATTAATGCATCGAAATCCATTGCTTTAACCTCTAGCTTAACTCCCATTTTATCTGCCATTTTCTGTGCAAGATCTATATCAGCACCTACTATTTTACTCTTACCATTTTCTGATATAGCAAATTCGAAAGGGGGATAGTCTGGAGATGTACCTACCACAACTGTTCCTTTTTCTTTAATCTCATCTAAGACTGCCTTATCAGAATCTTTACTATTGCCACATCCTACAACTCCTACTGCCATAACTGCTACTAAACCTAATGCTAATAATTTCTTTAATCCAAATTTCATTTTTATTCTCCTTCTCTTTAAAATATTATAATTTTTGTACAAAAAAAGTCTCTTGGTTTAAAAACCAAGAGACGAAAATTCCGCGTTACCACTCTTATTGACAATAGCAAAATACTACTCTTCAAAACAGTATCTTTAAATACTATTTATCGAGTTCACTGAACATCTAAATGCGAAAATTATAAATCAGAAAATATCATTCTGTATTTTTATTTACTTTAGATAATCAATTTTATATTGTATCAATGAGAATTTTTGTATAAAAAAAGTCCCTTGGTCCAAAAGACCAAGAGACGAATAATTCCGCGTTACCACTCTCATTGACAGCTATACTGTCCTCTCAAACCCTTAAGGCGGGAAACCTACTAAAATACTTTATTCTTCTAGTAACCTCCAAAGCTCTCTTCACTATAAAATCCAATGTCAGGCTCACACCAACCCCAACTCGCTGTAAATTCATTTAAGTTACTCTCTTCTTCATCGGTTCATATTTATGTTGTAACACTAATTATACGAGCAGATATTTTAAATGTCAAGTGATTTTTAAGATATATTTTAAAATTACTTTTATACAGTATTAATTTCTATTCAAATATTAATACTGTATAAATATACTTATCTATATTTTGATTTAGAATTTTGCTTTAGAAATAATTTATCTAGGCTTTTTATTTTTTGTTTCATTTAAAAATCTGGATTTAGATATCTTTTTGCCATATCTTTTTAATGGACTAGAAATTACAAGATTATTCTTTGCACGAGTTATGCCTACATACAAAAGTCTTCTCTCTTCTTCATAATTTTTATCCTTTGCATCTTCTTCATCTGAAGCTATATAGGGAATTACAGAGTCATTAACTCCACTAATATACACATTATCAAATTCTAAACCTTTAGCACTATGCATAGTAGATAACACAACTCCTTCTTTCATCATATCTTCTGCCGAGCCTGATTTTTTATCAGTTCTTTTTTTCATTTCTTCTCTAACCGCTTCAATATGCTTAAAAAAGTCAAACAAAGTTTTGTACGATTTTGCAGATGTCTCTAATTCATCTAGTATATCGACTATTTGTTTTGCCTTTATTTTTCTATTGTGACAGTACTCTAGTATATATCGATCATAATCTAAAGTTGTTCTAATGTATGATATAGCATATTCTGGAGCAAGGCTTCTGATATAATATAGATCATCATTCAAAGCCTCTAAATCTTTTTTTTGAAAAGATTTTATATCATCATTGTCCATCAAAGACTCAAAGAAACCTTTGGAGCTATTGGCCTCTTTAATGGCATGCTTTGATATATATCTGAACGGTTTGTTAATTATTCTAGACCAATCATCATTTGTAGCTATGTTTGCAGCTATCTTTAAATAAGAAATTATGTCTAGACTAACCCAATGATCATATATACTTTTTGCCAAGTCCTTTAATACAAATGGTATTCTATAATCCATAAAAACATCTACAAATGCTCTTGCCTGCCTGTTTGTCCTATATATAACTGCAAAGTCACTATATTCAAAATCTGTTTTATCATCAATTTTTTTAGTACTTTTTTTTGTTTGTGTATTTTTTGATTCAACCATAGACTTAATTTCTTTGGCAATTACTAGAGCCTCATCATCTGTGTCTTTTGGAGAAATATATCTTATCTCACCATCTTTATTTGAGTTTGAATTTATTGATTTTTCATATCTATTTTTATTATTTTTAATTAAACTTTGAGAAGTTTCTACTATATTTTGCTTTGACCTATAGTTGATATCCAAAGTAACCCTTTTGGCACCTTCAAAATGCTTTTCAAAATCCATCATAAAGTCAGGTCTTGCTCCTCTAAATCCATATATGCTTTGATCTTCATCCCCAACAACGAATACATTATTATTTGGATCTGATATTAGTTTTATTACCTCAAACTGCACTCTATTTATATCTTGAAACTCATCGATTAAAATATACTTAAATACTTGCCTTACTATATTTAATACGGGTGCTTGTTTTTTAAGTAAGGAGTATGTCAATATCAACATGTCATCAAAATCAATTTTATTTGCAGATTTTTTTGCCTTTTCATAAAGTCTAAAAATATCTTGAAATTCCTCATTTGAAAATACCTGTGATTCAAATTCTAATGGATTCATCAACTCATTTTTGACTAGAGATATTTCCGATAAAACATCAGCCACATCATCATCATTAAAATTTTCTACCTTCAAATGTTTTAAAATGCTCTTTATTAGTCCAAATCTATCAGACTCTGATATTAAATCCTCTATTCTAACACCAGCGTATCTTCTTAAAATCCTGAAAAATGATGAGTGAAATGTTCCAAAATTAACTTTTTTTATCCTATCATCATTTGATATTTCCAAAGTTTTCTTTCTCATTTCTATAGAAGATGCCTTTGTAAAACTAATTGCTAATATTCTAGTAGGTGCTATATTATAATTTTCTATCATATTCACTATTCTATGAGCTATGACCCTAGTCTTGCCAGATCCTGGTCCTGCCAAGACTAGGCACGGCCCGTTTATATAGTTTATAGCTAATTTTTGATTTTCATTTAATTCTTCCACGATATCTCCCTTCTTGATTTTTTATTTAAATATACCTTTATAGATTCTTTTATTTTATATTTTTTATAAATACATTTTTTTATTTATTATCTATTTTGTACATCATTTATTTTTATGATATATACTTTTACATTTTATTTCGATTTTTTATTTTAATTCTAAGCTATTTTTAGCTTAAGTTTCATTTTAGATAAGTGTTTTTTTTAATAAAATGCCCTATAAAAATATTAAGCTAATTAATATTTTAAATGATATAACGTATTCTATTTTATCACATCTAATCTCACTATTGACAAGAAAAAATTCAAATTATACTTTACGCTATAAAAATATATAAATACTATAATAAATAAGACCAAGGAATCCCTTGGTCTTATTTATTATCCTAAAGAGGAAGAAGTTATTCCAGTTAAATAATCCAACATCTCAGCTGATTCAGTCTGATTAACCATTATTAAAAGTAAATCTCCATCTAATATCATTGTATTTCCTCTAGGTATTATTTCTTTTTCACCTCTATACAAAGCTACCACCAAGCAATTTTGTGGCCACTTAATTTCCACAAGTCTTTTGCCATCTACCTCACTTCCAAGATGGACTGAAAGCTCCACCAAAGTTTTTTTATTTTCATTTCCCTTGTATTCAAGATGTTCCTTATCCAATAGATCATCTAACAAATCATCATACACAGGTGTCACTCCTAATATATCAGATACCAACATTGCTATAAATACTACTAACGATAATGGTAATAACTGTTCAAAAGAACCCGTCATTTCAAATATAAGTATAATTCCTGTAATTGGTGCCTTTACTATCGCTGCAAAATGACCTGCCATAGCAAGTATTGCAAAATTAATTAAAAACTCTTCTGGAATGCCTAGATATTTGATACATATAGTACCACAAATACCCCCTATCAAAGCTCCTAATGCTAACAAAGGAAAAAATATCCCCCCTGGAACACCTGATCCAAATGATATAAATGTAAATAAGTACTTAATAAGTAGTGCTAAAAGCATCATCAAAATACTCATATGAACTGTTCCTAAACTCATTATAAGAGTATGACCACCACCTATTAAAATTGGAAATGTCATCCCTATAATTCCAGAACATATAAATGGTATCATTATTTTAAACTCAGTTCTGATTGGTAAATCTCTGTATTTATGCTTGGTATACAGCAAACCTTTATTGAATATATAACTACTTAAGCCAACTAATATTCCAAGTAATATCAGTGACCAGTAATATTTTATTGGCATTTTACTAAGCATATTAAATCTAAGAGAAGGGTTAATTCCAAGTATAAATTTGCTTACTACATCTGCACTCAGAGCTGAAATCATAGCAGACATAAGTACTATTGGTGAAAAATTCTTATGAATCTCTTCCAATGCAAACATTACTCCTGCCAAGGGTGCATTAAATGCTGCAGACAAACCTGCAGATGCCCCGCTAGTGATTAAATACTTGTGTTCATAATCCATTTGATTAGTCTTCTTTGAAATCCCTTCGCCTATTGCTGCCCCCATTTGTACAGACGGACCTTCTCGACCTACAGATAAGCCAGCTGCCAAACACATTATTCCACCAAAAAATTTATATATGAGAACTTTCAGCCAATTAACTTCAATTTTTCGGGTCATTATTCCCTTCACCTGAGGAATACCTGATCCCGAAATATTTGGTTCTTGCTTTATACAAAATGCCACGAACATGGACATTAAAATTAAAATAATAAAAATTCCTAATATTATAAGTGGTTTACCTTGAGCATAGGCATACATATTGACAAAGTGCCCCAATAAGTATTGCCCCAAGACTCTATACAATACTATAATTGCACCAGTCACTATTCCTATAACAAAAGAATATACTATCATCTTGTATTTAAGTCCATCAGTAGCCTTAAGCATATTTGAAATATTTTCATCCTTACTATTTTTCAACCACGAAAACATACTACCTCCTTAAACAAGACTTGACTAATATATTATAGTCAAGTTTTAATAAAATTATCTAAATATAGCGATTTTCAAATATAGTTTTAAACAAACTTTAAGTAAATTCTTTAAAACACATGCAAATACAACTATATAAATAAATTGTTATATTTATTCATATAGTTGATATCACTTTATTTTTAAGCATTTTAAATTTTTATTGTTACAAATACTTACAAATTTAACTTTATATATGTAAGCATAAATTATGTATACTTTAATTTAAATTTATCAACAATGCCACTTATCTAATCATATAAATTATATCTGTTGACAATCATTTGAAACTACTATTTAAATATTATATAAAAAACATATTTTACCATCATGCTTTTGACTCTGATAGCAGTATATTTTTATAAATTATTTAGTTTTTTACATGCCTTTACCAGATGCTTTGCCAGTACAGATGTCGTTACTGAACCTACACCCCTTGGTACTGGTGTGATTTTGTCAACTTTTTCGATAACAGAATCAAAATCAACATCTCCACACATATTTCCATCTTCATCAAAATTGATGCCTACATCTATTAATACTGCGCCTTTTTTGACAAATTTTTCATTCACCATTTTCGCTCTTCCCATACAAGAAATCAAAATATCACTGTCTTGAGATATTTTTTCAATGTCTCTAGTCTTAGAATGACATACTCTCACCGTCGCATTTCGATTTATAAGAAGCATAGCTAGTGGTCTTCCAACTACTAAAGATCTTCCTAATACAGAAATATTTTCACCTTCTATATTAATATTATAATAATCTAAAATTTCTATTACTGCCTTTGGAGTACATGGAGCATAACCAGTACTATCATTTGATATTATCTTCGCCATATTAATTGGAGAGAAACAGTCTATATCTTTAATTGGATCAATTACATCCTCAACTACTTCTTCTCTAATTTGTTTAGGCAAAGGTCTAAAACAAAGTATTCCATGTACAGAACTGTCTTCATTTAGAGACTTTAGTTGCTTTATATATTCTTCTTCAGAACAATCTTCTTCAAGTTCTATAATTTTAGGTTCTATACCACACTTGATACATCTACTGTTTGCACCTCTTTGATATGCAGAATCTTCTTCTCTATTTCCTACCTTTAGCATTGCAAGAGTTGGATTTACACCTTCATTTTTTAAATATTCTACATCTTTAATGATATTTTCTGTCAGGGAATCAGCAACTGCCTTACCCAGAAGTAATTTTTTATCTAACATCTTCCAACACCTCACTATATATTTTATCGCATCTTTGACAAATATCTTCTAACAATTTATTCATTTCTTTTGAAATATTATCCACAAATTCACAGTCCTTTATGTCTTTTATGTTGATAAGAACATTTATTTTTGCACTTAAGGCCGCTGATTTCACCATTTGAACACCTACACCAACATCACTTATCAACATTTTTGAACCTTTTGTTGATAACTCTTCATGAATATCCAATACTTGACTGCATTTTCTTATAGTATTTATTGGCACCATAGAAGCAACTTTTAAACATTTTTGCATCTCAATATCCTTTAATATTTTTTGCTCATCAGTTTCTTTTGGCATCTTATAGGCTGCTGCTAATGGTAAAAATGCTTCAGCATCTTCATCTACCATAGATATAATTTCTAAAGACAATTCATCCGTTCTCTTCAATATTTTTTGTATATCATTTTCATATTTTAAGTACTTCTTTTTGCCCGTAGTAAAATTAGCAACCATAGATGCTAGAGAGTTTGCAAGAGTAAGTGCATAAGCGGCTGCACTTCCACCACCAGGCATACTCTTATTCGACGCAAGCTCATTTGCATAATTTTGCATAGTCATATCTATATATTTTGTTTTCATATTTGCCTCCTCATATTAAAGTAAAAAATAGTCAGTAACTAAAAGTATACCATTTTTTGAATCAAAATTAAAGGAAGCCAACAAATTTGTTAGCTTCCCTACCTAAAATTTAGATGTTGTACTCATAATAAGATTTCCGTTCTCCATAAAATTTTCTCTAATATCAACATCGTTCGCTAAATTTTACATCGCAACCACCATGCTTTCTCGTATGCCTATATTCTCCAAGCAATACGTATTAAGTTTCAACAAATATTTCTAATTGCAACAACTACACTATAACCTTAAAATAGCACTCATATTTCCTATATAAACTATACATATTATTTTCTTCTATTTATTTATAATATACCCATCTTTTGACCTTAACTAACATTTAGTCGCAATTTTCAGTCTTTCACGCTCTTTATTATTTTTAATATGTTTGGATTCCACTTATTATATATTTATCTCTTTCATTTTTTCAGCTCTTTATTTAAAAAGGGCTAACAGATTATATTTGATCCATTAGCCCTTTAATACTGAGTTTTAAATTTTCTCACCATTACTTTCTCTTTTTACACTTCATCTTTTTACTTTTTGCCATCTATAAATTAACGCAATAATTTTTTCGTGATTTTTTGACTGTTTTGATGTTTTTATATCTAATATTTATATCCTACATCACAAACACCCCTTTCGTATTAAGCTTTTTCTTTCTCTTTTCTTGAGTTTTCACAA
>NZ_JAVWJH010000004.1:184149-198397 GCF_036639115.1 Peptostreptococcus sp. | reverse complement strand
ATCATAATACTTTACCTTTCTTTAGATGTTTTTATTTCCATGTATATCCTACATCGCAAACACCCCTTTCGTATTAAGCTTTTTCTTTCTCTTTTCTTGAGTTTTCACAAATCATAATACTTTACCTTTCTTTAGATGTTTTTATTTCCATGTATATCCTACATCACAAACACCCCTTTCCTACTACGTTATAATCTTTTAAAATTTCATTATAACTATTTTCTATGTCTTATATCATTTATACACTAAGCAAGATTTAATTCATACTTAAGATACTTTATAACCTCATTTGATATACTATCCTCACCACCAATAACTGTAAATCTCCTCATATTAGAATCTCTTATATAAGCTTTTACTGATGAATCAATCCTATTTTTTTCAACAAGCAGTATTGGAAGTTCCCTACTTGATGCATATGCTCCTGCTAATACAGAATCTGCAAAACTTTCTCCACTAGCGTATATTCCTAATGTTGCATTTGGATATTGGTATTTTGCAATTTTAGCAGAACTTTCATATCTATTTTTTCCATACAATCTTGTTATCACTCTCGCACCTTTGTATACTTCACTAGAGAGACGTTCAACACCCACATCAAAACCATATTTTATGTCAAATTCTGCTATAGTTGATACACTCTTCATTCCTCCTGCAATTATCACTTCCAAAGGATCCCATTTTGCAATAAGCTCTTTTGTATATTTATTCAAATCGTCTTTTTGAGATAATAATATGGGAATATCATTTTGAGTTGCTAGAGAAGATATAGACAATGCATCTGAAAGGTTCTCTCCTGAAGCTAGTACAACTGTGTTTTTATTTCCATTTTTTCTTACCATCTCTCCAATCAATCCTGCTGTTTCATACCTGTTACTTCCTGCAAACCTATGAATTACATAAGACTTTGATAGCAATCTATTCTCTAAGGATTTTGATATTGACTGCTTGGACCCTACTAAATATATATTTTTTACTTCTAATCTATCAATTTCTTTAATAGTATCTTCTGGCAACTCTTTTGGATCAGTAAGTAATATTGGAGCATCCAATTGTTTAGCTAAAGGTATAGAAGTCAGTGCATCTGAAAATTTATTTTTATTCACTATTATCACTGAGTTGGCTCTAAATCTATGGATTTTTCTACTCAACCTTACCGCTGTATCAACCCTATCTTCACCATAGATCCTATCATCTTCTCTAAATAATGATATGTTCAAGGAAGGTTTTTGCATTTTTACATTTTCAGTTTTACTATCTATATTTTTCACCTTCATCTTAAAAGACTTTTGCGTTTTTCCAAAGCTATTTTCTACTATTAACTTAACTTCCTTAAACTCTTCTTTACTAGGAGTTCCTTCTATCAAGTTCTTTTTACTATTATAGTTAAGCCCCTTAGGAAGATCTTTTATAAATATTTTTTCATAATCACCCTCAACATATTCGCCTATATCAATTGTCTTTATTTTCTTATCTTTTTCTAATGTTATATTTTCTATATCCTTTATCTTTGCTAAGTTTCTGTTTTTTTCATTCCAAAGAATTGGATCGGATACACTATCTTTTTTCACTTTATCATTTGAAATAACTGGAATACTTCTTACTCCTACCTGAATATATTTATTTTCCATACTGTCAACTTTAGAATCAGGAATATATATTTTTAATGTAGAGTCATCTACAGATTCCACACTATATTCTGTATTATCTTCTTCTTTGGTCAGTATATGATCGACTGCTTCAACTGTAGTGATTGAAGATAATAAATTTCTTTTTATTCTATGAACTACATTTTCTTTTTCCTGCATCCATATGCCAGCATTTTCCACAATAGTAAGCATTTCTTTATCGATACTTTCTAGTTCATCTCCATATTTCACTATTATTTTACTGCTTTCTGGATCAATATTGCTTATTAACAATCTGTTTTCTCTTTTCTTAAATTCTAATGTCGGTTTTAATAAGTAGTTTTCCTCTTCATTTTTACTTTTAACTGTTATATTTACTCTGTCAGATATAACGGCTTCCTTTTCTACTTTCATAGCCTCAATAAATTTCACTCCGTCTGATAGTTTAGTACCTTTTTTAGGTATAAGTTTTATTTGTTCTTTTTCAAAATTTTCTGAATTTATTACTTTCACATTTCCATTTATATCATACATTTCTAGCTTTATACCTTCTGGATCAAAACTTTCATCCTCTATATACTTGGTTTTATTTGGATTTTCAACTATCTTTAGATCTACTATTTGAGAACTATCAAAGGTCTTAGCTTTATCATTGATAACTTCTTCATTAATTTTTATGCTTTCTGTTTCTTTAGATGAATCAAATTCCTTATAACTAATTCTTCTTGAAACATGTTTTTTATTTTTATTATTGAATCTAATTTCCTCACTATCTGCAAATGCTATGGGTGAAATCAATGACGATAATAGCAAAGCAAATGAAAAAAAGACTATCTTCTTTAATTTTTCATTTTCTATCATACGACCCCTCCCAACTTTCTTGATATAATAAATCACACTTTTCATATCAAGATTATTTTATAGCTACTCACAAACTTACAAAAAATAAAATAATAATTCTATTTCTATATTTAATACCCTTAAAGATTTCATAAAAACATTTTTATTAATAAATACATGTTTTAATGTGTTTTTATATTTATTTAAATTAGTTCTTTATATTTTGAGATGTATTTTATTTATTTTTTAAGCATTTTTTAAAAGTGTGTTTTTTATCTTAATTACATTTATAAATAATTTTTCTTGATCAAAGTATTTATAAATCGCTTATTTAATCCTTCAAATATAAAAAATAGCACTGAATTTCCAGTGCTATTTCACATAAAGATATATCTTAATTTATATATATTGCTTTATTTTTATTTTTTAGAATAATCCTGAAATTATACCACTTTCATCCACATCGATTCTTTGAGCTGCTGGCTTCTTTGAAAGTCCTGGCATCTTCATAATTGCACCTGTAAGTGCTACAATAAACCCTGCCCCTGCAGATATTGTTAGATCTCTTACATTAATTCTAAATCCTGTTGGTCTACCAAGCTTACTCTGATCATCAGATAATGAATACTGTGTTTTTGCAACACATATTGGCAACTTACCGAATCCTAGCTCCTCAATTTCTTTTATCTGTTTTTCGGCATCTGATGAAAAGTCAACTCCATCAGCCCCATATACCTTTGTAGCTATAGCATTTAACTTTTCCTTTATTGTCATATCTTCTTCATAACAATATCTGAAGTTATTTTCTCCTTCTTCTATTAACTTAATTACCTCTTTAGCTACTTCTACTCCACCTTCTCCACCTTTAGACCAGACTTCCGAAAGTGCAACATTTACTCCTAGTGCATTACATTTTTCTTCTATTAACTTTAATTCTGCCTCACTGTCTAATGGAAATCTATTAATCGCTACCACTGCAGGTAACTGGTATACCTTTGTGATATTTTCAATATGCTTCAAAAGATTTGGTAGTCCTTTTTCTAGAGCCTCTAAATTTTCTGTATTCAACTGATCCTTTGCTACCCCGCCGTTATACTTTAGTGCTCTCACAGTAGCAACTATGATCACTGCATCTGGCTTTATATCTGCTATCCTACATTTTATATCTAGGAATTTTTCTGCTCCAAGATCCGCTCCAAATCCAGCTTCTGTAACTACATAATCACTCATATGCATTGCCATCTTTGTAGCTATAACTGAGTTACATCCATGTGCTATATTGGCAAATGGTCCACCATGAATTATCGCAGGAGTTCCCTCTAGTGTCTGAACTAAGTTTGGTTTTAGGGCATCCTTCAAAATTGCTGCCATAGCACCGTTTGCCTGCAAATCTCTAGCAGTAACTGGCTTTCCTTCATAACTATATGCTACTACTATGTCTCCCAAGTTTTCCTTTAGTTCAGATATATTATTTGATAAACAAAACGTAGCCATTACTTCAGATGCAACCGTAATATCAAACCCATCTTCTCTTGTCACTCCATCGATTTTTTTACCCAAACCATCTACAATATTTCTTAACTGTCTATCATTCATATCAACACATCTTCTCCAAGTTACTCTCTTAGGATTGATGTTTAGTTTATTACCTTGATATATGTGATTATCAAGCATGGCAGCTAGAAGATTATTTGCAGCACCAATAGCGTGCATATCCCCTGTAAAGTGTAAGTTGATGTCTTCCATAGGTATTACTTGAGCATACCCACCACCAGCTGCTCCACCTTTGATTCCAAATACTGGACCCATAGATGGCTCTCTAAGTGCAGTAATTGCATTTTTCCCAAGCTTTGTAAATGCATCTGCCACTCCAATAGAAGTAGTTGTTTTTCCTTCTCCTGCAGGAGTTGGATTAATCGCTGTAGTCAGAATTAATTTACCCCTTTTATTTTCTATTCTATCCAACACATTATAATCTATTTTTGCCTTATATTTTCCATATAGTTCTATATCATCTTCTGACAGGCCTATCTTATTTGCGATATCCCTAATATCCTTTGGTTTTGTTTCCTGAGCAATTTCAATATCTGATTTAAATCCCATTTGAACCTCCCCTAAACTTTTTAGCACATTATTATAAACTTTATAGACTCAACACTAGAAATTATAAAATCAAATTTAATACTACATAAAAATAAATCCCTAGTCTGACATATAAATAAATTCAAAGGGCTAAAATATTATTGTTTTATATCTTTTTTTGAATTAATATTCGTGATATAACGAACATTAATTTGATTATTTATATTTATAGTATAGGATATTTTCATAAATAAGTCAACAAAAAAAGGACTAAAATTTTAGTCCCTTTTTATTATATATATCCAAATTTCATTTACACATTTTGGGGGTGTGTAGGGTTATGCTTTAATACTGTGCAAATGATGATCCTAGCTCTTCACACTGAGACAATCCTTCATCATCAGGAGTTTCATTTATCATCAAACCTTCTCCCTTATATAAATCTGCATTTGCACTTTCTACTCTATCCTGCCAGTTTCTCATCCATTCTCCGTCGCCCCAACCATAGGAACCAAATAAAGCCACTTTTTTGCCTGATATAGACTTTTCAGCTTCTTCAAAGAATGGTTCAAATTCTGCTTCTTCTAGTACTTCCATTCCCATTGATGGGCAACCAAACATTAACATTTCGTAGTCTTTTATATCCTTTGAGTCTTCTGAAATATTTACAAGATCAAACTCAACACCTTCCTTTGAAAGTCCATTTGCTACAGCCTTTGCCATTGCTTCTGTATTGCCTGATCCACTCCAATAAAATACTCCAACCTTTTTCATTTTAAATCCTCCTATGTTATGCTATATTTTTATGCTATATTTTGAAACTGGCTTATTATATTATCCAGATTTCTACCACAATCTAATTCTGCTACCATGAACGACCTTATATTATCATACATTGTGAAAGTCTTTTTTGCCCTATGAGCATCCTTATATACCTTCCAATATCCACAATATTCATAGTTTCGTCCATCATTTTCAATAAATCCCTGTACATCTGATACTGGATATCCTAGAAAAACTCCTATCTCATGGGGGAACTGTCTCATCTGCATTCTGCTGCTCAAAATATCTATATGTTCATCAACAGTATCTGCCTTTAAGTATCCATATTCTAATAAAATTTCTTTTATATCTTCATTTTTTAAATGCTCTTTTAAAAGTTCCTCCCTATAAACAAATAATAATACTCTCTCTCCACATTCACATATAGTTTTTATATTAATATCATATCTATTTAATTTATCATTATAAATATCAAGTAAAATAGATATTTCTGGAAGTTCTTTTTTTGAAACTGATACTAAATTTGAAACCTTCTTGCCCATAAGAGCTGGTGAACAAAATGTAGCTAATATATTTTCAAACCTCATACTTGTCATATAGTATACCTACCTTTTTAAATATGATAAAACAATAAATTTTATTCATCAATCCTATTCATTATCTGAACTTTTATGGAATGTTATCAATAATTAACCGTACTTTTGTATATAGAAATAGTTTTATATGAATATTTCTATAGCTTAAACTTTACGATGCTTCTCATTGATATTTATTATCATTAATTATCTATTTTCATTATAGCAAGTGTTATTATTAAAGTCAACATTTTTTTGATAAATATTATCAATTAGTTTTTTAATACTCTATAACTTTAGAAAATATAATTATATCAAGCATATCAATACTTTATTTTCATTACTTTTTATATAATATTACATAAAATCCAGTCAATTTTATATAAGTTTTATACTTCATATTTTATTAAATAAAAAAACGGTCATGTTTTGATGACCGTTTTTTTCTTGCTTATTTAAACTTTGTTTTTTGGATTATATTACTGACACATACTTTTAAGCTAGATTTTTAATATCACTTTTACACTACATTTTTAACATTTATCTCTGTACTATATTTTAATCTTTAGATATGCAATGTGTTTTTAATATTTGCTTTCGCACTATATTTTTAATATTTAGCTATGCACTATATTTTAATCTTTAGATATGCAATGTGTTTTTAGTATTTACTTTCGCACTATATTTTTAATATCTACATGTAAAATATCTTGCTATCCTTTATTTTTTTATATGTAATATTGTAATATTTTTTTAAATAACAAATATTTTATAAAATTTTCCTTATGTTTTCTATTGATCTTTGAACTTGCCCTGCATTTGGTCCGCCTATTGAATTTCTATACTCAACGCAATGTCTAACGTCAATATCTTCATATATATCCTCTTCTATTAGTTGACTATAATTTTTATAGTTTTCTAAAGTGAATTCGCCCAAAGATATATTTTTTTGAATGCATTCAAATACTATTTCACCTGTAATTTTATGTGCATCTCTAAAAGCTATGCCCTTTTTCACCAAATAATCTGCTAGATCAGTAGCATTTGTAAATCCACCCTTGCTCGCTGCAAGCATTTTTTCTTTACAAACCTTTAGAGTTTCGATCATTGCAATCATTATACTAAGGCATTTTGACCAAGTTTCTACTCCATCAAATAAACATTCCTTATCTTCTTGCATATCCTTATTGTAAGCTAAAGGAATACCTTTCATAGTAGTCAAAATAGACATTAGATCCCCATATACTCTTCCAGTTTTTCCCCTTACTAACTCAGCTGCATCTGGATTTTTCTTTTGAGGCATCATAGAGCTTCCTGTACTATAGGCATCATCTAATTCTATAAAACTAAATTCTTGGCTAGACCACAGTATAATTTCTTCACACAACCTACTTAGGTGCATCATTCCAGTGCTTGCTGCACTTAGTAGATCTATTATATAGTCTCTATCACTTACTCCATCCAATGAGTTCATGCAAGGTCCATCAAATCCGAGTAATTTTGATGTCATTTCTCTATCTATAGGAAAAGTTGTTCCAGCTAAAGCTCCACTACCAAGGGGCATTACATTATGTATATCTATCCAAGATTCCAATCTTTGGTAATCTCTTTTAGCCATCTCCGCATAGGCCATTAAATTGTGTGCAAAAGAGATTGGTTGGGCTCTTTGAAGATGTGTATATCCAGGCATTATTGTGTTCAAATTCTTTTCAGCTAAATTTGTAAGAGCCTCCATCCACTTTTTAAGAAGTTCTGATAGATCAATTACTGAATCTCTTGCATACAACCTCAAATCTAGCGCTACTTGATCGTTACGACTTCTTGCCGTATGTAACTTCTTACCTGTTTCGCCTATTTTTTCTGTGAGCAATACCTCTATATTCATATGAATATCTTCATGCTTCTTACTAAATTCTACCTTCCCAGCCTCGATATCCTCTTTTATTTCTTTTAAACCATTTATTATTTTTTCAGCCTCTGATTTTTCAATTATTCCCGTGCTTCCAAGCATAGTTGCATGTGCTATACTTCCCTGTATATCATAGGCATACAACTTTGAATCAAAGCTTATAGAAGAATTAAAGTCTTCCATTAATTTGTCAGTGTCTTTTTGAAATCGACCACCCCACAGCTTTTCCATCTATATCCTCCCAACTTCAACTTATGTTTATTTATATTCAGATTAATTTTCATCTCTATTTTTCTAAATAGATTCAAATTTCAAGCCTAAATTCCATTGTTTTTCATTTTATTTTATTTATACTGCTTTTCTAGATTGCTCCATAGTTATATAATTCTATGCAATTTCCCAGTTTTTATAACTGCTGACTCCATTTTTATTAAAAAACGATTTATAAATTATTTTTTGCCTTCATTTTTGCATTCACCTTTAGAGGAAGTCCAAATAGATTTATAAAACCTTCTGCATCTTTTTGATCATATATATCATCTTCTCCAAAAGTTGCTAGCTCTTCACTATATAGTGAGAATGGAGATTTTATACCTGCTGAATGGCAATTTCCCTTATAAAGCTTCATCTTTACTTCTCCAGTACAAGTGTTTTGTGTACTGTCAATAAATGCATCCAAAGCTTCTTTTAATGGTGTAAACCATAGTCCATCATATACTAGTTCTGAATATTTTATTGCCACCTGAGACTTATAAGATAAAGTATCTCTATCAAGAGTTAAACTCTCTAAAGCCTTGTGAGCTTCTAAAAGAAGTACCCCTCCTGGAGTTTCATATACGCCTCTTGATTTCATTCCTACAAGACGATTTTCAACCATATCCAATATTCCTACTCCATTTTTAGCAGCAATTTCATTGGCTTTTTCCAATAATTCTAGTGGAGACATTTCTATTCCATTGATTGATACTGGGTTTCCATTTTCAAAAGCTATCGTTACATATTCAGCTAGATCTGGAGCCTTTTCAGGACTTGAACATATAAGGCAAAGATCTTCAATTGGTTCATTTGCTGGATCTTCCAAATCCCCACCCTCATGACTTAAATGAAGTACATTTCTGTCCATGCTATAAGGGCGTTTTTTTGTTACTGGCACTTCTATATTATGAGCCTTTGCATAGTCTATTGCTTCATCACGAGATTTTATATCCCACATTCTCCAAGGTGCAATTATTTTAATATCTGGATTTAAAGCCTTCACACCTAGTTCAAAACGAACTTGATCATTTCCTTTTCCAGTTGCACCATGACAAATATATTGAGCTCCTTCTTTTTCTGCTACCTCTACCAAAGCCTTAGCTATTAAAGGTCTTGCAGCTGAAGTCCCTAGTAGGTATTTTCCTTCATAGACCGCTCCAGCCTTTATCACTGGCCATACATAATCCTTTACAAATTCTTCTTTAAGGTCTGCAATATAACATTTTGAAGCACCACTTTTTATTGCTTTTTCATATACTACGTCAGTTTCATCTCCCTGACCAACATCTCCACATACTGCTATTACTTCACACCCTTCATAGTTTTCCTTTAACCATGGTATAATTACTGAAGTGTCCAATCCACCTGAATATGCTAATACTATTTTTTTCATTTATTTTTCCTCCATTGTTTTTATATTATTCTTTATTTATAATAAAATTACCTAACTTCTATAGTTCACCTAACTGATCACTCTAAAAAAAGGCAAGACTTATTAACTATCTCTTAATTACTAATTATATCTCTACTTAAATTTCTTACCTGCATTTCTTACTTAAATCTATATTTCACTAGAAAGATCTTCCTTTCACTATTAAAATCTTTCTTCTAACTAAATTACTTACTAGATAAATCAATATTTTTATTTAATATCTTTTCATATTCACCGCTATCTTTTAATTCTTTAATTACAGAATTCATTTCAGAGATAAGTTTTTTATTTTCTCCCTTTTTTACAGCTATAGCAGCTGTTTCTTCACTACCAGAGCCTTTAAGGTCAACATTATTTATAACCTTAATTCCTGTGTTTTGTTTTTCGTTAATTTTAGCAACTGTCATGCTTGTAAGTATTGCATCTATATTTCCATTCTTCAGGTCAGTAATCAAATCAGGAACAGATGTCAAAGATTTGCTGTTTTCAACCTTCAATATATTATTTACATACTCTTCTTGAGTTGATCCTTTTTGAAGTCCAACTTTATAATTTTTAAGATCATCACTTGTCTTTATTTCTTTTGCAAAATCAGACTTTACTATTACTGAATTTGCACCTGTAAAATAAATATCCGAAAAATCTACTGCCTTTTTTCTCTTTTCATTTGGTGTCATTCCTGTAATTACAATATCGACTTTACCTGCCTGAAGAGCAGGAAGTAATGCATCAAAATCCATTGTCTTTATATCAAGAGCAACATCGAGCTTTTCAGCAATTTTCTTTGCCAAATCTATGTCGGCACCCAATACTTCACTTTTTCCATCTTTAGCTTGTACAAATTCAAATGGCGGATATCCTGGTGCTGTACCAACTCTTATCTTCCCACTTTCTTTTATCTGATCCAAAACATCTACTTGTTCATTAGCTTGTGATGATGTATTATTTTTTTTATCACTACAAGCTATACTAGCTCCGGCAACCATCATTACCAAAGTGATTACTGTTAATTTTTTTAATATAGATTTATTTATTTTATTTATTAAAAATTTCATTTTATGCCTCCTATTAATTTTTATGTTTTATAATAATCCGTCTAATATTTCTTAGTTTTTCTTTTTGAGTATACTTTAGCTTTTAATATTCTCAATTTTTTTCCTTTTAGAATTCTATTTTTTCTTTCCAAACTGTTTTCATCCAAAACAACATTCACAATTTTTTAAATATAGATATAAATTTCAAATTTTTATATCTAGTTCTTAATATTGCATCAGCAAGATATATCTAATTTCAAAGATTTATTTTTTGATTATTCCTAATTTTCTGGATAAAATATGTGCACTTATTTTCCCAATAAAAAAATCCCTTGGATATATATCCAAGAGACGAATCACCGCGTTACCACTCTTATTGATAGTTTATAATACAATTATTGATATGATAAGTATATTCGAAATTATTTTTATAATTAATTCTCTAATAAGATACATAATATATATTATTAGAAATTTGAGTATAAAAAAAGTCCCTTGAGCAAATTGCTCAAGAGACGAAAATTCCGCGTTACCACTCCAATTGATAGTATAAACTATCCTCTTAAACCCTTAAGGCGGGAAACCTGCCAAAATACTTATTTTCTTCCAGCAACCTCGAAAGTTCTTTTCACTTCAAACTTCAATACTAGACTCACACCATACTCTAGTTCGCTGAAAATTCATTTGAGCTACTCTCTTCGTCAACAGTAATTATTCGATTGAGTTTTATTATAATAACTTTTCAAAGAAGTGTCAAGGCTTTTTTTGAATTTTTATAAAATTATCTATTTTAAATTTTTAGTGTCACTTATAGCTTTATCCATCGTATCCCTTGGAATTGCTCCTGATACATAGCCATAAACTTTACTTTCCTTATCAATCAAAAATGTTGTTGGAAGTGAATACGCACCATATTGATTAAATATTTCTCCGCTCGTATCCATCAATACCGGGTATGTAATATTATACTCTTTTATAAAGTTTTTTACACCCTCTTCATCCTGCTCCCTACCTTGATTTGGAGCCGCTATACCTATTACTACTACATCGTTTTGATTGTAGCCATTATCCTTGTATAGATTTTCTATGTCTGGAATTTCTTCCTTACAAGGTGGACACCAAGTTGCAAAAAAGTTTATAAATACAACTTTCCCCTTAAAATCTTCCACATTTACCATATTTCCATTTTGATCTTTTAGCTTTATCGGAATCATGCTTTCTCTTTGCTCAGAATTTTGTGCTTCATTCTGTGATTTTTCTTTCTCATCATCAGCTGTTATTGCTTTATTTTTATCACTATCTTTTTTTGCTTCTTCAATACTTTCTTCCACTCTTTGTGCAGATCCATCTCCATTAAATAAAGATTCAAATCTTTCAAAAGTTCCCAAAAGAAGCATCAATCCCATCGCCACTAATATTACTCCACCGACTTTGACAATTACATTCATTATCTTTGGATTTTTCTTAATAAAGTTCAATGTTTGACCTGTAAAAATACCTAAAACAATAAATGGTATCAAAAATCCAAGTGCATATACAAATACTAGTAAATTACCTTCCAAAACACTACTTGCATTTGATGCTAGTATTAATACAGATGCTAAAGCTGGTCCCACACAAGGTGTCCAAGCAAAGCTAAATCCAAATCCCATGACAAAAGCTACTAAAGGATTCATTTTTTTGCTTGATGTTTTATTGCTTATTTTTACCTGTTTATTTAAAAATTTAATCTTAAATAATCCTATCTGATTTAGTCCCAGTATAATAATCAATACTCCACCGAGTTTGGCCATAACATCTCGATATTCCCTAAATGCTGAGCCTAATGATGAAAATCCGAGTCCTAATATAAAAAATGCAGCTGATATTCCCAATACAAAAAATACAGTATGCAAAATCACTGTCCTTTTTTCGTAAGTTTCACTACCATCTTCTTTTTTTACTTTGGCACCACCTGCCAAATAGCCCATATATAAAGGTATCAATGGAATAACACATGGTGAAAAAAACGACACCAATCCCTCTAAAAATACCATTACAAAGCTAATACTACTTGCAAGTCCTAATGAATTTATAGCAACCACATCCTCTCATCTTACTTATAAGAGAACTACACTTTTATAGCTGTTTCATACAAGCTATCGTTACCTCATCCATTGGATCAATTTCATACGCTCTTTCTATATAATATTTTGCGTCATCGTGATCTCCATTATTTAGATATGCCATACCCAAATTACAAAGAATTTCTGGGTCATCCTTTCTTATCTTTGCAGCTTTTGACAAGTAAGTTATAGCACCTTCAATATTTCCTTCTTCAGCAAGACAAAGAGCCATTTCCACTAGGGTATCCACCTGTGTAGGTCTAATTATAAGTATCTTTTCTAGATATTTTTTTGCCTCTCCAACTTCACCTAATGACTTGTATGCTAGACTAATAATAAATAGCAGATTCCACCAATCAGGATGTTGTTCCTCTATTGGAAGTAGCTTTTCTAAGCCCTCCTCTGCCTTTCCCTGAAATACCAAATTATATCCTTCTTCGTATCTCACTTTAAAATCTATATTGCTAAGATTTTCTTGAATTTCTGCTACCATTTCTTCATCAATTCCCAGTTCTAAAGCTCTTTCCCAAATATACTTTGCCTTAATAAATTGATTTTGATTTGAATAATGAAAACCTAACTGATAATACGCCAATGAAAATTCATTATCTATATCTAATATATGCTCTAAACTCGTTAACGCTTCCATTAAAAAATCATTTGTAGCCTGCAAATCTTCATCCTTTTGATATCTCAAAGCCAACTCTTGACATATTATTGAGTATTGATATAGTGCCATTACGTCATCTGGACTTCTTCTTAAAAATGATTTGATATAGACAAGAGCATCTCTAATTTCACCTTCTTGATAACTCTTATTTGACATATAACCCAAGTATGGTAAACAATCAAATTTCACCTTTTCAATAAAAGCATCTATAAACTTATCATATTCACTATTAAGGGCAAAATTCGAGTCTATGCCTTCAATGTAAAGCATTGCGTCTATCATAGACATCATATTCAATGATTCTTGCGCTGTATTATCCTTGATATTTTTTACCAAGACATCACTTTTAATAGGTACCTTCAATCCAGTTTCTGGTATGCTATATCCTTCAAGCTCTATCTCACTATTCTTTTCTATTGTGATAAATACTAATTCTTCAGATTTATCTAATATATACTTTTCAATTTTACTTTTCATATAATTTCCTTCTTTCAATTTATAGTCTATCTCATTAAATGAAGTCTAGGCTAATATGAGTATACCCAAACAACATATAACTGTAACATCATTTTTTACATTTATTTTTTATATTTTTACTCTATATGACTTTGATTTTTCAAATATTTTATCAATATCATAATAGAAAAGCACCGTATTTTGAAGTTTTTCTACATTGCTAGCAATATCATTTTTCAAATCAATTACATTATATCTAAACTCTTCAAACTGCACATACCTTACAATATTTTTTGCAGCTTCTCCAAAATGTTCTGGAGTATATACCTTTTGATTTTCTTCATCTTTCAAGAATTGATGTCCCCTGTTTTTAAAATCATCTACATCTATTCTATTAAAGAATTTCGGTATAGATGCGCTTCTTCCCAAAGACACATAATCAAATTTCAGTATATCTCTAAAAATTTCCAATTCTTGAT
>NZ_JAVWJH010000004.1:12980-184049 GCF_036639115.1 Peptostreptococcus sp. | reverse complement strand
TCTCTTGATTCTCTTGATTCTCTTGATTCTCTTGATTCTCTTGATTCTCTTGATTCTCTTGATTGATTTTATCATCCATATCTAAATTTATACTAAAATTCTCTTTAATTTTTTTGTCTTCTTTTAACACTTTTTGCTTTATTTGTTTTTTACCAATTACTGAGTCTAATACAAAATTCAAAAATATTTCATACAATTTATTTTTGGAATTAGCTACATCAAAATAAGCACTTTTATTAAAGTAGCTTGCAAATTCTTCAAAAAACTTGAAAGGTCTATCATAATATCTATCAATTATATAGTCTGTAGATAACAAAAAATTACCTGAATTGTAGTATGTTTCTAGTATTTCCTCTATATCTTTTAGCCTCAATATTTCTCCATAAGAGATATATTTATTTGCAAGAATCTCATATGGAGGATAGTCTTTATAGATATAATCATGTATATCTGCCTCATTTCTAATACCTGTACCCTTGATCATTTTAAGAAAACCCAACTGTAAACATTCTGATTTGAGAGCAAATACATCGTCAAAAGAATACCCAAATCTATCATAATTTTCATATGGAAGTCCCGCTATAAGATCCAAGTGTTGATGAATATTTCTATATTCTGATATCGTATTCACTACTTTAGTCAATCTTTCAAAGTCATCTTTTCTGCCAACAGCTTCAAGTGTTTTATCATTTGTTGATTGAACTCCTATTTCAAACTGAAAAAGTCCTGGTTTACAATCTTTTAAAAAGTCTAGCATGTCGTCATCTATTAAATGTGCAGTAACTTCAAAATGATAAGTTGTATACCCGTTATCATTTTCCATGAGAAAATTCATTACATCTTTTGCTATTTCTCTATTTGCATTAAAAGTTCTATCTATAAATTTAATTTGAGATACTCTAGCATCTATTAGATTTTTAAGATCTCTTTTTATTCTAGCAACACTAAAATATCGCAATCCTTTTATTGCTGAAGATAGACAGTATTGGCAGTTAAATGGGCAGCCTCTTGATGATTCAAAATATACTATTTTGTTTTCATACTCACTCTTGTCTATATGCTCATATGGGCTCGGTATTTCATCCAAATCAGCGATTAGTGGCATTGCTTGATTTACTACAACTTGATTATTGTTTCTATAGGCAACTCCTCTTAGATCTTCCCGTCTCATTTTGCCCATCAAGCTCAGCATCAAATCTCTATAGACTCTCTCACCTTCTCCATACAATATATAATCTACAAATGGATACTTGCTCATAGCATTTTCACAATCATAACTAACTTCTGGTCCACCCAAAACAATTTTTATATTTGGTCTAACTTTTTTTATATTTTCACATAATCTCACTATATCTTCCACATTCCAAATATATACAGAAAATACCAATACATCTACGTCTAACTGATATATATCTTTCATAATATAGTCTATGCTATTGTTGATTGTGTATTCCTTCATAAAAAGTTTATAGTCTTCACCCTCTAAATATCTAGAATACTCTCTAATATATCTAATTGCCAAATTCGTATGTATAAACTTCGAATTCAACGTTGTAAGCAATACTTTCATAATTTCTCCATTCAAATTTATAAGCAAACTGTTATCTATTAAAAATAACAGTTGTGTCTTACACTACTATTTCTTATATTTATTTTCTAATGTTACTTCTTATATTTACTTTCCATTGTTACTTCTTATTTTTAGGGTATCTAAATTTATAATTTCCCGTTTTTGTAGATACCTCTATGATATATTTATCTTCACCGTCTTCTTTTTCTATATCTTTATAAAGAATTTTAGCTTGATTCAATATCGGATCAACAAATTCATCACCTATATTCATATTTAAAAAAGACTTTGGATTAGAAGATGCGTTATACTTTTTTGTATTAACTTCTATATTTCTTATTTTAATCAAATAATCTCCCATTGCATCTATAAACTTTTCATTTTTTATTTCTAAGCTGTCAGAACCTTTTGATTCAGATACCTTTTTAATAAAATTATAAACACTTATAGATCCACAATCCATATTTTCCAAGCTTTTATCCACATCTTCAACATCATATGCACATTGCAATATATCAATCAATTTTATTTCTGACTCAAAGAAAGATTCTTTTTTTTCAATTTCGTAATGGTCTATACACTTGTGTATATTCTCTATGTATTTTATTTTTCTTATCTGAAATTTTATATTTTCTTTTTTATTTAATTTATAAGGGTTAAATTCTATTAACTTGTCTTTTATTTCATACAAAATTTCTATCATAGCAGTATCTGATAATAAAAGTTTTCTAAATACAATGTCATAGCAAAGAAGATCCATTGTATAGTCATATTTTTTATTAGGCAAATTATAAAACTTACATAATTTTTCAATCAGGCTCAATGCCTCTTCTTCATAATTTTCAAAACTTCTACTGACCACCATCAGTGGCATAAAAAAATTAAGCAAATAATCATCACTCATTTTGCTATAGTATCTAAAGTATACAAATTCATCATATAATCTATCAATATCTACTGTTATTTTTCTATGTCCTTTATTGCAGTACAATACTTTTGTACAAATCAACATCAAATAGTATATTTCATTATCTACAGTTTGAAAAGATGCCCTGTAAGCATCCTTTATTGTACTATCTATTTTATATCCTACTCTATCTAAACTCATTTTTACACCTCATATGAAATTCATCTGTACTGTATATTTTACTCTAAAAATCAAGCCTTAACAAGCTATGTATACAAAAGACTTTTTGTTGGAATTGTTTAAACACTTATCAGTTTTGTCATGTATTATTTATTCTCTAAAATTAACAAGAAATTTATTAATTTCTTATTGGATATATAATTAATTTGATAGATCTTTATCCATTAACTATATTTTTAATTAACTATAACTTTTTCTTAGTATTTATAATTGACATAAAAGCTCTTTTTATATATAATTATTCAGACAAGTAGTCTTTTCTTGCATTTATAATCTATAGCGTGCTCAAAGGCTTCTTAGCTATAACTTTATAATTCTGACATTACTCATCATAAATAAATCTAAAAATGCAAATCTATAAGGGTATAAAAATTTTAATATTACCATATAGATATGTATCTAAGTATATTTAAATGAAATAAAAAAGGAGAAATATATGAGAGAATATGAAAATAAAACTGATTTAATAGAAGAAATTAAAAAAACCTCCAAATTGTTTATTGGAGAATTTGATGATATAGAAGAAAAAGATCTTCACAAAATAATTGAAGGCGTAGATAGATCACCTTTTCAAATGATTGCTTATCAATTAGGCTGGATCAATCTGATTCAATTCTGGGAGAGTCAAGAAAAAATTGGAAATAAAGTAATCACTCCAACTCCAGAGTATAAATGGAACAAATTAGGAGAACTATATAATGATTTTTATAGACAATATGAAAATTACAAACTTGAGGAACTAAAAAATTTGTTTAATAAAGATCTTGATAGTCTAATTGATTGGATCAATTCTCTTTCAAACGATGACCTTTTTGTACCTGACTCCAGACAATGGGCCTCTTCTACACCATCTAAATGGCCTATTTGGAAGTGGATCCATATAAATACTGTTGCCCCTTTCAAAACATTTCGAACTAAGATAAGAAAATGGAAGAAATTAAATAAAAAATCATAAATGTTTAATTAACAGCAATATATAAATATAAAAAACAGAGCAGTATACTGCTCTGTTTTTATTTTATACTGATTATCTAAATTTTAAGATAAGTTATTACTAAGCACTTAACTTTTCTACGCTAGATAAAGCTTTCTTTCCACTGTTTACTATTGCTGCTCCATATACAATTGCCAAAACAACACCAACTACATTTGCAATATTTTGAGGAAGATTAAATCCAATTTTTGCTCCTAATAGATAGGCTACTATAACATAAGTATAGAACATTCCTGGTATCAAAGCTATAATATAATTTTTCTTAAGTTTGTATAGATACATAGAAATCATAGCAAATGCAAATATTGCTATTGTCTGATTTGCCCATGCAAAATACTGCCATAAAACATTAAATCCTTCTGCATTTACCTTTGCAAATACTAGTATTGCTGCAACTGGTATAAATATAAATGTAGATAAGATTACTCTGTTCTTAGCCTTTGTCTGATCATATCCTATAGCATCTGCTACCATTAATCTAGCTGCACGTAGAGATGTATCTCCTGAAGTAATAGGTAATACAATAACACCTATTATAGCTATTAGTCCACCAATTGTACCTAACATATCATTAGCTACTAGTCCTATTACTGCTGGCTTTCCAACTAGATCTGGTGCTATACCCTTATTGTATAGTCCCATAGCTGCTGCTGCCCATATCATTGCTATTAATCCTTCAAATATCATCATATCATAGAAAGTTTTTCTACCTTCTCTTTCACTTGTTACTGATCTACCTATTAAAGTTGCCTGAGTTGAATGGAATCCAGATACTATACCACAAGCTACTGTAACAAAGAATACTGGTAAAAGTGGAACTCCTCCTGGATGTGATCCCATCCAATTTGACATGCTCAAGTTTTCTAATTGGTATCCATTTACAAATAATCCAATAAATATACCAACTGATGAAAGTAATAATATAATACCAAATATTGGATAAACCTTACCGATTATTTTATCAATTGGGAAAAGAGTAGCAGCTAAGTAGTATGCAAATATACATCCATACACTATCCAAACTACAGGATTACCCACAACTGATTCTTGCTTTAACAAGTTTATAACTATAAGATCGCCAGGAGTATATATAAATACTGCACCAACTAGTATCATAAGAGCTATAACAAAAACATTATATACCTTATAAACTTTACCACCTAAGTGATCATTTATTAGTGCTGGCATCTGCTTACCATTACTTCTGACAGAGATCATTCCGCAGAAATAATCATGTACTGCTCCACCTAATACACAACCTATTGGAATAAGAATAAATGCAATAGGTCCAAATAATATACCCTGTATTGGTCCAAGTATTGGTCCAGTACCTGCTATATTTAATAATTCGATTAGTGCGTTTTTACGTTGTTTCATAGGAACGTAATCTACACCATCGTTTATGCTTGTTGCTGGAGTTGGTCTATCATCTGGTGCAAATACTTTTTCAGTAAATCTACCATATAGAGAGCCACCAACAACTAACATAACTAGTCCGATTAAAAACGTTGTCATAATAATACCTCCGAAAATAAATTTTTACTCATATAAATTTTTACATATTTTATTACAAGTACAGTATACACCATTCTGTATCTATATGGAACTCATTTTTGAAAATTAATTAAGTTTTTTTTAAATATACTTTTCTTTTTATCATAAAATATACAAAAGGCTTTATTTTAGTAAAATTCTTAATTTTATGTTAAATTTAAGTTAAATCTTTCGGTATTCATTTGTAAGAGTATTCTTAATTTTTAAATTAAGAATACAATAAAAAAAGACAAAGTCAAACTTTATCTTTTTTTTATTATTATTTTTAATTTATTTCTAAAAGTTTTAAGTAGATAAACGTCACTTTCAGTTAGATCACAAAAATCTATAAAAGGATTATTTATATTCTACTTTTTAGTTTTATTGACACTACTCTATTTCAAAAACTATACAGTTTATTACATCTTCACTGGTGCTTGCATGCCCAATAGGTGAAGTGCATTTTCTATAGTCTGTCTAGTACATTCTACCAAGGCCAATCTAGCCTTTCTTAATTCTTCATCATCTACAAGAATTGGTCTATTGTGATAGAATTTGTTAAATGCCTGAGCAAGATCTAGAACAAATCTTGTTACTATATGAGGTTCGTTCTTTGACATAGCAAGCATAATATTTTTATTAAATGTTTCAAGAACCTTAAGTACCTCAGATGCTTCTTCATCACCAAGTAAATCAAAGTTTATATCCGATGAAATCTCTGTATTTGCCTTTCTTTCAACAGCACAACATCTAGCGTGAGTGTACTGAACATATGGTCCTGTTTCTCCTTCAAAGCTTAGAGTTCTTTCCCAAGAGAAAGTATAGTCCTTGATTCTGCTATTTGATAGCTCCTGGAACACTACAGCTCCTACTCCTACCTCTTTTGCAATTTCTTCTATATTATCCGCATTTGGATTTTTTTCTTCAATAATTTCTTTTGTCTTGTCTATTGCTTGATGAAGTACATCCTCTAGAAATACTACTCTACCCTTTCTAGTTGACATAGTTCCTGCTTCAAGAGCAACCATACCAAATGGAACATGTACCAAATCTTTATACCAATCATATCCCATCTTTTTAATAATAGCAAAATACTGTTCAAAATGAAGTATCTGCTGAGATCCAACAACATATATACATTTATCAAAATCATAAGTTTCTTTTCTATATATTCCGGCTGCTATATCTCTTGTGATATATAGAGTGGATCCATCTTTCTTCTGTATAAGTGCTGGAGGAAGTTTTTCATCCTCTAAGTCTACAATCATCGCTCCTTGAGATTCTTCAAGAAGACCTTTTTCATTTAATGCGTCTATTACTGCTGGCATCTTGTCTGAGTAAAAGCTTTCCCCTGTTAGTGAGTCAAACTGGATATCTAATAAATCATAAACATTTTGGAATTCCTTTAAACTCTCATCTCTAAACCATTGCCATAATTCAGTAGCCTCTTCATCGTGATGCTCAAGCTTTGTAAACCAAGATCTTGCCTCATCTTCCATTTCTGGTTTTTTCTCAGCTTCATCGTGGAATCTAACATACAGCTTCAATAGTTCCTTGATAGGATTTTGTTCAACAACTTCTTTCTCACCCCATAATTTATAAGCTACTATTAACTTGCCGAACTGTGTTCCGTAATCTCCAAGATGGTTAATTCTAATAGTATTATAGCCTTGAGATTCATAAAGTTTGTATATTGCATTTCCTATTACAGTTGTTCTTATATGCCCTATATGGAATGGCTTGGCAATATTAGGTGAAGAAAACTCCACTATTACATCTTTTCCCTCTCCATAATTACTTCTACCATAGTTTTCTTTTTCTGTTAGTATCTGATTTATTACTTTCTTTGCCAACTGTTCTTTGTTGACAAAAAAGTTTACATAGCCACCTAAGTTAATTATCTTAGAAATATCATCTGTTAATTCTAACTCATTTGCTATTTCTTCAGCTATCATATTTGGTGACTTTCTAAAAATTTTTGCTAACTTAAAGCAAGGAAACGCATAGTCTCCCATATCCTTATTTGGTGGTACCTCTAAAAGAGCTTTTATCTCTTCAATTGTCATATCTTCTATCTTTGCCTTTAGGCTTTCAGATATGACTTGCTTAAAATCTACCATATTGTCTTCCTCCCTAATGTAGTTCAAGTATATTTCATTGCAAACTATAACTTCAATATACAAAGTAATACCCTGTATTTTTTATATATCATAATAATATTTATTACTAAATAATATTTTAAAATTTTTGAGTATTTTCCCCTATATAAATAATAAACTCTATCCCCTAGATATTTTTTATAAACTAATACCCAATATATTATAATATATTATTTATCAAGATATTTCAATACAACATACTTATTTTAACGTAGATTTTGATCTTTATAGTATCTACTATTGTAAATTTAACAGTTATGCTATTATTTGAACTTTATCATATAAATTACCTATTATATTTTTGTTTATTAGAAGTCTACTTTGATATGATTTTTATTTATACACTTTCTATTTACTTATTATAAACTATTTAACCGATTTAAAGGACTTCTATCTTAGTTTTATTTATCAATTTCTATATATTAATAAATTCAAATCCACAAAAGTCCTCAACCTTTTTTTATTTTAAAGATCTTTTTCACTTATTACCATTATATTGTGTTTCTTGAATAAAGCTGTTGTTACACCTTGCCCTTGCTTTTTATCACCATCAAATTTTCCAGTGTAAATAGTATTTACCCCACATGATGGACTGGACTCTTTTAAAATAGCTTTGGAAACTCTATTATCTAGAGCTATTTCTAGAGCCTTTTGTGCGCCTAAAAGGAATTCTTCAGTAACATCTACCCCTTCTTTAGAATAAACTTTTGCATAATCATTTTTTTTAAATTCATTATTTGTACTTTTCTCTACTTTATCCACTAGATCTTCGCCACTTTTTCCATACTCTATTTCTGATGGAACTCTTGGTGTACTCAATCCTCCAAAGCATTCTGGACATATTGTAATATATTCTTTATTTTTTAAATATTTTATAACATTTTCATCTTTATTATTCTTTCCATTGTATTTACAGTCAATACCTACTAGACAAGCAGATACTATTATTTTTTCCTTATTCATAAATTCCTCACAAATAATTATTTTACTGTTACTATTGTTACTCCTATTCCACCTTCGCCATACTTTCCTTCTCTCATGGATTTTACATGAGGATTAGTTTTTAGCCACTCAGAAATTCCTCTTTTTAGTACTCCTGTACCTACTCCATGAATAATGGTTACTTCATCATGCCCAGCCATACAGGCATCATCTAGATATTTTTCTACCTTCATTATGGCTTCTTCTAGGTTCATTCCTCTTAGATCTACTTCTCTTTTTACATTTCCTGATTTTGATCTTATTATTTTTCTTGTAGCCCTTGTTACGTTACTTTGTTCTTTCTTTTCTATTCTTTTTAGAGATTTATAAGGAAGATTCATCTTCATTATACCTACCTGAACGAGTGCTTCTTTCTTTTTATCATCGGCTGATATAACTGTCCCTTCCTGTCTCAATGTGATTATATCTACATCTTCCCCAGGCTTTAAACTTTTGATTTCTTTTGATGCATATTTTGGAACTACCATGCTTTCTACACTTGGCTGTAGTTTCCCCATAGATTCACTGATTTCTTTACGAATTTTTTCTATTCTTCTATCATTGTCTTTTGACGCACGTTGTTTTTCTATTTCCTTTAACTCTTTAATCATATTGTCAGTAGAATCTTTAGCCTGTCTGATTATAGAAAAAGCTTCACTTCTTGCATTTTCCAACATCTTATCTCTAGAAGTTTGAAGTTTTTCCATTTTTATATTATAATCGTCTTTTATATTTTCTACTTCTTCTCTCATTCTTTCGGCACGCCTTAGCTCTTCTTCAGTCTTTAGTCTGCTCTTTTCCACATTTTGAAGAACATCTTCAAGTTCTATATTATCACTTGTCAAAAATTCTTTTGCACTATCTATTATGTGGTCTGGAAGTCCCAACTTTCTAGAAATTTCAAAGGCGTTTGACTTTCCTGGTACACCAATCAATAATCTATATGTAGGAGATAGCTCTTCCATATCAAATTCAACTGCCGCATTTTCAACATCTGGCTTAGCAAGTGCATACTTTTTAAGTTCACTATAGTGAGTAGTTGCAATACATGACGCTCCTGCCATTCTTATATCTTCCAATATAGCGATTGCAAGTGCAGCTCCTTCTTCTGGATCAGTACCTGCTCCCAACTCATCGAAAATTACTAAAGAATCTTCAGTTACATTGTCCAATATTTCTACTATTCTCGTCATATGTGATGAAAATGTTGATAGACTTTGCTCGATACTTTGGTCATCACCTATATCTGCAAATATATTATCAAAAACACACATACTACTTCCATAATCTGCAGGTATATGAAGACCACATTGAGTCATCAAGGCAAATATTCCCACCATTTTAATTGTAACTGTTTTACCACCTGTATTTGGTCCAGTAATCAAAAGTGTAGTAAAGTCTTCTCCTAGATATACTGTGTTTGCTACAACCGTACTCTTATCCAAAAGAGGATGTCTGCCCTTTACTATTCTAAATTTTTTATCTCTATTTAACCTTGGCTCTACAGCTTTCATTTCAAGTGACAGTTTTCCCTTTGCAAATATAAAATCTAGCTTAGAAAGTATTTCCTGATTAGATATAAGCTCACGGCTTACCTCTCCTACCATAGCTGACAACTCAGCTAATATTCTTTCTATCTCTTCTGCTTCTTCTAGCCTCAACTGTCTAAGATCATTGTTCATTTCCACTATTGACATCGGTTCAATAAATAAAGTCGCTCCAGAAGATGATTGATCGTGAATTATTCCAGAGACCATAGACCTATACTCTGCCTTCACTGGTACAACAAACCTATCACCCCTCATAGAAATAATAGCATCTTGTAGGTACTTTTGATAAGTTGTTGAAGATATAATAGAGTTTAGTTTTGATCTAATTGATTGGTTCTTCTGTATAGTTCTTCTTCTTATACTTCTTAATTCACTAGATGCTGAATCCGAAATTTCTATTTCGCTTACTATTGCATTGAAAATCTCTTCTTCCAAATCTTTATGTATATAAAGAGAACGTGCTAGTGACTGTATTATAGGGTACTTAACTATATCCTCTTGTTCTTCTTCTACTGCTGTTTCAGCATTTCCAAAAGTTTCTACTTTTATATCTCCACTTAAAATATTCGAAAGTATTCTAGTAGTTCTCATGGTATCGGCTATTTGTAATAGACTTTTGGCATCTATTGTAGCCCCTATGTCCGCTCTTTTCACCTTATCTACTATATTGTGAAGACCTTGTATTGGTATATGTCCTCTTTTTATTAATATCGATTGTGCCTCTGTTGTTTCTTTTAGAGCCATCTCTACTTCGCCATAGCTAAAAAATGGTTCTATATTTTCTATAATAGATTTTCCAAGCTCTGATGAAGCTTTTGTTTTTAATTGATCTATTATTTTATCTAATTCTAATACATTGTAAAATTGTTTATCCATAAAACTAAGTTTCTTTCTCCTTCCATCATCAGCTTCTATATAATAATATTATACAGTTGCTCTGATCTTAAATTAGTTCTTTCAAGCATCTGTTTTTGACAGATTATATATATTTTGCTCTACACTATATCTTTAAAAATTTTATTACTAGTTCTTTCTTTAAAGCTCACACTCATTCAATAGTTATTATATCATAAATATGATTTTGTTTGAAAATTTTTAAATAATTTGCTCTAATCATGCTATAATAGAAGTGTATACATTTTTATATGCAATTATATATACAAATTTATCTCTCAAGGAGGTGTTAATAATGGACTACATCACAGGAGGACTGACACCAAGCAGAGTTTTCAAAAATTTTGAAGATATATCTAGAATACCTAGAACATCTGGCAACGAAAAAGAAGTCAGCGATTATATTAAAAATTTTGCTGAAAATCTTGGTTTAGAGACTACTCAAGACGCATACAACAACTTAATAGTCAAAAAATCTGCCACAAATGGAAAACCTGAGGGGCGTACAGTTATGTTGCAAGCACATATTGATATGGTTGGAGAAGCAACAGATACTTCAGAGCATGACTTTGAAAAGGATCCAATAGAGCTTGTAATTGATGGAAATAAATTGATGGCCAAAGATACTACTCTTGGCGCTGATGATGGTATTGGTGTCGCATATATGATGACAGTACTTGAATCTTCTGATATATCACATCCGAACCTTGAATGTGTATTCACTACAAGTGAAGAGGTTGGCTTAATTGGAGTAAATAATATGGATTTATCTTCATTAAATTCAGAATATGTGATCAATTTAGATTCAGAAGAAGAGGATTACATTCTTACAGGATGTGCTGGAGCTATAAATTCTACTATTTCATTAAAGAAAGAGTACAAGCCAGCCAATACAAAGAATGTTGCACTAGAAATTAATGTTCATGGATTGTTAGGAGGTCACTCAGGAATTGATATTGACAAGCAAAGAGGTAACGCCAATGTCATAATGGGGAGATTATTAAACGCCATAACTCAAGAATTTGATCTTTTTAACATTAGTGGAGGATCAAAGAGAAATGTAATACCAAGAAATTGTGGAGCTGTAATATCTATAAAAGATGAAGATCTTGAAAAAGTTGTAAGAGATATACAGAAAATGGCAGCCAAAACTCAAAAAGAGATTTATGCCATTGATCCAAATTTAAAAATAAAACTAAGAAGATCTGCACCAGCATCTTTTAAGGTGTTTTCAACGGACTGTAAGAAAAAGATTATTCGTATCTTAAACTTGATTCCAAATGGAATTTTGTCTATGTCTACTTCACTAGAAGGTAGTGTTGATACATCATCAAATTTTGCTGTTGTAAAGGAATCCAATACCAGAATTGACTTTGTTAGTTTGACTAGGAGCTCTATGCAGTCAAAGAAAGAGTTTGTCATGACAAAAATGGCAATGCTTGCAGATATTTTTGATGCTTCGATCGAATTTTCTGCTGATTATCCTGCATGGGAATATGATTCAAACTCAGGTCTAGAAGAAATCGCTGTCGAAGTATATGAAAAGAAATTTACAAAGAAACCTATCGTAAGTGTAATGCACTGTGGGTTAGAAAGTGGAATATTGCTTAATAAGCTATCACACAGGGCCGAAGCTATATCAATAGGACCAAATGTATTTGATGTACATTCTTCAGGAGAATATGCAGAAATCGATTCGATAGCTAATATGTGGGAATACCTATTAGAACTATTGAAAGAACTATAGTTAAAAGGAGTGGGCGACTACTCCTTTTTTTTATACTCGTATATTTTTCAATATTTTTATTTTTATCAATTTACCTATCTTTTAAAAACATTGATTAATATTCTCGTTATTTTATTTTATATTTCATTAAAAACTCTAATAAATAAAATACTTCCTTCTATTTTATTCTTAATTTTCTAAATATTGACTATTCATATAATATTGTGCTAAATTAGTTCTACAAAGAGAGGATGATTTTTATGAACTGCAAAAAAAGTAACTTTTTTTATTTAATTGTTTTTTTAATATTTGAGTTTATTACTCATTTCGCCTATAAAGTTGGTCTGGTAAGCAACCTTATAGCCCCTAATCACACATATCTTTTTATATTTAGATTTTTTGAGCTTGCCTGTCTATTTTTCCTTGGATTCTATTTACTGAGAACTCTTATAGAAAAAGAGTTTATCCATGTAAAAATATTTTACAAGATGGACGCCATCTCAAAGTCAGTGTTTATTCTATTTATTTTAGGTATCATGTCATTTGAGGTTATCGCCGCCAATATAGACCGAGGCGTACCTCTGCTTTACTTTGATATAATAATGGGAAATATATGGCTACCTACAACACTTTTATTAGGTTGTGCTTGTGGATATTTCCATAAACCTGCTATAGAAGTTGTTGCTTAAATAAAATATTAGGGGATATTGCAAATGCAATATCCCCTTTACTTTATTTATTTATTTTTATAACATATAAATCCTGTAACACCAGGTCCACCATGTGTACCTATTCCACAACCAATCAAGAAATATTTTATTTCTTTTGGATTGAATTCTTCAATTAGTTTTTGCTCTAATCTTTCTCTTTCTTTTAAATCGTCTGTATAACCCAAAAATACCGTTTGGTCACTAAGATCAGAAACGCCATTTTCTTTGGCAATTTCTACTAATTTAGACGCAACATTTCTTTTTCCCCTGGCATTTGCTACATTGTCCACGATTCCTTCTTTTATTACACATAGAGGTTTTATATTCAAGACTGTACCTATCATAGCCATTGTTCCAGATATTCTTCCACCTCTTTTTAAATACTCTAAATCATCACAAGAGAATGTTACATATACTTCATCTTTAATTTTTTCTATTTCTTCTACTATTTCGTCAAGAGATTTACCTTGATCTCTCAATTCAGCAGCCTTGATAACCAATACAGCAATCCCATAACAAAGTGTATTAGAGTCTATTATCCTAATATCTCCGCCTTCTACCTCACTTCTAGCAAGCATAGCACTTTGCATAGTACCTGTTGCTGAAGCTGCTGCAGAGATATAAATAATCTTTTTACCTTCTTTTGTATACTTATCAAATACTTCATAAAAATCTGCATAAGTAATCTGTGAAGTCTTAGGCATTATCTTATCTTCTCTAATTCTTCTATAGAACTCTTCACTGCTTAGATTAACCCTGTCTTTATATTCTTCTCCTTCAATCATTACATTTAAAGGAATAAATTCTAAATCATATTTATCTATATATTCTTGTGTAATATCCGATAAGCTATCACACACTATCTTTATATCTTCCATATAATACCTCCAAACAATTAAGACGGCATACCTCTATACCGCTTCTCGACCAAGTCCCCACAAGTCAATTTTACAGTACACTTTAATATCCCGCTTTGGATTAGATTACAAATTAAATATCTAAATAAAAATATAAACTATTATATTTTTATAACTTCAAAATTTAGCTTGTAATTATATTAAATCCTGAAAATCCAACTGTCTCATAGCCTCATATGCAACTATTGCCACTGCATTGGATAAATTCAAGCATCTAGCCCCAGGTATATCTTTCATAGGTATTCTAATACAATTTTCAATATTTTCATCTATCAAATCTTTTGGTAATCCCTTTGTTTCTTTTCCAAACACCAAGAAACAGTTATCCTCATATTTTACCTCAGCATGATTTTTATTTCCCTTTGTTGTTGAATAGAAGTACTGAACATCTGGATATTTATCATGAAGCTCTTTAAAGCTATCATAAAATTTAATCTGAGCTATATCCCAGTAATCGAGTCCACATCTTTTCAAATGCTTATCATCAAAATCAAAACCTAATGGTCTAATAAGATGTAATGTTGCTCCTGTATCTGCAACTGTTCTAATTATATTACCAGTATTATGTGGTATTTCAGGTTCTACTAATACGATATTTAAAGCCATCGCGCCCTCCTAATCCTTTACTATAACTTATATTTTTCTCACTTGTTTTTTAATTTAATAACTATAATAATTTCAAAAAAATCCTCTTCAGTCCACACTATATAATACCATAAATGGACTATAAAATCTATATTCTAACAGTAAGAATGGTGTTTTATTTACTTATATTAGGTTCTACATCTGTTTTATAGTAATTACAATACTCTGTAATATTGCAATTTTCACACTCTGGCTTTCTTGCTTTACACACTCTTCTTCCATGAAAAATGAGTAGATGGTGGCTATGAGACCATCTCTCTTTTGGTATGGCTTTCATCAGAGCAAACTCTGTTTTTTCTGGTGTTTTTTCATTTACAATTCCTATTCGATTACTTACTCGAAACACATGTGTATCTACCGCAATTGCAGGAACTCCAAATGCATTGCTTAGCACTACCCCTGCTGTTTTTCTTCCAACACCAGGAAGAGTAAGTAATTCTTCTAGTGAATCTGGTACGTCTGAGTTGTACTTATCCACAAGAATAGAAGATGTTTCTTTGATTTTTTTTGCCTTACTCTTATAAAGCCCACATGTTTTTATTTCTTTTTCTATTTCTGATAGACTTAGATTGCTAAAATCTTCTGGTGTATTATATCTTTTAAATAAATCTTTTGTAACCATATTTACTCTTACATCTGTACATTGAGCAGACAAAATGGTTGCTATCAAAAGCTCAAATGCTGAATTATGTAGCAATTCACAGTGGGCATTTGGGTGCATTTCCGATAATAAGTCTAAAATCTCTATTACTTCTTTTTTTGTTTTTTTTCTAGGCAAAACTATCACTCCCCTCCTTTAGTAAGTGCAACAAAATAAAGTTTAAATATCAAACTGTTACTATGTGATACTGATATCTAAATTTTAGCAAATAGTCTGAAATTTTTATAAGCATATTTTTAAGTTTTAATTTATCAAATTTAAACTATCCTACTTCCACCTATAAACTCCCTAATTATAGCAGTTGGGCCAATATCGTCTATATCATTTAGCTCATCAAAATATTGAAGCAACTTTCTAAGTCTTACTGCCTCCAAATGATGTCTGCTGGTTTCACTTACCTCTTTTAGAATTTTTATTACTTGCTTTTTAAGGACTGGTATTTCATATATACTTGCCGAGTTAAACATTACATCTGCTTGCTCTTGATGAGGAAAAATATTTTTCTCTTCACCTCTTCTAACTGACGGCCATATATCCATAGTTGTCTCTGCATTCATTCCTCTAAACTGATAATCCCTGACCATTCTTCTTATCAATCTAAGGTCAGTGGTCGGTATTCTATTGTGATCATCTAGATTTACCTGAGTAATAACACTTATATAGATTCTAAACTTCAAAGACTCTTCAATAGATTTAGTAAGTATCGGATTTAATCCATGAATTCCCTCTAGTATAATCGGTTGTTTTTCATCGATTGAAATTTTTTCTCCAGTATATACTCTTACTCCATCCATAAAATCAAACTTTATTTTTTCAATTTCTTCTCCAGCCAACAGTTTATTCAAATCGCTATTAAATCTCTTTATATCTATAGACTCAATAGACTCGTAATCAGCTTCACCATCTTCGTTTCTAGGCGTATCCACTCTATTTACAAAGTAATCATCAAGAGATATAGCTAAAGTGTGAAGACCGTTTACTCTCAATTGAGTAGATAATCTATGTGCAAAACTTGTCTTGCCTGAAGACGATGGAGCGGCTATTAGTATTATTTTTTTATTGCTTTTCACTATAGTATCTGCTATTTCTGCAATCTTTTTTTCGTGAAGAGCCTCTACTGTTCTTATCATCTCACCGTAGAGATTGTTCTCAATTATTCTATTTAAATCTACTACTGTATCTATACCCAAGGCTTCTGACCATGTTTCAGACTCTCTGTATACGTCTGATAATTTAGGCATTTCTTTAAATTTTGTAACTGTTCCTTTGACTCCTTTTTCTGGACCCAAAATCACCAAGCCATCGGCCATTTTTGCAACTCCTAAGTCCTTTAAATATCCTGTTGACGGATACATATAGCCATAGAAATAATCAAAGTAACCACAGCACTCATATACTTTTGTCAAATCCTCAGTTCTATACTTTAATATTTCTGCCTTTTCAAATCTTCCTAATTTTGAGAATTTTTCAATGGCTTGATCATTTGGAAGGTATCTGCATATTATTTCATGATCTTCTCTAACATATTCCAACATCTTGTTTTTAATGTCTTTTATATCCTCATCTGTAAGAATAGGCATATCTTCTACCACACAGTAAAGTCCATCACCTATTGAATGTTTAATATATACCTTTGATCCATGATAAAGATCTCTACAGGCTAACATCAAAAGAAAAGAAAGTCCTCTAAAGTACATTCTATCTCCCTCAACTGCTGTGGTATCTATAAAGTTTATTTCACACCCTCTATATAAGGTTCTATTTAAATCATAAAGTTTATTATTTATAACCCCCATACAGATATAACCTTCATATCTATCCTCCAACATATTGGCTATTTCACTAAGTTTAATACTCTCTTTTTCAATTTCTAATGCTTCTCCATCCACCATAAATTTCAAAGTTTTCATAAACGCCTCCTACCCCTCAGCACAATCTTTCATTTTTATTTTTATAAACTACCTTACTATATTTAATAATTCTCTTATTATAAATAAATTCAAGGAGATAGCCCCTTGAATTTACTCCAAACTTTTAGTTTACTCTTCCAATATTTTCTAGTGGTAATAACCTAACTAAAACGCTACCAACTAACTTCTTTTCTGGTACGAATCCTACTTCTGGATATCTACTATCCAAGCTTCTCATTCTATTATCACCCATACAAAATAACATTCCCTCAGGTACTACTGTATCTATATTTCCTTCTGTTATGTTACCTTCAGAAACATATGGTTCCGAAATTTTTTGATCATTTACCTTTACTACGCCATCTTTTACAGTTATATGATCTCCGCCAACAGCAATAACTCTTTTTACCAAATCTTTTGTACTACTGTCATCTTGAAGAACGACATCTAATACTTTCTTTGCTGTGCTCTTTTGATCCTCTCCAGCATTTATAGGCATATCACTGTCAAATACTACTACATCGCCTCTATCAACTCCAGTATATCTGCTAACTCTATTAATTATAAGATAATCATTGTTATCTAAAGTTGGATACATAGACAACCCATCTACTCTAGTCGGTCTTATAAACTGTACTATTACCATAGCCAATACCATGGCCATCAATAGTATTTTTATTACCTCCCAGATTTCTCCTAGAAATCCCTTTTTAGCTCCTCGACTCAATGCAATCTCCTTTCTCAGCAAACTGATTTATTATTTTATTGTTACTCCCTTAGATTCTCAAGGCATAAATATTCAAAATACTCTCCTTGATTTTTAAAAATCAAGATAATATCAGTCGTTTTAATATTTATGTGTCTATCTATAAATTTGCACTTCTAATCAAAACTAAATCGCTTTTATATTCTTATTTGATAAAATCAATTTGATATGATTTTAATTTTATAAAAATATCCATTTAAAAAATTATCTATAATATCTTATATCTGTTATTAAGGAATGCAAAATATAGTCATACTTCAATCATAATATAATATATACATCGAATAATCTATAATTAAATAAGCACACATATGTCAATTCATAATTCTACTGAAAATTTTATAATATTTTTAAACATCCTCTACTTAGAAGAAGGAGCATCTATAAATACTTTATCAAAGAAACCTTTAAAAAACGTTAATAAAGTACCTAATTTTAAATTTATTATTATATATTTACTCACTATAAATAAAGTCTTTATCGGTCAAATAACTTTATTAGCCAAAAAGATTTTATCATATTTTATAAAACGTTTACATTACGCATTTTCATATCAATATTTTCATTAATATAGCTCTATTTTTTATTAATTTCAATGTTTTTATTAACTGCCATTTTTTTACTGATTTCCATATTTTTATTAATTACAGCATTTTATTAACTGCCATCTATTTCTAACCTTCGCCTATCTATTTCTTATCTACAAATGGTGTAGGGTCTCAATAAAAAATATTTTTTATCAATTAAAGTCCCTACACCCTATATAGTTATATAAAATCAATTTTTTTCAAGTATTTCATTTAAAAATCGGAATTTTATGATTTTTTCTAACCTATAGATTCATAGATTTATCTTTAAATACCCTTAGTGATATTCATATATCTTTGAAGCTTCACACGCTACAATTTTTAAGGATCCATGAATACATTCTCTATAGTCTGTTATCACAGCATTTAATTCATCATCAGCAAAATCTATTTTATTCTCTGTTACGATTGTTATTTTATCCTCTTCCATAAACATTATTAAATCATTTTTTTCTGTTTTAAGGTGAAATTCAGGGATTTTTTTATTTGTTATTTTATCTTTATAAAAATCAAAAAAAGCTATCTCCTTTATTTTTTTAGTATCAAATGAATTTTTATTTTCACCATCTGAATCTGAATTGGACCCACTTTTTTCCAAGCCTTCTAATATTTCCATTTGCTTATTGAAATCATTTATATCTATGTCTATTCCCATCTTTTCCAATAATTTTTTCTGTAGTTCCATTAATTTTTCATTTGAAATATTATTGTCTAACTGATACTTGCTCATCTTAGCAGTAAACTCAGAAATAGATATATTTCCAGTTACCACGTCTTCCATCATCATATTTAGAAAGTCTTCAAACTTATCTACTTCCTGCTCATTCCATTTTTCTTGAAGCTTGCCAAATTTTATAATTTTTTCATCAGACATTTTTACGCCTCCTAATTTATATTTTTAAAACATTTACAATAAATTTGGAACAAAGAATATTAGCTTTGCTCTCTTTTTAGTCTATTTTGACTATACTGATTTTTTATAAAAATTTAATCATTTATTTTTAGATAAAGCCTTCATTATATTTCAGAAAACTTTTTAATATTTTCATCTAAAAATCACTCAATTTTTTTATTTAAAATTGATCAATATTTATTGAATATACCGACAGACAAAGAATATTTTCTTAAATTCCAGACCTACAAAATCTTATATAGCTTGATATATTATGTCTAATTTTCAACACAATATACCTATTATATGTGAGTATATTTTACCACATTATAATAGATAGTACAAAATATATCAACAAAGACTGCTACCAGAAAAATCTAATAGCAGCCTCTCATTCTTTATTTCATTTCTATTGACCTTGTTTTCTGACCAATAATTATTTTTAATCTCCAATTAACTAGAGATTTATTTCGCATTTACTTTTGTTTTTACTTTTACTTTTACTTTTACTTATTTTATATTCTTTGTCCCTACAAGTCATACTCAGCCTTATTCAGCTGTTTCTTTATCATCCATATAACTTCTGTAATGCATATTTGACTCCGAATTTATTATTCCCATCTCTCTAGCTTTTTCTTCTTCTTTATAAATTAATTCTAAATAGAAGTTTGCACTTGATGTCATTATGTATGAGTTTACAAATATAACCCCTATACCAGCTGTCAGGATAGATAGTAAATACCATCCTATAAATGATATTTGTAATTTGAAAAATTCCCATAAATGACCTTTTAAAAGCGATCTTGAATATTTCATAGACATTATAGCATCTATATCTTCATTATCTCTTAGGATTACATACTCTGTCATACTATATATTAAGTCTATATATACCATCACAATAAGCAATATTAAACCTACTATTGCTAAAATCATTACAGCTCCCATATTCTGGCTTAGGGCTTTCATCATATTTTCATCAATATTTGATGATCCAAGCATAAATGATGTTGCAAGTACTCCACTACTAACCAAAGCAAATATTATCCCAATTAACATTTGTATCATCGCAAGTATCAAAGTGAATACTAAATATCTAATATACACAGTTTTATTTGCTATAAAGTTATTAAGATCTAACTTTTCTCCATTTGCTACACTCAACATCAATTTAGAAGAACCGACCATCAAGGGAACACAAAGTATTTGTGCTATTATTCCATTAACATAGTATCCTAATAGAAGCATAACTGCTACAACACCTAAATTTACTAAAGCAAGTTTTCCCCATTTCCCTTTCAATTGTCTTCTGCTCAACGTTTTAATTTCTTTATTTGTTGGCATATTGCCACCTCCTCAATCAAAACCATCTAATATTCTTTAACTATATCATATAAATTAGTTTACAATTTTTTATTTATATGTTTTCAATAATTCAATATTTAAAATAAAATAGTTAGGCATATCTATATACATCATTATATATTTTATAATATATTTTTGCAATAAATCTTTAAAATATACAATTTTTTCTTATTATTTTTTTCTTTTTCTCACTACTAGAACATTACTATTTATATTTTTATAACTTTTTTCTTTTCATTTACTATATATATGTTCAATATTTTATAGATCTATATAATAGATTAATAATTTATATGAAAACTATTTACGATTTCATACATAATTTTAATTAATATAGAAATAAGTTAAATAAAATATAATTAATATATGCTTAAAATTAAATCAAACTAACAAAAAGGCTAGTTCTAACTTTTAAAGTCAAAAATAGCCTTTTGCATTTAAGTTTATTTTATAAACTCTATATTTCATATTTTTTATAATAAGCATATAGCAATAGTTCTTTATTTATAAATCACTATTTCTACCATTATTTATACTGTTATTTCTGCTGTTTCTATAAGCTCTACACCCTTTAAAGCTGGAGCTACTATTTCTTTTAGAAATTCGTCTACCTGCATTGGAGCACATCCTACATATAGTTCAGGCTTTAGTACAGCCAGTATCTCTTCTTTTGTAATTCCAAATGAAGAATCATTAGCTATTCTATCAACTAAATCATTTTCTTGTCCCTCTACTTTGACCATTTTGGCTGCCTCTAGAGAGTGTACTCTAATTTTTTCATGTAATTCCTGTCTATTTCCACCCTTTTTAACTGCATCCATCATGATATTTTCTGTAGCCATGAAAGGAAGTTCCTTCATTAATCTTTGTTCGATTACCTTAGGATATACAACTAGACCATCACTTACATTTGCACACAAGTTAAGAACTGCATCTATTGCAAGAAAAGCTTCTGGAACTGCTATTCTTTTGTTTGCAGAGTCATCTAATGTTCTTTCAAACCATTGTCCTGATACAGTCATTGCAGGGTTAATCATATCTGCTATTACATACCTTGATAAAGATGCTATTCTTTCACTTCTCATAGGGTTTCTCTTATACGCCATTGCAGAAGAGCCTATCTGGTGTTTTTCAAATGGTTCTTCAACTTCTTTAAGATGCTGAAGAAGTCTTATATCATTAGAGAATTTTGTTGCAGATTGAGCTATTCCAGCAAGTATATTGATTACCTGGCTATCTATCTTTCTTGAATATGTTTGACCTGTTACCTGAAAAACATCATCATAACCCATCTTATTTGCTACAGTTTTATCTAAAGTTTTCACTCTTTCATAATCACCATCAAATAATTCTAGGAAAGAAGCTTGTGTTCCAGTAGTTCCCTTTGCCCCTCTTAATCTTTTTCTCTGTAGAAAATCTTCTAGACTTTCAAGGTCAAGCAAGAAATCTTGAATCCAAAGAGTCGCTCTTTTTCCTACAGTTGTAGGCTGAGCAGGCTGAAAATGAGTAAATCCAAGAGTTGGAAGATTTTTGTACTCATCTGCAAATTTAGATAATGTAGTAATTACCTTAGCAAGTCTTTCCTTTACTAGTTCCAAGGCTTCATACATCACAATTAAATCAGTGTTGTCACCTACAAAACAAGACGTTGCTCCTAGATGTATTATTCCAGCTGCCTTTGGACACTGAACTCCATATGCATACACATGGCTCATTACATCATGTCTTACTTCTTTTTCTCTAGCCTTTGCTACATCATAATTGATATCATCTTGAAATTTCTTTAATTCATCTATTTGCTCTTGAGTTATATCAAGACCCAATTCTTTTTCTGTCTCAGCTAAAGCTATCCAAAGCTTTCTCCAAGTTTTAAACTTCATATCTGGTGAGAATAATGCCTGCATTTCTGCACTTGCATATCTCGAAGTCAGTGGTGATTCATAAGTATTTTTCATCTACAGTCCTCCATTTTACTAGAAAGTAATATTTCATATATATTAGTTCTACATTAATTAATATTTTTTATAAATGTATAGACATAATATAGTATTTTCTACACAATAAACAATCTTATTATAAAATAAAAATGCTATAATTTACAAAATTCGCAGAACTAGTCTGCGAATTTGTAATTTATCGATACAACGCCTTATGGCATTACTATATACTGTTCTCTTTCTGGTCCAACTGATACATACTTGATCTTACAGTCTACTACTTCTTCTATATATCTGATGTATTCAATTGCTTCCTTTGGAAGTTCTTCTAATTTTCTACAGTTAGATACGTCTTCCATCCAACCTTTTCTGTATTCATATACTGGTTCTGCCTTGAATAACTTTTCTCCTATTGGGAATTCCTTTAGCATTTCACCATTGAATGTGTATCCTACACATACTGGAATTTCCTTTAGGTATGAAAGTACGTCTAGCTTAGTAAGTGCTATTTCATCAGCTCCCTGACATCTAACACCGTATCTTGATGCTAATATATCAAATCCACCAACTCTTCTTGGTCTACCAGTAGCAGCACCATATTCATTACCAGCCTTACGTAATTCTTCTGCTCTGTCTCCAAACATTTCAGCTGTAAAAGGTCCTTCTCCAACACAAGTTGAATAAGCCTTCATTATGCCTATTGATTTAGTTACCTTTAGGTTTGGAACACCAGCTCCTATTGGTGCATATGGAGCTATTGTTGAAGATGAAGATGTAAATGGATAAATACCATAATCTATATCTCTAAGTGCTCCTAACTGAGCTTCAAACATAATGTCCTTACCATTTTTATTTGATTCATTAAGGAATACTCCTGTATCACATACGAAATGCTTTACTATTTCACCATATTCTTCTAAATATGCCCACATTTCATCAAAAGATATAGCTTCTTTACCATATCCTTTTTCTATCATAAGGTTCTTCCATTCGATTATTCCCTTTAATCTTTCTTTTAAGCCTTCTTTATCATCTAGAAGCTCACCCATTCTGATGCCCTTCTTCATATATTTATCTCCATAAACAGGAGCTATACCTCTCTTAGTTGATCCATATGCTGCATCTGCTAGTCTTTCTTCTTCTAGACAGTCCTGCTCAACATGGTATGGCATAACGATTATAGCTCTATCACTCACCTTTAGATTATCTGGTGTAATATTTATTCCACCCTTTTTTAGCTTATTCATTTCTTCTACTAAGTGCTTGATATCAACTACAACACCATTACCTATTACGTTTACTACATCATCACGTAGTATCCCTGATGGCAATAAGTTTAGTACAAACTTACCCTTTTCATTTACAACGGTATGACCTGCGTTGTTTCCACCCTGATATCTAACTACTATATCGTAGTTTTCAGATAACAAGTCCACCATTCTTCCTTTTCCTTCATCTCCCCAGTTTACTCCAGTAATTGCTGTTAACATAAATTCTGTCCTTTCTTCTTTCTCTTTTTATAGATATTTACAAATATTGTCAAAAAAATAGTGCTCTAGATGGTTTTGAAATTTTATATTGTTGTAACAAACAAAATTTCCCACAAGAACACTGCCTATTACCTGTAGATTATACCATATAATTTTACGAAAGTCTATGATAATGTATATCTTTATACTTATTTTTTATTTAAAAGTGAAAAAAATATTCGTGTATTTGCAGTTTTTTTAATATTTTCTCTATTCATTCAAAAAAATATTTTTTTGTCATTCTAAATATTTTAAATAAGCAATATTATAAAAAGACATCACATTTTTATGCTCAAAAGTGTATTATGCAGTCAATAATTTTGCTGATATTCTGTATATTTATTTCAAAATATACCTTTTTTTGATAAGTAACTATAATTTCTGCAAATTGAATAAATTACACTGAACAAATTATCTAGACAATAAAAAAGACGATTTATTATAAATCGTCTTTTTATATTTACTTACTTTCTATTTTTTATTCTATTAAAATCTTCTCTTATACATCCTTGGACTAAATAAAAGTAAAATTGGGAATATCTCCAACCTACCAAGCAACATATCAAAGGATAATACAAGCTTAGAAAAACCTGAGAAAGTAGAGAAGTTTCCAGTTGGCCCAACAATGTTACTTATTCCTGGTCCAACATTATTTATACAAGTAATAACTGATGTAAGACTTGTTTCAAAGTCAAATTCATTGAGTGATATCAACAAAAATGATATTACTATCAATGAGAAATACATCAAACAATAAGCTAACACACTACTTATTACAGATGCCTCAACAGGTTTTTTATCAATTGTTACACCCACCATCGCTCTTGGATGTATCATTCTTTTTACTTCTGATTTTATATGTTTTCCCATTATAAGTATTCTAGAAACTTTTAAACCACCTGCTGTGGAGCCTGCACAGGCACCGACTATCATTATAAGCATTAATATAGCCTTTGAAAACATAGGCCATACATTAAAGTCTGCGGTCATAAATCCAGTAGTTGTAATTATAGAAGCTACTTGGAAAGACGCATATCTAAATGCCTTCATAAGAGAAGGATACATATGTCTTATATTGAACGTTATAAGTATTGTAGATACAGCAATTATCGCCAAATAGGCTCTCAACTCTTCACTTTGGAAAATTCTTTTAAACTTTTTTAAGATTGCTAAATAAAACAAGTTAAAGTTGATACCAAATAATATCATAAATATTGTTATTACACCATCTATATAGGCACTATCATAGTGTCCTACGCTGTTTGCCTTATTGGAGAAGCCTCCTGTACCTGCTGTAGAAAAGGCATGAATTATACTATCAAATAGTGGCATCTTGCCTGCCATCAAAAATAATATCTGTAAAATTGTCAAACCTATATATATAAAATATAGTATTTTAGCTGTTTGTTTTGCCTTTGGAACTATTTTATCTACTGTAGGTCCTGGTATTTCTGCCTTCATTATATTCATAGATCTGCTACCTGCCAATGGAATGATTGCCATTACGAATACCAATACACCCATTCCGCCTATCCAATGTGTAAAAGCTCTCCAAAACTGAATCCCATTGGGAAGGGCTTCTATATCGGTCAGTATAGTAGATCCTGTAGTGGTAAATCCAGACACCGTTTCAAAAAATGCATTTATAAATCCATGTATGCTTCCTGTTAAATAAAAAGGAAGTGCACCTATTATTGAAAATGCTATCCAAGCAATACCAACTATAAATAGGCCATCTTTCGCGAAAATATCTGATTTTCTTGGCTTTTTAATTGTAAATAGAAAGCCAACTGCTGCAAAAAATATAGCTATTAAGAAAATAGTCTTTGCTACATCATATTCACCATATATCAATGAGACTATTCCAGGTATCAACATTAAGACACCCTCTATTTTTGCTACATTTAGCAGAATATAAACTACCATTTCATAATTCATTATATTTCTCCTAATCTGCTATTATATCTTCTATATCATTGATATTTAGTCGTTTTGTTACTATTATAATATTATCTCCCTCTTGTATTGAATCATTTCCATCTGGAACTATAATATCTCTGTCCCTTACTATACAAGCTATTAATATATCTTTTTTCAAATTTAATTCAGAAAGAGGCTTGTTCATTATTTTACAAGATTCTGTTACTGAAAATTCTAGAGCCTCTACCTTGTTATCTATTATTCTATACAAAGAATTTAGTTTACTTCCATATGAATTATTCATTGCCTTTACATATCTCAAAATTATGTTACTTGTCAAATCTTTTGGAGATATCACTGTATCTAAATTAAAGTTTTCTGTAAGTTCCTTAAATGAAGACTGGCTTACCTTTGTTATTACCTTGTTTACATTTTTCATATTTGCATACATAGAAAGTATTATATTTTCTTCATCTATGCCTGTAAGCGAAACAAATGCATCTACATCCTCAATCCCTTCTTCTTCTAATAGCTGACTATCTGTACCATCACCATATATAATATCTACATTTGGTAGTAATTCTGATAACTCCTTACAAGTATCATAGTTATTATCTATTATCTTCATATTGAAATTTATCTGTTCTAAGCTTTTGCAAAGATAATAACCTATCTTACCTCCACCAACTATCATTACTGTCTCTATCTTTCTCTTTAGCCCTCCAACTTTTCTTAGAAATTCCTCTAAGTTATCATGAGAAGCTGCAATATTTATCTTATCACCTAGTTCAAGCTCTACATTTCCATCTGGAATGATTACCTCACCATTTCTTTGGACTGCACATATAAGCATTTTTAACTTTGTAGATCTTATAATTTCACTCACCTGCATACCTATTAGTGGAGAAGCTTCTTTTATCTTAAATTCAAGCAACTCTACCTTACCTTTGGCAAAAGTCTCTACCTTAATTGCAGAAGGGAATCTAAGTATTCTAGATATTTCATTTGCAGCTACATATTCTGGATTTATAACCATACTTAGCCCTAAATCATCTTTAATGTAGCTTAATTGATTATAATAAGCTGGATTTCTCACTCTTGCTATTGTATTTTTGGCACCTTGTTTTTTTGCAAATAAACATGAAAACATATTTGTTTCATCAGAAGAAGTGCACCCTATTACCAAATCTGCACTATCTACTCCTGCTTCTGTTTGTACTTCATAATCAATCGCATCACCATAAATACAGGCTACATCTTGATGTGAGTTTATCTTGTTTATTACATCTATATTTCTATCTATTACTGTAACATCATGTGATTCCTTTGATAGCTCTTCAGATAGTTTTTTACCTACCTTACCAGCACCTATTATTACTATTCTCACGGATATTCCTCCTATTATTTTCCATATACTTTGGTAAATTATATTAAAACGCTAAAACTCACAGCCTTCATTTAAGTTGAGAGTTTTCTCATAGGCTACAATAGTTGACATACCTTATCTTCAGCAGATAAATATATCATGTAGTCCTGACTTAAATTTGACTGTGAATTCCCGATTTTTAGCTATAATTCGCCACCTGTTATAATAGTTTAACACCTTTTAAGTCAATATACAACTCCTTATATTTTTCTGATATATAAAGTACTTTTCTCCATATTTATTTTGATTCCAAATAACATTTTTTTATAAAAATTATTCTTTTTTATTTTATAAAATAAAATCATTTTTTTATCTTTTTTTCATTACAATTTACTTCTTTATTAAGCAAAACAGATAATTTTTCACTTTTTTTATTTTAGTATTATAAAAAATTTCTATGCTATGATTAATTTATTGTATATTTTATCTAATTTATATTATATAAAAAAGAGGTTCATCCATAAATTATGATTTACCTCTTTTTATATTTAACTTCATTAACTTTTCTTATAAATCCCTATCTTTATCTTAATTACTTATAAAAATATTCTTCTGGCTTGCTTTCCGGAGCATCCTTTGGTAATCCTTTTTCCTTGTCTTCACTGTCTGGCATCTTAATCCACTGGTACCATCCACCAACATATACTCCTATATCATCCCAGCCCATAGCCTTAGCTATATAGTATGTTTCTGCAGCTCTCCAGCCTGTTCCACAGTGAAATGATACTGTCTTATCTGGAGTTATTCCCCATTTTTTCCATCTATCAGCACATATATTGTAATTAAACATTGTATTGTCTATATTTCTATAATCTTCCATAGCATATGGATTAGACCCTGCATATGCAAATCTAGCATTTTTAATATCTCCTGCCTTATCTATATAAGTATATCCACTCATTTTTCCAATATATTCATCAAAACTTCTAACAGATGCTATTACAGCATTTTTATCATTTGTAAGTTTCTTTTCTTTTTCATAGTCAAATACTATTGAAGGATTTTGTGGAAGCTCTGCACCAAAATCCACTGGTTCTATAGATACAACCTCTTTATCTAGTGGTCTTTTTTCTAATTTCCAAAGTTCTTTACCACCATTTACTAGTTTAATATTCTTAACTCCTGCATAGTCCATTACTAGTGCTGCTCTATTTGCTGCCGTAGTTGCATTTCCTGTTCCATAAAGAACGACCATTGTATCTTTGTCAATTCCAGCATTTTCAAGGATTGCTTTTATTTTTTCATCTTCAGGAAATCCCCAAAATTTAAGTTGTTCTTCCATTGGTATTCCTTCGTATTCCTGAACTGTTCTTGGGCCTGCTTTATGATTAATTTCATCAGAGTTCATATTTATTGCTCCCTTTATATGACCATTTTTATATTCATCTTTTTCACTTGGAAGGGATATCTCTACAATTTTATACTTCTCTCCATTATATCCTTGAGGTTTTTTGCCATTACTCAGATCTTCTACCCACTGAGGTGATACAAACATATCATAACCTGCTAGTCTCTCTAGCTTTCTACTATCCTTTGCATACTCATTGATACCACCTTCTAACACATGTATATCATGGAACCCTAAACTAACAAATTTATCTAGTTCTTCTTGCTTCACATCTCCATCTGAGTATAGAACTGTTTTTTTATCTTTATCTATATGACGTCTGTGTAACTCTATATTTAAGTTTTCTTTATTTGCTTCATAACTAATCCACTCTACAGGAAAGTCCACCGCTTTGGCAATATGGCCACTTAGCTTCTTTTCATTTTCCCAACCTATAAATTTATCTGGGTGTCTTATATCAATTATTTGTGTTGCATCATCTAAAGAATCTGATTTTACTACAGCCTCTTCAATTTTCAAAGTTTTTTGAGCTTCATTTTGAGCTTTTTTTTCGTCATGGCAAGCTGTCAAAGCAACTGTTAGAGAAAAGGCGCCTACGATCAAAAGTGTCTTTTTAATTTTTTTGAATTTCATCTTTGAATTCTCCTTTTTACAATATAATTTTTCATAGATTTGTTACTCTTTTAATAATAGCGATTATACTAACTTACTTTTAATATTCTTAATTTACTATAGCTCTTTAATACAAATCTCAATGTCACTCTAATATGTTATTGACTTCAAATTGCCTATAGACTTGCTATGAGTTTGTATATATGTTTATTGTCCATAGATCTCCCAGTTGATTTATTGTGGGAGCTTTTTTTGATCTAATTCTTAGCTTTATTATTTTGTTTTTGTAAGTAATAATAAAACTTGATAAAAAATTAGAGTTATCAAGCCTGAAAATCCATATATTTTTGCTTGCTCTAAAACTGCCTGAGTTTCAAATAAGGATGATGTATCCCTAGAACTAGTAGTTATCCAATTAGAAATTCCTATTGATAGTGGCTTTGCTAATATTGATAGTAGAATTGATGACACTACTATTACTAAAGTTATATACACTTTCTTATTTTTAATCATGTTCTTTGATATACCATTTTTTACGATGGAAATAATAGAAATGTCTATTACCCACAATATCAATGAGTAGTTCAAAAACTCCGCTGATAAACCAAACTTGATCATTATTATTTGCATTATAGCTATAAATACTAAAGATGGAATAATTCCAAAATAAATTGAAAAAATAAATATTCCTATTATATTCAAATAAATATAACTTGGAACATTCAAAAATATTAAAGAACAAGTTGTATATATAGTGATAGCAGAGGCTGCTAGAAGTATAAATATAGCTTGAGACATTTTAAAACTATTATAAATTCTTTTATTGTACATTTAAATTCACCTCCCTCACTATTGCATACGATTTCAACTCAATAATATCATATTGATACACATTATACAAGGTATATACTTATTTATGGTTTAATTTTTTATAGTATTCTTCTATTTTTGATGCTTATAGTATTTTTTATTTAGATTATCTATTATATTTCAAAACTTTTTACGCTTTTGCTTATTTATTATAAATTTTTATACCTTACTATTTTTTTTATTAATTTTAAATCATTTCTTTTATTTTATTAATCTATATTTTCTGTAGTGGCTTTTAATAATAGGACTTTTTTAATATCTTTTTTCAGTTTATTTTTATGAATATTCTTTAAAAGGTTCATATGATAGATAACTTCTTTAAAAGATTTCACTTTTCGTAATCTTTAAAAAAGAAAATTTATTGATTACTAAGTAATCTTTTATATTTTTAAAATATTGTTGACAAGGGAAACAATATTTGTTAAACTGATTATAGTTTCTAAGGAAACAATATATTTGAGGAGTATATAAATGGATGTTCAAAATAGAGTATTAGATCTTTTTAAAAATATATATGAAAAGCAAGATGAATTAAGCAAGTTGACAGATTCTAAATTATTCAATGAATTTAGCAATTCTGAAGTTCATACTATCGATATTATTGGAAAAACAAAAGATGTAAATGGTGTCACAATTTCATCTAAATTAGGTCTGACTAGGGGTGCGGTCAGTAAAATCATATCTGGATTAAAGAAAAAAAAATTAATTGATAGCTATCAAAATTCAGATAACAAGAAAGAAATATATTATAAGCTAACAGAAAAAGGAGAAATTATATTTTGTAAGCACGAAAAAGCACATAAAGAATGGGAGGAAAGGGAATTAAAATTCCTCAATCAAATTTCCCCTCCTGAAATAGATATCGTATCTGATTTTTTAAATAGATACAACTCTTATCTAAAGAGTTTAATAGTTGAAAGGAGTAATAACTATGATAATAGATTTAACAACGAAAATAAATAAAGAACTAATAGAACCTTGGCTAGTAAAGCAAGAAAATAAACATTTGGCAACTGGACACGTAGGTACACATCTTGACACTTATATGAAATCAAATATACCAATGGAATACTTTAAAAGAAATGGTGTTTTAATTGATGCCAGTCAATATGCCAAAGAAAGAGAAATTAATATCTCTGATGTTTTAAACGCAGAAATTAAAGAAGGAGATTTCGTACTTTTTAGAACAGATCAAATAAAAAAAGAGTACGGCAGAAAAGAATATTTCGATAATCATCCTCAACTTTCTCATGAATTAATCCAATTCTTATGCGATAAGAAGGTTAGCTTTATAGGAATAGATGCAGCGGGAATACGTAGAGGTGCTGAGCATAGAGACGCAGATGTTCTTTGCGAGGAAAATAATATATATGTTATCGAAAATCTTACTAATTTAGATCAGTTTAATAATGATTTTACTGTATACACTATGTGGCTAGAAGATGAATTAGCTACAGGTCTTAAGTGTAGAGTGCTTGTTGAAACTAACTCTAAATAATGTCAGTATATAATTGCTAAAATGTACAATAGCTTATACTTTAAAAGTATCTGTTATTGTACATTTTTTTTATAATTTTAATTATTTTATCTAGTTGTCTTTCTATTTTTTATTTTTTTTGCTAAATACTTATTTATGTTTTCTTTTAGATTAATCTCATAATTTTATTACAATATGGTAAAACTCTTTGAAATCATTCAATATTTGCCATTTCTGTTGTATAATATATTTATTGTTTTATATTATAATTTACTATTAATGTTTCATAACATTAATAATTAAATATATTTTTATAACTATTAGATATAAAAATTTGGAGGGAAAATTATGTTTTTAAGTAAAAATGCAAGTAGAAAATTTAAAAAGGGAATGATCTTGTCTGCATGTTTTGTCATGCTATTCTCAGCTGTAGGTTGCGGAAGTGACAAGTCAGAATCAAGCAAGAACAATAAAACAAAGGCAGAAAATATTTTAGATGTAAGAACTGCTGATATAGTTGGTCAACAACAAGCTATCTTAAGATTTACTACTGACCACAAGGCTGGAAGTATAATTTCTATCGAGCTAAAACCTTCACAAGATAAATACACATATACAGTAAATGCTGTGGATAAAAAAGGTATTGAGTCTATAATGACAATTGATGCCAAAACTAGTAATGTTTTGAAAAAGGAAGAAAAAGGTCCAATTGATAAAAATAACGCACCAGGATACATTGATTTCACACCTGTATTAGATGTAGACAAAGCAGCTAAACACGCTACAAGTTTTGCCTCTAATAAAGATATGGATCAAATAACTGCATATAAACTATATAATGATGGTAGCAAAAACGTCTATCAGTTTACACTTACGGATGGAGCCATTGAAAAAGCAAAAACTGAAAAAGTTCTAGTAGATGCAGTTACAGGCAAGAAGTTAGATTCAAATACAAGCAAGGACAGCAATTCTGGCAACGCTAATAAAAGCAATACTGATAAAAAATAACTCAAATTATAATTAATAGTTTCTTTGATAATATTTTTTATATTATGCTATGATTTTTTATACAATTGATATATAATGAATAGTGTAGAATAATTCTCCATCCAAGCCATTGGGTGGAGTTTCTTTATTTAGTGTACATGCTAAGCAATATGTGTATAATTCGTTGATATTATTAAATACTATGTATTTATATATTATAGTTTAATACTTTATTTTAATGGGGAGATTATCATGTCTATTTTTAATTTAATAAGTATCGGTATAGGTCTTAGTATGGATGCCTTTGCAGTTGCAATATGTAAGGGACTCTGTCAAAGAAAAATGAATTGGAAAAATGCTATTAAAATAGGTCTCTACTTTGGATTCTTTCAAGGACTTATGCCTCTAATTGGCTACTTTTTAGGATCACAATTTGCAGGCTTAATAGCTTCTGTAAGTAATTGGATTGCTTTTTTCTTATTGGCTATCATAGGTGGTCATATGATCAAGGAATCTCGAGAGGTAAAGCAAGTTGAAGAAGTTGTATGTGATGTAGATGGTGAACTAAAACTAGATGTAAAAAACATGCTATTATTATCAATCGCTACTAGCATTGATGCACTAGCTGTTGGTATTTCTTTTGCCCTTTTAAATATCAATATCTTCTCGGCTGTAGCATCAATTGCTGTTATTACATTTTTATTTTCTACAGTTGGAGTTTTTATCGGATTTAAATTCGGTGCAAAGTATAAGAGTAAATCAGAGGTTCTTGGTGGAGTGATTCTTATTGTTATAGGACTAAAAATTCTTCTAGAATCTATCCTGTAGCTTCAAATACTAGCAAAAAATAAAGATACCTTCTAAATCCTTTTGTTGTTTGGACTGAGAAGGTATCTTTGTTTTTATATTTATCTAACCCTAGTATAATCTTATTAGTATCACTTAACTTAAATTTTTTATCATCTTCATTTGTCATTGTTTGTCATTTTTCCCTATTTTTGATAGTATTTTGTGAACAAATTCCACGGCTGCTGAATTTGAATCATCGCCTTCTTCTTCTGGAGCCACTTCAAATACTCCAATAATCTGAAAATCTTCCACAATAGAATTCTCATAAATAACTTTTTCCACTAACATTCCACCTTTTGATGCTTCTATATTATGTTTATCACTCAAATTATCTATTACACATACCACATCACCAGATTCAAAACGCTCTCCTAGATCAACCTTCCATTCATATAGTTTGCTAACACTACAGCAATCGTTTACTTTTGGAACTTTAATCTTTTCTCTCATAATATCACCTCAAAATAAAAATAATTTACTATGTTTCTAACCACTTCTTCTAGTTTAACATAAACACTAAAACTTTTAATCTATTATCTAAAAATTGACACATTATTTATCAACAAGGATAATTCATTATATCTATAGCCAAATTTAACACTATTTTCTATATTTTCTTAGATTTATATTTTCTTTATATACGCTTAAAAAACTTTTATTTTCTTAAAAATACTCTTATTTGAAAATCAATATACCATATTTTCCTAAAAAAACTAATTTTTTTATTAGTAACTTTATAATTTTATATTTTGAACTTTTAAGCCCTTAATTAAATAATTATAAAAACTTTTTTGATAGCTAATACATTGATATTTTATGAACAATTTATTTTTATATTTATATTTATAATATTTTTTTAAATGCTCTTTTATAAAATTAATAGTTTATAATTATTACATATATATTATTTAGTTTTCACTATGTATATATATAAATAATATGAAATTATTTTCAATAGTTTACCATTCACGTCTCATGAATATTTCTTAATAGTATCATTTAACGGTTACTAGAAGTAATACTTAAAAAGTATACCGTCTCTAGGCATAGCGAATCATCAATACTCTTTGTTGCACATTAATAATTTTAAAATTGATGTATAAATACAGTTTCAATCAAATTTTAAGTTTATATTTTTTATAAGTATATTTCTCTATAATTATGTTAATACCCATTTATTTTATTATATATCTTTTATAAAATATCCATCAATATACTTTAATAATATCCCTATATTTTGATCTATATTCAAAATAAGCTTTATGATAATATTCATTAAAAAAGTAGCTATTTTGTCTAATAAAAGATTAAAATAGCTACTAATTATCAATTATAATTTATTTTCACTTTTTAAAACTAGTGTGATAATAAATATTTTTCTGCTGCGTGTACTGCTATCGCACCATCTGCCGCTGCTGTTATTATCTGTCTTAATGATTTTTGTCTTATATCACCTACAGCATAGATTCCAGGAACATTAGTTGCACAATCTTCATTTGTAATTATATAGCCATTTGGAGCCATATCAACTAATCCCTTTACCAAGCCTGATGTTGGTATACCGCCTATTGCAACAAATAAACCATCTAACTCTATCTTTCTTTCTGAGTTATCTGTTTTATCCACTGTTACGATTGCCTCTATCTTGTCATCTCCAACAATTTCTTTAATAGTACTATTCCATACTACTTCAACACCTGATTCAAATAATCTACTTTGAAGAGTCTTATTTGCTCTAAGTTCATCTCTTCTATGTACAAGATATACCTTTGATGCTATTCTAGAAAGATATATAGCATCCTCAACAGCAGTATCTCCACCACCATTTACAGCTACTACCTTATTTCTGTAGAAACCTCCATCACATATAGCACAGTAGCCTACTCCTCTTCCTGTTAGCTTTTCTTCATTTGGAAGGCCAAGCTTTCTAGAAGTTGAACCCATAGATAATATTATAGTTTTGGCTAATATTTCTTCTCCACCTGCAATTATTTTTTTCACTCCATCATCCAATACTTCTATTGAATCTACACCCTTATAATCTATTGTCGCACCAAATTTCTTTGCATGTTCTAGCATAGTATTAGAAAGTTCTACTCCGTTTGTGTCTGGAAGTGCTGGATAGTTTTCTATTTCATTTGTAGACACCATCTGTCCACCATGGAAGTTTTTTTCAAGGATCAAAGTTTTTAGCTCTGCTCTTCCTCCATATATACCTGCTGTCATGCCAGCTGGCCCACCACCTATTATTACTATGTCATAAATTGTTTTTTCGCTCATAATTATCCTCCTCCAATAAATGTTTTATTTTAAAATGTCTCCACTGGTCCATTAGTTGCAATGTCATAAAAATATAACTTGTTTGAATATTTTTTATATGAATCGACTATTTTATTAATGTATTTCCAGCTTGTTTCTATTTGTTTCCATTGTGAAAATAGACTTTTATCTGAATCCATGCAAGATTTCAATAATCTTTCATATGCTTCTGGTGTATTTGCCCTATTTTCTAGTATACAGCTCTGGCAAAAATCCATCTCAACTTCTTTTATTACTTGATTACCTATTCCAGGTTTTTTAATATTAAAGTTCAATTTTACACCTTCATCGGGTTGTATCTTAATTAAGAGATTATTGCCTGCTACACCTTCTTCCATAGATTTAAAACTAACAATTACTTCACTTTCTCTTTTATCTAGCTTCTTGCCAGTTCTTAGGTAGAAAGGAACACCTTTCCATCTTTCATTTTCTATTTCAAGCTTCAATGCGACATATGTTTCTGTTACAGAATTTGGATCTACCTTTTCTTCATCTCTATATCCATTATACTGCCCCATCAACAAAATTTCATCTATTTTTTCTCCATCTATATCTTTTAATTGCTTAAATACTTCATTTTGTGAGTCCTTTATAGAAATCGTATTATTATCTTTTGGTTTTTCCATTGCCACGATAGACATTATCTGGAATAAATGATTTTGTATCATATCTGCTAAGGCTCCACTTTTGTCGTAATATCCACCCCTGCTGTCTACCCCTACTGTTTCATAGGCATTTATTTCTACTTTTTCTATATATTCATTATTCCAAACAGCCTTGAATAGTGCATTTGCAAACCTTAAAGTCATAATATTTATTATCATTTCTTTGCCAAGATAGTGATCTATATGATAGATATTTTCCGTTTTAAAATAACTCTTTAAATTACTGTATATTTTTTCTGCTGCCTGAAGATTTTCTCCAAATGGTTTTTCTATAATTACCTTAGTATCTCCCATACAACAGCTTTCATTTAGTGGTGTATTTTCACATTGACAACTATGTTTTTGACAGTTTCCCTTTTTTAGACCTTCTGTTATAGGATCAAAAAGCTCTGGTGATACTGCATAATAATATATCAAACCATCCTCTATACCTTCCGAATCTATAAAATCTATCAAGCCTTTATATTCATTGCTGTCACTCATATCCATCTTATAATATCTAATTTTCGACTTAAACTCTTCAAATTTTTCATCGGTGTACTTTAATCTAGAGAATTCTTTCATCCAGTCTTGAACTATTTTTATATACTCTTCTTGACTATAGTCTCTTCTTCCTACTCCAATTATTTCATAATCTTCGGGAAGAGTGTTCAAGCAGTGTAAATTGTAAAGAGCTGGAAACAACTTTCTATATGCCAAATCCCCTGTTCCACCAAATATAACCATTGCATTATTAGCTATCTTTTGGTTAGCTTCTTTTATCTCATCTGTTATATTTTTTGATTTATTATCTTCTATATTATTTATATTATTATTTGTCATTTTTATCTATCCAATCATAATGAAAATTACCCTCTTTATCTAGCCTTTCAAATGTATGAGCCCCAAAGTAATCCCTCTGAGCCTGTATAAGATTGGCCCCTGATCTAGATGTCTTATATGTGTCTATATAACCTAGAGCTGAAGTCATTGCATTTACAGATACTCCACTTTTCACTGCCAGACCTATCAAGGTTCTTAAATCTTTCAGTCTTGAATTTATTTCTCTTGAGAAAAAATCCGTAAATATCAAATTGTCAATTTCCGAGGAAGATTTAAATGCATCGGATATATCATTTAAAAACTTTGCTCTTATTATACATCCGCCCCTAAATATCTTTGTTATCTCTGCAAAATCAAAGTTCCAATTGTACTCTGACTCAGCAACTGATAATAGTTTAAAACCTTGGGCATAAGAAATAATTTTAGATATATAAAGACTATTTTTAACTATCTCTATAAGCTCTTTTCTATCTATATCAATATTTTTCAAACTTTCTTCAATGCTGCTATCAATTATTATTTTTTCGGCTTTCATTCTTTCATCTTTTAAATTTGACATAAATCTCGCATTTAAAGCTGCCGTGATAACAGATATATCTACTCCCAAATCTATTGCTTCAAAATTCGTCCATTTACCAGTACCCTTTTGAGAAGCCTTATCCAAAATAACATCTAAAAGATAATTTCTACCTTCCTTTACCTTAAAAATATTTGCTGTTATTTCTATTAGATAACTCTCCAGCTCGCTTTTATTCCAGCTATCAAATATTTCTTCTAATTCCTTATTAGAGAATCTGCCAATTTTTTTTAATATTGTATATGCTTCACTTATCAGTTGCATGTCAGCATACTCTATACCGTTGTGTACCATCTTTACATAGTGTCCTGAACCATCTCTTGATATATATCTACAGCATGGCTCTCCATAAGCCTTTGCAGATATTTTTTCAAATATCTCAGAAACAAATGAATAAGCTTTTTCATCACCACCTGGCATAATAGCTGGTCCGAATCTTGCACCTTCTTCTCCACCGGATATCCCTACACCTAAAAAATATATATTTTTTTCTTTTAAGTATCTTTCTCTTCTTATTGTGTCTTTAAAGTAAGAATTGCCACCATCTATAATTATATCTTCTTCATCCACTAAATTAATTAATTGTTCTATCAGCATATCTACGGGCTCACCTGATTTAACCATCATAAATATTTTTCTTGGCTTTTCAAGTGACTTTATAAAATCTTCCAAATTATAAAATGCAGAAAAATTTTGATGTCCATGTTCTTTCATCACTTTATCAACAACCGAGGTCGTCCTATTAAAAATAGATACTTTATAACCATTATCTGCCATATTGAGTGCCAAATTCATCCCCATTACGGACAAACCAATTACTCCTATATTGCTTTTCATATATCTACCTTCTCCTTTTAAAACTATCCTACAAAAGATTATATATTTTATATATCTTTTGGGCTTCATTATATACTAGGCAGCTTATATCTAATATATTAGATATTATAATCTTGTCTAGTTTACCTTATATTCTTATATTTTAATTGTAACTTTAAATTTCACATTTATATTTTATATATACACCTATTACCCTATTTTTAATCATACAATGTATTTTTTATTGTTTTAAATACGTTTTCCTTTATTTTTTTACAAATAAACATTTTTATCCTTTTTCTTTTTGGAAATTCCACCTTCCATGTGAGAAATATCATTTCCAAGAAATATTGCCCTTTTTATTGAATCTTCTCCGTACTTTTCTCTTATTTCATCTACTGCATCATATAATTTTTCTTCTTTATCATCATTTATATCATCAAAGAAATTCATTTGCTCTATTTTTTTATTTGCTACACTGCTCGTACTGACTCCAATATGTCTAATGGGCATTTTATTCCATATTTCAAGAAACATAGCACATGCTTCTTTATATATTATATTTACCGCATTTGTATCTACTGATAGTTTTCTTTGCTTGCTATAGCCTTCAAAATTCATATCCACCATTTCAATACTTACTACACCAGCCTTCATATTCTTTTTCCTAAGTCTAGCGCAAACCGTCTCACAAAGAGAAAGTATTAGCTGATTTGCCTGATTTACATCTACAATATCATATGCTGTTGTAGATGAATTTCCTATAGATTTATTTTTTACTTCTTTTTTAAGAAATGTATAGCCCTCTTCTCCATTTGCATGTTTATGAATTACTTCTCCATGTTTTTTAAATCTTTTTCTCATAAAATTAATATCTGAATTAGCAATATCTCCAATACTCACAAAACCCAAATTCCTTAATTTTTTAGCAGTTTTTGATCCGACAAAAAACAATTCTTCTACAGCTAGTGGCCACATCTTAGACTCTATTTCATCTTCAAACAAAGTATGTGTTTTATCTGGTTTACTAAACTCTCCTGCCATCTTTGCTGTGAGCATATTGTTTCCTATTCCTATGTTTACAGTAAAGCCTAATTCTTTTTTTATTCTTTCTCTCATATTATCTGCGCATATCTTAGCTTCTCCAAATAACCTATCCGTTCCAGTCATGTCAATAAAGGCTTCATCTATTGAATATTGATATACATTAGGGGAATATTGATTTAATAACTCTATTAGTTTATTAGAATTTTCAATATATAAGTCAAAGTTTGCGGGTACAATATAAAGTTGTGGACATTTTCTTTTCGCCATTTCTATAGGCTCCCCTGTTTTTACTCCAAACTTTTTGGCTATTTGACTCTTTGCTAGTACTATCCCACTTCTTTTACTCGGATCTCCCGCTACTGCAGATGCGATATTTCTAAGATCATCATCCATACTATTTTCTTTAGACCTTTTTACTGCCTCCCAGCTCAAATAAGCTGAATTTACATCTACATGAAAAAATATTTTTTCTTTCATCTTAACCCCCCTATTCATAAACATACGTTCTTATTCTATTATATAGTATTTGATGAAAATATTCAATTAAACACAAAAATGACCTAGGGAAATCCCTAGGTCATTTTTGTTTGTTTTTAGACTTTCATTCGCTCTCGAATAACACTATACATTATACCATTTTATCCGAAAAATTTAAAGACCTTTTATGTATTTTATATAATCTATATATAAACAGGCATTTAAATAACTTTTATTTATTTTCTTCCTGTAGATCCTACTCCACCCAATCTCTCTTCTGATTTTGGACAATCTTCGTCTGCTACCAAGTATTTAGAAAATATTCCTTGTATTACTCTTTCTCCAGCCTTAATTATTACTTCTTCATCAGTTAGATTTCTCAACATAAATCCAATATTTCCATCGTTGTCTGGATTGGAATAATAATCTGAATCTATAATTCCAGTTGTATTCGCAAGCACTAGACCTCTTTTCATACCTATAGAGCTTCTTACATGAGTACATAATACTTCATCTGGAAGCATATATGACTTAATGTCTGTGAAAATAACCTTAGAGTTTCCTCTTGCTGGTATTACTATATCTACAGGAGTACAAAAATCGTAACCTGCTGATTTTGATGTTCCTCTTTGTGGCATTACTATATCGCATTCTGGATGCTTTCTATGTTCTTTTTCTACTAATTCAAATCCTCTTACCATTCTTTGACCTCATTTCTATAATTTTGTCACTGATTATTATAACATAAATATGAAATAATTACATTTTTAATGTTCTCATAAAAAAACAGTGTCAGTTTAAAATTTAAATTGACACTGTTTATTCTTTTATTAATATATATTTTAAAGTAAAATATTACTTAGTATCTTTCTTTACCATTTCAGCTATTTCCTTGGCAAGAGCTCTTAGGTTTTCTATATCTTCTTCCTTCATAGCTCCCTTTGTATCTACAATTGTTGGCGCAACTTCAAAAGTACCACCTTCAGAAGCAAACTCAGTCAATTCCTTAACTGCTCCTCCGCTCCATCCATAAGAACCAAATATACCAAGAGCATGATTTTTAATCTTATTCATCTTTAAAGTATACATTAACTGATTCATCATTGGATATACTGAATTATTATATGTACAACTTCCTAGTACCAATCCATTATACTTCCATATATCACTTAATATATATGATGCATTTGTCTTTGATACATCATATACCTTTACGTTTTTTATTCCCTCTTCAGCAATGAATCTTGCAAGATAATCTGCCATCTTCTCTGTATTTCCATACATTGAACCATAAGCTATTATTACGCCTTCTTCATTTATTTGATTTGCCAATCTAATATATTCATCCACTATAAGATCTGGGTTTGTTCTCCATACTATTCCATGAACTGGGCATATAATATTTATATCTAGAGCCTTTACTTTTTCTAAAGATCTAGCCGCTTGCTTTGAATATTTTCCTACTATATTTGAATAATATCTTCTAATATCATCACGGAAGAATTCAAAGTTCATCTCATCATCAAATATTGTACCATTTAGTGAACCATATCCACCAAATATATCCTGAGAGAACAACACCTTGTCAGTAGATTCATAGCTGACCATTGATTCTGGCCAATGAACCATTGGTGTCATAACAAAGTTAAGTTTTCTATTTCCTAGATCCAAGACATCGCCATTCTTTACTTCTATATAGTTATCAATCTCTATATCAAAGTAATCATCCATCATTGCTCTAGCCTTTTTATTAGTTACTATTGTTACATCTGGATATAATTCCATTATTGTTTTTACACAACCTGAGTGATCTGGCTCCATATGGTGTATTACTAAATAATCCAGATCTCTTCCATCAAGAATGTCTTTGACTGTATCTACAAAACCATCCACCTTTGTTATCTTTACTGTGTCTAATAAAGCTGTTTTTTCATCTGTTATTAGATAAGAATTATATGCTATACCATCTGGTAGAGGCCACATATTTTCAAATAAATTTGTCTCTCTATCGTTAACTCCTAAGTAGTATAAATTATCCAAAACTTTTACAGAAACTGTATTCATTTTAAAACTTTCTCCCTTCGTTTACTAATATAATAATCTATTACTATTATCATCTAAATCTAATTATACAATAATTGTAATGGCTTGTCTACAATACTTGCGAGCTATATTTTATAGCTAACTTATAAAAAACTTCTTAATAACTCGCAATTTTTACTATCTAGCTTTGTAATATTTTACAACCTTTATAATATACCCAATTTTATAAATTTCTAATCAGTTTTTATCACTTTTAACCTTTGATATATCTATATATTTATATATATTCATAAAAATATAATATAAAACTTAACTTTTCATTTAAAAAGCAAATCAAAAAAGAGTTGTCATCTAACAACCCTTTTTGAACAAATTCTATATTTAATTCTAAGGAAGAATCTTTTATATGCTTTTATTACTTATTTTACTCTCTTGTACTCTTACTCTCTTACTCTCTTACTCTCTTACTCTCTTACTCTCTTACTCTCTTACTCTCTTACTCTCTATTTTAAATAACACTATCCAACATTTCATATTTTTTAAAAATACTTAAAAATTTTACAGTTTTTCTCCTGATCTTAAAGCTCTTCTCATTTCTTGTATTATTTTATCCATTTTTTCTAACTCTTCTAGCTTATCTTTTTCGTCTTCGCTAGTGTCTAGTATATTAAATATACCACCATTTTTGATTACTATTCTTCTATCTGCAATAAGAGCTAATGTAGGATCATGTGTAGCCATCAGCACTATCTTATCAGATGAAACTAGTAAATCAAGGGCCTTCTTTCTATCAATTCCTGCATTTTCTATCTCATCTATCAATACTATAGGAGATGATGAAAGAATTGCTGTATCAGCTATCATAAGAGCTCTAGACTGCCCACCACTAAGTGCTGTAATCTGAGTATCAATGTTGAACTGTTCCCCTGCTAATTTATTTGCTTCTTTGATTATTTTATCTACTGTTTCATCAATATTTTCAACCATTCTACTCTTTGCATGTAACTCCAAAAAGTCCTTTACAGATAAATCCATTACAAAATTCATATTTTGTGATAGCTGAGCAACCAATTTATTATTAGATGAAAATCTCCATTTTTTATCTGGGCTTTCACCATTTATTAGAACTGTTCTTTTTGTTGGTGTATCATTTTGAGCTGCCCACTCTATATCCGCCAGAAGTCTTGACTTTCCTGAACCAGTAGGCCCAACTATAGCAATCATTTCAGATTTTTTGATTTCTAATACATCAAATCCTTCTTTATTACCTGATTTATCTTGACCAGGAAGAATTGTTAGCGTCTCTACACCTGAAGATTCCTGTATTCCAAGAAATTCCTTCATCTGCTTGATATATTCATCAAAATCAATTACTAACTTATTTAAGTCAAGAGCCATATCTTCTATTTCTTCATCTGTAAAATGCTTTAAAAATTCTATAAATGTTTTATCTTTAAATCCTTCTGTATCTAGATTATTTTCTTCAAAGAAAGACTCTGCAAAAGGATATTTTTTTATTATTTCTTCAATACTCAATCTATCTAGATTATTTTCCATCTTTTTTGTCCTCCAAATCCATTTTTCTAACATTTCCCATCTGATATTGTTCTCCAATTCTAGTTTCACCTAGGCAATATGAACAAAGAGCAGATGGCATAGGAAATCTCAACTTCATTCCTTTTACTGTGTTTATCTCTTTCTTCTCATCCAATAGTAGAGTGCTCAATTCATACGCACCCTGCCCTGTCAATCCATTTATGTGCATTGTTGTCGCTGTTGGATTTACTGAGTTTACCTTTGATTCAAATACTTCTCTTTCAGCCTGAGATACTATATCTCCCTTTGTTATTACCACTATATCTGCTGACCTTAACATAGGTCCAATCTTCTTAGGAGTATTGATACCTGATAGATTATCTATTACACATATACCCTTAATTTCTTTGATATATGGCGAACATCTATTGCAAAGACCTGCCGATTCTGTAATTAAAAGATCAAGATTTTTTTCTACTCCCCACTGTACTACCTCTTCTATATTTGATACAAAGAAGTGGTCAGGGCAAAGCGATCCTGATAGTCCCTTTCTCACTGGAATTCCTGCCTTTTCATACAAAACATCGTCATCAGTATACAGACAATCAAACTTTACAACACCTACATTTATATTCTGGCTTTTTAAAGCATCTATTGTTTTCATTATTACACTAGTCTTCCCTGAAGATGGAGGACCTGAAAATACTACTAAATTCATATTAATTCTCCTTTTAAAATACCTTTTTACTCTCAATCTATCCCAACAAAGCTTTTCTATATCATCTCTATCAAAGCTTCTCCATATCATCTCTATCAAAGCTTCTCCATATCATCTCTATCAAAACTTCTCTATATCATTTCTGTCAAAACTTCTCTATAATATATATTAAACTCACTTCACATTTTTATTTATTTTATTATCTCTTCATTGAACTTAGCTTCTAACTCTTTTAAAAGTGCTCCTATATCTGTTTTTTCAATAAAGTCCCATCCAACCCATTTAAACTTTTGATCTTCTTTCAATCCATTATCTACTTCTTTGTTAGTAGAAGGGAACTTACCATTTGCGGAAAATATCTCACCAATTTCTTTTGACATGAAGAAATCTATTATTGGTTGTATTTTTTCTTTTTTCTCTTTCTTTGCTATCATAAATATAGGGCTGATTACTGCTCCATCTTCTGGCCAAACTGCTACTTGATTCTCGCCGCTTAACATCTGTGTAAAGAAGTAAGGTATAATACTTACGGCTGGATTCGTAGATTTTGTCTTTCCTTTTGCCTTAACCATCTGAGCTGGATGAAGATTTTTCATATATGACCTTGCCAATTTTGATATTCCATCCATACCATATTCTTTGTACAAGCTGACAACTAAAGCATTAAATAAATCCAAATCTCCCATGGGAACTGCTACTGAATCTTCAAACTCTTCGCTAAGTATATCTTCCCACTTAGTAGGCATTTTTCTCCCATTTAATTCATCCTTATTCACCAAAAATACTGCAGGAACTACACCGGTTATCAGATACTTTTTATGAGGATCTCTCAAATCAATATAGTCATTGCAAAAATCAGAATTTATTTCATCTGTAGAAGCCTCAAACACATCTTTATCTAAAAACTGTCCCATTAATTCTTTGTCGAAAAACAAATCAAAGCCTGCTGACATCAATACATCTGGTATCTGATTTACATCCCCTGTTTTTACTTGATCCTTGATCCAGTCTAGTCCCATATTTGCTGACTTTAGCTCATAATCTATACTATAGTCTAATTTCTTTTGATTTTCTTCAAGCCAAGACTCAAAGCCTTCTAATAGCGGTATTCTTATTGGGCAAGGAAGAACTCCTTCAATATTTACATCTGCATTTTCTTTTTTGACTTTGCCTACCAAAGCTTTATCTACACTATCTGTTTCTCCTTCCAAAAATGATACTAATCTCTCTTCAAACAAATCAACATTCATTTTCTTTAGCTTCAACGCCATAGATAGACTAACATTTTTTGACATTTTCTCAAACATCCCTCTATCTTCAAACTGTTCAAAGCCATTTGATATCAAAAAATCTATGGCTTTTGGATTTTTCTCTACTATATTATATATCTTATCATTTACTGAAAAATACTTATTCATATCTTTAATTACCTCCCTAGTAATCTGAACTCTTAATTTTATACTTTATCAACTCATCAATTTTGATTTCTATTTTTTATAATTTTTAACTTATTCAAGTATCTTTAATTCTTAATTTCGGATAAATATTTTATGGATATTTAAATTCTAGCTTTCTAAAAAGCACTTTAAATATTTCTTATTTATCCTATACCCTATTTATACAGGATTTTGCAGATTCTTTCAGTTGCAATTGCAACATATTAGATTTTTTTATATAAATCCTATTTTTATAGATATTTATTTTCTATATTCCACATTATTTTATATATCTGTACTTTATATATTGCACATCATTTTTTATCTGCATGTTTTATTTGTATCATTTATCAATATCTTTTAAGCTACATATTTTTTAACCTGCATATTTTTTGTATTATTTATAAATATCTTTTAGCTTGCATATTATAGATTTTTACTTAAATAATTGTAAAAATATTTTCTTAATTTATATATCTCTGCTATTAAATACTATAAAAAAAGAAGTCGGACCTATAAAATCCAACTTCTTTATACAAATTACTATATTTTTCTTATTATTTATTGCTACAACTTTTATTTATCTACTTAACTACTTTTAATGTTGCTCCAAAACCTCCTATTGAATACTTTATATTCACATCTGGCCACTTTTGTTTATTTGCTTTATCAACTATTGAAATAGTGATAATATCGCCATCTTCAAATCCATTAAAAGAAAAACTACCATCGTTTACATTTCTAATATAATAAGACTTTTCTTTTGAGTATAGATTTTCTGTTTTACTAATATTTATATCTTTTTCATTTAGCTTAAAGTTTGCTTTTTGCTCATGTAAAAGTTTAAACCATTCCACAGTACTCTTATTAGAAGTATTTATACTCAAACTAGAAGATAAAAATGGTGGATTTTTTATTTCAACTTGAGTATTTAATAAAATTTCACCTTCTTCTTTATCCTCTTTATCCGTAGACTTACCTGAATCATCCTTTCCAGTGCTATCCTTATCTTTATCTGAAGTTTTGTCAGTACCTTCCTTATTGATATCTATACCTTCTTTGTCAGTGTCCTTACTTTCTTTGTCATCGTTTTTGTTTTTATTTTCATCGTCGTTTTTATTTTTGTTTTCATCATCGTTTTTTTCTTTATTGCTATCTTCAGTATTTCCACTGTCTATAGATTTGTCTATTTTAAGAGCGTATAGGCTATCATTAAAGCTTGAAGTTACATATAGATTAACACTTGGCCAACCCTTAACGGAAAGTTTTACCTTATCTCCTATCTTCAAACCATTTACTCTTATTCCAAAATTGTATGATCCTGGATCTTGAACATAGTAGCCTTCAGAAGTATTTTTATCCGCTTTATTAATTTCTCTTTGATTAGATGTCACCTTTACTTCATCACTATTTCCAGTATATAGCTTTTTATACCATTCCAAGGTATTTTTATCCATACTATTAATAGTTATTGAATTCATTGACATCATCTCTTCTTTTAATATTGGACTAGTTTTTTCGGATTCAGTTTCACCTGAATCATCTTTTTCCTCCTTATCTAGCTCTTCATTTGTGTTGTCATCTACTACTTTGCCTTGACCCTCTTTTCCATCTTTGTCCTTACCGTCTTCTGGATTTTTTTCTTTGTCTTCATTTTCTATAGGATTTTCAGCATCTTTTGAATCTTTTTCAAATACAGCCTCTATATATATACTTCTTTCTTCTCCATCTTCAATTGATAGTAAATCCTTACTTGCTTTTAGTTCTTTTATTTCTTCAAGGCTTTTTATTTCTTCTTTTCCTCTAATCTTCCAGCCTTTTAAATTGTAGCCTTTTGGACTAATATTTTCCAGAAAACTAGTTGATGATTCCATTTCTTTTACTAGTGTTTCCAGTTTATCTCCTTCCTTGAGTGCTATGGCTACCTCTTCTTCCACCAATCCATCCTTATCAAAATCAATTGCTAATTTCGCATAAATTCTATTATCTTTTTCTAATTCATCATTTTCTGAGCTTGAAGATGATGAAGATCCTGAAGATGAGGAGCCTCCTGTAGAACTGTCCACTGAAGAATTAGTTTTATTAATGTTTTTTATTTCTTCAACTAGTTTTTGACTTATAGAAGATTTACCTCCGACCACAACAACTTTTTTTGCTTTTTTTATAATTTCTTTTGTTCCCTTTGTAAGGCTATCTCCATCGCTGAGCAATATTGGTGCGTTTAACTGATGCGACAAGGGTGTAGCAGATAATGCATCTGCAAAGTTTTTACCTGATGCCAATATTATCGTGTCGAAATTCTTATATTCAGCTGCTATTTTTTCTGCAGTTTCATATCTATTATCTCCTGCTATTCTCTTTCCAAAAGTTTTTGATATAGATTTTTCTCCTCCAAATGTATATATAGGGTTAAATCCATCTTTAATCTCATTTTTATTGTTTAGCAATAAAAGCGGCATATTCTTTTGTGACAAAAATGCTCCTGAAGAAAGAGCATCTGCAAATAAATTTCCTGTTGCTACACCTATATCCTTTGAATTCATTTTCTGAGCCAATAATTCTGAGCTTTCATATCTATCTTTACCAGCTACTCTACTTGAATTTATAGTTTTTTCTATTATGTTTGAGATTTCATCAGAAACACTATTTTTGCCACCTACAATTGTAGCAGACTCTATATCCAAAAGCTTTATATCACTTCTTACTCTGTCTTTTGCAGATGTAAGTATTATAGATGCTCTTTCCTTGGATGCTACTGGCCCAACAGAAAGTGCGTCCCAAGGATTATCTCCACTTACAAAATATGCCTTCTTTCTATTTAATTTCTTGGCAATTTCAATAGAAGTTTCAACTCTATTCTCTCCAGAGATTCTCTCTACATCAATCTTAGAATCCTCTGCACTAACACTATTTTGTCCAACTCCCCCACTAACTATTGCCCCTGCCATCACTATACTTACCACTTTTTTAAAGCTACTCATATAAATCTCCCTTCAAGAAAATATTTTCTATTCTCTAATATATTTCATATAATTTATTTTACAAAGTATTTGTAAGTTTCAAATCCTCTTGAGTATATTGTTACAGTATCACCCTTTTTAGGTTTCTTGAAAAATGTCAACATATAATTATCTCCATAACCACCTATCATAGCACCTGTAGACCCAAGACTTATCTTCATTCCATTAATTTCAACCTTTTCTATTTTTCTCACAAAGTTTGAATAATCTCCAAAACTTCCATCATTAAGTAATCTTCCACTTTCTAGATCGATTGCCATACCAGGAAATTTAGTCTGCATTTTTGCTTCATCAAAATCAGCCTCTTCTGGTATAAAGTAACTGTTCTTATCATCTATATCTTCATTATCTTTTGTAGAATCACTTGATGGTTTTTCTGTACTTGAATTCGATTTTACTAATATGTCTCTTTCATACTTGTCAAAATTCTTTGAATCTATTTCTACCCTCATATTTCCAACTCTATCGAATACATTGCCCTTGATTATTAGATTACTGTTTGAATAATCCAATATAAAATCTTTGTCCTTTAGCAAAGTTTTTCCATCTATCTTGATGTAGTTCAAGTTGTTTGTCCATGGAGCCATAGGAATAACGATATTCTTTCTCAATTCAACCATATCAAATTCCTCATACACCTTATCTGGTAGATCACTTTTACTTTTTCTCTCATCTTCTGTAAATATATTGTCCATTGTATATATAGGCTTTCCTATTCCATTTCCAAGGGCATATTTCATTTGGTAATATCCGTTTTTTGTAGTAACTATTTCAGGACTATTAAAATACTCTCCAAATGTTTTATAAGTTGAGTTATTTACTCTATTGTTTTGAACAAATGTCAAATATCTATCCCAAACCACTTTTCTATAAGGATTTGATTTTAATAAAGCCATTTCTTTTGAAGTACCTTCCCATGCATCAAGTAGACTACTAGCTTCATCATTTTGATATCCAAGCTTTTCTAATATACTTGCATTTGCCACCATATCAAAATCAAAAATTAACTTGCAACCCATATTAACACTTCCGCCTGAAGAAGAATCTCCACCTACCGATGGTTTTGATGTTCCTCCTCCTGTTGCCTTCGATATAACGTTTACCTTGGCTGCAGATTTTAGACCTGTATTTGAAGATTTCTTATTGATAGTTAATTTTAATATATCTTTTTTTATATTCTCTTTGTCAGAATTTATTTTATCCTTACTTGCCAACAGTTTATTTTCATCTTTAGGATTTGATTTTTCTTTCTCAGATTGCATTTCTATGTATTTTTCAGTATTTTTATCAGATTTTATATTCTTTCTTCCCTCATTTAATGTGAATTTAAAACTACTATCATGGTATCCTTCATATTTTATAGTCAGATTATTGATGCCTTTTTTTAGATACTTCACACCATCATTTTTAATCCTGAAAGATTCTCCTACTACATGCCAAGGATTTCCACTTTCATTTTCTAGTACATTAGGATCCTTAGACTTTGCATACCCATAATCTTCTCCATCATTTATTACTCTATTTCTCTTCAGTTCCTTGCCATTTAGGTATACTGATTCGATTCCTGTAGATTGTTGGAATGTATAGTCAAATCCTTTTAAATTAAATAGTGTGCTCTTGCCTGTTAGGTACTCGCCATTATCAGCAGTTAGAATTACTTCTGGTGCAGGCATTTTATATTTTATTATCTTTTCTTTTGGGGCAAGTCCTCTAAATATCAGTTTTATTTTATGACTGCCCTTCTTTTGTAAAACATTTGATTTTGCAAAAGATATTTTTACTTCTCCTACATTATTTTTCGAATTTTTAGAAATCATTAGTTCTACTTCTTGTAAGTTATCTTCATAAACCTTTACAATAGAGCTTAATCTCATAAATTCATCTTTCTCTTTTTCATCATTTAAATTATATTTTATTACTATATCTTCTCCGTATTCATAGTCACTGTCCAACATTACTTCTGCTGGATTGGTTGGATATAGAGATGAACCATCCACATCTTTGACATAATTTATCTTATTTACAAGACTTTCACTAGATCCTTTTAGATCCATCTCAATTTTATGCTCTCCCATCTTTTGGATAGCCTTATTTTTATCGAATTTAATTAATAGAATTCCTTTACTGAAATCTGATTGTCCGTCTTTTTTTATTTTCTTTGAATAGTCTAGCTTTATAGATGATTTTTTGTCATCAATTTTTTTAACACTTCTTATATTTTTATAATAATTTCTTTCTTGCTGATTTGATAGATCGTATTCAAATACTATATCTTCTCCATACTTTATTACTTTCACGCTCTCTTTGGAACTATTTGGCGTGGGAGAAGTCTCCACATCCACATCATTTTTTTTCGAAATTTCGGCATCAAAAGTGCTGCTAGAAGGATACATTATTTCTACACCGTTAGCATCTTTTTTTGCATTATGAAAGTCCCAAATCGCCATACTTGCGTGACCAATTACGACATCTGGTGATACTCTACTTTTGCTTGATGTTTGATAAGGAAAAATTTTATAAATATTACCTATTTCCTTCGTGATATTACTTCCATCTTCAAATTCAACTTTTAACGAACTATGTTTACCATCGAATTCTCTTTTGATAATTTTACCTCCATTGTCTACTGATGTAAAATCACTCAGTTTTCCATCCAAAAATACTTTGTTAGGCTTTGATTTCATACTTGTAAGATCTAGTACTAAGTATGATGATGTATCTGCTACCGTCACAATTCTAGCATCTAAAGCATTCCCCTGTTCAGCAAATGATGCTGGAATCATCGCCAGTACGATGGTTAAAGCCATAAAAAAACTCAAAACTTTCTTCATGTTTATTCCCCCTATTATTTTTTTAATTAATTATTATTTGGTTTCTCAAAGCATTAAATAATAATTATCATTTACATTCTACCATATATGATAACCGTTATCAATAACTATTTGATAAATATTCTCTAAATCTTTCCAAAACTTTTAAAATAAATCTTCACCAAACAATTTTAATACATAAAAACTTTTTTCTGCATTTTACTTTCAAATAATTTTATAAAACAAAGCAATAAAAATAAAAAAGATCGCGAAATTAATCGCGACCCCTCTTTTATTTCTAGATTTTTATATTTTATTTTTGAACTTCACCTTTTGTTTGTAGATTTTATCTTTGTTCCTGAACTTCGTCTTTTATTTCTAGATTTTGCCTTTTATTTCTGAACTTAATTTTATTTTTTTGAGTTCTCTATCTTTTTATTGACATTTTCAAGAAATTTTTCATTGTCAACTATAAATCTCTCATGCTTACCTTCTCCAATTTGCTCTATCTCATCAAAACACTTGACTTCAAAAGATAGTCTAGATCTATCAATTTCCACAAGCTCGCACTCACAAATTACTTCCATTCCTAAAGGAGTGGCAGCCTTATGATTTGTAGATATAGAAATACCCACTGTTCCCTTTCCTGCTTCTAATTGACCATCTACACAATTTTTACAAGTTCTTTCCATCAAGGCTATCATAGATGGAGTTGCAAATACTTCTAATCCGCCACTTCCAACATGTGCTGCAGTGCTTTCTCTATCAACTACCATTTTTTCCGTATGTTTCATTCCAACTTTTAACATAGTACCCTCCTATTTTTTTTATTTTATAATATAAGTTTATCATCAAAAATATAGTCTTGCAAAGTATTTTAATTATATCCCATCTAACTTTTGATGTGAATTGTTCTATTATTATTTATAGAGATGCTTATATGTGGTATAATAGTACAAAGATATAGCAATTTCAAGGGTTAAAGATTTTCTTTAGCCTAATTATTGAGATAAAATAAACTATAAATAACATTAAATAGAGGTGCAAAAATGATTTTATCTGGTAAAGAAATATTAAAAAATGTCGAAGCTGGCAACATAACTATTGAACCATTCGACAAAAGCAAGGTAAACCCAAACAGCTACAACCTATCTCTGAGCAATGAGTTAATGGTCTATGAAAACAATGAGTTGGATATGAAAATTCCCAATCCTGCCAAAAAGATTACTATTCCAGAAGAAGGCCTTTTACTTGAACCGAATAAGCTATACCTTGGCAGAACAAATGAATTTACAAAAACAGAAAAATTTGTTCCTATGTTAGAAGGTAGATCTTCTACTGGAAGACTTGGACTATTCATACATGTTACAGCTGGATTTGGCGATATAGGATTTGCAGGCTATTGGACTCTTGAAATATTCTGTGTACAACCTATAAGAATATATCCAAACACTGAAATTTGTCAAATTTATTACCATGACATACATGGCGATTACGATTTATACTCTAGTGGAAAATACCAGAACAATGAAGGTATCCAACCATCATTAATGTATAAAGATTTTGAAAAACAAAAGGATAAATAAGATCACTTATAATAAAAAAAGACAGCAAAATTGCTGTCTTTTTTATTTGTTTTCAATTCTAAATTGTGATTTTTTATAAATATATCATAATTTAATTCTCTCTACTTTATAAATCCAAGTTTTTATCTAATAATATATTTTTTTATTATTAACTCACATTAAGAGAGTGTTTTTATACTATTAAATATCATTATCAGCTAAATTTCCATAGATCTTAAAAGTTTGATTTCTTTCTGGTATCCTTCAAAATCATTCGGTGTCTCCAAAATCATAGGAAGTGTCTTTAAATACGGTTGATTTATAATATTTTTGAATGCATCTAGTCCTAAATGGCCTTCACCTATTTTTTCATGCCTATCTTTTTTAGAACCCATTGGATTTTTACTGTCATTAATATGAAGAGCCTTTAAGTAATCTAAACCTATCACTCTATCAAATTCTTCTAACACACCTTCAAGATTATTTGCAACATCATATCCACCATCACTTATATGGCAAGTATCCAAGCAAACTCCTATTTTACTCTTTAGATGTACTTTATCTATTATAGCTTTTATCTCCTCAAAGTTTCTTCCTACTTCTGTTCCCTTTCCGGCCATAGTTTCTAGAAGAACAGTTGTAGTCATTCCTTCAAATAAAGTCTCATTTAATACTCCTGCTATCAATTCGACGGCTTTTTCACTTCCCTGCTTTACATGACTTCCTGGATGAAAATTATAGTAATTTCCAGGCAATAGTTCTAGTCTTTCTATATCTTCTTTCATTGTAATAAATGCAAACTCTCTTGTCTTTTCAGTTGCACTAGCAGCGTTAAGAGTATACGGTGCATGAGCTACTAGTTTTCCAAATTTATGCTCTTTTATGTACTTATTAAATAGATCCATATCCTTTAAATCCAAATCTTTCGCCTTACCACCTCTTGGATTTCTGGTAAAAAACGCAAAGGTATTGGCTCCCATTGCAGATGCTTCTTTTGCCATGGCTAAATAACCATGTGTAACAGATAAATGTGCTCCTAAATATAACATCTTATCCTCCTTTAAAAATACTCGCCCGTTTATACAAATATAGTAATTATATTCATACCCAATTATACCATATCCATAACAAAATAAAAGAGAAGCAGCGCTTCTCTTTTGTTTTTAATTCCTTACATTCATCTGAATTTATAGTTAATTTTTCTTATTTTTGCAAGTCTACCCGTCAAAATTAGATTTATGAAATTTTATTATACTGCTAATTAGATTTATGACTTAAAAAATAAAATAATAATATTTATTTTTCTTATAAGTCTATCTCTAACAAATTTATCATTTCTATTGCAGCAACAGCAACATCAAAGCCCTTATTTCCTGCCTTAGTTCCAGCTCTTTCTATAGCTTGTTCTATATTTTCTGTTGTCAATACACCAAACATTACTGGAATACCAGTGTCTAGAGATATATGGGCAAGACCCTTTGATACCTCACTACAAACATAATCATAGTGACTCGTACTTCCTCTTATCACTGTTCCCAAACATATTACTGCATCATATTTTCCACTTTTTGCCATTTTCGAAGCCATTATAGGTATTTCAAATGCGCCTGGAACCCAAGCCAAATCTATGTTATCATCATCTACATTATGTCTTTTCAATGCATCTAAAGACCCCGATAATAGCTTGGATACTATAAACTCATTAAAACGTCCTGCTACTATAGCTATTTTTGCATCTTTTGCTACTAATTTTCCTTCATATATATTCATATTTTCCCCCTCAATTTTCATTGTTTTATATATCTTCTTCAACAATAATATTTATAAATTTATTAAAATATCTATAGCCTATTAAAGTACTTCCTTTAGGTCCAAAATGTGTCCCATTTTTTCTTTTTTAGTTTTCAAATATTTTTCATCATATTCATTTACATTAATTTCTATCGGAAGTCTTTCAACTATTTTCATTCCATAATCTTCAAGCTGATAAACCTTGTCTGGATTATTTGTAAGAAGCTTTATTGTTTTAATTCCAAGATCTTGAAGTATTTGTGCTCCTATGTAATACTCCCTCATATCTGCTTCAAATCCCAATGCCAGATTTGCCTCCATCGTATCCATTCCTTCCTCTTGAAGCACATAAGTTTTCAATTTATTTATTAGGCCAATTCCGCGACCTTCTTGTCTCATATAAAGAATTACTCCTCTTCCCTCTTCATCTATTTGCTTCATAGCACTATGTAACTGATCTCCACAATCACACCTTAAAGACCCAAATACATCCCCAGTAAGACACTCTGAATGTACCCTACAAAGTATATCTTCACCACTTTCTATGTCTCCCTTTACCAAAGCTATATGATGTTCACCATTTAATATATTTGTGTATCCATATGCCTTAAATACTCCAAATTTCGTAGGTATATTAGCCATAACTTCTTTATTGACCAATTTTTCTGTCTTTTTTCTATAATTTTGAAGTTGTTTTATTGTAGTAAATTTTATATCCCATTTTTGAGCTAACTCTATAAGTTCAGTCTTTCTCATCATGCTACCGTCTTCTTTCATTATCTCACAGCAAAGTCCAACTTCCTTTAATCCTGCTATTTTCAAAAGATCTACTGTTGCCTCGGTATGACCATTTCTTTCTAGTACTCCATTATCCTTTGACTTTAGTGGAAACATATGACCTGGTCTTCTAAAATCTTCTGCTCTAACACCATCTTTTATACATTCTCTAGCAGTAATTCCTCTTTCTACTGCTGATATGCCAGTCGTTGTATCTATGTGATCTATTGATACTGTAAATGCTGTTTCATGGTTGTCAGTATTTTGTGTTACCATCTGATCTAATTTTAAGTCCTTACAATATTTTTTGCTCATAGGCATACATATTAAGCCCTTACCATGTACTGCCATGAAGTTTACATTTTCTGTTGTTGCAAACTCTGCTGCACAAATGAAATCACCTTCATTTTCTCTGTCTTCATCATCAGTTACCAAAACTATTTTCCCCTTGCGTAAATCCTCTACTACTTCTTCAATTGTGTTAAACTTAAACATAGTTTTCTCCATCCCCTTTAATTTTATAATTTATTTTTTTATAATTTCTACCTTAAAATCCGTTTTCTAGCAAAAATTCCATTGTAAGGTCTTTTTTAGTATCATCTTCATCTTCAAAATTCATCAATCTTTCAACATATTTTCCTATACAATCGTTTTCAAGGTTGACTATATCTCCTATTTTTTTCATTTTTAAAATCGTCTCTTTTTGAGTATGTGGTATTATTGAAACATCAAAACTGCTTTCTGATAGCCTTGCTACTGTTAAGCTTATACCGTCAATTGCAATTGATCCCTTTTCAATTATGTACTTTATTATTCTTTTTTCTGTAGATATTGCATACCAGATGGCATTGTCATCTTTTTTTATATCAATAATTTCTCCAGTTCCATCTATATGACCTGACACTATATGACCACCAAATCTACCATTAAGCAACATAGCTCTTTCAAGATTCACTTTTGAACCATTCTTTAGGCTAGCCAAAGATGACTTTTTTAGAGTTTCATGCATTACATCTACAGTAAACTCTCCACTTGAAAAGTTTGTGACTGTAAGGCATACCCCATTAACAGCTATGCTATCTCCTATACTTACATCTTCTAATACCTTTTTTGCAGCGATAGTTAAAACTGCTGAATTTTTACCATTTTGTATATTTTTTATGCTGGCTATTTCTTCTACTATACCTGTAAACAATTACTCGACCTCACCTTCTATAAGCACATCTTCTCCCAAAAATTTCACAGTTTTCTTTCTCATTCTGAATGCCTGACTAGGGCTATCTATACCAAGCCCTGAAATTGGTGACTTTGCATTTTCTCCTCCGAATAGTTTTGGAGCAATATAAACCTGCACTTTATTTACTATATTACTTTCTAGAGCAGACCAATTAAGTGTAGACCCCCCCTCCAAAAAAACACTATCAATTTTTAATTCTCCTAATTTTTTCATTAAGTCTTTTAAATCAATTCTTTCATCCATTTTTTTTACTTTTACTATTTTACATTTTTTTTCTATGTATCTTTCTAACTTTTTATTATCTTCTTCACAAGTCGCAATTATAGTTTCATTATCTTTTGCGGTATTTATAATTCTTGAATTCAATGGTGTTCTAAGTTTACTGTCACAAATAATTCTTACGGGGTTTTTTAATTGATGTTTTAAATCATCGATATCTATATGATTTTCTATCTCTTCAATTCTACAATTTAACATTGGATCGTCTTTTATTACAGTATTAACACCAACCATTATAGCTGAGTATTTATGTCTATCTAGATGAACATTTGCTCTTGATTCACTACCACTAATCCACTTAGATTTGCCTGTCCTACTAGCTATCTTTCCATCTATAGTCATAGCATACTTCATTACAAGATATGGGGTCTTTGTCTTTATATAATGAAAAAACACCTCATTCACTTTGTCACACTCTTCTTTCAATACTCCTTCTACAACCTCTATGCCTTCTTTTCTCAATATCTCAATTCCTTTTCCAGAAGCTAGAGGATTCGGATCTGAGGAGGCTATTACTAACCTTTTTATTTTGCTATTTATTATTGCTTCCGTACATGGAGCCGTCTTTCCATAGTGACAGCATGGTTCTAAACTTACATACATAGTTGCCCCTTCTGGATCTTGAGTACAGCTTGCTAGTGCCTCTCTCTCAGCATGTGGGTATCCATATTTTTTGTGATAACCTCTTCCTATTATTTTCTTGTCTTTTACTATTACAGCACCTACCATTGGATTTGGATTGACCCATCCAAGCCCTTTTTTTGCCAATTTTATTGCTTCTTTCATATACAAACAATCTGTTTCTCCCACAATCTTCACCTTCTCCCTATATTTTTAGGACTTTTTACAAAATAAAAAGCCCTAAAGAAATCTCTTCAAGGCTTAATTGTTTTTGGCATATTATTAATCTTTTAAAAATTTATTATTTATTGTAATTATCATGCCTTTAATATTAGTACAGACTAATATTAAGCTAATAAGTGTCACCAAGAAATTAATCTTAAAAGTAAAAACTTATTTAGCTCTAAAAATAAACGAAATAATATAAAAATCCTGAAACGAAAAAATCATTTCAGGATAAATGTACAATAAATAATGCATAGACTTATGCACGTTCTTCTTTCATCCAGACTATACTGTCGGCCCTGGAATCTCACCAGATCTGCAATTGCTGCTCGCGGGCTTTACCGCCGGTGGGGATTTACACCCCGCCCTGAAGATATATCTTATTTAATTACTTCGAGTTTAGCATATTGTTCAAAGCTTGTCAATATTTTCCACAAATTAGATCTACTATTTATAATATTACATAAAAAGCAGTTACTATATTCAACAAATCGCATTCAAGTTCGTAATTTTTTTACTTCTATCACTATAATAAAAAAAATTATTTTTATAATTACTAACACTTTTATTTTTTATAAAATCGAGGTCTTTATTTTCATCTATATTTTTAATATTTTTTTATAAAAAAGCACAAACTCTTCCTATAATTATCTCTTTTTTTAAAGTTTTTAAAATCTCATAATATTATTTATGGTCTTTTTATTAAAATTAATAAATCATATTTTGATTTTGCTTTCTTTTTATTTGAATTTCTTCAATTTTCTAACTATATCAACGAAGTTTTATTTTCGTGAATATTTATTCATTCCATGGGTATTATAACAATATAAGGCAAGAAACATAAACAGATTTAGAAATCATGCGACTTTCTTGTTAAAGTTTTTAAATATAGTATAACTTTAAGACGAATTATATATTTAGTTAAAATTAGGAGGAAATAAATATGGAAAAGAGATCAGTAACAACTTTTGGAGGAAATCCTGTAACATTATTAGGTAAGGAAATTAAGGTTGGAGATAAGGCTCCAGACTTTACATGCGTAAAGGGTGACTTAAGTCCATTTAATCTTAAGGATGTTGATGGAAAAGTTAAACTAATAAGTGTAGTCCCTTCAATTGATACACCAGTTTGTGAACTTCAGACTGTAAGGTTTAATCAAGAAGCTGGTAAGTTTGATAATGCAGCCGTTATCACTATAAGCTGTGACCTTCCATTCGCTCAAGCTAGATTCTGTGGAGCAAAAGGCATAGACAATGCAATAGTGGTATCAGACTATAATGGTCATTCATTTGGTCTTGGATATGGGTTCTTGATGGACGAATTTAAACTTCTTAACAGAGGTATAGTTGTAATCGATAAGGATAATATTGTTAGATATGTAGAGTATGTATCTGAAAATACTAACCATCCTGATTATGATAAGGCTTTGGCAGCAGCTAAGGAACTTCTATAATAATAGAGCTTACTTAAAATTTTTATATAGAGAGGATATTGTGTAGTTATACCTTCTTTCGCAATATCCTCTTTTTATGTCCAAATATATATTTTTATTATCTTAAAATCTATAAAGTAACTATTGAAATTCAATAGTTACTTTATTTTCATTATTTTTATAGCTTGCTCAAATAATTTTTCGTTCTCAAAAAACAGATAATTGATAATATTAATATAAAAGCAACCATTATTCCACTCGCTATATTTTCCAATCCAAAAGCACCTATTCCCATAAAAACTGCCACTCCAAATATAACTAGCATCATGCTTAAGAAAAATATCAACATCATCCATCCTCTACTTATTCTAGAATAAAGTTCTGATACATTTTGCCACCCGGTCATTATATGTTTATGATCAAATATCATCCACTGAGACCCTATGGCGAAAGATAAAAGTAACATGGATAGTATCCCTATAATTGAAGCTAATATACCCACTTTAAAAAATATAAAGCCCACTATTAATAGCAATGTTGGAAAAATTGCTGTTATTCCAACTGAAAACACTAGCTTAAGTAGAAAATATTTTCTTTCACTAATCGGCAAACTTTTTATGTAATTATAATTTTCTCCATCTAGAGAAATCATTATTGCAGGTAATCCTGTACTGTATACACTACTTAGTATCCCTATCGCTATTGATATTGCAATAGAAAAAAGCAATTTATTTGAATAAATGAAATCAGAACCTCCATACTTTAATATATTCACCATATTTGGAACTAGTACAAGTACTGGCATCATTACAGTTAATAATATAGATTGAGAAATTACCGTCGAATCATTTATCAAAGATAAATTATACTTAAACATTGTTTTTATAAAACTATTTTTTTCTACTTTCTCACCCTTAGATAGAGTAATATCACCTATAGAGCTTATTGTTTCAACATTATTCACAGATTTATCAACATCTTTAGAATTTTTTATACGATTTTGATGCATATCAATTTCTGAAAATTCATTTCTGTCCACAAGTGCTGCTTTATTATCCCCATTATCTGAATATACTTCACTTTGTATATTTCTAATTTTATTTTTTTCAGATTTTGGTCTATTCGTCTGAAGCTTTCTAACATATGAATAAAAATTCTTCTTCATATTGGATACAGATAATTTATATAAAATTGCTACTATAATAAAAGTTATTATGATCAGTAATATATGCATAGTATATCCTGACATCATTTTTGTAAGAGGTCCATAGACTATTTCTTTGTCAAACACCGTCTTTTCTGCCAGTCTATTTGAAAATTGTTGTATTATAAGTATAAAGCCTACATTCAAAATCATTGTTACCACAGTAATAGCAGTGATTATTCTAGTTTTAAATTTCGTTAAAACAGCAGTTTTAGATAATCCATTCATTACCAAAGTATTTAATACTATAATTATTCCCCACAAAAGTAAAAAATCCACTAAAGCAAACAATATTGCTAATATAATAGGATATCCAATTCTTATTAGGTACAATGTTATTATTGAAACCATCGGTATAGCAAGCTGCATAGTTGCAAGTGATACCACTGCCATTTTAGCATTAAAAACTGTACTTTGATCTATAGGAAGTACCATGTATCCTTCTATATCTTTGCTCTCGTAAAATACATTAAAAAAGTATGTAAATGTTTGAAAGATATTCATGACTATAAATAACAATATACTGTAATCGACTATGTATGGAAACATGCTATAATCTATTGGCATAAATATTAAACTATAAATCAAAAGCATCATTACACTTCCAAAAACATAGGATTTGATACCCAGATCCCTATATATTTTGTCTGGATCTAGCCTATATTTATCTTTTTTCCACATCTTTGATGTGACAGTAGGATTGGCATATAGTAGATTTATTTTAAATATCTCTTTAAACATATCATCCAACTTAAATGTTTTTTTCATATTATATCACCTACTTATTTAAATTATTTTTCATAATATTTTCTTCAATATCGATATCTTCCAAGCCACTATAGCTTATGTTTGAGTTTTCTGGACTAACCAGGCTAAGATATATTTTTTCCAAACTCTCACCTGGGTGCATATCCTTAAGATCTTGCATTGTTCCCACAAATAATAGTTTTCCCTTGCTTAAAATTGCAATTCTATCACAAATTTGTTCTGCTACTTCAAGAACATGAGTTGAGAATAAAACTGTATTTCCATCCTCCGCATGTTTTTTCATCAATTCTTTTAAGTTATATGCAGATTGTGGATCAAGCCCAGTCATAGGTTCATCTAGTATCCATATTTTGGGATTGGATAAAAGTGCTGCTATTATGAATGCCTTTTGTCTCATTCCGTGTGAAAATTCTTCTATTGTTTTGTTATAATTATCCTCCATTGCAAATACTGAACAAAGATAATCAAGTCTTTTTTCTCTAATACTAGCTTCTATTCCATATGCATCTGCTACAAATTTCCAGAAATTAATAGCTGGTAGCTTTAAAAACATATCTGGTGAATCAGATACATATCCTATTTTCTTCTTTATTTCTAATCTTTCTTCTTCTAAGTTCATTCCATCTACAAATATATTCCCACTTGTAGGTTCAATTATACTTACTAAAGATTTAATCGTAGTCGATTTACCCGCTCCATTATGTCCAATAAGACCAAATATTTCTCCATCTCTTATTTCAAGATTAAGGTTATCAAGAGCTTTTTTATCACCATATTCCTTTGTCAGATTTTCTATTTTAATCATATATACTCCTTTTGATATTTTTTCCAAGTTCAATAATATTTTAAATCAAGTTTATTTTTACCTATAACGTGTTTTTTATAATGTCTTTTTATAATGTCTTTTTATAATGTCTTTTTATAATGTCTTTTTATAATGTCTCTTATCTTCAAACTTTATTTTTATCACTTATTTATTTATAAAACTTTTCTTCTGTAATAATTTTCTTTATTTTAATATCATGCTCTCCGACAAATACTTTCTCTGCTATTTGTTTTTCTCTGATCAAAAGCAATTTTTCTGCCTTCGTGGATTCTAGAAATCTATCATAATACCCCTTTCCAAATCCAAGTCTATTTCCTTCTCGATCAACTGTACAACATGGAACAACTATCAAGTCAAAGTCATGCTTACTAATTTCTTTTGAGTTACTTGAATCTGGCTCCAAAATATCATATTTTCCAGGTCTTAAATCGTCAAGAGATTCTATTTTATACGCCTTCATAAGTTTTTCATCCACACAATAGGGAACTGCCAGTATTTTTCCATCAAGCAAGGCTTTTTCTATAAATATTGATGTATTTATTTCTGATCCTCTTCCCACATAACAAAAGATTTTTTCAGATTTTTTATATTCTTGACTTTCTAAAAGTTTTTCTACAATTTTTTCATCTGAAGAAAGCATATAGTCTTCCTCTAGTTCTTTTGATAGTTCTAACATTTTTTTTCTTAGATTTTGTTTTTCATTTCTTAGATTTCTTTCTTCGCTTTCCCTTTGAGAGAATTCACATCCACAATAATCCTGTCTATACATTCCATATTTTTTAGTTATTTCACATGATCTTTTATAGCCATTATTTTTCTTGAAATCTGATGGCAAATGTGGTATTTCATATTCTTCAGCAATTTTTTCTCCTATTTTATTTAATACTTGAGAATTTTTATGAGGGCTGATAGATAATGTAGTAGTAAAGTAGTCAAATCCATTTTCTTTTCCTGTCTTAGCAGCTTCCCTAAGTCTCATATCATAGCATTTATAGCATCTTTTACCACCTTCTGGCATATCTTCTAATCCTTTCACCATTTCATAAAATCTTTCTACATCGTATTTTCCTTCAATCATATGAATGGGATTTTTTGATTTTGTTAAATCAATAATTCTTTTTTGTTCCTCTACTCTATAGAAATATTCTTCTGATGGATATATGTTTGGATTATAATAAAATATAGTTACCTCAAAATACTCAGACAAATACTCTAAACAATAACTGCTACAAGGTCCACAGCAACTATGAAGAAGTAGAGTTGGGGTTTTATTCTCATCTATATTTTTTATTAATTTTTCTAGTTCTTTTTGATAATTTATTTTAATATTATTCACTAAAATACTCACCTCATTTATATATTTTTATATCTTTTATTATTACAGCTATTGCTATACTTAGCTTACTAGGAATACACTAATCGCTCTAATTCTTTCCATAAAAAATATACCATAGCTTTTGTTTTTTTACTATGGTATATTCTTATTATTTTTATATTAAATTAATTATCTTTCTTTTTTAACTTGTTTTTATCTAGATAGCCCTGTTCTAACTAAGCAGTAATTACACTTTGTACTTACAAGAAATACATTTTATATTCAACCACCTTATTAGTTTAAGTTTATATTCTTTTTATAGCTTTGTCTTTAAGCTTTCTTTTTCACCCTAGAAAGTGCACTTTTAATTACCCCTCTAGAATCTGAAATATCGAAAAATGTTATCATAGAGAAATAAATTATCACTCCAAAAGTAGCTGAAATTGCAAGACTCTTGAAAACACTCAAATATATGTTCAATTCATTATATAAAAGCCTAGATAAAACTATCATAAGAATAGATATAGCCATTATTTTGGCAAAATTTTTGATGAATTCTTTTGTATTTAGCCTTCCAATCTTTTTTCTTAATTGATATGTCAATGTAAGACAACCTATTATTGATGCTGTTGATGTTCCCAAAGCAATACCTTTTAGACCAATCTTTTGAGAGAATGCTATACTCAAAACAGCATTTAAAACAACCATTACCATTCCATTTTTTACAGGTGTTTTCGAATCTCCTATACAATAGAAGGTTCTAGATACGATTTCTCTCAATGAAGCTCCAAATATCGTCAAACTATAAAGCATTAAACACTGACTTACGGCAATAGTATCCGCATGGGAGAATTTTCCTCCTTCATAGATTACATGTACTATTGGCTCTGCAAATACAATGAAAGCTGCTATTACAGGAACACAAAAAACATAATTTATTTGAGCATACTTAAATACATTTTTTTTAAGCCCATCCATATCGCCACTTATGGCACACTTGCTGATTACAGGATATGCGACTGTTACTATAGAAGTCAAAACAATATATACCAAAGCATTTATTCTATCGGCATAATTGAGAACTGCTACTCCACCTTCGATTGCTCTTGAAGCCAAAGTTTTATCAACAAATATATTTATTTGATCAACTGCTACTCCCAGCATCAAGGGAATAGCTAATATAAGAATATATCTTATATTAGGATCTTTTAAATCAATTTTCCATTTATGTTTATAGCCCGTCTTTTTCAAGGCTGGTATCAAGACAAGATTTTGAAATATTGTCGCTACCAGTATTCCGACTGCAATCATATATTCATTCGTATATACACTGATAACAGTAAATATTATCAATATAATATTTTGGAGAGCCAATCTTGCTGATGGAAGTATATAGCTATCATGAATATTCAAATAACCCGTAAATATTGCAGCAATAGAGTTAAAGGCTGATCCTAAAAGCACTATTCTAACAAATTTAATTGCCATTATTTGCTTTTCTCCAGTAAATCCTGAAGCCATTGCAAACACTAATGGCCTTGCAAATATAATTCCTATAATACACAATAGAACACTGAATATCATAACTACATTTGCAACGTTTGCGGTAAAGTCATTGGCAGCTCTTTCACCTTTATCCTCAACTACTCTATTATAACTTGGAATAAAACTAGTGTTTAAACTGTTAAATAGAAATGCGAATAGAACTGTTGGAACTGCAAGAGCAATAACTACTACTTCTGCAACTGCCGAAGTACCATAATAGTTAGACATCAACATTTCTCTGATAAATCCAAATATCCTAGAAATTATTGATACCAACATCAAAATAATCGCTGTAGATTTCATATATATATTAATCTAGTACCAAAGGTACTTTCCTTCCTGAAAATTTGTATAGCAAAATCCATTCTTACTATATTATAATTTAGAGCTTAATTCAGTCTTAATCTATAATTTTTCTCATTGTTTTCAAATTAAACTTTAAAGACGGTTTTTTTTTGGTATAATATTAATGTAAGGAATTAAGAAAATTATTTTTATATATATTGAAAGGGGTAATAAATATGAGTTTATTAGTATTCGGTCATAAGAGTCCTGATACAGATTCAATCTGTTCATGTATTGCTATGACAAATTTAAAGAAATCTTTAGGAGTGGATGCAACTGCATGCTGTCTAGGAGAACTAAGAAAGGAAGCTGAGTTTGTATTAGACTATTTCAAGGTTGAAGCACCAAAGAGAATAAATTCTGTAAAAGAAGGTGATCAGTGTTGCCTTGTTGACCATAATGAATTTGGTCAAAGTGTAGATGGATTAGAAAATGCTACAATAGTAGAAATAGTAGATCATCATAAGCTAGGTGGTATTACTACTTCTTCACCACTTAGTATGACTCTAAGACCTGTAGGTTGTACAAATACAATTCTTTATTCAATGTATAAAGAAAATAACATCGAAATACCAAAGAAGATTGCTGGTTTAATGCTTTCTGCAATTTTATCTGACACATTGATATTTAGATCACCTACAACTACAGATGAAGATATCGCTGCTGGAAAGGCTCTTGCTGAAATAGCTGGCGTTGATTATGAAAAATATGGAATGGAAATGTTTAAGGCTGGTACATCTTTAGACGGATATTCTGTTGAAGATATTGTAAAGATGGACTTCAAGTCATTTGATATGGGTGGCAAGAAAGTTGGTATCGGACAGGTAATGACTCTAGATATTGATGCTGTTATGGACAAAAAAGATGAATTCCTAAACTATATTAACTCTACTGAATTTGATATGCTTTATTTAGCAGTAACTGACATTATAAAGGAAGGTTCTTATTTAATTTATAAGTCACCAGATGAGATAATTTCAAAAGCCTTTGATGTCGATGCTAATCAAGGTGTATTTGTAGAAGGTCTAGTTTCAAGAAAGAAACAAATCGTACCAAATCTTACACCAGAAGTAGAAAAATTCTAATCCGTTCTAAGTATTAGATAGCTTCTTTACAAAGGAATATTTTTCAAATAAAAGCTATATTTAAATTTTGTTTTGTATAAACGCCTCTTTTATAACTAATAAAAGCTTGATTTTATACTTAAAAACATACATTTATTAATTCGGTTTTTATACATTTATTATGAGAAATAATTCAAAAATAAATATTCTTATTTTGCTGCTTTTGACTTGTTTTCAAGCACTAAAATTTTAATATAGTAAACTTTAGGAGGAAAAAATGGAAATTAATAACCCAATAGTAACAATAGAAATGGAAAATGGCGATATAATGAAGGCTGAGCTTTACCCTCATATTGCACCAAATACAGTAAGAAACTTTATTGATTTAATTAATCATAATTTTTATGATGGATTAATCTTTCATAGAGTTATAAAAGGATTTATGATTCAAGGTGGTTGCCCTGATGGAACAGGTATGGGCGGACCTGGATATACTATAGCTGGTGAATTTAGCGGTAATGGATTTACAAACAATCTAAAGCATGACAGAGGGGTATTATCAATGGCTAGAGCTATGAGCCCAAACTCTGCTGGATCACAATTTTTCATTATGCATAAGAACTCTCCACATCTAGATGCACAGTATGCTAGCTTTGGTAGAATAATAGAAGGATTAGAGGTTGTAGATGCCATTGCAGAATCAAAAACTGGATTTGGTGATAAGCCTAAAAAGGAACAAAAAATCAAATCTATGACAGTAGATACTCAGGGTATTAATTACGAAGAACCTGAAAAAATGTAATCTTTTTAAAATTAAATATGTTTAACATATTTAATAAAAAAACGAGAAAATTCTCGTTTTTTTTTATGATTTTTTTTAAAAAAGACCTTTAAATTCATACATCTATTTACAGAAATTACAGAATTGTTCTTTTCTTTTTTTTGCTTTATTGTTATAATATAATTATTATTATATTTAAAGTTATTTTAAATTATTCTTACATTAATTATATAATTTATGCTATTTTTTTATATTTATTTTAATATAATAAATTTTATTTAAATTAAATCCAAAGGGGGATAATATTATGTTTAATTACAAAAAAATGATTTGTTGTGTACTGTCAGCTACAACAGTAGTGGGAGTGGCTCCTGTCGCTTCAAATGCAGCAGACAACAGCGTTGACTTACAAGGGGGTAACCGTTTTCGAAACGGCTAATAAAATTGCTCTAAATTACTTCAAGAAAGCAGATAATGTAATCTTAGTTAATAGTGATGCAATTCCTGATGCACTATCTGTTGCACCATATGCTAAAAAACTAAATGCACCTGTACTTTTAACTAAGTCAGATTCATTAGATAAAAAAACAAAGGAAACTTTAGAGCAGCTAAACTCTAAAAAAATCATTTTAATAGGTGGCGAAAAGTCACTTTCAAAAAATCTAGAAAATAACCTAAAAAAAGATTATACTGTTGAAAGAATAAGCGGTAGTGATAGAATCAACACTTCACTTCAAATCGCTAATAAAATGGGACAGCCTATCAAAAATGCCTTTGTTGTAAATGGATATACAGGTCTTGCAGATGCAGCAGGTACAGGTGGTATAGCTGCTAAGTTAAATGTACCACTAGTATTCACAGATAAAAATATTGATAGATATAAAAACTCTTTAAATGATCTGAATATAAATAACGTATTTTTAATTGGAGGTACTTATAATCTACCAGAAGGATTTAATAATGTCGTAAATAGCGAACGTATTGCTGGTTCTAATAGACGTGATACAAATGCAAAATTAATAGAAAAGTTCTTTGGCAAGGACTACAATAGTGCCTTTATTGCAAAGGACGGTTCAAATAATGAAAGTGAATTAATAGACTCTGTTACAATCGGTGGTGTTGCAGGGCTTAAAAACATGCCTATTTTCTTAGGAAGTAAGACTGCTGGATTAACTAACGAACAACTAGAACAGTTAAAAGCATCTGCTCCTAAACACATTGTCGGTGTCGGCGGAGGAAATAAAACTGCTGGAAATCAAATAGAAAAACAACTTCCTAATGCACAAATTGATATATCAGAAATAACTTCAAAACCTTCAGAAGATGAAGAAGTACCATCTAGCGGTGGTGGCGGCGGTGGAGGTTCTTCTACCAACACTGAACAAGACAAGAAAAATTTACTAATTAAAGCTGCTAATGAACATTTAGATGGTGTTGTTAAAGGTGTTAATAATAATAGTGCAATAAAGAAAGTTTTAAATATGCAATTTGATCAAATTGATCAAAAATCAAACAAAACTACTATAACAGTAATAAGTGATGAAATTCCTGAAGATTTGGATGAAATAACTAATACAGGATTTATTGATGGAATATTAAATACTCCGAATCTTGAATCATATAGAGTTGTAGATGGTGAAAATGGATTAGTAAAATTAAAAACTGATGGTAAGGATTTAACAGCTCAAGAATTGAAAGAAAAAATTCTACAAGACGTTATGAAAGCTATATCTAAGCAGCTAACAACTTCTGATGATACTACTGCTGCTGAAGAAACTTCAAATACTGACGCAAGTACTGATTCTACAAATGATGAAACTGTTTTAGAAAATGAAAAGACTAACAATACTAAATCAGCATATGATATAGTTAAAGAAAATATTGGGAAAATAGACGGGAAATCTGTAATTGTGAATGCAAACTATAATGATGGAAAAACTAAAGCCAGCGTGGAGTATGAATTCATATTTAAGGTTGACAAAAATCAAATTATTTTGTCTAAGGCTAATACACACCTAAAGGCTCTTGTAGGAAATGTAGCTAAAAATGAAACTATAAATGAATATGCAACTATATCTTTTGATCCTGATTCTATGGTAACTGATGTAGTTTCTAAAGAAATAACTAAGCTTCCTAACGCTGAAGATTTAAAAGCTATCTCTGGCACTGGATTTATAACAGGATTGAAGAAAACTCCTAATCTTGTTTCTTACTCTATTGGTGATAATAAAACTGATATTAATGTCGATGGTAATGAAAGTACATTAAAGGAATCTATAATAAATAATGTTTTGGCTCAATTTGAAGGTACAGACATTCCTGAAAAAAAGACTATTACTGTTACTGCTAATTATGACGATGGCGATGTAAAGTTATCTCAAGACTATAAGTTTAATTTCGATTTTTCAAATATGAAAAAGGCTATAGAAAAAGAAGAAAACTTAAATAATAAAAAGAAAGAGATTTTAAGTAACTCTAATAAGCACCTTGCTTCTCTTGTCAATACAGTTGCTGATAACGATGCTGTAAGTAAATATGCAACTATATCTTTTGATCCTGATTCTATGGTAACTGATGTAGTTTCTAAAGAAATAACTAAGCTTCCTAACGCTGAAGATTTAAAAGCTATCTCTGGCACTGGATTTATAACAGGATTGAAGAAAACTCCTAATCTTGTTTCTTACTCTATTGGTGATAATAAAACTGATATTAATGTCGATGGTAATGAAAGTACATTAAAGGAATCTATAATAAATGATGTTTTGGCTCAATTTGAAGGTACAGACTTAAATAATATTCCTGAAAAAAAGACTATTACTGTTACTGCTAACTTTGAAGATGGCGATGTAAAGTTATCTCAAGACTATAAGTTTAATTTCGATTTTTCAAAAATAAAAGAAGCTATAAATAAAAAAGAAATACGAGAAAATACAGAAAAAGAAGCTACTTCAAAAATAAATACAGCTAATGATAATGTTTCTATAAAGACTGATTCTGAAAAAAAAAAAATAAAGCTAGAGATTAAAAATTTATCTTTTTTCGAATCAAATAGTAATGAACTGCTAGAAAAGATTACAAGCACAGATCGAATTAAAGCTATAAAACTAAATGGTAAAGAGATAAATATAAGTGATTTGAATGGTGAGACTTTACATAAGGAACTTCTTGAAGCAATCGATTATAACAATATTGATGACTATAGAGAGTTTTTCAAATCAAGTCAAAATCCTGAAATATCAAATAAAGTAAATAATCCTAGCCCTGAAAATATCAAAATGATAAATAATTTTATAAAATCTTCTAGTAATAGTGACGGAAAAACAGTCCCTATCTACTTCTTACTAAAAGATGAAACTGGAGAATTTTTATCCAGTGAGTATAAAATGGACTTTACTTTTGATGATAGTTTGAAAAGCACAGTTGATGAGACTATAAAAAAGAGCATAGCAGAACAAGATAAAGTTATTCTGGATACTAGAAAATTCTTTTTACAACAATCAAAAGTCAAATATCCTGGTAAGAAATTCTTAGGAGTTACTATTTTTAAACCAAGAGATATAGCTAATGATTTAATCTTTTATAATTCTTATCCTGACAATTTAGTTGAAATTGCAATAAATGAGGAAAAGAACAATACTAAACTTGGTTTAGAAGAAATAGCAGGTACTGGCCTAAAAACAACAGAAGATGTTTTATCTGATATGAATTATCTCAACTCATTAAGCATAAATGAAAATATTGATAAATACGGAAAGTCAGATATTTTTAAAATTAAAGATGCTATTAATAAGGAGTTTGGAATAAAAGATACTAGCCTGAAAAATTATATTAATAAAAGCTTCAATTTAAATTTATATTCAAGTAACAATAAAATTAAATTTAAAAGAACGTTTAAAGTTTCAATTACAAATAATTTTGAAAAGTTAAAGAGTGAATTAGAAAAAGTCAATTTTGGAAAATAAATACAGAGTTTTAGTAAAAAGCCCCTTAAGGGGCTTTTTATTATTGTAATTTAATATTGAATCCATACTTAGATTCATATTAACTATTGTCTCTATCATAATTTCAAAACTAAAAACACTTGAATTCATACATTTATTATTTATGTTTTTCCAACTTTTCTTTTCATATTTTATTTATTCTATTTATCATCACAATATTATTTTTTATTTGCCTATTTTATTTATAAAAATATCTTATTATTGAGCAATAAAAGTAACGATAACAAATGACTTAGAAAAGATAAAGTCAGAACTTAAAAAAGAAAATCTATAAAAATCTAATTTAAAGAAATAAAAGTCACTCTAATTAGAGGGACTTTTACTATTTCAGATTATAAAATCCTAACATACTCTTATAGTAATCTGTGTAATCGCCAACATGGGCAAGCTCTCTTATAGAGTGCATTGCAAGTATTGGTATACCTACATCTACTATAGGCATTGGAAGATGGCTCGCCATTATTGAGCCTATTGTACTTCCGCTTCTCATATCACTTCTATTTACAAAAGTTTGACACTTAATCTTATTTTTTCTACATATTTCTTTAAAAACTGCTGCAGAATATCCATCACTTGCATATGCCCTGCCTGCATGTGATTTGATAGCTGGTCCATTTCCAAATATAGCTTTATTTGTTGGATCTGCCTTTTCTGTCTTATTGGGATGAACTGCATGGGCAAGATCTGCTGAAATCATAAATGAATTTTCTAGACCTATAAACATCTCTTCTCTAGATATATTCATAGACATACATATTCTTTCTATTATATTTCCTAATAACTCAGAATCTGCACCTTCTTTTGACATACTTCCTACCTCTTCATTGTTGAAAGCTGCCAGCATATTTATACCACAGAATCCATTAATTTCTCTGAGTAAGGTATTTCCTACACTTGAATCATATATACCATAATCTCTAGATATGCTAGACTCAGGTCTACCTATATCAGCTATTGCCTTTCTTAGCTCATCAGAAGCCTTCTTACCGTATTCTTTTGTATTTGAGCTATCAATCAGTGCCTTTATACTAGCGTGCATACTAGCCAGGTTATCTAGCCTTCCTGCTGATATAAATTCACTATTTTCACCAACTAAACTACTCTTTTCATATTCATATAGATATAGTTCATAATCTAGTATATCATCCGCCACTAGTGCTCTTTCACTTTCAGCTTTTATCCTTTCTCTAACTGAAAGAACATTTGCATATTCAAGATGTATTGAATCAGCATCTTCATTTGCTATGTTATTGTTATTATCATTACTCTCAGAAACTCCATTATCTTTATCAAGCTCTCTTATCAAGATCTGCTTTAAATAATCTTCTGTTTCTAGACTTTCTCCTGTTTCCAATATTAGGGGCATTAAATCATCTTGCTTGTTGTATTCATAGCCTGAATTTATTTCTCTATTCATATGAATTGCAAGATTAGGTATTATACATATTGGCTTGTCAATTTTTATTATCTTTTCTATTGGTTTTAGTGGATTTTTCCAGTTTCTTAATAGAACTCTACCAGCTATTGAAAGAGGTCTATCAAGCCAAGTGCTCACTATCATACCACCATAAGGTTCTACATTTAATTTTATTTGATTATTTATTTTAACTTCTGGATTGGCTTTTATCTTAAATGTTGGCGAATCAGTATGACTCCCTATTATACGAAATCCATCTTCTACTATATTATCTCCATTTATAACAAAAGCTATTAAGCCTGAAGCATTTACCTTTATATAGTATCTACCAGCTTTTTCCAAAGTCCATTTTTTCTTTAAGTTTAATTCTATAAAACCATTTTCTCTAAGGTTTTTTTCGGCATAAGATACCGCATTATACATAGTAGGACTATTATTTATAAAGTCTAATAGTTCATTAGCTACGTTTTTTGCAGTTGACTCTGACATAATTTCTCCTTCCGCTTTTAAAAGGAGCCAAAACTGACTCCTCTAATTTATCTTTTTTTATTTTAATAATATATTTACTACTTACTACTTACTACTTACTACTTACTACTTACTACTTACTACTTACTACTTACTCTATATTATCAACTTTTTAGTTTTTTTACAATTATATTATTATTTTTATATGAAAATATTTATCCATTAAATATAGCTTATTCAAGTCCTTTTTTCGTTTTTTCTTGGGGCTTATTGTTGATATTAGCTATATATTTATATCTTTTAATAACTATAGCTACTTCTATATATTATTATACTTTTAATGATCATAAGCATCTTCATATTTATCTTTTTAAAATATTATAATATCTACTCTATTATTTTATACTTTTCATTTATTATCATTAACTTCATTATTTTTATATTTTTAGTTTATTATAAGCACTTTATTATTTTTATATTTTTAGTTTATTATAATACTTTAATATTCCATAACTTCTATAGTAGTATATTCTAGGTTTATTTTTTTTACGCCTTTTTGATTAAATGCTACTGTTATTTCTGCTCCAATTTTAGATATTACTGTACCCTCTCCAAATTTCGGATGTGATATCTTAGATCCTTTTTTCACTTTAGGAATACTGTCTGGATTATATGAATCATATCCTGCTCCTTCTCCTTTGCTAACAAGGTTTGCATTTGAGCCTCCCTTATTTGAAGAGTTCGATGCTGGAAAATCTTCTTTTTTATTTATAATCTTTGCACCCATATCTTTAGCTTTTTTGACATTCATCTGATTTTTGTACTTATCTGCATATTTTTTAAGTAAACTATAATCTGCATCTTTGTATCCAGGATCTTTAGCCTGCGAATCTAGTATCTCTACACACTCTTCTGGCAGCTCTCCCAAGAATCTAGATTTCATATTTACATTTGTTTTTCCATATAAAGTTCTTCTTGCCGTATGAGTAAGATACAACTCTCTCATGGCTCTTGTTATTCCAACATAGCAAAGTCTTCTTTCTTCCTCTATATCCATATCATTTAGGCTAGATATTGCTCTTGCTATAGGGAATATCTTTTCTTCCATACCTATAATAAATACAACAGGGAATTCAAGCCCTTTTGATGAGTGCATAGTCATAAGTGATACTTTTTCTATTCCTTCTTCATCTTCATTATTTATATCGCTTGATAGAGATATGTTTGCCAAAAAGTTGCTCAAATTTTTCTCTTCATCAGCAAATAACTCTGAGTTTTCATATTCCAAAGCAATAGAAATAAACTCTTTAAGATTGTCTATTCTGTCCTGTGCTTCTTCAGATTTTCCATTTTGTAGTTTTTCGTTTTTCTTTATAACTTCTTCTAAATCACTTATATATCCTGTTAAATCTAGTATTTTTTCTACCATCTTACTAGGAGAGTATGTTTCAGAAATACTTCTAAATAGTCCTATCAAGTCAACAAAGTCATTTATTCCCTTTTTTGCCTTTGTAGATATATCCGAGTTATTATCTACATCCAAAATAACTGAATATAAACTTTCCTTCATTATATTTGCTCTATCTTCTAATTTTTCTATCGTTCTAAGCCCCACACCACGTCTAGGTACATTGATTACCCTCTTCACTGATATATCATCTTGTGGATTTACTATAACTCTTAAATAGCCTAGTAGATCCTTTATTTCTTTTCTCTCATAAAACTTTGTACCGCCATATATATTGTATGGTATCTGGAATCTATTTAGGGCATCTTCTATAGTTCTCGCTTGAGCATTTGCCCTATAAAGTACAGCATAATCACTGTATGGTCTACCTGATTTCATAGCATTTTCATAGATTTCATTTACTACATAATTTGCCTCATCTACTTCATTTGCCAAGACTTTGACCTTTACAAGATTTCCTTCTTTTCTATCGCTCCACAATCTCTTCTTTTTTCTTTCCACATTATTTGCTATTAGGTAGTTTGCAGTATCCAAAATAACCTGAGTAGATCTATAATTTTGCTCCAATTTTACTACAAATACATCGTCATAATCTCTTTCAAATTCCAATATATTTCTAATATCTGCACCTCTCCAACCATATATACTCTGGTCATCATCTCCAACTACACATATGTTTTGGTGCCCCATAGCCAATAGCTTGATCAATTGGTACTGAGCTCTTGATGTATCCTGATACTCATCTACCATTATGTATCTGAACTTTCCCCTATAAAAGTTTAAAACATCTTCATTTGTTTGCAAAAGTTCAACTGTCTTGACTATCAAATCGTCAAAATCCAGTGCACTATTTCTCTTCAATCTATCTTGATATATTGCATATACCTTGGCAATTGACTCTAGCCAAAGATCCCCAGCTGCAGTCCTTGCAAACTCTTTTGGTCCCATCAATTTATCTTTTGCAGATGATATTTGAGATATAATAGATCTTGGTTCAAACTTCTTATCACTCAGGTCAAGCTCTTTCATACAATCTTTTATCAAAGTCATCTGGTCAGTAGAATCGTATATTACAAAACTTCTATTATAGCCAATCTTATTTATATCTTTTCTCAATATTCTTACGCAACATGAGTGGAATGTAGATATCCACATATCCCTAGAGTCTTCCCCAATGATATTTTCTACTCTTTCTCGCATTTCATTTGCTGCTTTATTTGTAAATGTAATCGCCAAAATATTTCCTGGGTTTACATTCTTATCTTCCACTAGATATGATATTCTAGTTGTCAAAACTTTTGTTTTTCCAGAACCCGCTCCAGCTAGTATCAAAACTGGACCTTCAGTTCTTTCTACTGCTTGCTTTTGAGCAGGATTTAAATCATCTATATTCATCTATATTCCTCCAAACTAGCATTTATATATACTTTTCATTTTGCTCTTATAAAATATACGAATTTTATATATTTTATATTTATTTTCTAATATTTACAAATCTACTTCTTATTACTTTCAAATCCATTTCTTGTTACTTTTAAATCCGTTTCTTATTACTTTCAAATCCATTTCTCGTTACTTTATATACCTATCGATCTTCAAAGTACTGCTTCATCTCATTCTTTATTTTTTTTGTATTTTTTGGATTTTTTCCCATTGAAGATATGGATATAATTATATCTTCCCCATCAATTTTTTCTTCAAAAAACCCTGTATTTATAAATGAGGATTGTTCATGATTATCCACGGAATTTACAAGAATATTGTGGTTTATACAGTAATGAGCTATTTCTTTATTTAAATTTGTATTATCAGTTGCAAGATAGACCATATCTGCATCATAAAGATCATTAATATCAAATTTTCTCTCTATCAAATACAAGTCACCTATTATTTTTTTTGTTTGATTTTCTTTAGCATCTCTTATTATATCACTTGATATGTCCTTAGGGTTCATAACTTCATTAATTTTATTTAAATTTTCATCGTACAATTTTTCCCTATCCAAGATATCTTCATCTTTATATTCAAACTTATCTTGAAAGGCAGAATCTAAGGATTTTTTTTCAATATTCTCTCTAATATCAATACTTTGTTCTTTTTTATCACATTCTAACTGTTCTTTTAAATCTAAGATTTCATCACACATATTCATTGCCACAACTCTTAGACTTGCACCATATTTTACAAGAGATTTTGCTTTTTTACTGGCAATAGGTCCTCCACCAACTATTAATATATTCAATTTCTCTACATCTATCATTACTGGATAAAACATCAAAATCCTCCTTTAACAGAATAGGAGCCCAGCAATAGGCAGTTTGTCTATTGTTGAGCTCTTATTTTACCACTTATTTCATAAATTATTCCAACATCAAAGAAAAAATACAAAATAATTTTTATGCTTTTGCTTTGTGCCACAATAAATTCGTCATCCTATTATATTTAATTAATATCGTCCTATATATTTTGCTAAATCCTTTGCAAAATATGTAATTATTATACTTGCACCTGCACGTTTAATAGACATTACCGCTTCATATATAGCCTCTTCATTTAATAACCCCTGAGAAACTGCAAGCTTTAACATAGAGTATTCTCCACTTACATTATAAGCTGCCACTGGAACTTCAAACCTTTGACTAGCTCCCTTAATTACATCAAGATATGATAAAGCTGGCTTTACCATTATAATATCCGCACCTTCTTCTATATCGTACTGACACTCTAACATAGCTTCATTTACATTGGATGGATCCATTTGATAGGTCTTTCTATCCCCAAATGCAGGTGCAGAGTCTGCTGCATCTCTAAATGGTCCATAAAAATTAGAAGCATACTTAGCACTGTAAGCCATAATTCCAACATTTACAAATCCATTATTATCTAGTACTTCTCTAATAGCCTTTACTCTAAAGTCCATCATATCAGATGGTGCCACCATATCTGCTCCTGCTTTTGCATGACTAAGGGCTATTTTTGATAGAAATTCTAGTGATTTATCATTATCTACATATCCATCTTCATTTATAATTCCACAATGACCATGATCAGTATATTCGCACATACAAACATCCGTTATTATATTCATATCTGGACAAACTCTTTTTATTTCTCTTACGGCTTGTTGAACTATTCCATTATCATCAAAGCCTGAGCTTGCACACCAATCTTTATGTTCAGTTACTCCGAATATCATTATATTTTGAATTCCATGCTCTATAATATCTTTTATTTCTTCTTCTAATTTATCTACCGAGAAATGGTATACCCCTGGCATACTCTTAATTTCATTTTTAATATTATTTCCTTCTATTACAAAGATTGGATACACTAGCTCTTTCATATCTAGTCTTGTTTCTCTCACTAGTTCTCTTGTAACTTTATTTACTCTCAATCTTCTTGGTCTTCTCATGTTTATCACTCCTCAATAGTTTTATTATACTTAATCTTATTTTAAATCTTTCAATATTACCTCTATAATAGAGTCTATTGTTGCTATTTCTGACTGTAACTCCACTTCTAATCCACTTTTCTTTATACTATCAGATGTTATATCACCAATAGATACTTTCTTTATATTTTGAAGTAAATACATGTTTTCTTTTCCCAGTAACTTCAAAGTATTATTAAAAGTAGATGAACTGGTAAAAGTAATATAGTCTATATTTTCATTTTTAAATGTCTCTAACAATTCATCTTTTATAGATTCATTGACATTATTCGTATATATTTCTACTCTGTCAACATCAATATTACAATTTTCCAGTGTATCTTCAAATACCCTAGTGGCTATTTCTGAACAAGGAAATAATACTCTATCTATAATTATTTTATCTTCAGATTTTCTTTCTGATAAAGAATCTATCTTATAAGATACTATCTCCTGAGCCAACCCCTTGCCACTAAATTCTTTTGCCTCTATATCTGGATATATCCCAAACTTTTCCATTGACTCTGTTGTTGCCGAACCTATACTAACAATTACTATATTTTTAAGAAATCTTGTATCAATTTTTTCAGATCTCATAGCCTCAAAAAAATACTCTACCGAATTATGACTCGTAAAGGCTATACAATCATATTTTTTTGCTTTTATCTTTTCTGTAAGTATTTCTTTATAATCATGCTTTTTTTCTATCAAAATTGTAGGAACTTCTATCACTCTAGCTCCATTTCTTTCTAGTTTTTCTCTAAGCTTACTATTTTTATTCCTAGTTCTTGTAACTGCAATAGTTTTTCCAAACATTGCCTTTCTCTCAAAGAACCCTAGCTTTCCTGTTAAGCTAACTACTCCGCCAACAACAAATAAAGCTGGTGCACTAATTTTATTTTTTTCTATACACTCTTTTGCATATTCTAGAGTAGTTGTGACAGTCTTTTGCTCGTATCTAGTTGCCCATGATACAAAGGCCACTGGGGTATTTGGACGTCTTCCATTTGATATTAACATTTCAGTAATATGTTCTATATTACCAATTCCCATAAGAAATATAACTGTACCTTTTTCTTCTGCAAGTGCCTTCCAATTTATATCCAGACTATCATCTTCCTTGGCATGTCCAGTTACGACATGAAATGATGATGCAAAATCTCTGTGTGTTACAGGTATTCCAGCATAGCATAGACCTCCAATTGCAGAACTGACCCCTGGAACTACCTCAAAATCTATATTTTCATCATATAGTATTTCTGCTTCTTCTCCACCTCGACCAAATACATAGGGATCTCCTCCCTTTAATCTCACAACCACTTTTCCTTCTTTTGCTTTTTGGGCTATCACAGTATTTATTTTTTCTTGTGGCATTATATGATTGCTTGATTTTTTGCCAACATATATGATCTCGCAGTCTTCTTTTTTATAATCCAACAATTCTTTGTTTATCAACCTGTCGTATATTATTACGTCAGCTTCTTTGATACAATCTAAGCCCTTCAATGTTATAAGTCCAAGATCTCCAGGCCCAGCTCCCACTAAATATACTTTTCCAAGATCTAAAGAATTTTCTTCTTTAAAATTCACGATATCCTGCCTTTCTATTTATATAAGTATCCATGCTTATATATATAAATTAAATAATCTATATTTATGCTTTATTAATTCGTAATTTTATCTGCTATTTACTTTTATTTCTTTTTTATTAAATTCATAAATTATTTCTTCAGCTAAACTGCTTCCTAGAGAAGATAAAGCCTTTAATACACTTGATTTTGATACATCTGACTCTAAATTTTCTATAAAATGGCATTTTAACTCTTTTTCAGAACATGAACATATAGAAGATAAGTCTAATTTTTTATCTTTAACAACTATATTTGTATAGTCTTCATTGCCAAATATTCCTCGAATTACGAATAAATCATTTTCTATAAATGATATTGATCCAACAGGGATATGACAGCCTCCATTTATCTTTTTTAAAAAAGATCTTTCTGCTGCAACTTCTAGTTCAGTTTTTCTATCTGATATTGATTCAAATATTTTTTCTAGCTCCGTATTATTTTTCTTAATTTCTATTGCCAAGGCACCCTGACCTGATGCAGGTATCATTTGATCATAATCAAAATAATATACATTTATATTTTTTATATCCAATCTTTCTATACCTGCTGCTGCTAGAACTATAGCATCCATATCCTCGCTTTCTAGCTTTGATATTCTAGTCGCTATATTTCCTCTAAGTGGTATAGGATTTATGCTTTTATTTATCATCAATAGCTGTGCAATTCTCCTTTTACTACCAGTACCCACTCTTAATCCATTCGAACTTTTCAACCATTTCATGGCATCTTTTGAATCTATATTATGCTTTGGATTTACTATCAAGACATCTCTTGCATCTGCCCTCATAGGCGTATTTACAAGCTTCAATCTAGCATCTATCTCAGATGGCATATCCTTTAGACTATGTACTGCAAAGTCAATTTTGCCATCTATTAATTGTCTTTCTATTTCCTTTACAAATATTCCTTTATCCCCTATTTTATCTAGAGCTTTATCAAGAATTTTATCTCCCTTAGTCTTTATGATTTTCTTTTCTATCTCAAGTCCAGGAAAGGCCGCTATAAGAGATTTACATACCAACTCAGTCTGAGTAATAGCAAGTTCACTCCCTCTTGTCCCCGCAACTAACTTCATAATTCCTCCGATTTTAACTAGCTTATTTTTCTTTTTTTATTATTTTTCATCTATTTTACTTTTTTAACTTTAACTTTATTTAATTTTTTTAACTTTATCTCTTTTAAACTTGCCTCTTTTTTAATTATACTTCTTTTAACTCTTCTTTCATTACATCTTTTTTAACTCTTTTGCTCTTATTTACTTATATTTTTTAGTACGATTAATTTTTATTGTAACAAAACTCACTTTAAAACTATAAATTTTATACAATCATGCAAATTTTTTATGATTTCTACTTAGACACTTCTAAGTTTTCTAGCCTTAAATTTTATACAGTAAACATTTATATCTACACTGAACTTTCATCAGCTACATAGAAGTGTACACCGTATAATTTCATAATTTTTCATCTTAAATGAATAAAAAACATCAAAATTTACAGCTCAAACAAACACTTTAAAGCTGTAAAACTACAAAATACAACAACTTAAAGTATATATTTTAGTCGAAAAAAAGTCAAATTTTAAATTTATATAGATGCTTTTAATATATGATAAATATTCTTCGATATATATATAGAAGAATATAGTAAATTTTAAATTTTTCATGAAATCACTTTTGATTTAAGTTTTTTTCGATTTTCCTTAACAAAACTTTCTAAATTACCAAGGAGGTATTTATGAAAATATATATTTATAAATATCTCATTACTTTATTAATAATTTTTTCTAGTTATCTTTTTAGATATTTTAAATCATCTTTAATAAAAAATCGCAATATGATATAATTACTTTGTAAATCGTTCGTTTTTAATTTTGTTTTAGTCAGTTTTTTTCGATAAATATATTATATTTAACTAATATATTTATATCTGTTGTATTTTTATATAAGGAGAACATTAATGTACAACGAAACAATCGAAAAATTTTCTGATATAGCAGTCGCAAAGTCGACTAACTGCAAGAAAAGCAAGAAGGCTTATTTAATATCAGCAACATTTGCTGGTACTTTTATAGGACTAGGAGTCTTGCTATCATCTACAATTGGTGGCTTATTGTCTGAAAGTAATAGCCCATTTACTAGAATAATTATGGGACTTTCTTTTTCAATAGCACTTATAGCTGTAGTATTTTCTGGAACAGAACTCTTCACTGGAAATAACCTTGTGATGACAATTGGCAAACTAAACAAAAAAGTCAAGAGCTCTGATTTAATATCAGTATGGACTTTTAGCTGGATTGGCAATCTATTAGGAGCCATTTTGCTCAGTTTGGTATTTGTTCTTACAGGCTTGGTTGATGAAGGTCCTGTGATGGAATTTTTCTCAAAAACAGCACTTGTTAAGGCTAATTTAGCACCACTAGCTTTATTTACAAGAGCTATGATTTGTAACTTTCTAGTGTGCCTAGCAATATTACTTACCAGTAGAACTGAAAACGATGCCGCTAAGATACTTCTTATCGTCTTGTGCTTGTTCGCATTTGTAACTACTGGCTTTGAACATAGCATTGCAAATATGACTTCTTTCTCTGTTGCTCTATTTGCAAAAAACATCCATAGTATCACTCTTCTTCAAGCAATTAGTGCTTTACTAATTGCCACTGTGGGCAATATAGTTGGTGGAGGATTAGTTATGGGCTTGGGCATATTTGCTATGAAAGAGTAAACAGATCTTTGAAATTCTAGACAACAAAAGGTAGCCTAGCCAGGCTACCTTTTTTATTATATCTTACTCTATATTCAATTAATTTATAGTTACTTATAAATTCTTCCATTTCTTATTTAACAAAATAGTTGTAAAATAAGGTACTTTATCTAGATTTTTTATTTCTTTTATATCTCTATAGACAAGCTCACTGTCCATAGATGAATTTGAAACCATTATAAAATAATTTTCTAGATTTTTATTTTCTATCATTTCAATGATTTCTCTAAAGTTTTTATATACTTTCATCAAAACTACGGAATCAAACTTATCAATCACTTCTGATATAGATTCATAATTATCTGTACAAGATACGACTGCCAAGGATTCTCTATCCATTGCTAAAGGAAAATTATTAGATGAGGATATATTTATAAAGGAATTTATTCCAGCTATAGTTTCTATCTCTATTTTTCCTATTAACCTCTCTAACAAATAAACATATGTTGAATATACCATCGGATCTCCCAAAGTTATAAAGCCAACATTTATTCCAGACTCGACGTCATTTTTGATTTCAGACGATATACTATCCCAGGCTAAATTCTTTTCTTCTATGTTATAATTCATAGGAAAATGTCTTTCTTTTATTTTTAGAGAAGGCTTCAAGTATTCTTGTGCTATGTTTTGAGCTGTACTTTTCTTGCCATCTTTTGCCTGTGGTACATATAAAACATCTATTTTCTCCAGTGTTTTTACAGCTTTTATCGTCAAAAGTTCACTGTCCCCTGGTCCTACACCAATCCCATAAAATTTTGCTTTTTTTACAATATCATTTTTGACTTCTTTTGACTCTTCTGACATAGCTTCTTCTAAGTTTTTCAGAAATTTATTCTGTATATATTCAAACTCACCTATACCCTCAAGATGTAGCTCAACATCAAAGCCTTCTCTTTCCAAGATACTTTTCCATGAGTCTTTATCATCACTAGCCATATCATTCTTTGCATGATCTCCAGCTACCAACAAAAATGGTCTTAGGTGTATTTTTTCTATCTTATCTCTTTTTAAAAAATAAATAATATCTTCAAGAGATGGATGACCTTCCACAGTAGCTATATAGGCAGCTACTTCTTCCCTCTTTGCCCTGTAATCAAGTGCAGCATAAGATGAGTGGGCGTTGTGTTCTGTTCCATGTCCCATCCAAACAGTAGCTTCATTTGATTTTTTATTTTTGATATCATCTTTACTTACATTTTTAATAAACTCTGCTATGTCATCATAGTCTTTTAAGTTTGATAGAAGAGGTCTACCAAGTATGACTCTATCAAATTTATTTCTATATTTTTCGATAATATCTAAAAGCTTATGATACTCTTCACCACAAATCAGATGTAGTGATTGAATATATATATTTTTATATCCGTCTAAATATAATTTCTCTAATAATTCATCTGGATACATTATCTCTTCATTATCTCTTTTTTTGAGCTTTTTTATTATCATTCTAGAAGTCCATGCTCTATAAAAATCCATTCCTGGAAATTTTTTTCTGATTGTGTTTTCACATGCCTCTATAGTCTTTTTTCTCGTGTCCATGTGAGATGTTCCAAAACTTATTACTACTAATGCATCTTTATTATTCATACACACCTCTTTTCATTTTTTATCCAAATATTAAACTTTCTTCTATTTCATCTATTTCATGAACTACCCTTTGATAGTCTATTGTTTTTCTCTTTATTATAATAATTGGTATGCCAACCTCTGCACAAGCTTCTATTTTATCCAAAAAACCACCTGCAAAGCCACTTTCCTTCGTTATAACAACATCTACTTTGGCATGTTTTAATATCGCAACATTTATTTCCTTGCTAAATGGACCTTTTATGGCTAATATATTATCCGCATTTAATCCCATTGCTTCACAATTTCTAAGAACATCACTAGTTGGAAGAACTCTAGCTGTAAGTGTTTTTGATTTTAATAGCTTTACATATGTTCCTAAGTTTTTACTACCAGTTGCAATAAATACATTTTCCCACTCTTCATGATTCATAATCATGTTACAAGCTTCTTCTGTAGTATCCACCACAAACTCGCCCTGATATTTTATTTCTTCCAATAAGGATTTTCTTTCAAATCTTATGTATTTAATATCAGCTTCCTCACAAGCATCCATTGCATTTCTTGATACTTCTACCGCATATGGATGAGTTGCATCTATTACCTGTCTTATCTCATGTTCTACTATGAATTTTACCATTTCTTCTTTATCCATCTTACCATTTACTATTTCTTTTGCATGTGATTCAGCTAGTTCTCTACCAAATTCGGTTGCAACTGATAGTACAAAATCGTTTATTCCTATCTCAGACAAGCGATCACAAATCTTTAAGCTATCTGATGTTCCTCCTAGAACTAGTATCATATATTATACCCCCTCGGTGTCACTATTTTCCCATTATCTATATAAGACTCTTTATTACCGACTATTACCATTGTAGACATATCACATATTTCATAATTCATATCCTTGAGATTCATTATATATACTTCTTGATTGTCCCTACCTGCATTTTTTACTATTCCTACAGGTGTATCTGCTGACTTGTATTCAGCCATTATTTCAAATGCTCTCTCCAGATGCTCGCTTCTTCCCTTACTTCTCGGATTGTATATACATATTACAAAGTCAGCATCAGAAGCCAGCTTTATTCTTTTCTCTATAATGCTCCAAGGAGTCATTAGATCACTCAAACTTATCTGACAAAAGTCATGCATAAGTGGAGCACCAAGTACTGAAGCTGCAGATATGCTTGATGTCACACCTTGAACTATCTTAACTTCCTCTTTTATAGTTCTTTTAGAGTTAAGTTCTAAGATTAGTCCAGCCATTCCATACACTCCAGAATCTCCACCACTTATTAGGGCGACTTTTTTGCCCTTACTAGATAGGTCTAGCGCTTCTAGACATCTTTCTTTTTCTTGACGCATTCCATTTTCTATTACTATTTTATCAACTAATAGATGTCTTATTAGTTTGATGTAAGTCTTGTATCCCACTATAGTATCACACTCTTTGATAGCTTCTAAAGCTTCTTGTGTCATATATTTTTCACTTCCGGGTCCTGTACCTACTACATAAATCATTTTTTCCTCCCAATTGAAACTGTAATTCCATTTGACTTATATTTTTCCGCTATTATATTTCCATCAGATACTATATGGCATGCTGGCTCCGATACACAATATACTCCAACTGTTTTTTTTACAAAGTTGGAACTTTCATATAGGCTATCATACAATGATAAATCTTCTGGACTAAAAAATATCTTTTCTATATTATATTTATGTGCAAAATCTATAATGCACTTTTCATTTTTTTTTACATCTATGCTAGCGATGGTTTTTATTGATTTAATAGAAATATTATTACTCGACAAATATTTTATAATGTTTTTTTCAAAAATATCTGATGCTATATTTCTTCTACAACCAACTCCAAGCATGTTTTTTCTCGGAATAATTTTTATAACTTCCTCATCAAACATTGAGAGAACTCTCTCTTCATCACTTATTATAACAAAGCTTTCTTGATTAGCTACTAATCCTCTGTTTATATATTCTTTCTCAAAACTTTTTATACTTTTGAAAATGTTAAACCCATTCAACATGTTTTCCAGCAAATATACATAGTCGCTTTGAATATATATATTTACAGCATTTCCTTTTACTAAAGAGCTATTCACGTTCAGACACGCTTTTCTTAAGCTATCTAAATCTGCATCTAATTTCTTGGCTATTAAATCAAGCGATCCCTTGTTATTTATATCTGTAGCTGTTGTTATTACAGGATTTGCTCTTAGTTTTTCTGCTAATATCTTTGTCAGGTGATTGGCTCCAGCTACATGACCACCAATTAAGCTGATTACGTTTAAGCCAAACTCATCTATTACGACAACTCCGGGATCTCTCAGCTTGTCATCTAATAAATCTGCTATTGTTCTTACCACTATTCCCGTTGCCATGATAAAAACCAAAAAATCAGCATTATCAAATATATTTTTTTTATTTGATTTAAATTCTTTATAGGAAATAAGCTCTCCAATGATATCTTCTTCTTCAAACTTGACATCTTTCATAGAAATATTATTTAACCTTTTTGCCAGATCCTCCGAATTTTTTGTTATATAAATATACTTGATAACCATACTATCACCTCTTTTTTAGAAAATACTCTTGGTTTTCTAATCTATATATAAGCACCCATGTATCATATTATTTTAAAGTATATTTTATATACTTCAAAACACAGAAATTTATTATAGCATAATTTTTTAATCAATTGTAGATTTTCTATAATCATGAGAAAAATTTTTATCGTACAGTTTAGAATAGTTATATTCATCCCCTAAAAAATCTCCAACTAGTATTAAAGCCGTTTTTTTAATAGCTTCTTTTTTTACTTTATCTGCAATATCTGATAGAGTTCCAAAGACTATTTTTTCATCATCCCAAGTTGCCTTGTACACTACTGCCACCGGTGTATTTTCATCATACTCACCTTCTAGCAATTTTTCCACAACTTTATTAATGCCTTGAACTGATAAAAATATTGCCATCGATGTCTTATGTTTTGCAAAAAGTTCTAGCTTTTCAAGCTCTGGTACAGGAGTTCTTCCTTCCATTCTTGTTATAATTAGACTTTGAGATATCTCTGGTACTGTATATTCTATCCCTAAAGATGCTGCAGCTCCCAAAAAAGAACTTACCCCTGCTATACTCTCATACTCTATATTCAATTTTTTAAGTTCTTCAGCCTGTTCTCTTATAGACCCATATATCGATATATCACCAGTCTGAAGTCTTACCACTATTTTATCTTGACTGGCTCCCAAGCTCATTACTTCTATTATTTCATCTAAGGTCATAGTTGCACTGTCGTATATATGGCAATCTTTTTTGCAGTATTCTAAAAGCTCTGGATTAACCAAAGAACCTGCATAGATTACTATATCTGCTTTTGAAAGAAGCTTATAACCTTTAAGTGTGATTAACTCTTTATCTCCCGGCCCTGCCCCTACAAAATATATTTTCTCCATATTATCACCTTTTTTCTCATTTATCTATTTTTATATCAAGTTTTGATACTATTTTCAATACTAATACTATTTTCAGTTACTATTGTCTTTTTAGAAATATGTTTTTCAATTTTTCAATTTTTCAATTTTTAAATCCTTTTATTTCTTTATCATAAAACTATAAATATTTTATTTTAACTGCTATTACTTACTTGCCGAAACTATAAATATTGGATTTTGTGGTTTAAAATAATTTCCTCTTCCCAATTTTTCCATATTTGAAACAGAAATCTGACTCACTTCAATATTATTATACCCACAGCCTTTTAGTATAGATTTACATTCAAAAAAGCTCTCCAAAAGAATAAAGTTTGCCACTATTTTTCCACCATTTCTTAAAATTGAGTGAGACCAAATTAGTATTTCTTTTAAATTATTCTTACTACCACCTATAAATATAGCATCTATTTCTTTAAAATCAATTTCATTTTTATTTAATGGTGCCATAGCTTTAATTTGCTTAACGTTTTTAAGATCAAATTTTTCTATATTTTTTCTAGTTAATTCATAAGCAGATTCGTTTGCCTCTACAGCTATTACCTCAAGATTTGAATATTTGATGGCAGCTTCTACAGTTATACTTCCTGTACCTGATCCAATATCTATAAGCTTCTTTGCTTTAAGTAGTTCCAATTTAGAAATAGACACTGCCCTTATCTCTTCTTTCGTGATGGGAACTTCTCCTATTATAAACTCACTATTTTTCATTTTTATCTCCATAAATAATTTTTCTATAACAAAAGCTATAAAAATTATATTCTTTTTTATTTTTTTACTATCAACTTTATTACACAACCTTATATTAATACCCTTTTATTTTTTCTTTAGCTAGAAAATTGTTATATTTTTAGATGTTCATGCTATATTGTTTTTATAAATTTAAGATTTTTAATTAGTGTTTTGATTTCACTTTGCTCTTTTTAATTGATACTTATTTTACTACTTTCACTTCTCTTTGCAATTTTTCTTTAATACCAATTTTTCTTTAATGCCTATTTTACTTTTCCTTATATTTTTACTTAGTACTCAATTTACTAATTTCATTTCACTTTGCAATTTTTCTTTAATGCCTATTTAAACTTTTCCTTATATTTTTACTTAGTGCTTACTTTACTGCTTTTATTTTTACTTTATGCTTATCTATTTATTTTTCACTTTGCTTAGTCTTTAATTTTCATTAAAATTATAACTGCCATATCATAGTCTTTTCTATTTATTTCATTTGAATTAGTGATGGTTAATATTTCATTAGAATAGGATAAATTTTCGCCTATATATATATTATAGTTTAAATTTCTTTTTCTAATCTCTTGAGATATTTCATAAGGCCCTATATTTTTATCTGTTACCATAGCTATTTTATCATGCATAAATATAAAATTATAATTTGGGTTTCTTCCATGTGAACTGCTTATATAAACATCGTTCATATCTAGTTTAAAAGCAGAGAATGCATATTGAATGGAGCTAATACCTGATATAACTTCTATATCCAGTATATTCCCCAGCTCTCTTTTAATATAAGACGCTATACCGTATATAGACGGATCACCCGATGCCAATATTACAATATCTTTTTGCTTATTATCGATAATATAGTTTTTCATTTCCTTTAAATCCGCTGAAAGATAAAATTTTTCTTTATTATTTTCACTCAGTGACTCCATGTTTCTTTTTCCAGCAATTACTATTTCAGACCTATCAATTACATCTTTTGCAATTTCTGTCATGTACTTTCTATTTCCTGGTCCTATACCTACAATATACAACATTTATTTCTCCTAATTTTCATCTTTTTTATGAAATTTATATAGAAGTCAGCACTTAATTATAAATAAAATCATAAAAAATAATTATATATAATAACACGAATATACTTTCACTAAGATTTCTTGATTTATATATTTTTATTAACTCATATATTACTTTTATTAAGCAGATGCCATCTGACATATTTACTTATTTTGATTAATCAATATATCAAAATTTGTTTTTCCTATACCCAAAAGTTCACCATCCATAGAAAACATAAAAACCTCTAACTTTATATTTTCTTTTCCTTCTCTTAGATAGTTCCATGCTCTATCAGATGCCTTTTGAGATAAAGCATGAAAGACTTCTTCCATATTATTTTCTTTTATTATTTTTATCATAGCATCTGTTGTAAGACAATTTTCTACTTCTTTTAGCAGCTCTACACCTGCTCCCATTAATGCCAAATTTGCTATCATTATTTCTTTTCTTGCGTCCGCTACCCTGCTATGGGTGTTTGTAATACCTGCAGACAACTTAATTAACTTCCCTATATGACCTGCTATTGTTATCTTTTTAAATCCTAGTCTCTTACATTCCATCAACATATAGCCCACAAAGTTACTCATTTTGACTATATTTTGGGGATCTTGCCCATAGTCTTTGGTCATTTTTTCATAGCCAATATTTCCTGGCACCAAGACTATTTCCTTTAACCCCTCTTCTTTTTTGATTGATAATTCAGCTGAAAGAGCCTTCTTCCAACCTTCTTCACTCATTGGTTCTACTATTCCGCTCGTTCCTATTATAGATATACCTCCAACTATCCCAAGATTTGAATTAAAAGTATCCAATGCTATTTTTTCACCCATCGGTGCAGATATTGTCACCAAAATTTTCTTGTTTTCTAGCCATTTCTTAATATCTATGCAGTTCTCTTCTATAATATTTTGAACTTCTTTAGATATCATTTTTAAAGGTACAGGGTTAATAGCAGGTCTTCCTACTTCTGTACTTAGTCCCTTTTTTGTAACGATACCTATTCCAAAACCTGAACTTATTTCTAAATAATCAAGAATCTTCACAGCACAAATAGTGGGAATATCCTCTGTATTAATTATTTCCACTTTAGAATAAATTTCCATATTATTCGTCGCATCAATATCATCTCCTGCATCTTTTCTGACACAACATTGAGCCGACTCTTTTCCAATTTTCTGATTAAATATATCAATAGAAAGATTTATTCCTTTTGGTGTAGAAATCTCTACATTGTCTATTTTGACACCTGTAATCATCATTGTGAGGGCTGCCTTAGTAGCAGCCGCTGCACATGATCCAGTTGTATATCCTCTTTTATATTTTTTTCCATCTACATATACGTATTTTTCCATTTTATTTCCCTAAAATATGATAATACACTCAAAATATATACAACTTATATATTTAGTATTTAAATATCCTCAATTATCAAATAATACTTTTTAATTTATTATATAATTTGCTAGAGTATCTTCCTTTATTTTTTCAGCCATTTCCTTGCCCGCAATATATTCAATAATAGAATATGCAAATAATGTTGCTGTAGCTGGTCCTCTAGATGTAATTACATTATTGTATACAACCACTGCTTCTTCTCTAAATTTTTTAAAATTCATCTGTTCTTCTAATCCTGGAAATATTGTTCCTTCAATATGTTCGGCCACTCTTGCAGCCTTTAAAACCAAAGGACTTGCACAAATTGATGCTACCAATTTTTTTTCATCAAAGAACATTTTCACAACCTCTAATACATTTGAATCTTCTTTTAGCATCATAGTGCCTGGATACCCTCCTGGAGTAACCACACCGTCATAATCACCTAGGTTGACATCTTCTAACAGTTTGTCTGCCTTTATAATTATATCGTGATCCCCTTTAGTTTCCAGATTATCAGTGATCGATACCATGTCGACTTCTATCTCTGCTCTTCTACAAAAGTCCACTACTGTTAATGCTTCAATTTCTTCATATCCATTTGGAAGTAATACCATTATTTTACTCATTTACGAACACCTCTTTCTAAAATATACAAATTTAACTGTGGTCTTATACAAATTTCTAATATATATAATATATTTACAACACTTCTTAAGCATTGTTTTCATACCTCAATTATTTCTATACCTAAGACAGCTTCTATCTAAAGTAATAGTACAGTATCGCATTTATTATTGCAGCGGCTAAATTACTTCCGCCCTTTCTTCCTTGAGAAACTATACACTCTATGTCTGAGTTTATCAATTCTTCCTTTGAATCTTCTGCGCCTACAAATCCTACTGGCACACCTATAATTGCACTTGCATTTAGCCTAGATTGCTTATGTTTTTCTATCGCTCTATAGACTGCTGTTGGAGCATTTCCAAATATAAATATCTTTGAACTCTCATCTTTTGCAGCAATATCTACCGCGGCCATAGATCTAGTAATCTGCTTTTCTTTAGCAAGATTTACAGTTTTTTCATCTGATATTAAACAAGAATACTTACACCCTATACGATCTAATATCCTTTTATTTATACCACTTAAGGCCATATTTGTATCTGTATATATTGATGCCTTATTATTTAGAGCATCTACAATATTTTCAACTGCTTTATCAGAAATCTTTAATATATCCAAATACTCAAAATCAGCTGTAGTATGTATGGCTCTTTTTATGATCATCTCTTCTATCTCATTTTTAAACTTATATTCAGGTCTTGTTTCTTCTATTATACCTTGAATAATTTCAAAGCTTCTTTCTTCTATTTTTCCAGGATTTTTAATATATTCCATCTACTTTAATTTCCCCTTTCTCAATCCACCTTTTACAATATTTCTTATATATTGTTTCTTGTAGACACTAGAAATTTCCGAGTTTTTGATTTCGTGGATCAACCTTTCTGTATCGGTCCTTTCATCTATGGAAATTCCTACCACGGTTCCAGTGTGTGAGATATTCAAAAAACCAGATTGACATTCCCTAGATAATTTTATCAATTCACGCAAATATGGTGTTTTTTTGATACTTTCATTTGCTAGAGCACTATTTTCACAAGCCCTTTTAAGTAGTTCTTTATCCTGATTCTTTATACCGTAACTGAGCATTTCAAAGGACTTTTGAGTGATTGATTTATTCTCTCTTAAAATTTTATAATATTCCTTATGTCCTCTTATTTTCATAGTATTTATTCTATTTTCTGGTTCAAGTATCAAAATTTTCTTATATGGAATATAACCTAAGGAATCTCTTCTTTCACCGTTTATTGGGTCAAATATACATACCTCTGGATAAAATATAGAATCCGTCGGCTCAATTTTTGCAACAAGCCTTGATATTTCATCAGGACTCATATCTTTATCCAAATAATCCAGAGTAGCCATTATACAAGCACCTATATCAGCCGTTGAACTCGCCATTCCTTTTCCTATTGGTATATTCGACCTTATGCTAATATGTATATTTTCCACTTGATTTTTATCCATACCAAAATGTTCAAACACAAGGGCTGAGGCTTCTATGGATTTGCTTTTTCTAGGTCGAGAGAATTTTTTATTTGATTTCTTTTCAGAAACGATTGCCCTCGAATACAGATCTACACAGTATGAACTTATATATTCATTTTTACCAATATATCCTTGCACTAGTTCTCCACAAGTACCTGGACAAGATCCATATCCTATTTTCATCCACAGCGAAATAATCATCACATTCATGTAAATATATATAACATCATATTACATATAAAATATTTATTTTGATATGAGATTATTTCTCCCCCTCTCGCTTTAAAATTATTTTTAGAGTCACATTTCCATATATTTTTAACTTCATTACTTTATTTTTATTTATTTGCCTTATTTTCACTTCATTACTTTATTTTTATTTATTTGCCTTATTTTCACTTCATTGCCTTATTTTTTAACTTTATTCCTTTTCCTATTTTATTTCATTATTTTTTATTTTATTTTATGACTATTGATTTATATCTTATTTATTATTATCTGTTTTGCTATAAAATACATCACTATTTATTAAAAACATCATTTAATGCTTCAATCAATATTCTATTGTCATTATGTCTCTTAACCGCAACTCTAAAGAAATTAGAGTTTAATCCTAGAAAATTGCTGGCATCTCTTATCACTATTCCATGTTCAAATACCAATTTTTCTTTTAATTCTCTGGCATCATACTTACAGTCCTCATTTATTTTAGACAATATAAAGGCAGAATCTGTTTCATATACCTTTATAGATTTTATTTTTTCTAACTCTTCTACTAAATATTTTCTTTCTTCTCTGTAGAAGTTTCTAGATGATTCTCTGAACTTATCATCTTTTAAAAGTTCTACCCCTAAATTTGCTGCAATAGAGTTGATTGTCCAAGGTTCTTTTATTCTCAACAACTCTTCAATATGAGAACTATTTCTGCTAATCATATATCCCAATCTAATACCTGGCAATCCATAAAATTTAGTAATTGCTCTTAAAACATATATATCTGTGTAATTGTAATTTAATACTGTATAGTTTTCATAGTCATCACAAAACTCTATAAAAGTTTCATCTACAACTAGTTTAATAGAATTTTCCTTACAAAATTCTACTATTTTTTCTAGGTTTCTTATTTTCCCATCTGGATTATTAGGATTACATAAAAAAAGTGCATCCAAATCTTTATACTCATCCATCTTTGGACTTGAGAAATCCGGATACTCAAAGCTATTTCCTACTTCAAGCATCTGGATTTCTACGTGATCTTTCCCCAATACACTAGCAGCTCTTCTGTACTCACTAAAAGTAGGGCATATTATACCGATCTTGCCCTCAATAGACCTCATAAACAAGTATATTAGCTCTGTTGCACCATTCCCTACACATATATTATTTAAATTAAATACAAAGTCACATTTTCTGTTATCTCTTACTACATGTTCAGCTACAGCATTTCTTAGCTTTACATAATCTATGTCTGGATATTTTCTTATGTCTTCTATGTCATCTATGATATGTATTACAGTATCTTCTGGTGTGAATGGATTTATATTGGAACTAAAATCGACCAATTCACCTTTTATATGGTACTTTCTTTTGATTTTTTCCAAATCCGCTCCGTGCTTAAACATATACTCCACCTCTCTATGCCAATAGACAATAGTTGCTTATTATATACTACCAGTGTCTTCCCCTTTGCATACCTGTATTTTATATTAATAGTCTTAATCTACTCTTTTTTTCTTAAATAAAATCTTAAAATTTATATAATTCGACTTATATACCTATTATACATCATATAATGACTTTTTTTATATTTTTTTCAATATAAGAAATGCTTTAATCTTTTTTTAAACTTTTTCTATCCATTTACAGTTTTAAGTTAACATTACCATCCGTATTTTATAATATAAATAGCTATTACAAAATAATTGTTCTATATACCACAATTTATTTTGTAATAGCTATTTTTACTATAATTATTTATTTTTATATAATCATCTTTCGCAATAACTTTCTAATCTTTATTACTTGATAACTTGTTAAAACAAAACTTTCTTTAAAGAAAAGCTAACAACCAAAAACAACAGCAATGATATAAAAGTAGACATATATAAAAGTTTATTTGTTCTCAATATATCTTCTTTTACTATTTCTCTTTTTTTGTCACCTATGGTTGGCTTATATACTTTTTGACCAAAGTATATATTTGTCCCACCTAGCTCAATTCCCAAGGCTCCTGCTACTGCTGCTTCTGAATAAGCACAGTTTGGGCTCTTATGATTTTTCCTGTCTCTTATGGCTATTTTTATACAAGATTTATAATCATACCTAAGTATAAAACTCGCTATTGTAAAACTTATAACTGATATTCTAGCTGGTATATAATTAAATACATCATCTAATCTGGCAGCTACCATACCAAAATCAATATATCTTTCATTTTTATAACCTATCATTGAGTCCATTGTATTAACAGCTTTATATACCATCGATAGTACTGGACCACCTATAAAAGCGTAAAACATTGGCGAAATTGTACCATCAACTGTATTCTCAGCAATTGTTTCTACTGTTGCCCTAATAATTTCTGATTCATCTAGAGAAGATGTATCCCTTCCAACTATATATGAAAGTTGTTTTCTCGAAATTTCTATGTCTTTTTTTTCGAACGTATCATATATTTTTCTACCCTCATCTGCAAGGCATTTCGTAGACATACAGGTACACACTATAAATGATGAAATAAATATCTTAAAATATACATTTATACTTGCAAGCTTACACACAATATAAGTTATCAAAGCCACAGATGATATAAGTATCAAACAAAGTAATGCACCCGCCAATTTTAGATTTATATTAAGTTTTCTTAAACTTTTTTCAAGCTTAGAGATTAACTTTCCAATATAAATCACTGGATGTGGAAAACCATATGGATCACCAACTATTAAGTCTATAAAGTAGGCAATTGTACTCACTAACGCAAATATCTCCATACTACCCCCATCAACTTATTTTTTTAAATATCCTGTCTTAATTATTAATTTTAAATTTATTACTAACACTGGCATAAATACACCTATAATATATATTATTTTCAAATAAATTTTTTTAGATTTATAATTCTATTTTATATATTTGATATTAGCATTTTATACATTTTTTACATTACTTAATAAGTAACAAACCATACTTAAATTGTTATAAAAATGAATATGTAGATAACTAGCAAGAGTACTATTTACATAATATCCGCCTTCCCATTCCTCTACTACTTCACCTTCTACTATTTTCTTCATATCAAAAGCTGTATCTAAATCCGAATAAAATTCAGAACTATGAAATTCATGTCCACTCATTTCCTGTCCTTTATATGAGATTAAATTATCTTCTTTTGCAACTGCAATACAGTAACCAAATCTTTTAAGGCCCTTCTTCATTTCACTATGACCTGATATTGCACCTACCATCTCATACTTATTTCCATCCATATCTATTAGAAAATCTCCTAAATACATCAATCCACCACACTCCGCATATATTGCAACGCCATCATCGTGTGCTTTTTTCATAGATTTTCTCATACTAATATTCTCTTCTAATTCTTTGGCAAATATTTCAGGGAATCCTCCACCAATATATATCAAGTCTGCTTCTGGAAGTTCTTTATCATTTATTGGTGAAAATGTAATTATATTTGCTCCAATTTCTTTAAACAAATCGATATTATCCGCATAATAGAAATTAAAAGCTTTGTCATATGCTACTGCGACAGTCTTTCCCTCTGCCAAAGCTCTTACTTCTGGATCTTCAGAAAACATATTTAACTCAAAAGATGAACTGATATTTTCACTTTCTGATAATTCTATAATTCTATCAATATCTATATGCTCTTCCATACCTTCAGCGATTATATTTATTTTTTCTTCTAAGCCTTCTATCTCATTGCTAGGAAAAAGACCCAAGTTTCTAGATTCAACCTTCACCTTTTCATTAGGAGGAAGATAGCCCAACACTTCTATTCCACAATACTTTTCTATAGAATCTTTAATAATATTATAGTGCCTCTTTGTTCTGACATTATTTGCTATTATTCCAACTATCTCAACATCTTTATCAAGCTGCTTATATCCAAGAACCATTGCAGCTGCAGACGCACCCATTCCTTTTCCATCAATTACCAATATCACAGGTGACTTCAATATTTTGGACATCTGTGAAGTAGAATGTTTGTTTATTTCAGAACCTATGCCATCATAGAGTCCCATGACTCCTTCTATTACAGATATATCTTTTCCTTCTGATGAATTTTTAAACACGAACTTAATCTGCTCATCGTCTAACATATATGAATCTAGGTTTCTCGACCACTCTCCTGTCACAAATCTATGATACATTGGATCTATATAATCTGGTCCTACCTTGAAAGGTTGAACTTTCTTGCCTCTTTTACTTAACGCTTTCATTAAGCCTAAGCTTATAGTTGTCTTTCCAACTCCGCTATAAGTACCTGCAATTAATATTTTTTTCATACTTAATCTACCCTTTTCCTTATACTATTTTCATTTACAACATCGCATAATCCTAACTTTCCTATGTATTGTTTACTTCTATAAAATACTCATTTAAATTTATTTTTGAATATTTTCACTTTCAAACTCACTTCTATTTCTTTATCTAGGATCTATTTTGATATTTATTTGTATTTATATACCTTCTTACACTTCTTTAGGTATATTTCCCCCTTGCACTTATTTTCTATCTATCAAATATAATGCTATACAAGCTATCCATATCAATATTTTTTCTTACTACATTCGCCAATTTATTGTATTCACTTTCCTTTATATCCTCTAGACTATTAATATCTGTCGCTATACTTTCCAAAGATTTTTCTTTTCTTATGTTATTTATCAATGCTACTGTAAATCCTATATTATCAAATAATCCATGACAATATGTTCCTAGGATATGGCCATCTACTATATCATATGCAAAATCTGCCCTTGATAAACTGACCCCTGTGTTTTCTTCTTTATCTTCTATCAACCTTTGCACATGATTATCATTGATTTTTATGTTATTCATGTCTTTCTGTTCTAGGTCTATTACTTTTTCTTTGCTATTATTTTTGTCTATCTTCTTTCCCATATGAAGTTCATATCCTTTAATAGTAAATCCTTCCAAATTTCTAAATAAGCCTTCTTCTTCTCCAAATATACCCTCTACTTGATTTGTTATCTTATGCTTAGAAAATACAGTGCTCATCTTGATATAGCCAAATCCATCTATCTCACCAAGCTTACCGTCACTCCCCATATAATCTTCTATGGTATTTCCCAGCATCTGATACCCACCACATATAGCAATTAATAGTCCTTTTTTGGATACATAGTTATCTATCTCAGTATATAGGCCTGATTCTTTCAAGTATTTCATATCTGAAATAGTCTGCTTACTTCCTGGTATTATTAGCATATCTGGCATATGACAAAGCCCTTCATCATCAAAATAACCTATCTTCTCACCTTTATCAACATATCTAACATTTATTTTTTCTATATGTTCAAATACTTCAAAATCAGTAGAATTTGACATATGTGGAAGTTTGATAATTTCAATATTTACAAAGTCTGCCTTACTTTGAAACACTTTCCTATTAAATTTACTGCTTACTCCATCTTCTTCTTCTATTTTGATATCATAATAAGGTACTACTCCTAAAACCGGAATTTTTATTATATTTTCTAACATTTTTATTCCATCTTTAAAGTACTCTTTATTTCCTCTAAATTTATTTATAATAACGCCTTTTACCTTTTTTCTGTCCTCATTTTTTAAAAGTGCTAAAGTTCCTACAACAGATGCAAACACTCCTCCTCTATCGATATCTGCTATCAAAATTACAGGTGAGTTTGCTATTTCAGCCATCTTCATATTGGAAATATCTACACTGTTAATATTTATTTCAGCAGGGCTGCCAGCCCCTTCTATCACTACCAAATCATTTTCTTTTTCCAAAGTATTAAATATATCTTTTAATACAGGAATCAATTCTATTTTAAAAGTTTGATATTCTTTTGAATGCATATTTCCTATCGATTTACCATTTACTATTATTTGGGATATATGATTTCCACACGGTTTTAAAAGTATCGGATTCATGTATGCTCGAGGAATCTTGTTACATGCCTCTGCCTGAAAAACCTGTGCTCTGCCCATCTCAAGCCCATCTTTATCTATAAAAGAATTTAAGGACATATTTTGAGATTTAAATGGAACTACACTATATCCATCCTGAGTTAAAATTCTACATACAGCTGCAGCTATTACACTCTTTCCAACGTTTGATGCCGTCCCTTGAAACATTATACTCGACATATTAATTGTCCTTTACTATTTTTTTACCTATATGAGGTCTCAATAGTTCCATGTCATAAGGAACGTATCCCAACATTTTTACTACAGGGAAACTTCCCATAAACTCTATAATTGTAACTGTTGCATTTTCTATTCTTATATTCCAATGAAGTCTAAAGCTATCTACAAGTAAGTATGATATTATATTTCTCAATGTTCCCATATGAGCACATATCATCACTGTGTCTACATCTTCACAATCTTTAACTATCTTTTTGAAGGCATTTATGTTTCTATCATAAAACTCTTGTACATCTTCACCTTCTGGGAATCTGAAATCTATCTTTCCTCTCATGAAGTTTTGATAATCATCTGGATAAGTTTCTTTGATTTCATTTAAAGACAACCCATCAAAAATCCCAAAGTTCATTTCATTTAGACCTTCAAGCTTTTCAATTTCTATATTCTGAGAGTTTGCATATTCACCTATAGTTTTACCTGTTCTCTTTAAGATTGAAGTATATATTTTGTCGACCTCAATATTTTTTTTCAAAAACTCGTTTAACTCTTCAGCCTGAATCTTTCCTGTGTCGCTAAGATCTGTATCACTATATCCAGAATATTTTTCTAGCTCATTGTCCTTGGTATGCGCATGTCTTATCAAATATAATTTTTTCATAAACATCTCGGGCAAGTTTCGCCCTCCTCCTTTTATTTTTATTTACACATTCATACTAAACATATATATGCCTATAAAATATATTTCACACTAACTCATTACTAGTAGCGTAAATATAATAAATACTATTTCTCCCATTTCAATTGAACAACCTAGTATATCTCCAGTGAGTCCATCTATCTTTTTATAGGACTCTCTCCTAATAAGTATGCTGACTAAAATGCTCACTGCTACTCCCAAAACTGCTTTACTAGAAGTTAGCAAATCATTTGAGATTACAAAGCAAGATACAAATACAGTAACAACTGTTATAGCTATAGCCCCTAGCAGATTTGCTAGATTGCATTTGCCTATAAAGAGTTCTCCCATTCCTTTTGGCCTTGCAGATACCGATTTATAAGACATAATCAGTGCAGACAGTCTTCCTACTACTGGCATTGAAAATATCGCCCAAATGATATCAGTATTGATTGCTAGATAGACCCCTGATAGCTTTATTATAATTAAAAATGTAATTGCTAAGATTCCATTTGTGCCCATTGTTGGATCCTTCATAATTTCTAGTATCCTATCTTTTGGTCTATAGCTAAACAGACCATCAAATGTATCACCAAAACCATCTATATGAAGTCCTCCTGTAAGCATGACTTCCACAAGTACTATCAATATAGCAATCAATATGGACAATTCATCTGTAGAAAAAAAATAGTTTGACACTTCATAGATTGCAATCAATACAATCCCTATAACTATACCAACTACAGGGAAGTATATCATTGAACTTCCCATATTTTCATCATACTTTAAGTTCTTTTTCACTCTTATCCTTGTAAGAAATTGTAAAAGATTCAAAAATTTGTTCATTAATTATTTACTCCCATACATATAGTGTTTGTATACAGTTTATCATATTTAATTAAATCAAAGCTTAATTCAAGCTAAACTAAAAACCTATATACATAATATATTAATATGAGATTTTTATCAAATATATATTTATTTTCAATTAAGCAAAACTCAATTATATTTTTTGATTTTTAACTTATTCAAAAGCTTTAATAATAGTATTCTATATTGTTAATTTCAATATTTAGCTTTCAAATGTTTTCCCAACTTTTATTACATTGCTAGCTTTCACCAAAACAATGATTCCCATATGAATTTTTTATTGTTAAACTTATGAATTTTATAATATTTTTTGTATTTATACCACTAATGTCTATTTCTATTTAGCAATTATAATATAATTGGTTTTTTCTATAACGGAGTCTCTTTATTTCATTAATTATTTTTCTTTATTTCATTTTTATGGCTATTCCAGATGCTACAAAATAAGCTTCTTTACTTTGTCTTGCTATTTTTTGATTTACTTTTCCACATATATCTGCAAAATATCTAGTTAAACTATTTTCTGATATTCCTCCCAAACCTATTTCATTACTCACAATTATAAAATCACAGTCTGATACTGAGATAGACATCAACAAGTTATCTATTTCTACTTCTATTTTTTTAGATATTTTCTCTCGATCTTTTTTATTATTTATATCAAATGCACTATCTTCAAATATTAAATTTGAAATCAACATTGTAATACAATCTAAAAGAGCAAGTTCATATATAAATTCATTCGAATCTATAATTTTTGATATTTCAGTGTGCTTTTCTATGGTGTCCCAATCTTTATTTTTTCTTCTTGCAACATGCTTTTTTCTTTTTTCTATCATTTCACTATCAAATGGTATCGCAGTAGCTATGTATACAGTTTTTTTATTTTTTTCGGAGCATATTTCTTCCGCAAAAGAACTTTTTCCCGAGCTGATTCCACCTGATATATATATTATCTTTCCCATAATTTATCGTCCTCTTTAGCTCTCTAACTCCATATTTGGCCCCATATATTCTCCTATTGGTTCATCACTAAAACACGCCATATTATTATAGGCAAATATTGCAGAATCTATAATATTCATAGCAAGTGCAGCTCCAGTGCCTTCTCCCAATCTCATATCCAAATCTAATATAGGATCTAAGCCTAACATAGACAGAGCTTCATTTGATCCTATCTCACTAGACAAATGTGATGGTATTATATATTCTATACTCTTTGGATTAATTCTATACGCTATTAATGCAGCTGCATAAGAAATATATCCATCTATTACTACTGGTACTCTATTGGCTGCACACCCAAGTATAACACCTGCAATGCCACCTATTTCAAATCCTCCTACCTTAGATAAAACTTCTATACCATCTGTCGGATTAGGATTATTTATTTCTATGGACTTTCTAATTGTATCTGCCTTGTGTCTTATTTTATCTTCACAAAGACCTGCACCACAATCTGTTACTTCTATAGGATCTTTTCCTGACATTACAGATAATATAGCTGTTGCTGGAGTTGTATTTGATATTCCCATTTCTCCAACACCTATTATTTTATAACCATCTACTATACATCTTTCAGCTACCTCTATTCCTATTTCTATGGACTTTACAGCTTCGTCTACTGTCATTGCAGGTCCAATCGCCATATTGCTAGTACCTTCTCTTATTTTATAGTCCAATACTCCATATATGGATTCTTTTCCTTTCATTCCAATATCTACAGGAACAATATCTGTATTATTAAACTTTGCAAGAGCACCTACTGCACATTTTCCGTTAGTAAAGTTTTGAAACTGTAACCTTGTTATTTCCTGTACTTGAGGAGAAACTCCTTCTTCATATACTCCATGATCCGCTGCAAATGCGATTATACACTTTTTTGGTCTATCTTCTAAGTTTATATTCCCATACACACCCGATAGCATCACTGTTATATCTTCTAGTTTACCTAGTGTATCTTTTGGATGTATTAGTTCATCCCATTTATGTTTTGCCTTTTTCATACTTATATCATCTAATGAATAAATATTTCTCGATATGCTCACCAAAAGATTCATTTATTCCTCCTTAAAACTTCGCTTTATATTTTTGTTATTTTTATTTTAAAATTACCTATTACTCTATTATAATCTTTTTTTCCATATTTAAATATAACCTTCCAGAATTTTTTCCAGAAGGTTATATTTAAATATTACTTTATCTTTTCTTTCATATATTCCACTGCTTTTGGAAGCTGCTTGTCTGTATCTTTGACTTCTATGTTTGGCTTGATTCCCTTTTTATTTATATAGTCACCATTTGGAGTAAAATATTGAGCTGTTGTTAGCTTATATCCACTTCCATCTTTTAATTGAACTACACTTTGAACCAATCCCTTACCATAAGTAGTCTTACCTATAGATATACCTGCTTTATTATCAACTATGGCACCTGTAAGTATTTCTGATGCAGATGCTGAATACTCATTAGTTAGTATTGCTATTGGTATATCAACCTTTTCTTTATTATCGCTTCTTAGATAATCCTTCTTACCCTTGTTGTCCTTAGTGTAGACTATTACGCCTTCGCCTAAAAGTCTGTCAGATATGTTTTTGACTACATCCAAATATCCGCCACCATTATTTCTAACATCAAGTATAAGTCCCTTTACATTTTTCTTTTCTAGGGAATCTAAAGCTTTTTCAAAATCTTTATCTGTATCTTCATCAAAACTGGTTATTTGTATATAACCTATGTTATCATCTATTACTTTACTAGATACTGAGTCTAGTTTGATCTCTTTTCTCTGAATCTTTTTTTCTAATGTTTTTCCTTCTCTAAGGAAGGTAACATTCGTATATGTTCCAGCCTCGCCACGCATGTTTTTAACCGCTATATCCATTTCTTGATAGGTATAAGACTTATCTTCTACCTTTATTATCAAGTCTCCCTTTTTTACTCCTGCAGCTTCTGCTGGACCTCCAGGTACAGTTCTTTCTACCTTTATTGCTCCTGTTTCTTTATCAGCTGATACTATTAAACCAATGCCTACGTATTTTCCTGAAGAAACCTCCATTATCTGCTTCATTTCCTCTTTGTTATAATAAGAAGAATATTCATCATCTAATCCATAGAATAGGCCCTTGCACATTCCCTCTTCTAGCTTTTTGTCATCTGGTTTTTTGTAGAAACTATCTTCTACTTCCTCGCCTAGAGCTACTACCTTCATATATTTTTGGTATTCGTCTTTTGGTAAGAATCCTACAAATCCAAAAGTAGTAAGCACAAAGCTTGTGATCATCACTGTAGCAACAACCAGGGCTATAGCACCGAGAATTATTTTTTTCTTATTTTTTTTCATTCTTTATGAGCCATACACTGTTTCTATCATCAGTCCACAGCATCCTCCTCTCACATACGCTTTTCTTCTAAAACCGCGTACAGATATTTATAAATATCTTTTTGAGTTGTTCAATTTATCATTTTATATAATATCTTTTGCAAATTCTAGTTCTCTATATTATATATTTAAAACATTAATTTTTCTATAACTTCTTTCAATGTGTAAATATATTGTTTCTATTAAAGCTCACTGATTACTCAGCTGGCTCCATCTCCATCATCTGCATAGCATTATCATATATATTATCTGCTGTAAGACCATACTGTTCATATAATTCCTCAGTTTTTCCTGACATACCAAATACATCTCTTACGCCTATTTTGTATACCTTTGTAGGTATCGTTTCTGAGACTATCTCAGATACAGCTGAACCTAGACCACCTATTACACTATGATCTTCCACAGTAATTATTCCCCTAGTATTTTGAGCACAGTCTACTATCGTGTCTATATCTATTGGTTTTATTGTAGACATATTTACTACTCTAGCATCTATACCTTCGTCTTTTAATCTATCTGCTGCTTCTATAGCCAAGCTCAACATAGGTCCACATGCAATTATAGACAGATCTTCCCCATCTCTTAATACACTGGCACGCCCTACCTCAAATTTATATTCATCTGTATATATGTTTTTCACATCATCTCTTCCCATTCGAATATATACTGGACCATCTATCTTTGCTGCCAATCTTACAATTTGCTTGGTCTCTTGAGCATCTGCTGGTACAAATACTTTCATATTAGGTAGCACTCTCATTATTGCCAAATCTTCTATTGATTGGTGAGTAGCTCCATCTGGACCTGTCATCAATCCTGCATGAGTCGCACAAAGCTTTACATTTAAATTCGCCATACAAGTCATGTTCCTAATTACTTCATATGCTCTACCTGTCTCAAATACTGCAAAAGAACTAGCAAATACTTTCTTGCCAGTAGACGCTATACCCGATGAGACACCTATTAAATTTTGTTCTGCTATTCCTACGTCCACAAATCTTTCAGAAAATACCTTTTTAAATATATCTGTCTTAGTAGAAGTTGATAAATCTGCATCAACTACAACAATTTCTTGATCTTCTTCTCCCAATTCAACTAGTGTATTCCCAAAAGCTTCCCTCATTGATTCTTTACTCATACACATCACCTATCTTAATTCTTCCATGGCTTTTTTATAATCATCATCTGTAATTTTTTGACTATGCCATTTACATTCATCTTCCATGAAAGATACACCTTTACCTTTTATTGTGTTCGCTATTACCAATACTGGTTTCGAATTTACTTTATCAAAAATATTAAATGCTCCAAATATCTGATCAAAATCATGACCATCTATTTCTATTACATACCATCCAAAAGAAGTAAACTTCTGTGTTATTGATCCTAAGCTCATGACCTCATCTGTTGATCCATCTATTTGAAGTCCATTCATATCTACAATCGCCATAAGATTGTCCAGTTGATACTGCTTGGCAAACATAGCTGCTTCCCAGACCATTCCTTCTTGAAGTTCTCCATCTCCCAAAAGTACATAAACATTATAATTCAATTCATCCATTTTAGAAGCCAAAGCCATTCCACAACCTGCTGACAGTCCCTGACCTAATGATCCTGTAGACATATCTATACCGCTTACTCTCAACATATCAGGACTTCCTTGTAGAGACGAATTTATCTTTCTAAAACCTTCAATTTCCTCTTCCATAAGATATCCTCTTTCGTGTAAGGCTGCATATATTGCTGGAGATGAATGCCCCTTAGACATCACAAATCTATCCCTGTCTATTTTTTTTACTTCTTCAGGATCTATATTCATTCTTCCAAAGTATAGAGCAGTAATAATGTCTACACAAGATAAAGATCCACCTGGATGCCCTGACCCTGCGCTATAGATCATTTTGATCACGTTACGTCTAATATTTTTTGCCTTTTCAGACAGACTATTATAATCAATCATTTTAAAGTCTTCCTTTCATTTTTTTGGGGCAAAACCTATATAGTAAAATCTATTTTTGCATATAGTTTTGATATAAAGTATAAAAAATATTCTTCTATTCTTAATTAAATAGAAATATTTTAAATCAATTTATCTGTAAGGATATATAACCTTTTAAAAACAATTATCATATTACCCTTCAGGGACATGACTTTATATTTTTAAATACATAGATATTTACTGCTTTATATAATCATATATAGATTTCCACTCTTAGCTCTAATTTTTAAGCTACGTTTTTATTATACTATATATCAGAAGTATATACAATAATGTTCATTTTTGAACAATTACATATACTTTCCTTATCTTTTATAGAATTTTTCAAATTATCTATAAATTATAATATTATTTATTATAGATAACCTGAATAGATTTATTTTATTACTAATCACCTTACTTTACTTAACAAAACTATATTGAAATATCATTCATATTTTTGCATTTGATCTCTAATAGAATCATATTGCTTTATACAGATAAATAACCATATCAATATTATGAGCATATAAATAAAATCTATCCTAATTAATTTTTTAATTTTCATTTTTTTTAACATCTGTTCCCGTCTGTAAATATGTTATAATCATAATATATTCAATAAAAACCAGTAATTTATTAATATAATTACTTAAATACATAATATAAACCTAAATTTGAACAGGAGAGAAGAATGATATATGGAATCGGAACAGATATAATAGAAATTGAAAGAATTCATAAAGCACTCAATAGAAATTTAAAATTATTAGATAAGTTGTTTTCAGAAGATGAACTCTTAGTTCTAAAAGAAAAAAATTATAGAGCTGAATCAGTTGCGGGTAATTTTTGTGCCAAAGAAGCTATCGTTAAATCCCTAGGTACTGGACTTAGAGGATTTCCACTAGTAGATGTTCAGATCTTAAGGGACAAACTAAATAAACCTATAGTTGTTCCTAAGGGAAAGTTCAAAGAGTTTTGCGACGAAATGAAAATTTCAGATATTATGGTTTCTATTTCTCATTCTAAAAATTACGCAACTGCAACTGCAATTGCTATAAAGTAAAATTTATCGAAATAAAAAATAATATTAAAAAGCATAATTAAATCATATTGAACATATTTTTTAAACTTTATAATTTTCACAAAAAAACGTGAGGAGAATTCTCCTCACGTTTTTCTATTCTGAATATGGTTCGTCCCAAGCTGCCTTTTCTGTTACAAGTACTGTATTTGTATCATTATCCACTGTTACAAAACCCTTACCTATTTGTGCATCATGAAATTTACCATCAATTTTTACCTTTAATTTCCCTGCTTTAATGCCTGCCACTATAGGTACATGCCCCTTTAATATGGCCCTATCACCTATTGTGGTTTTAAATATAACCATTTCAGCATCCTTGTCATAGAAAATCTTGTTAGGAGTAACTACCTTAAGCTTAAACATTAGTTAGCACTTCCTTTCGCCTTTCTTACTGCATCTTCTATTGTTCCTACAAATAGGAACGCAGATTCTGGAAGACTATCGTGTTTACCATCCAATATTTCCTTAAATCCTCTTATAGATTCTTTTACTGGAACATACACGCCTGGAATACCTGTAAACTGTTCACCTACTGTGAAAGGCTGAGATAAGAATCTCTGTATCTTTCTAGCACGTGAAACGATTATTTTATCTTCATCAGATAATTCATCCATACCAAGAATTGCTATTATATCCTGTAATTCTTTGTATCTCTGAAGTATAGACTGTACTTCTCTAGCTACAGCATAATGTTCTTCCCCGACTATATTAGGATCTAATACTCTTGAAGTTGATTCAAGTGGATCAACAGCTGGATATATACCAAGTGATGATATCTGTCTTGAAAGAACTGTCTTTGCATCCAAGTGTGAGAATGTGGTAGCTGGTGCTGGGTCAGTCAAGTCATCCGCTGGTACGTATACAGCCTGTACAGATGTGATTGATCCCTTCTTAGTAGATGTTATTCTCTCCTGAAGAGCACCCATTTCTGTCGCTAGCGTTGGCTGGTAACCAACTGCTGATGGCATACGTCCTAATAGTGCAGAAACTTCTGAACCTGCCTGAGTAAATCTAAATATATTATCTATAAATAGAAGAACGTCCTGTCCTTCTTGATCTCTAAAGTGCTCAGCCATTGTAAGCCCTGTTAGAGCAACTCTCATTCTTGCTCCTGGTGGTTCGTTCATCTGACCAAATACCATTGCAGTCTTTTTGATAACTCCTGATTCAGTCATTTCACCATAAAGGTCATTACCTTCTCTAGTTCTTTCTCCAACACCAGAGAAAACTGATATACCACCGTGCTGTTTTGCTATATTGTTGATAAGCTCCTGTATAAGAACTGTCTTACCAACACCTGCTCCACCAAATAGACCGATCTTACCACCCTTTAGGTATGGTGCAAGTAAATCAACTACCTTTATTCCTGTTTCAAGTATTTCAGCAGTAGTTTCCAACTCATCATATTCTGGTGCTTCCTTATGAATTGGAGAATACTCTACACCCTCTGGAACTGGCATTAGGTCTATTGGTTCACCCAATACATTGAATACTCTTCCCAAAGTTTCTTTTCCTACTGGAACAGAAATTGGAGCCTTTGTATCCACTGCATCTATACCTCTCACAAGTCCATCTGTTGCACTCATAGCGATACATCTTACTGTATCATTACCTATATGCTGAGCAACTTCGGCTACGATAGTCTTATTATCTTTTGTCTTTATCTCTAAAGCGTTTAACAAGTTAGGCAGATTTTCTTCTGAATCAAACCTAACATCTAGTACAGCTCCTACAATCTGTACAATCTTTCCTACATTTGACATTTTATCCTCCTTACTTTAGAGCTTCAACTCCGGCACTTATTTCAGTAATTTCCTGAGTAACTGCACTCTGTCTTGCTCTATTGTAGCTAAGCTCTAAGCTTTGAATCATTTCATTTGCATTGTCAGTAGCAGATTCCATAGCTGTTCTTCTGGAACCCTGCTCTGAAGCATAAGACTCTACAATACCACCGTTGATTGTACCTGAAATATATGTAGGTATCAAGAATTCCAACACACTTTGAGGTGAAGGAAGGTATTGCACTTTCGCTTTTCCTGTACTTACCTTTGACTTCATCTTCTTAGCATATTCTTCAGCTTCTTGTTTTTCTCTTTGTCTTATTTCTTCTCTTTCGCGAAGTAGATCCTCACTGATAAATACATCTGGATCATCTTCTTGCATATTTTCATTGTATCTTTCTCCTCCGTACTCTAGAGGCTCATCAAATACCAAAGGCAATATTTTGATGGTTCTCGCTTCCTGAGAAAGCGCTGAGAAGAATTGAGTATATGTAAATAAAACTTCATCAATGTCGCCATCAACAAACATTTTCATTAATTTTTCAGTAATTCTACTTACATCTTCATATTCATACTTCTCTACTGATTCTATTTTATCTATTATTTCCACATCCATCTTAGAAAAATGGTCATATGCCTTTTTACCTACTGTTATCACACAATCGTCTACTAGACCCATGTATTTCTCAGCTTCCTTAAATGCATTACCATTGTATCCTCCTGCAAGACCTCTATCCCCTGCAACGATAATGTGGCATCTTTTCTTTAATTCTCTACTCTTTAAAAACTCGCTATTAACGCCCTTTGTATTCATTGAAATCTCAACTATTGTTTCATACAATGTATTAAAATATGAGCTGGATTCATCTGCAGCTAATTTTGCCTTTCTAAGTTTCGAAGAAGCAACTAGATGCATGGCATTAGTAATTTGCTTTGTACTGTTTATACTGGCAATACGAGTTTTTATTGCCTTCATTCCGGCTCCTGCCATTTACATACCTCCTCTGATTGGATTATGCTTCGGCTTTGAACTTAACTTTAAATTCTTCTATAGCATGAGTTAATTCTTCGTTAAAATCTTCAGCCTTAAGTATTTTTTGAAGCAATTCAGGATGTACACTATCTATGTAGTCATATAGTCCATCTTCAAATTCCTTTACCTGATCCAAATCTATATCAGCTAGCAAGTTGTTGATAACAGCAAATATTATTACAACCTGATTTTCAACTTTTACTGGCTTATGTTCACCCTGCTTTAGTACTTCAACGATTCTTTGACCCTGAGCCAATCTTCTCTTTGTATCTTCATCTAGGTCAGAACCAAACTGTGCAAAGGCAGCAAGTTCTCTATACTGTGAGTATGCAAGCTTCAATGTACCTGCAATCTTTTTCATTGATTTAATCTGAGCGGATCCACCAACTCTTGATACTGATATACCAGGGTCTACTGCTGGTCTAATACCTGAGTAGAATAGTTCTGGCTGTAGATATATCTGACCATCTGTAATTGATATTACATTTGTTGGTATATATGCAGATACGTCTCCTGCCTGTGTTTCTATTACTGGTAGAGCAGTCATTGATCCACCACCTAGTTCATCAGATAACTTGGCAGCTCTTTCCAACAATCTTGAATGTAGATAGAATACATCACCTGGATAAGCTTCACGACCTGGCGGTCTTCTAAGTAGTAGGGACATTTCTCTGTATGCAACCGCCTGTTTACTTAAATCATCATAAACTATTAGTACATGTTTCCCATTGTACATAAATTCTTCACCCATTGCAGCACCTGAATATGGAGCAAGGTACTGAAGTGGAGCTGATTCAGATGCAGTAGCTGATACTACTATTGTGTAGTCCATCGCACCATGATCTTCAAGTGTAGATACTAGCTGAGCAACAGTTGATCTTTTCTGCCCTATAGCTACGTATATACATATTACATCTTTGTCTCTCTGATTGATAATAGTATCTACAAGTATTGATGTCTTACCTGTCTGTCTATCACCTATTACCAACTCTCTTTGACCTCTACCAATAGGTATCATTGAGTCAATTGACTTGATACCTGTCTGTAGTGGTTCAAATACTGATTTTCTATCCATTATTCCTGGAGCAGGAGACTCAACTTGTCTAGTTTTTTCAGACTTTATATCTCCCTTTCCGTCAATAGGCTGACCTAGAGCATTTACAACTCTACCTATAAGAGCATCTCCAACTGGAACCTCAACTACTCTTCCAGTTCTCTTTACTACGTCGCCTTCTTTTATGTTTATATCATCACCTAGTATTACGACACCGACAACTTCTTCCTCAAGATTTAGCGCCATACCGTATATACCACCAGGGAATTCAAGTAACTCACCAGACATTGCGTTTTCTAATCCATATACGCTGGCAATACCATCCCCAACGCTAAGTACGCTACCAGTGTCAGTAAGTTTAATTTTATTCTCATAATTTTTGATTTGACTCTTAATTATGGAACTAATTTCTTCTGGTTTTAAATTCATGGGTTCACCACCATTTCTATGATATTACTTGAGATAAGATTTCGCTTAGATCTCCAAGTCTTGACTTGACAGTTCCATCTATCTCTTCGTTTCCTATTTTTACAAGAACACCACCAAGTATGTCCTTGTCTATCTTGTTAGTAAGTCTTACATCCTTATTATATTTAGCAGAAAGTTTTTCTTCCAATTCTGAAATCTGTTCTGGACTTAGAGCTATTGCTGTAAGTACCTGGCCTTCTGCGATATTAAATTTATTATTCAGCATTTGTTTGTATGCTTGAACAATTGATGATAGTTCAGTAGTTCTATCACTATCTATCAGTACCATTAAGAAGTTCTTTGAGTCTTTTGAGACTTCCTTTGCAAATAAATCATATGCAACACCTCTTTTTTCACCTTTTGGTATAAATGGTGATCTTAGTACATCATAAAGATTTTCATTTGAACTTATTACATCATTTAAATCAACTATTTCAGAGTATATTTCGGAAGCCTGATTCTGCTCGTCCGCCAATTCGAACAATGCTCGAGCATATCTATTTGCTACCTGACTAATCATTATTTAGCATCTCCTACGTCTTTAATAAATTCATCTATCAGCTCTTCATGCTTTGACTTATCAATATCTTTTTCAATAACCTTAGATGCTGCTAAAAGTGCAATACTTGATATTTCACCCTTAACGTCATTGTAAGCCTGCTTTCTTTCTTTTTCTATGTCTGCAGAAGCTTTAGTCTTGATATTTTCAGCATCGTGTCTTGCCTGAGAAAGTATCTCAGAAGATTTTTCTTCTGCCCTTCTTTTGGCCATCTCAACTATTTGCTGACCTTCACTTCTAGCAGTACCTACCTTAGTTTCATATTCTGACTTGAACTTTAGGCCTTCTTCTTTTGCCTTCTTACCATGCTCAATATCATTTTTAACGTCTTCTTCTCTTTCGTCCATAATTTTCATAACGGGCTTAAAAAGTAGTTTCTTTAATATCAAAAATAATACTAATGTATTGGCTAGAGTAATAAAAAGCTCCGGTGTCAAGCCAACTAACGGCTTAAATTCCATAGTTCTTCCCCCTTTCTAGTATTTTCAAACCTCATTTGATTTGATTACTTAATCCAAGGGTTAACGAATATAAGTAATATAGCTATTACTAGACCGTATATTGCTGAAGACTCTGCAACTGCCTGACCTAGTATCATTGTAGATACGATGTCACTCTTTGCTTCTGGCTGATTTGCAACTGCTTCAGCACCCTTACCTGCAGCGTAACCCTGACCCATACCTGCACCAAAACCTGTAGCTACGGCAATACCTGCACCTATAGCTGAACCTGCGATTGCTATTCCTAAACTCATTCCTTCTAACATTGTGTTTTCCTCCTGTTTACTTAATTTTCTTTTAATAAAGTGTTTATTATTATATTATATAGTTTTCACTATACTATAGCGTTACTTTCATTTTTAACTTGCTTTCCAACTACTCTTCTTCTGGAACAACACTACTAACAAATACCATTGTTAACATTACAAATATAAATGCCTGTAGGGATCCTGCGAAAAGGTCAAAATACATATGAAGTGGGACTGGTATCAAAAACTGTCCTACTGGAATACTCATATGTGGTATTAGAGTTGAAATATATTGTAATAAGCTGTAGACCAATCCCATAATTATTGTTCCACCAAGTATGTTACCAAATGGACGGAAACTTAGTGAAATAGGTCTTGCTAATTCTCCTATAATATTAAGAGGTGCCATTAAAGGCGTTGGCTCTATAAGTGATTTGAAGTATTTTGGACCATTGAACTTTACTCCCATTACATAAATCATAAAGAATGTTATTAATGCCCATCCTACTGTTGTATCCAAATCAGTAGTTGGCGATTTAAGTGCTAAAAGCCCAACCAAGTTCGAAGATAAGAAGAACAACATTATTGTTCCTATATATGAAGTAATCCAAGGAACTCTAGATGTAAATGTTTCACCCATAGTTTCTTTTACTAACTTCCTCAGTGCGCCTATAGCCCACTCAAGAAAATGTTGCCTCTTACTTGTCGGTACCTTCTTTAGATCTCTAGTGAGTATAAATGCTGCTATAATTAGAAGTAACATTATAACCCACTGTACAACTATTGTCTCACTGATCTTTAGATTACCCAAGTAAAGGACATATCTGGCTTGATCCATATTTTATTCCTCCTTTCTCTTAATTTTTTTAAATACTAGCTGTTGCAATTTTATTACTAAGCCTGTACTAATTAATCCCAATGCTACTGTATATACGCTGATACTTTTATTTACTGCTGCAAACACTAATATCGCTGCATATAGAGTAAGTCTTAACATATACCCAAACATAGCAGCAACACTGGCCTTTCCTTTATTTTTTTCCACCAAATCAACAACGTTTTTGGTAAGCATTAACAAGGCCAAAATAGACACTAAACTACCTGCTATCAAACCGCCGACTGTGGCAAAGGACAACTTTTTAATGATTAGCATAATTAATATAATTACACAATCATAAATTCCAATTCCTATTAATATTTTTTTAATATCATTAAGTATTTTACTATCCAAGGCATCACTTCCTTTTCTTTATATATGATTCAAGAGTTCTATATAAACTAACAAAAGCGCTACCTATCCCAAGCAATATGAATATAATTGCAAATAAAGGTGCGGTATTTAGTCTTCTGTCAAGGTATATACCCACATAAGCGCATCCAAAAACGCATATTACTACTATTAATCCAAGTTGTGTCAATAAGGATAATGACTTTACTATCTGAAACCATTGTTTTTTATTCAATTAAATCTCTCCATTATCATTTTAATTTTAAAAAGTAGTATTTCAAACTTGTTACACGAGTTACATTTTATCACTAAATCTTATGATATTCTATCTTTTAACAATAATTTTACATTCCGTTTACCTTCTATATTTTTGCATTAACTGTATCTTTTAAAAATTTAAACTTTTCTAAATAAAAAGACTTTTTAAGAAGTCGTTAGCCCTATATATATTATTTTCTTCAACTAACAGTATTTAATTAGTGGTAAAATGTAACATAATAATTCAGAGGCTGTATGATATAGTATATCATACAACCTCTGCAATTCAATTATTTTGTGCCAAATAGTCTATCTCCAGCATCACCTAATCCTGGAACTATATATTTATGATCGTCTAGTTTTTCATCAACTGAAGCGACATATATATCTACGTCTGGATATTTACTATGAACTTCTTCAATTCCTTCTGGAGCAGCAACAAGATTTATAAGTCTTATATTCTTTGCACCCTTTTCTCTTAGCAGTTCAATTGCCGCTGTAGCTGAACCACCTGTAGCAAGCATAGGATCTACTAGAAATACTTCTCTTTCTCCTATATCCTGTGGTAACTTGCAGTAGTATTCAACTGGCTTGCAAGTTTCTGGATCTCTGTATAGACCAATATGTCCAACTTTTGCAGCAGGTATCAAGCTGACAAATCCGTCAACCATTCCTATTCCAGCTCTTAAAATTGGTACTATTGCTAACTTCTTACCAGCTAAAACTTTAGACTTTGTCTTTCCAACTGGTGTATCTATTTCTGTATCACTTAAAGGTAAATCCTTTGTAACTTCATATCCCATTAACATTGTTATCTCTGTCAATAGTTCTCTAAAATCTTTTGATCCTGTATCTTTCATTCTCATCAATGTCAACTTATGTTGAATTAAAGGATGTTCTGTAATTATTACTTTGTTCATAATATGCCCTCCTAAATTTATGTGCAATTTCTTGTTATTTTTTTTATCTGTTTTTCTTAAAAATATATCGTGGTTATTATAATTCTTTTTGTAACATTATTCAATAGTATTTCCATATTTTCTATATATTATTTTAATAAATTAAATATATTTCATCTATAGAATTAATCTATAGTTTTTAAATTGAATGTTACAAAAACTCTTTTATAAATAATTTCTAATCTTGATTAAATCGTAATAAAATATTTTTTAATACAATTTCAACTCTCTGTTTATACTACTTACCAGCTTCTATTTCCATTATCTTATCTATTCTATTTTGGTGTCTTCCACCTTCAAATTTTGAATTTAGATAAGCATCAACTATGTCAAGTCCTAGACCTACTCCAGTAACTCTTTCTCCTAGAGCTATCATATTTGCGTTGTTGTGTGCTTTTGTCATTCTTGCTGAGAATGTATCTCCAACAGTTGCACATCTTATTCCCTTTACCTTATTTGCAGCTATTCCTATACCAATTCCTGTGCCACATACTAATATACCACAGTCTGCTTGGCCATTTGCTACTGCATCTGCGGCTTTCTTAGCGTAATCTGGATAATCTACAGAATCTGTAGTGTATGTTCCGTAATCTTCAACCTCGTAACTATTTTCTTCAAGGTGCTTCTTAATTGCGTTTTTTAAGTTTAGACCGCCATGGTCACATGCTAATGCAATTTTCATAATACATTTACCTCCATTGTTTTTTATCTTACCTTTTAAACATTAAATTAAACTTAATAACATCTGTTATTTTAGTCTTTTTACAAAATCTATTTTAAAAATAAAGTAAAACCTTTGTCATTGCAAATTATTTGTGCTATTCACGTTAATTTGCATTATTATTTCTCGCTTAAGCCTCTATAATTCTATACCCTGCAGATTTTTTTAATCTGTTCATAATCGCAACGCCTACGCCTTTTTCTTCAAAGCTTTCTGTATAAGCTATATCTATTCCTTCTTTGTCAAGTTTTATCAATTCATCAAATAAATTATGAGCTACATCTTCATAGTTATCACCCAGATTGAATGTCTTGGTATTATATCTGCTTAAATTCTTACCCATGCATAAAACACCTGTTTTCAATCCTTTTTTTGAATTTTCTTCTATCAACTCATTTATTTTTAATACTCTAGCTTCATCATTTCCAGATACTATATATACTTGTGCATCTGGTGAATAATGCTTGTATTTCATACCTGGTGCTTTGGCTTTTATATTATCATCTTTATTCATTATAGATGGATCTATCTCTACCTTACCCAAGACTCCTCTTAACATTTCAAGAGTAACACATCCTGGTCTAAGTACTAGAGGATAGTCTCCAGATAAATCTACTATAGTTGATTCTACTCCAAAGTTACACTCTCCACCTATAAGGATTGCATCTACTCTACCATTCATATCCTCTATTATGTGTTCTGCCTTAGTAGGTGATGGCTTACCAGATATATTTGCTGACGGAGCCGCAATAGGAACTCCTGCTGCTTTAATTATTCTTCTAGCAACTTCATCTGATGGCATTCTTATGGCAACAGTGTCTAAGCCTCCACTTGTTCTATCAGGTATTATGGATTCCTTCTTAAATAGAATTGTAAGTGGCCCTGGCCAAAATTTCTCCATAAGCATCTTTGCTTTTTCATCTACATTTTTTACAAGATCATCTACTTCTGAAATATCAGAAACATGAACTAAAAGTGGATTGTCACTCGGTCTACCTTTTGCTGTATATATCTTTGCCGCTGCATTTTCATCCAATGCATTTGCTCCCAGACCATATACTGTTTCTGTAGGAAATATTACAGTCTTCCCATCTCTTAACATCTTTCCAAACTCATCTATAGTATCCATGTCAATGTTATTTGGATCTATAGTCTTTATTATTGTTTCCATAAATTGTGGCAGATTCTCCAACTTGCGCCAGGGAGGAACTGCCAATCCTCCTTCCAACTATAATTTTATAGTTACTTAAAATTTCTAAAAATTTCTAAAAAAAGGCTCTGGCTTATAAGCCAGAGTCTCAATTAGAAAATTAATTTACACAATCAATTAAAATGATGACATCTTTTCTGTCTGGTCAACTGTTATTAGCGCATCTATCATTTCGTCTAGATCGCCATCTAGGAATGAATCCAGCTTATATAGTGTCAAGTTTATTCTGTGATCACTTACTCTTCCCTGTGGGAAATTGTAAGTTCTTATTCTCTCTGATCTATCTCCTGTACCAACCTGGCTTTTTCTTTCTTCTGCAATACCCTTTTGTTGTTCTGATAAGGCCTTATCATAAAGCCTTGCCTTTAGAACCTTCATAGCCTTCTCTTTATTCTTTAGCTGAGATTTTTCATCCTGACACGATACCACTTCTCCTGTAGGAACGTGTGTCAATCTAACGGCAGAGTCTGTAGTATTTACACACTGACCACCATTTCCAGAAGCTCTAAATACGTCAACTCTAACATCTTCTGGATTAAGCTGTATTTCTACATCTTCTACTTCTGGAAGTACAGCAACTGTTGCTGTTGATGTATGTATTCTACCGCCTGATTCAGTTGTTGGTATTCTTTGAACTCTATGTACTCCTGATTCGTACTTAAGTCTTGAATAAGCTCCCTTACCCTTTATCATAAATGAAACTTCCTTAAATCCACCAGCACCAGTTTCATTTGAACTCATAAGAGTCGTTTTCCATCCTCTTCTTTCTGCATATCTACTATACATTCTAAGTAGGTCTGCAGCAAATAATGCGGCTTCATCTCCACCAGCACCACCTCTTACTTCGACGATTACATTCTTTTCGTCGTTAGGATCTTTTGGTACCAATAGAATCTTAAGTTCCTGTTCTACTTCCTTAAGACTTGCATCTGCTTCAGATAGTTCTAACTTTGCTAGTTCTCTTAGATCTTCATCACTTTCTTCTTCCAATATTTCTTTTGACTCAGCAATCAAGTCACTAGCTGCTCTATATTCTTTATACTTCATAACAATTGGTTCTAGTTCAGAAGTTTCTTTCATTAGTTTTTGCCAAGTTGGCTGATCACTAATTATTTCTGGATCTGCAACTTTTTCGCTCAGTTCTAAATATTTATCTTCCAAAACTTTTAGCTTATTTAGCATTAATTTTCACCTTCCTATATAAATTAAATATCCGATATATCACAAAAAAATTCTTGTAATTTCATCTTTCGTTCCTAAACATAATCAATTAAATATTATAACATAAATACCTACTTTTAACAATAAATAAAGATTAAAATCTCAATATTATCATCTTATATTCGAATTTTCACAAAATATTTTAATAAATAAAACTATTGCTTAGGTTTTATTATATTTTTATTACCTAAATTGTTTTTCTCTTTATAATTATATCTTACACCCAATATAATCATAATTTCTATTTTATACTAATTTTAGTACTTTGGCCTTTTCAAACTTTACAATCTCGAACTTATAAGCATTGCTATAATTATTAGAATACCACCTGATACCACAGATAAACCAATATTTTTAAACTTTATTGAAATTGCTATAACAATGAGCATAGGTAGTAGCTTTATATTTTCTAGTGATAAGAAAATATTTCCATCCTTAAAAAATATATCTTTTACTATCAAAGCAACGAATACTCCAATTGGAATATATTTTATAAATCTTTCAAATTCTTTTGACGTTCCCTTCTCACCTAAAATAACAAACGGAATATATCTCATGGCAAACATACCTATAAATGATATAAATATTATTGCCATCTTTAAAACTGTACTAGTCATAAATATCCCCCTCATTATACCTTGAATTTATTTTTTCTCTTTGCTCCAACTTTTTATCCAAGAAGTATCCTATGCTAGTCACTATAAGAGCTATTATAATAAGGTCTAGACCACCTTGATATATGCTCAATACTGCAAATGATACTATTACCGAGACCACTAGCATCAATAGATCGAGTTTTTTTTCTATTTGTAATACTGTCAGTATTATAAACATGCTAGACATCATGAAAAAGCCTAAGTCGAGAGGTATATCAATTACTTGTCCAAACACTCCACCCAATCCATTTCCTATTAAACCATAAAGACAGGCAAATAAATTTAGATAGAGTGCACAGTCCCCATCCCACTCTTTATCTTTTTCATAGCATATCTTATTTACTGCAAAAGTTTCATCTGTAACAAATTGGGCAAATAAAGCTCTTTTTTTCCCTTTTAAATCTTTGGTATTATTTACCAATGAAGAGCTATACATTATATTTCTAAGATTCGTTATAAGAATTGTAGCAATCAAGTATATAGATATCTGTGGATATATTCCAGCTGATAACATGTTTGCTGCTATAAATACAGCACTACCTGAAAATATTAGACAAGATACCAAGAGTATCTCCAATACATTAAATCCGCTTTTTTGTATCATTGCTCCACCCATAAATCCTAATGATATATATCCAAAAGCTATAGGAATTGACATTTTAAATGCTTTATTAATCTTTTCTTTTCTAGACATAATACTCCCCTATCTGATATCATTAAACCATTGTATACAGTATCCTTCATTTTTTTGTTTTTTCTGAATTATCGTTTTCTTCTCTAACTAACTCTATTATACTATCAATTCATAGATTTTCTCAATCTCAAGTTCAAATTTCTAAAATATTCTTTTTTAAATCTTTTTATTAAATTTTATAGCAAAACTTCAATATTTTTATTTTCAAAAACATATCCCATTAATTTTAATTAAACAATTTGTTTACAAATAAAAAATAAATTTTAAATATATTTTTTTATAAATCTTCAATGAAACTGTCATAATTGAATATTCTTTTTTTTCAGATAAAAAATACGATTTGCATTTCCTATTTTTTAATAAAGTATTTTGTTTATTACATTCCCTGTCATATTTAATTATTAGTTGATAATCTCCCTATTGATTTTATATCTTTTCTAAATCCAAACAGCTTTCTTAATCAAACCTCTTTCTTAATCCAAATATCTCTCTAAAAATGCCTACGATTTATAAAAGTTTAATTTCTATATCAAAACTATTTATAGTTAGGTCTATGAAAATATAGTATACTTATATTCTAGCATGGTTTTAATATATATGTCCTTTCAACCTCGCTGTGATATTACAAATAAATATAAATTTTCTATTAAATAAGAGACAAACTTATTGATTTTTCTGTTTAATTATGGAAATGCTTATATAAAGGAGAGTAAAATGAAAAAATTAAAGGAAATAATCGCTGAATACACTGAAAAACTAAATAGTTCAAGCCCCACAGCTAGATTGGATGTTGAACTACTTCTTTCTAGTGTTTTAGCTTATGAAGATCGAATGCAACTTATCATGAATTATGACAAAGAATTGGATGAAAATAAACTAAAAGAATTTATCAATTTATTTGAAAAGCGTATGGAAAAAATGCCAATCGCTTACATTCTTAATGAAAAAGAATTTATGGGCTTTAAATTTTATGTTGATGAAAACGTACTAATACCCAGACCAGATACTGAGCTGATAGTTGAAGAATTGATTGAACAAATAGACAATTTATCTTCCACTAATCATAATATAAAAGTTTTAGATATGTGTGTTGGTTCTGGTGCAATTGTAATTAGTAGCTCAAAATTAATTAATAACAATAATAATATAAATTTTTATGCTGTTGATATTTCACAGGCTGCACTTTTGGTAAGCCAAAAAAATGCTTTTGATTTAGATGTGAATAATATTGAGTTTATAAATAGCGATCTTTTTAAATCCAAAAAACTTGATTCTTTAAAGGGCAATCTAGATATCATCGTATCAAATCCTCCCTACATAAAAGAAGATATCATACCTACATTAGAAACTGATGTAAAAAGTTTTGAACCGATGATTGCACTATCAGGTGGACAAAGTGGAATGGATTTTTATAATCAAATAATTGAAGACTCTAGAGAATTCCTAAAAATTGGAGGTATGCTTATCTTTGAATCTGGACATGACCAGTCACTAGATATAATTGATAAAATGAAAGAATGTGGATTTTCAGATATATATACAAAAAAAGATATACAGGGCTTTGACAGAATGGTTGCTGGAAAGCTTGCTAGTAAATAATTAAATCTATACAAGGCTTTGATAGAACTATCGCTGTAAAATTTGCTAGTAAATAATAAAATATATTAAAAGCTTTGATAGAGCAGTTGCTGAAAAGCTTATTAGTAATAATAAAATATATTAAAAGGCCGTGCAATATGCACGGTATTTTAATACAAAAATAAAAAATAGCGTACCCAAAGTACGCTATCTCAATGTAATATGTAAATTCGAATTTAAATATTGATTTACACGAAATATTATTCCATGTTGAATCTCTTCTTGAACTTGTCGATTCTACCACCCTTTTCGATATTCTTCTGCTTACCAGTGTAGAATGGGTGACACTCTGAACATATTTCTACTCTTATTTCATCCTTAGTTGATCCTGCCATAAATGTGTTTCCACATGCGCAACGTACTTCAACTTCCTTGTAATTTGGTTGTATATCCTTCTTCATTATAATTTCACCTCTTCCCAATTTTTCTTTATTTATTATTTCGGATTTAAAAATCCCTTAAATTCAACTCCCTTATTATATCATAATAATAAAGTGAATTCAACATCTTTATCAATACTATTCTAAAATTATTTATTTAAAGTATTGTATTATATGAAATTAATTTTTTTTATTATTTCTATAAATTCCTTGTTATTTTTTGTCTTTTTCATCTCTTCAATTACCTTATCTGCGGCAATTTGTGTGCTTTCATCACTGAACATTCTTCTTAGCTTGTATAAGACTTCCATCTCTTCACTAGTTAAAAGTAGATCCTCACGTCTAGTACCTGATTTGTACACATCTATAGCTGGGAAGATTCTCTTTTCAGCTAGTTTTCTGTCAAGATGAAGTTCCATATTTCCTGTTCCCTTGAATTCCTCAAATATAACATCGTCCATTCTTGAGCCTGTGTCTACAAGTGCCGTTCCCAATATAGTAAGTGAGCCTCCATTTCTAATATTTCTAGCTGCACCAAAAAACTTCTTAGGTCCATGAAGAGCTCCTGGGTCTATACCTCCCGATAAAGTTCTTCCAGTTGGGCTTATTGTTAGATTATAAGCTCTGGCAAGTCTAGTAATACTGTCTAATAATATTACTACATCATCTCCATGCTCAACTAATCTCTGAGCCCTGTTTAAAACCATCTCCGCTACTTTTACATGATGAGATGATACTTGATCAAAGGTAGAGTATATTACTTCACCATCAATTGATTCCTTCATATCCGTTACTTCTTCTGGTCTTTCATCAATTAAAAGTACTATCAACTTCATATTAGAATGGTTCACAGAAATGCTATTTGCAATTTTTTTCAAAAGAACTGTCTTACCTACCTTAGGAGGAGCTACTATCAGGCCTCTTTGTCCCTTACCTATAGGTGAGAAAAGATCTATTATTCTTGTAGAAATGCTATCTCCTGTAGTTTCTAGAACTAATTTTTCATTAGGATAAATAGGAACTAGCTGTTCAAAAGGCTTTCTATTTCTTCCAGAAGATGGATGATCTCCATTTATATAATAAATATACATAAGACCCTTAAATTTCTCACTTGGATTATCTGGCTTTGTGACTCCTGTTACAAAATCTCCAGTTTTAAGCCCAAATTTTCTAATTTGATTTGGAGATACATATATATCATTTTCTGTTGATAAGTAATTAGTACCCCTCAAAAATCCAAATCCATCAGGAAGTATTTCTAACACTCCCTCTGCCTTATTTTTATCCGTCATACTAGGCGGAGTGGAAAATTGTGTTTCAGATCCTCTTTTTTCATTACTATTATGTTCTCTATATTCATTGTCATTTTCAGACGAATTCTCATTATTATTTCTCTGATTACTATACTTCTTGAAAACATTGCTAGAATAGTTATTGTCTCTATGTTGCTTCTCATGTTTGACTGTTGTATTTCGATTTGATGTGTTTTTATGCCTATCAACTTCTTCATCTTTATTTAAAGCTTTCTCATCATTTTCTTTTACAATATCACTATTTTCTTTTGTCTCAGAAAGTTCTATTCCCATTGATATTTCAAACTCTCTTAAGTAATCTTTATCATCTTCGACTATATTTAATATCTGTTCTATCAAATCAGCTTTTTTATATGTTGTAACTGATTTTACATTCATTTTTTTCCCAATAATTCTTAACTCAACAATACTTTCCTTATTTAATAGTTCACGATAGCTTTCTCTACTGCTCATCTATTCACCCCCCTTTTATATTAATTCCCTAGTACTACACTAATTGCAAAAGCAACGCTTGATATAGCAAACATCGCTGCTATCAAAACTGCTACTATCTTATTAATCGTTTTGATTTTTTTCTTTGACATCCTATTACCTATCTTCCTTCTTTTTTTCACATATATTTGTAATGTAATTTAAAAATTCATCCTTTAATTCCGGTCTCTTTAGAGCAAAGTCAACAGTTGCCTGTAAGAATCCTTGCTTGTCTCCCAAATCATATCTTCTTCCTTCAAATACATAGGCATACATTTTGCTCTTCTCACTTAACTCTTCCAATGCATCTGTCAGTTGAATTTCACTATTTTTTCCTGGAGGCAAATCTCCTAATATATCAAATATTTCTGGAGTAATAATATATCTGCCAAGTATGGCTACGTTAGAAGGAGCCTTTTCTGGATCTGGCTTTTCTACTAGAGCCTTTACATCATAGACATCGTCTTCTATCTTTACACCATCTACTATACCATACTTATTTGTATTTTCTCTTTCTACTTCCTGAACTCCCAAAATTGTAGTTTTATATTTATCATAAGCATCTATTAATTGTTTAAGGCAAGGTTTACCACCCTCATTGTCAACTATATCATCGCCAAGCATTACTGCAAATGGTTCATCACCTATAAAATATCTAGCACAATATATAGCATCGCCTAATCCCTTAGGTTCTTTTTGTCTTATATAGTGAATATTTACCATATTTGATATGTTTCTTACTATTTCAAGAAGTTCAGTTTTGCCTTTATTTTCAAGTTCTAATTCTAGTTCAACAGATTTATCAAAATGATCTTCTATCGACTTTTTATTTCTTCCTGTAATTATCAATATTTCTTCAACACCTGATGCTACTGCCTCCTCAATTATATACTGTAGAGTTGGCTTGTCAACTATAGGGAGCATCTCCTTTGGTTGTGCCTTTGTGGCTGGAAGAAATCTTGTTCCCAGTCCTGCCGCTGGTATTACGGCTTTTTTAACTTTACTTGTCATTAAATTCAACCCCCATTCTTATTTTTCATGAAAACATTTTTAATACAGACAAAATATTCCATTTATTTAATTCATATCTTTTATTATATAATTCATACTATTATTAACGAGATTCTATTTTACTTTGAATATCCTTCAAGACCAGTCCTTCTAAGTTATCATATTCGCTAATTTGTATTGATTTCAAACAGAGATTTCTCATTATAGACTCTAATATCATCTCTCCTGATAAAATAATTTCTGCTCTTTTTTTCTGCAAACCAACTATATTTCTTCTTTGATTCAAATTCATAGATTTTATGTTTTCAATTTGATTTTCTAACTCAGAATATTTGACGATACTTGAGTGAACTTTTTCCATAGAATATACTTCTAGATTTTGATTAATTGCCGAAACAGACGTAATAGTTCCACCTATTCCTATAAGCTTTAGTTGCTTAAAATCAAATTTTTCCGATAGTTTACCACTTTCAAACATATGCTTTATATCCATTACTACGGATGAAACATTATTTTCAATATAGTTTTTTATTATTTTTAACTCTTGATCACTCTCCGGCATACTTGATACAAGCTTTTCAGTAAGTAATAAGGCTCCTAAATCCAGACTTCTTCTATAAAATATTTTGGTTTTATCTCCTATTATAAATTCAGTAGATCCACCACCAATATCTATTATTAAGACTGCCTCGTCCTTGATATCTATCCCGCCTACTACACCAGTATATCCTAAAATAGCCTCTTTTTCACCAGAAATTATATCTACATCAATTCCAGTTTCTCTCTTAGCTTCTTTAACAAACACATCACTATTTTTTGCATTTCTCAAAGCTGCTGTTCCCATACACATAACTTGCTCGCAAGCATAGTCTTTGGAAATTTCCGCAAATTCTTTTAGAGCATCGATATTACTCCTTATAGAATCATCACTTATAATTCCTGATTCATCTATTCCTTTGCCTAACCTAGTCGTATTTACATATTTTTTCCTGTCTAAAAAAGTATTTCCACTTATTTCAGACAGTAATAACCTCATAGAATTCGTTCCTATATCTATTGTAGCATATCTCATTTTTATAGCCCACCTTTACAAGTTTTTACGCTATATTGATTCATATAATTCTTTTGCTTCATTTTTTAGAACATGTTCTTTTATTTCTGTTATTCTATATTTTACAACCTTTTCTCCAAATGTAAGTGTCAGTATATCTCCAACCTTTACTTCAGATGACGATTTGGCTGGCTTGTCATTTATCTGAACCATTCCCTTTTCACAAGCTTCCTTGGCAACAGTTCTTCTTTTTATAATTCTTGAAACTTTTAAATACTTATCTAATCTCATGGCTCTCCTTTAACTTAAATATACATGCATTAATTATAACACATTCATAGCTATAAATATCATTATCTATATGACTATAAACAACATCAACTACTTTATAAGCTTTCTATGTTTATATCATACCCTTGTTCATCTTTATTCTATTTTCATTACTATTTTAACATAGATTACTTAATATAACCCATACAATCTCCAAAATATAATTTTCTTTTCTATTTTTTTCTGTTTTTCTTAACTAAATCAATATTTATCTAACTTATTTGTTTTTTATAAAATAATAATAAGTTATAAGTTATAAAAAATTCGAGGAAATAAAAAATAGTATTGAAAAGGAAAATCTTTTACAATACTATTTCTAAATCAAATATAAAAAGTTTTAAATACTTTTTAAAAGTATTTTTACTTATTTACTAATTCTTTAAGACCTTTACCTGCCTTGAATACTGGAGCCTTTGAAGCTGGTATTTCTATTACCTGATCAGGCTTTCTAGGGTTTCTTCCAGATCTAGCAGCTCTTTCTCTTGTTTCAAATGTTCCGAAGCCTACTAGCTGTACCTTTTCGCCAGAAACTAGAGTTTCTTCAACAACCTTCATAAAAGCATTTAGAGCTAATTCACTTTCCTTCTTTGTTAAATTACTCTTTTCTGCCATCTTTGCAACTAATTCTGCCTTATTCACAATAATTACCTCCCGTAATGTTTTTCTTATTTTTACAACTTAAATGTCTACAATTCTTTCTAGTTGACAAGTTTATTATACATAAGTTTTGGCTATTTTTCAATGTTTTTTATCAATTTTATTATTGTATATACATATTTATCTAGCACTTAAACTAATGCATACGCTATCACAGACCTCTTCAAAATCAAAGTAACCTTCTTCAATTCCTATCTGAGAATGCAATACAACATCATATAATGCTTCTCCTAATGATTCTATCATTTCTTCTATATTATCATTTTCAACAGAAGCTATAAGTCTTTTAGAATCAATACCCAATTTTTCTGCAATATCAACATATTCAAGCGATTTTATTTCTTCATTTTCTTGTCTCAATTTTCTAACTAAATCTTTTAGGTCAAAAACATCCTTAAATCTCTTCTTGTTTGATTTTGCTATAAAAAGACTTGTTAAATGATCAAATTGATTTTTATCTCTGTCTAGTTCGCTTAAACTCATCTTTTCTTTAAATTCTTGACCTTTAATACCCGCTGATCTTACTAAATATATCTCTTGATCATCCTCATAATACTCCATAAGCTTAATCTTTATATTTGAAGCAATAAATCTATCATATACTTGCGTAATAATAATATTTGAATCGCAATCCAAATCCTTCAATCTTACATCAAATGCATCTAAGAGCCTAAAACCTTCAGATGGATCAAACTCAAGATAGTTATACATAGCATCTATAAAGCTCATAGAGGCAATAACATCAACTTGTATGCCTTCTTTGCGTGCATAACTCTCTATTAGTGGAACTGTACTTTCAGCAACTCTAGGATGTCCAGGGACAGAGTATATTATATCATTATTTCTTCCAATTTCAAGCACTTTTTTTGCTATTTTTTCATAAACCGCTTCAAAGTTTTCTCCATCTTCATAATAATCGTCAAAACTCTCGTATTCAATTTCCAATTTTTCTAATATGGGATGATTTGCTGTTCTCATATAGATATTTTTAGATGTTTTCAATATTTCCATTGCACTAAAGCTTATCTGTGAAATATCACCTGCACCAAGTCCAACTATTGTTATCATAATATACCTCCTTTAATTAATGCTTAACTTTTCAAAATAAAATTAGGGATCGTACAAAATACTGCACAATCCCATATTTTTGTTCTTATATTCTATATCAATTTTTAAATTCACTACTAAAACCTTCATAATGTCATAAATTTTCAACACTCTATTTGAAAGCGTAATATATATTTAATTAATATAATTTTTATCTTACTAACTTCATTTTCTTTAGCTTGCTCAATATCTTCTTACCCTTAGGCATTGCCAATATCTCATCCTGCGAAATACCACCAGAACCTAATAATACTACAATGTAGATTACTCCACCAATTGCTATAGCTATTAGTGTTGCTATCTTTGGATTTATAAACATGCTTAATCCCATGTAAGAGTATCTTGCTCCTACAAACATAACTATAACTGTTATCAAAGGCTTGATAAAGAATTGCATCTTGTCAAATTCTATATCTAAAGCTTTCTTTATATAGATATACTCAATAATCGCCGCTATCATATATGAAATAACTGTACCTATTGCAGAACCCAATATATTAAATGCTGGCATTGCTGTCAAAGTATAACTTATAACTATTTTACCTACAATACCACAAAGTAATGCATATACTGGAATCATTGGTTTACCCATTCCCTGTAATATACCATTAAATGTGTATAAAAGACCCAAGAATATACATCCTGGAGCAAGAGTAAATAACATAAGCCCTAGTACCTCAGCAGGCTGTTTTGGATATAATAATCCCATTATAGGCTGTGACAAAGCTGCTAGCCCAAATGCACAAGGTAATACCAATAGTAATGTAATTTTAAATGCTAACTTTGCATTGTGTCTAGCTTCATCAAACTTTTTAAGTGTATATGATGCTGAAATAGCTGGTACAAGGCTCATACCAATAGCCGTAGTAAATATCATAGGCATAACTATTATAGGCATAGACATGCCTGTAAGCTGTCCTAACATAGAGTTGGCAGCCATTGTAGAGTATCCTGCTACTTCTAGTCTAGATATTACTATTACAGTATCTACAACATTAACTAGAGGCATTACACAAGCTCCTATACTTATAGGAATCACAACCTTAATAATTGTTTTTACTATAGAAGATGTTTTCTGCTTAACATAGCCTACACTCTCTTCCATCATTACTTTTCTTTTTTTAGCATCTTTCATATATACCATTACCAAGAATAGAAATGATGCAAATGCACCTATAGTAGCTCCTGATATACCACCTGCAGCGCCCAACTTAGGTCCAAACTGTGTCATTAGCATATATGCCAATATTAACCCTAAAAAAACTCTAAAAACCTGTTCTATTACCTGAGACACCGCTATTCTACTCATTTGTTGATATCCTTGATAATATCCTCTATAAGCGGACATCGACGGTACTATCAAAAGTGCCGGAGCAATTGCCCTCATAGCTGTGACTGCATTCGGATTATGCTGAATATTTGTTACAATATAGTCAGCACCAAAGAATAAAACTAAAAACATCACAAGACCTGTAATAAATAGCATCAAGTGAGTGATCTTAAATATCTCATTTGCACCTTTATGATTACCTAAGGCAGCTTGTTCAGAAACAAGCTTGGCTATAGCTGTAGGAAATCCTGCAGTAGCCAGCGTAAGAAATAGGGCATATACTGGATAGGCTGTCTGATAATATCCCATACCTTCTGCACCTATAAAATACCCCAAAGGTATTCTAAATATTGCGCCCAAAATCTTTATAATAATCCCAGCAGCACCTAAAATCAAGGTACCCATCAAAAAGGAATTTTTCTTATTACTTATCTCCATTTTGTCCTCCTATTAAATTTTAACTTCAAATTCACAATAGATATTATACCATATAAATACCAATTTATCCCCAAAATTTGCATATTTCAAGGTATTTTAATATATCAATATATCGATTAAATTGTTGTATATAAAAAAAGACTACCGTAATTAATTACGGTAGTCTTTAGTTTTTGTTAATTATTTCTTTTCTTCAGTTTTCTTTTGTTCATTTCCTGAATCTTTATTCTCATTTGTCTTTTTTTCTTCAGTTTTCTTTTCTGTATCTTTCTTTTCTGTTTCCTTCTTTTCTGCTCCTGTTGAACCGAATGGAATTTCCTTTACCTTCTCCTCAAACTTCTCAACTTTTGCAGTATCCTGAATCTTTGAAATCATTTCTTGACTGTTTTTCTGAGTCAATTCCTGCTTCATTTCAGCCTTTACCTTAGCATAGTCTAGCTTAGTCTTTTTGTTTACCTTTATGATATGGTATCCAAACTGTGTTTCAACTGGTTCAGATATTTCTCCTGGCTTCATTGAAAATGCAACATTTTCAAATTCTTCTACCATTGATCCCTTAGAGAATTCACCTAAAGATCCTCCAGCTTCTTTTGAACCTGGGTCTTGTGAATATTCTTTTGCTAACTTAGCGAAATCTTCACCGTCTTTGGCTTTCTTGTATATTTCGTCAGCCTTCTTCTTTATTTCTACCTTCTTTTCATCTGGATATGGCTTACCAGTCTTTTCATCTGTAGTTACCAAAAGTATATGTGAAGCATCTATCTTTTCGCTGTTTTCATCATAATACTTCTTTAATTTCTTTTCATCTGGAGTTGATTTCTTTTCAACAAACTTTACAACTCCTGTTATAGTAGCTGCCTGTTGTGCATAATCATCCATAAATTTTTCATCTAAACCGCTCTTAGTAAATGATTCTTTTGCCTTAGCATCTTCGAACATTTTCTTATTTTGAGCCTTAAACTCTTCTAACTGCTTTTGATCTGGTTTAATGTCATTCTTTTCTGCATACTGTAAAAATATCTGACTCTGAACTAGTGAATCTAAAACCTGAGTTTTTATAGTATCCTGATACTTAGGATCCTGCTTTTTCATAGTTTCCCAAATATTATCACCATACTGAAGCTCTGTTATCCACTTGCTAAACTTCAATTGATCTTCAAATTCCTTAGTCGTAATTGCTTTTCCATCTACTGTAGCCACTGCATTGTTTCCAGTACATCCTACTGCGGATACACCAATTACGCAAGCCACAAAAATAGCCAATAGTTTCTTCAAAATTTTGTCCTCCTAATTTTGATTTTTTGTTTTTTGTCTCTTACAAAAGCCTTCTAACATATTTACTAGTTCCATTACTATATCGTATCCGCTACCTTCTTTTGTATCATATTTTGTAAAAGGCATAAGATCAATAGTCTGACCAGTTTGCTTGACTTTATCTATCTTTAATCTCTTACATAGAGATTTAATGTAAGCAATGTTTAGTAACGTCTGAGTCTCTTTTGGAATATCAGAGAATCTGTCTTCTAGCTCTTCCTGCATCTCATACATATCTTCCTTACTATCAATTGTAGCAATTTTTTTGTACATTTCTAGCTTGATAATTTCATCCTGAATGTAACTAGAAGGAATGTAAGCATTGACACTTAATTCTATTTCAACATCTATATCTTCTACTATTTCTTCACCCTTAATCTTAGAAATAGCTTCATTTAACATCTTAACATATAATTCGTAACCAATTATTGCCATATGACCGTGCTGCTGAGCTCCTAGCACATCACCTGCACCTCTTATTTCAAGGTCTCTCATCGCAATTTTAAACCCTGATCCAAACTCTGTAAATTCCTTTATAGACTTCAATCTCTTCTCTGCAACTTCACTTAAAACTTTATTTCTTTCATACATAAGGTATGCATACCCTTGTCTAGAGCTTCTTCCTACACGACCTCTTAACTGATATAGCTGAGCTAGTCCCATCTTATCTGCATCGTATATAATCATTGTATTTGCATTTGCTATATCCATCCCTGTTTCTATTATAGTAGTACATACCAAAACATCAAATTCTTTTGACAAGAAGGAAAGAACTGTATTTTCCAACCCCTTAGAAGACATTCTACCATGTGCGACACCTATTTTGGCATCTGGCACAAGTCTTCTTATTCGAGATGCCATTTCTTCTATGCCCTCTACTCTATTGTAGACAAAAAATACTTGCCCTCCTCTTGCTAGCTCTCTATGAATTTCATCTTGTATAACACTATCTTTTGCTTCTATAACATAGGTCATTACAGGATATCTTTCTTGAGGAGGTTCCTCTATGATACTCATATCTCTTATACCACTCAAAGACATGTGCAAAGTTCTAGGTATAGGAGTAGCTGATAAAGTCAATACATCTACATTTGCCTTTATCTGCTTCAAAGATTCCTTGTGTTTTACTCCAAAACGTTGTTCTTCATCTACTACGACAAGTCCCAACTTTGGCATATCTATATCTTTAGATACTATACGGTGGGTACCTATCAAAACATCTACCAAGCCTTTTCTAGCATCTTCAATAATTTCTTTTTGTTGCTTTGCTGTTCTGAATCTACTCAAAACCTCAACCCTTATTGGATATCCGTCAAATCTTTCAGTAAAGGTATTATAATGTTGTTGTGCAAGTATTGTAGTCGGAACTAAGACAGCCACCTGTCTTCCATCTGTTACTGCCTTAAAAATTGCTCTAATAGCAACTTCTGTCTTTCCATAACCAACATCACCGCATACCAACCTATCCATTACCTTACCCGATTCCATATCTTTCTTAGTTTCTTTTATTGCTTTTAACTGATCTTCAGTCTCCTGATATGGAAAGCTATCTTCAAACTCTTTTTGCCATATAGTATCCTTGGAAAACTTATATCCTTTTCTACTTTCACGTTTTGCATATAAGTCTATAAGTTCCTTGGTCATATCATCGATTTCTTTTTTTACTTTTCTTTTTGCTTTTGACCATTCAGTTCCGCCGAGTTTATTTAGTCTTACTTTTTCGACATCTCCACCTATATATTTTTGAACCTTATCCATTTGATCTATAGGCACATATAGGCTGTCTCCACCTTGATAAACTACCTTTAGATAGTCTTTTTTGATTCCACCTACACTGATTTGCTCTATACCAGTATACTTACCAATACCACTATTTTCGTGAACGACATAATCCCCTACATTTAATTCTATAAAAGAATCAATCTTTGTCGAGTTAGTTTTTTTCTTTTTTTTCTTTTTCTTTATCCCAATCTTATTGGAGCCTACCATTTCCTTATCTGTTATTATCTGGAACTTAACATCTGGATACATAAATCCTTGGCTAATATTTGCTCCAATCACAACTATCTGAGATGTTTTTATTTCCATATCTCTCTTAGTTGAGTATATACTCTCTATTCCATTTTCAGATAATAAATTATGGACCTTTTTTGCTCTTTCTGTTGTGCCCGTTGCAATTACTATCTTATAACCGATATGTCTAAGTCTTTTAATTTCTTCAACAAAGAGATCTAATCTTCCCTTATATCCTGGAATTTCCCTACTGTTTATTGTAAATTGATGATTAATTTCAACATCATTCACAGGCTTTGCTAGTAAGGAGTTAAATATTGCCTTTCTATTTTTCAACCTATACACAACATCATACATGGAAAACAATAAATTACCCTGAGTTTTTAGAGCTAATCCTCTTTCTAAATTCAAAGTATAATTATCCTTAAATTCAGCTGATAAGTTTTTATATCTTTCCTTGCCATGGGCAACATCATCTACAAATACGATTGCATCATCACTTAAATACTCGATCAAGCTCTCATACTTTCCATCATATAAATATTCTATGTAATTCTCAAGACCATCAAAATATTCTTTTCTCTCTATCTTTTCAATGTTTCTCATTATATCCAAGTCTGTAGAGTCGCTTGTTTCAGATTTTATCTTTTCAACTCCCAAATTTACATCATCTGGGTATATAAAATCTCTTGAAGGAGTAATTGTTACCTTCTTCATTTTGTCTACAGATTTTTGTGTATAAACATCAAACTCTCTGATAGAATCTATTTCATCATCAAAAAATTCAAGTCTGATAGGATAGTCATACAAGAGAGTGAATATATCTACTATCCCACCTCTTACACTAAATTGACCAAATCCCTCAACCTTGCTGACTCTTTGATATCCTAGATGAACCAATTTTCTTGATAATTCATTTATATCTATTCTCTGTCCAACTTTCAAATTGAATACATTATCCATGATAATGCTCTTTGGTACATATTTTTTTGCGAGTGCATCTGTATATGTTACCAATATTATTTTATCTTTCTTAAACAACTTAAAATATGTCTTTAGTCTTCTAGCATCTAATTTTCTGTCCCTAGCATCTAAACTATAAAAAAGAAGCTCATTTGTACCAAGAAATTCAACTTTACTTTTCATGTATACACATAACTCTTCATATATTTTTTTTGCCTCATATTCTGTATTTGCAACATATAGCATCTGTCTAGATGTATTTTTGTAAATAGAATATGCAGTATTGACTTTACTTGCTGGAAGAAGACCATTAATTTGAATATTGCCCTCTTTTTCCGAGAGTGACTCTATCATGTTCGTGTATTCTAAGCTATTTTTTAAAGAACTAATTAATACATCTTCCATTTTAATCGCACCATACCTTAACCATTATATTTGTTCATTGCTGGCTCAATACCTGAGCTTATAATCTCTTCTACCGTCAAAACAGCTCTATCCAAACTTTCATCAAATGACTTTGAATCTTCACTAGATAGTCTAGACAGTACAAAATCTGCCAAATCCCACCCTTCAGTAGGCTTTGACACCCCTATTCTAATTCTTGGAAACTCTTGTGTAGATAGGCTCTTTATTATTGATTTCATTCCATTATGAGAACCTGCGCTCCCTTTTTTTCTTATTCTTAACTTCCCAACATCCAAGTCTATATCATCATACATCACTATCATATGATCATATTCTGGCTTGAAAAACTGACATACACTAACTATAGATTCCCCACTCAGATTCATATATGTTTGAGGTTTTACCAAAATAACTTTCTCTGAGCCGATTCTTCCTTCTCCAATCAAAGCCTTATGCTTTAACTTATCTATTTTTATACCGTGCTTATCTGCCAATCTATCTATTGCATCAAAACCAGCATTATGTCTAGTATGTTCAAATTTTTTACCAGGATTTCCTAGTCCCACTATTATATACATTTTATCTTAACCCTTCCTAAATTATTTTTTAAATTCAGATAATATCAATCTTATAAGCAAAAAAGAGATATTTATTCAATAAATACCTTATATTTATAAGTAACTTCATTAATAAAAAATAAATTTACAGCTTCAAACATCCACCTCTAGTTTATACTGGAATACAAAATTGATTGTTGGACAAATATTCAAAAGCTTCAAATATCTATACATTCATTTATATACCCCAAATGTCCACTTAATAGCCTTAAACTCTTATTTATACATAATTTTATTTAATATTTTTTATATCAACAACTTTATTACTCAACATTATCAACTTCATCATTAATATTGGAGTGGAAATATATTGTCTATAGATAAGATTTAAAACTGCAAATAATAATTTTAAAAACTATATATTCATTTTTTATTGTAATTTCTTAACGACTTTTCCTATTAACAGAATTTCGTCTCTATATACATAAAGAAACTATAAAACCAACAGAAATAAACGGAGTGAATGAAATCAAACCGTTAAAAAAACTTTTATTATCTAAAATATTCAAGCATATACAATATAATCCAGACGCGATAAATGATACAAAAAATATAAAAATTGATTGATTCATATTTCCAAAGCTAGCCACAAAAGAAAAATAGAGTACATCGCCCATTCCCATTGCTCCTGTAGCTTTTGATAATGTATAAGAAATTAAAAATATAATCACAACACTATATACATTACCTTTTATATCATTCATCAAAAAAAATATATGTTTTAAAAAATAAGTAAATTCATTTATTTCAAAGGATTCATTCGCATATTGTCTATATAAACTCGTTATCTTTTCTGTAAAAGTACAATCAAACTCTATTGGAAAGTATCTTTTGATATATACTATATCTACTATTATAAATGTTAATACTATCCCTACTTGTACTATAATACCACAAATCAAGTCTTCATCAAACACCAATCTGTATTTTGTATCAGTATAAGAAATTATAAATAATATCGGTATAGAAAAACTTATTCTCAGTAAGTAATACAAATTTCCAGAAAAAAGCACACAATATTGAATAATAATTAATATAAACAATAAAGTACCTGTTTTTTCCATGTTATTTAGCTCTATTCCCCTATTTTTTAATACCCTATCCACTATTATAATTTCAAAAAACGCCAAAAATAAAAAGTAATTATACATGGATAGCTACTCCTTTATCAAATAAATTTAACTTTTTATTAACATTATTTTATTATTAATCAACACAAGCAAGATTACACACCCTTCACTATTAAAGCAAAGCAATATTTAAAGATAAATTTTAATTAAAATCACACTTTTTCAATCATTTTATAATCCCTCAAACTCTAAAAAAGTGAATCTTCTTCTCGGAAATAGACCGTTTTACTAGATATATTTTTTATATGTTCAATATCGATGCAATATGATTCTAATTGTTCATAACTTATTTTATTTTGATTATATAATCTTATTAAATCTCTGTCCATTGAGATCATTCCTCTTGAAATATTTGTCTGTATATAATTTGCTATCTGATTGACTTTATCTTCTTTTATCATAGTGCAAACAGATTTATCTGCCAGTAAAAGTTCAATCACAGGTAAAATTTCATCATCTACTAATATCAGCCTCTGTGACACAATTGCCCTCAATACAATTGTTAATTCGTGCTTTATTTTTGATTTTTCATCGAAAGAAAACATTCCAATAATTCTCTCTATTGTTTCCGCGCCACCTAATGTATGAAGTGTACAAAAACATAAATGACCTGTTTCCGCCGCTCTAATTGCCATCTTCATAGTCTCTTCATCTCTTATTTCTCCAATTACTATAATATCTGGATCTTGTCTTAGAGCTGATCTTATTGCATTGGAAAAATTATCAGTGTCTAGTTTTATTTCTCTTTGTGTAATTATAGATTCCTTACTATCAAATATATATTCTATAGGATCTTCTATAGTTACTATATGTTTTTTGCAGTGTATATTTATATACTCAATCAATGCAGCTAAAGTCGTAGTTTTGCCTGATCCTGTAGGACCTGTAATAAATACTATCCCACTCGAATACTTTGTCATATCTAGCAGTATTTTTGGTAAGCCTAACTCATTTACTGTTTTTATTATCTTTGAAATTTTTCTCATGGAAATTCCTACTAACTTTGTATGCAAAAATATATTAGCTCTGTATCTATAGTTTCTATACTCAAATATGAAATCAATTTCTTTCTCAAAGCTTAGCCTTGACAATAATTCTTGACATCCTATAGATTTTAAAAACAATTCTATATCTGATTTATTTATACAATAATCTGTAAATAATATTTCTCCCTTATATCTAAAAGCAAGCTTTTTATCTTCCCTAATATGTATATCTGAAAAATCCATATCATTATACTCATCAATTATATTTTTTATCAAATTCATATTATAAAATGACTTCTCCTTTTTCTCAAATATTTCTCAATTTTTAAAATCAGCTTTCCATTAATTTTCATCTTCATCGTTTTCATTTCATTTTACTTTTTTTTTATTTTTAAATACTAAATAATTGTTTATTATAAATAATTCAGATAAATTTTTATTTATTTTCAATAGCTTTTAATAAGTATCAAAAGTTTCTATTTAAATATAGTCAAAAAATATATTTTATAACAAACTTTTAGCTTTATTTTAATTTAAATAGATAATTTTATATCTATTTTTTCTTTAATGAGCTTATTTTTATATTGGAGCAGATTTTTTTCTTATCATTGTATGCTCAGTCCATTATTGTAATGTATTTCATATCTATTTCTCTATTTTAACACTCAAGTGACAATAAATTTATAATATAAAAAACTCCAAACCAATCAAGGTCTGGAGTTACGATTATTATGATTTAAATGATAATATAATACCTAAACAAATAGAAAGCAACGCTGCAAATATTACTCTAAATTCTCCTGGAAGCAAGAATGTAATAGTGTGAGCTGGTAGCCAAAATGTAGGAATAGTACCTATTAAAACATTTTTTATATATGCAAAATAATCTATATTATTACATACATTCTGAAGGGTTACTTTTTCACCCTTATTATTATATTTAAGATCTAAATAAGTGTCTGAATGCTTGTGTAGAACCATAAACACTGGTCCAAATGTTGTATTCATCACAACTGATGTTGAAATAGCAAATACTATCTTAATAGCGAAAGTTGAATTTTCATCCATACCCAACTTTGCACCTATAGCGCTAGAGAATACCCCCATCATAAAGGCAATCCAAACTCCTAGAAGTCCCCAAATTATCATTCTATATCCTATAGAATGTGGAATAGTAAGCTTCTTATTTTTAATGCTAGAAGCTATGATTTCTCCCAAAGTCGCAAGTATAGCGAACTTTATGAAAGAAAGAACATATTGATTAGTAAAAAACGACATAAATACCTCCTAAAATACTTTTTCCTTTAAATCATTTTTTTCACAAAAAACCCTTATTATATTATACATAATAAATATAGTTATATCAATCACTAATTGCAACTTTATTTTTATTTATGATAACATTTTCCTATCATTAAGTTTTTAATCTTTTTAACCTTAATTATGCAGTTTTACAGCTTTTATATTTAATATTTTAAACTATTATTAATTATTTTTAAATATATTCCGTGCAATATTATTCATCAATTAAGAATGGCCTTTTACATTTTTAATACAGGCTTTATTTTTTTACTAATCCTTCTAAAAACATATTTTATTTTACTTTTATTTATAGCCTTTATTAATTTTTCAAATAAATATTAATATTTATCTAAACAAAAAAGTCCCTAAAAAGGAACTTTTTTGTTTGTTGATATGAATTTTATATTTCAAAAATAAACTGTATACTAGAACAGTTTACTTACTGAATCACAAGTATATATTCTGTTAATTGCATCTGCGAATATCTCTGCAACTGACATTGTCTTTATTTTTCCGATTTTCTTTTCTTCTGGAAGCGCTATAGTATCTAATACTATTAGCTCCTTTATTGGAGATGCTTCTATTCTTTCTATTGCAGGACCAGATAATACTCCATGTGTACAACATGCGTATACATCCTTAGCACCAAACTTCTTAAGAGCTGATGCTGCATTAACTATAGTACCTGCAGTATCTATCATGTCGTCAAGTAGTATAACATTCTTTCCTTCTACTTCACCGATAATGTTCATTACTTCACTAACATTTGGCTTTGGTCTTCTCTTGTCTATTATTGCAATAGGCACTTCTTTGTTGATATTATTAGCGAACTTTCTAGATCTAGTAACACTTCCTAAATCTGGAGAAACTACAACTAAATCATCTATATTTAAATCTCTAAAGTAATCAGCTAAGATCTTACCGCCTAATAAATGATCTACTGGAATATCAAAGTATCCCTGTATCTGACCAGCGTGTAAGTCCATAGTAAGAACTCTATCTGCACCTGCTGCTGTAATAAGATTAGCAACTAGCTTGGCAGTGATTGGATCTCTTGCCTTTGCCTTTCTATCCTGTCTTGCATATCCGTAATATGGTATAACGGCTGCAACTGAACCTACTGAAGCTCTCTTTAAAGCATCTATAAGTATCAATAATTCCATTAAATTATCGTTTACAGGACTACTAGTAGACTGAATTACAAAAACGTCGCAACCTCTAACAGTTTCGTTAATTGTAACTGCAATTTCACCATCACTGAAAGTATCAACCTTACAGTCAACTAATCCTATACCTAAACAATCAGCTATCTTAGTAGCTAATTCCTTCGATGCGTTACCAGCGATAAGCTTCATCTTATGGCTATTGTAACAACTCATAATAAACCTCCTAAAAAGTAATAATGTGACTTATATAATAATTAAAATTTTACATTCCGTATATTATTATATCACAATTTTTATTTTTATACATTAATTTATATAATATTTTTTGAACTTTTATTTAACAATATGTGCTTATATATCGATATTTTTATAGTAAATTAAAATTTTTCTAGATAAAACTATCTTTTCAAATTTTTCATTCAAATTTATTTTCCACAATAATGTTCATCATTATCTATCTTTACCGAATGTTTCTTAAAAGAACCTCGAAAATTATTTACTTTTTTCTTCATCTTTCTTTCTTTTCTTCTCTACCCAGCCTTCTTTGATAACCTGTCTTTCTCTGGCAATTGCTAAACAAGCTGCAGGTACATCTTCTGTAATTGTAGATCCTGTAGCTATAAATGCATCTTTTTTCACTGTTACTGGTGCAACCAAATTTGAGTTTGACCCTATAAAAGCATTATCTTCTACAATTGATCTGAACTTATTTTTGCCATCGTAATTAACAAAGACTACTCCGCAACCAATATTTACATTTTTACCTACCTCAGCATCTCCTATATATGATAGGTGAGAGGCTTTAGATCCATCCCCAAGTTTTGCATTTTTAACCTCTACAAAATCTCCAACCTTACAATGATTGCCTATTTCTGCCTTTGGTCTTAAATATGCGTATGGACCTACATTAGTGTGGTCTGCAACACTTGCATTTATCATTTCTGACTTCTTTACATTTGTATAGTCACCAACTGTAGAGTTTTCCATACTTGTCTGAGGTCCAATTTCACATCCAACCCCAATTTTGCTATTAGCTCTTAGCATACATCCAGGAAGAACTATCGTATCACATCCAATTTCTACATCAGAATCAATATATGTTGTATCTGGATCAATTATAGTTACACCATTAGTCATATGTTTTTCATTTATTCTTCTTCTCATTATTCTTTCTGCACTAGATAATTGATTTCTTGAGTTCACTCCCATAAGTTCTTCTATACTAGCACCCATATAGGCACCAGCCTTTCCAGAAGCCGCTCTAATAATCTCTATAGTGTCAGGAAGATAGTACTCACCTTGTGCATTATTATTATCCACCTTGGCCAAAGATTCCTTTAAAAACTTACCATTAAAGCAATATATCCCTGAATTTATTTCCTTTACTTTCTTCTCATCTTCACTAGCATCTTTTTGTTCTACTATTTTTAGTAATTCCTTGTTTTCGTCTCTTATGATTCTTCCATATCCTGTTGGGTCATCTACTGATGTGCTAAGAACAGTTACTGCAAAGTCTCCTTCATCATGATACCTAAAGAAATCCTTCAAAGTATCTGATTCTATTAATGGAGTATCTCCACAAAGAACTACAACTGTGTCTTCTTCATCTATATGGTCATTGGCCATCTTAACTGCGTGTGCAGTTCCTAGCTGTTCTTTTTGAACTACTGATTTAACATCTTCGCCCACAGCTTCTTTTACCTCTTCTATGCCATGCCCAAGAACTACAATAGTTTCATTTACACCTGCATCATTAGCTGCATTTACCACGTGGTTTACCATTTCCTTACCACATACTTTATGAACCACCTTTGGATGAGCTGACTTCATTCTAGTTCCTTTACCAGCTGCAAGTATTATAGCCTTCTTCATTTTTCATTCCCCCAAACCTATTTTATTAAATTCTACTAGTTTTTCTTTATAAAATCATCGTCTCAATTAACACCCATATGTACTCTATGTTAATCAACATATTTTCTATCAAATTCTACTTCTTTTAAGAGTCTTACCATATAATTTTTATGTACTTAGTTAGAATTTGATATTTTTCGCATAATTTACATCTACATAATTTACATCTATAAGTATTAAGCAAATTATATTGAATATGCATAAATTTTATCAAAATTAATTATATCATATAACAACTGCTCTTTGTCCCATCTGCATATATAATTTTGTGAATTCTAAGAAATTCACACTTCTTCTCCCTTTTTGAGGATCTACTATGCTTATCATGCCCTTGCTTACTCCATCTACAACTACACAGTGTAGATTCGAGTAAAGCGGATTTTTCTCACCACTTGGAGATGTATAATATCTTCCACCATATCTTGGTTTTTCGTCATCTATTGTATACCAAACTGCCACTGGTTTCTTTTTAAATATGACTTGATTTAACACTCCAAATACTGTCATTCCTGTTTTGTCCTTTGCTTTTACTGATACGCCACTTGACTCAAAATATTTATTCGCTGCATCTGCTATTGGAGCTGCATAACTATAATATCCAGAAGACTTACCATATGGGCTACCTATATATGCTAGATCTGGATCTGCATTGCTCATTGATGAATGTTTCAAAAAGTTATCATTTAAGAACTCCTTACTTACATCAAAACCATTATATCTCATTATCATTTCTAAAGAAGTAATTTCACATCCATTTGGCATGCTCGGATATTGATATACTGGCTGTACATATAGATTTCTAGTCGGTATCAAGTAAAATGCTAAAACTATTACTATAACAATTAATAGCTTTTTCATTACACTTCCTAAAGTTTTCATTTTTTCACCACCTGTAGTATTCCCTTACATTTTGATTGCTCAAAATCATAATTTTAAAGTTATAATCTCAGCAAAATCATATCTTATATATATTACCACATTATATTGCTTATTCAAGAGTAAAAACTCTATCTTCTTACTAATTAGAAAGACTGTTGTATTAGCATTTTTTTATTTATTTTTTCAAGAAGTTTATCTTATAATAAAAATACTTTACATTCTAAGACTTTGCAAATTATATTCACCTATTTTTATACTATATACTTTTTTCGTTTTATTTTTTATTGATTCTGTATTTCTGAATATATGTATGTTATAATAAACCAAAACTCCACATTAACTACACGATTTTTTTATATACTATACTTATTATTTTTTTTACATATTATAATATATAAAATGTTCGGTATCTTATAGTAAGATTATGTTGTTTTTCATTAAATTAAAACGATTATATGTGTTTTCTCGTATATATAATCGTATTTTTTCTATTAAAATTCATATTATAAACATTTTAATTTCATATATATATTGTTTATAAAATAAAAACCACAGAAAACTGTTAATTTTCTGCGGTTCTGTTATCAATAATTGTTATCATTGGAACTTATTTTCTTCATAATTTTTCCTGTTTAAAATACTATTTTATACATATTGTATACCACAGTTTTTTTATTGTTTACTACTTTATTTTACTTAAACTAAAGTATCAACTGTTGTCTTAGAAAGTTCCTCTTCTAGCTGTTTTTGAATCTTTGAATACATCTTGCTTACCTTGCAATAATCAGATCTATCAGCTGAACAATATCTATCTTCTTCTAAACATCTGTTTATTTTTATTGTTGACTCCATTACGCTTATTACTTCTAGAATACTTATACTACTTGGTTCTTTTTTAAGTGCAACTCCACCCTTATTTCCCCTCATTATAGTAACTAAATTATTTTTTTCTAAAATCTTTACTATTTTTGTTACATAAGCTCTAGAAATACATAAATTATCTGATAACTCTTTAGTACTTACAAATTCATCCATATTAGTGGATAGGTATAAAACTATTCTAATTGCATAGTCAGTTGTAATATTTAATTGCATCTTTCTTCCTCCTAACCTAACAATACACTTTGTTACAATCTTTAATATACAATGAGTTGTATATTAAAATTTCAAATTTATAGTTCAATACACCACTATAAATTTACACTCTTAAAATGCTACTCATGTGCACTCCCTAAATGTTACCAAATTTTCATACAAACTTCAACTGTTTTTTTAATATATTTAATTATCTTTTGCCTAAATTTACTGAATTAGTATATCTTTTTGATATTTCTACTGCCGTATTGTATCTATTACTTCCTGATACTCGTTCCTTATTTTTAACATTTAGACTATTTTCTATATCTTTTGATACTGATTCGTATCCTCCTGCTATTAGTATATTTTCTATATTCCAATCATTAATTATTTTTTCTGTTTGAGGATGAATATTATTTGGTGTAGTCAAAAGTATTGGAGTTTTATATTTAGCTGATAATAGACCAACCGTTATTCCATCAGGGAAATTAGTTCCATCAACCAGAATCATATCTTTTTTATTATTTGTTTTTTTTCTGACTTCCTCAGCTACCAGATACGCTGTTTCATACCTATCTTGTCCACCTATTCTACTAACTAATTTTTTGTTTGATTTTAATTTATCTTCAATTTCCTGAGAAACTGATTTTTTCTCTCCACCAATTATAACTTTATTAATGTTCCAGTCATTTAATGCCTCCACTGTTTCATTATTTAAAGACTCAGGTTCTGTAAGAAGTATTGGTGCTCTTTTCTCACTTGCCAGATCCGAAACAGAGATTGCATCAGGAAAGTTTGTTCCATCTACCAATATTGCTGCCTCCATATTATTACTAGTTAACCTGACTTCTTGACCAATTTTCTTTGCTGTTTCATATCTATTTTGACCAGCTAACCTTCTTATATTATATTTTTTATTGTCTAACTGATTTATTACCTTCTTTGATATTGATTTTTCTCCTCCAACTATAATCAGTTCGTCAATTGAAAGCCTATCAATTTCTCTTAAAGTTTCTTCTGACACTTTATTCTTTTCAGTTAAAAGTATTGGGCTCTTCTTTTCATTAGCTAATACGGATGATACTAATACATCTGTATACTTATTTCCACTAGACAATAATACTGTTTTTTTTGAGTTATTACCATTACCATTTCCATTTGATCCATTATTGCCTGATTCTTCCTTAGCAGCAATTATTTCAAATGCCATTTTTTTCTCCTTAGAATTTTTTAGCTCAGAATCCAATTTCTCCTTTACTTCACTTGATATAGAAAAGCTATTTTCATTACCTTTATTTTCAACTGAATTAATATTGAAATTCATTAATTTCATCTTACCATTACTGCTATTTTCATTGTATAACTTTTCATCTATTATTTTATTAAGTTCATATTTTCCCTCAACCATATAAATAGATTCTATAGGAAAGTAATTTATATTCGGATTTTCATAGTTAAATACTATCGTTTTTAATTCTTTATTATTATATATAGTCTTTTTTTCATTACTAATACCATTTTCAGATTTTATATTTCTAATATCTATTTTCTCCAATAAAGTATTTGAAAATATCAACTCTGCACTTACAAGATTTTTCACATTCCAATTTGATATATTAGGACTGGCTTTTTCTGCATTTTCAAACATTCTATCCATACTTTCAACTTTTCTTGTATCCCAATTACTTACATCTGGATTAGCCAACTTTGAATTTCTAAACATACCATTCATTGTTTCAACGTTAGATGTATCCCATTTACCCACATCAGGTTTTGCTAATTTTGCCCCACAAAACATAGAATCCATATTTTTAGCACTGACTGTTTTCCAGTTACTAATGTCTGGATCAGCCTTTTTAGTATCTCTAAACATTGCATTTATATAGACCGCTTTTTCTACATTCCACTTACTTACATCTGGATTTGCTTTCTCAGATTGACAAAATATTGAATACATGTTTATAACATTTCCCGTATCCCAGTTGCTTACATCTGGATTTGCTAGCTTTGTTTTTCTAAACATAGAATACATACTTGTTACTTTTGACATGTTCCAATTGGTCACATCTGGGTTGGCTATATCTGCCTCATTAAACATAAGACTAGCATTTACCAAGCTATCGGTCTTCCAGCTGCTTACATTCGGGTCAGCGCTTTCTGTATTAGAAAACATAGAAGACATTTGTGTAACGTTTTTCACATCCCAATTGCTTACATCTGGATTTGCTAATTTTGTATTTGCAAACATAGAATGCATTTCGGATACATTTGATGTATCCCAACTACTTACATCTGGATTCGATTCTCTTGCACTTTCAAACATGAAGCTCATATTTTTAACCTTTCCTGTTTTCCAACTACCTACACCTGGTTTGGAAGATACAGCAGTTCTAAACATAGATGACATGTCCTCTACATTCTCCGTATTCCAATTGTCTACCTGTGGATTAGCACTTTCTGCTCCTTTAAACATAGAGTTCATGTTTGTTACTTTTCCTGTGTTCCAACTCGTTACTTCTGGCTTGGCAACTTTTGCACCTTCAAACATTGATGTCATATCTTCTACATTCTCTGTATTCCAATTAGCCACATTTGGATTTGAATTTTTTGCATCCTTGAAGGTTGCATTCATACTCGTTACCTTTGATGTGTCCCAGTTACTTACATCTGGATTTGCTGATTCTGCTCCTTCAAAAACCGAACTTAGATTTGTAATCTTTGATGTATCCCAGTTACTTACATTAGGGTTTGCTTTTTTTGCATTTCTAAACATCATATTCATACTTTTAATTTTCGATGTATCCCAATCGCCTACATCTGGATTAGCCTCTTTTGCTCCACAAAACATCGAATATGTATTACTTACATTATATGTTTTCCATTTACCTATATCTGGATTGGCTATTTCAGTATTTCTAAACATTCTATACATACCAGAGACTTTCGCAGTGTTCCAGTTACTTACATCTGGATTGGCTTTTTTTGCTCCTTCAAACATCATGTTCATGTTAGTAACATTAGAGGTATCCCACTTACTCACATTTGGATTAGCCGCTTCTGTATTACTAAACATTCCACTCATACTTATAACATTTGAAGTTTTTATATCTTCATCTATGTCTAAGCTACATTTATAATCTTTAAACATATCCTCTGAATTATTTGGTAAAAGTACATCCTTATTGATCTTTAAAGTCGCATCAGATTTATTTTTAAAGTTAATTTCTAAAGCTCTCAATTTTTCAATGTTTATTTTTTTATCTTCATCAGATATATCTGGATTTTTAAGTTTTATTGTATATATATTTCCCTCTTCAAACAATCCTAAACCACCTTTAGAATATGTTAACACTCCAAGATCTCCTATATAATTTTTATGTTCTATATTTTCACCCTGTCTTGCCATAAATTGATATTCAGCAAAAGAACTATAATCTATATTATATGCAAATATACTTAATACTAATGCCGATGATGCAAATACTGTCGTAAATTTTCTTATCTTTTTCATATTCCCTCCTTATTGACCGAATATTTAAAACTTTCCGTAAATTATACTTACCCAGTTTTAGTATATTATAATTATTTTTTTTACTAAATAATTATTTTTTTTATTTTTTTAGTAATTATAAAAAGAAGTGAATAGTTTGTAATTAAAGGGCTTTAAACTATTCACTCCGTTTTTTATTATTTTATATTTAATTAAAATTAAATATAATTATTTAGTTTTAAGCAAGCTTTTACTTTCTGTATATCTTTTTGAAATCTCTACTGCCGTATTATATCTATCACTTCCAAACACTCTATCTTTATTTTTAACATTCATACTGTCTTCTATAGATTTAGACACTGACTCATAACCTCCACCTATTAATATATTCTCTATTTTCCAAGTTTTTATTATATTGTTTGCCATAGGATGAAGTTTATTTGGATGTGTAAGAAGTATAGGTACTCTATACTTTGCTGCAAGGATGCTGATTGTTATTCCATCAGGGAAATTTGTTCCATCTACTAATATTGCATCCTTAGTATTATTGGTTTTATTTCTTAGCTCTTCAGCAACTAGATATGCTGTCTCATACCTATCCTTTCCTCCAATTCTGTTGACTGAGCTCAGGTCTTTTTTCAATTCATCTTCAATTTTTTTGGATACCGAATTTTCCGATCCACCAATTATCACTTTTTTAATTTTCCAATCGTCTATTGCTTTTTGAGTAACATCCTTTAGTGACTTAGGTTCTGTCAGAAGTATCGGTACTCTTTTTTCACTAGCTAAGTCCGATACAGAAATAGCATCTGGAAAATCTGTTCCATCTACTAATATTGCTGTATTTTTATTTTTTGATGTCAACCTTACTTCTTTTCCTATTTCTCTAGCAGTTTCATACCTATTTTCACCAGATATTCTTCTTACATCATAATTCTTTGTTTCAAGTTGCTTCACTACCTTTTTTGATACTGATAAAGGCCCACCAGAAATTATTACCTCATCTGTTTTTAGTCGCTTTATTTCATTTATCGTATTTTCTGATAGTGTGTCAGTATACGACAATAATATTGGACACTTTTTCTCATTTGCCAATACTGAAGCTGTCAAAACATCTGTATATTTTTCTCCATTAGCAATTATCACATAATTTTTTCCTGTATCAGTAGAACCTCCACCAGATCCTCCAGACCCACCACTGGATTCTTTTGTATTCGTAATGATAAAGCCTTCTTTTTCATTACCTTTTATATCTGATTTATATCCCTTAATTTTTTCCTCTGATACTGTATAATCTATCTTTTTCTTTTCTTCAGTATCTTCATACTCGGCTAAATCTTTGAATGTGTGTTCCCATTTATTTGATTCATCAAGCACAACTGTCTCTTTCTCTACGCCATCTGCTAAAAGCTTGATCTTTGCTGAATCTTTCTTTTCTCCTATCCAATTTTTATTAACAGAAATACTTATATTTCCCAGTTCCGGAACATCTGTTTCATGTATGTTTTCAATTGTAATGTCATTTAAATCATTTTTGACATCTAGCCTTATGAACGATTCATTCTTTTTATATCCTTCAGGCGCCTTTGTTTCCTTTATATAATAAGTTTTTCCAATTAATAAGTTAGGAATTGTTGCCAAACCATTTCTATCAGTTACTATATTTTCAAGAATTGCTTTTTCATCTTTATCTTTATAAATACTGAATTCTGCATTCTCTAATTTCTTATTCTTATCATTTTTGTCAACCTTATTCAATATTACATCCTTTTTTTGATAGTTAACTAAAACATCCACTTTTAGTGCTTCCAAATACATCTTCTCATTATTTGTAGATATAGCAAAACTGTTGAATGCTTTTTCACCATCTAATATTGTGTCATCATTTTCTACTTCATTATGAGTAACTATGCTGGCTTTTTCATTAACTTTTATTTTCTGTCCATCCTTTAGTACTGCTTTTATCATGGTAACCTTAGATAAATCATCCACATCTTTTTTCCAATTAAGTTGATTATTTTCTTCTATTGTTGCTTTTGGAATATCAGTAGAGTAATATATTTCAAACTTTTCTTGCCCCTCTACCCCAATTAAATGTGTCTTGAATTTTGATCCTCTGTCAGTGTAATGTCCACTTTGATTTGGAACTATACTCTTATCTCCCTCATAAGGAAGTATATCTATCACTGATAGTTGTGTGACATCTTGTGTAGAACTATTGACAAATAAGAACCTATAATCAATCTTATCTCCTATAGTTGACCTCGCACCTGTCGAGGATGAAAAATAACTATCAGCTTCACTACTCATTTTAACTTCTTTAAATGAAGATAACATCTTAGGAGGCGAAATTTTAAACTTGACACTTTCAAAGTCTGTAAATCTATTTTTTACTTCCGGTCTGTTTTTCCCATCATTAAGAATATTTTCCCATAAATTTTTAGGGCTATCTTTTTGAAGTATTCCATACTGTTTTCCATCTTTATTATCTACCTTGTTATTGTCAAATGATAAAGACGAATATATCGTATAACTTCCTTGTAAGAGCCTACTAGTTGTTTTAAAATCAAGTGGAAATTTATTTTCAACATCTCTAGTAGTTTCGTTTGCCAGTATTTTAGGAGTTTCAACTGTTTTAGGACTTGCTATTACCAAATTATATCCCGCCTTATATCCTCTAACTACTTCCATTTTCTCAAATACATCCTTATTTTCTATAGGTTCAAGTCCATCAGGAACCAGATAGTATATATTTAAATTTTCAGGTTTCGTTGCATCAGAGTTGTTTCCTTGCCTAGTATGTTTATAGGAAATATTTGTTTTAACTATTTCATCAATAAAAAAATTTGATCCATTCTCTATTGTTATAGGATTTTTTTTCTCAATCATCTCGTATTGCAACATCATATTATCCTGACAATAGTCAGATGATCTAAAAACATATTTCTCTATCTCATCAGAATTTTTATATTCTACTACACCCTCCACAAAAGCAGATGTGTTTTCTTTTATTAAAGCTTCCTCACTATTATTTAACTTATTTTTCAAAGTAGTAATTATTTCAGGCTTTAATTCAGCTATTACTTCACTATATATACTTTTGTATAATCTATTTATTTCTTCTTTACCTTCCAGTACAACTCCTTCACCTGGATATTCAAAATTAATTTGACTATAATCCCCAACTTCTATTTCAAACCATCCCTTATCATCAAATGACTTGTTATAATTTGAATAAAAAACTGTATCTATGCCGTCTTTTAATAATACTTTTTCTTTGCTAGGTCTTTTTATACCATAAACTTTAGTTTCCCGAAGCTGATCTGACATTTTATTTTTATCTGCATCACTTAAAGATCCAGCTATCATTATTCTGATTTTAGTGGCTTTTGCATAGTCTTTTATCACTATTTCAGACTTTTTAATATTCAATTTTTTGATTTCTCTCTGATCGCCTGCCTGACCAATATTTGTAGAGTACATATTCATATGAGTATATCTAACCTTTTGATTGTTTAACATATCGGAATTATATGGCAAATATATATTATCTGACCAAGATATATTATAATTAGTCAATGTGTCATAGTTATTTTTAATAAACTTTGTGTACCTTCTCGTTGATACAGATGTCAATACTTGTGAGTAAAGCTTTATATCTACATACCATGTATTTGCTTTTATATCATCTTGAACTTTTCCATCAACAACTGCCTGAATACTATAATTAACCCTCAAAGATTTACCTTTAGAAGATGTAGTATATTCACTTAGATCAATTCCACCCAAATTGAGCTCTATAGCTGTATTGGAAGCTGTAATTTGATCTTTTTTTAAATCTTTGTAATATCTTCCAGTAGATTCTTCAAGTAGCCAGCCTGTTTCAGCCTTTACTGAAAGTCCTTCTGGTATGCTAGCATAGATCCTTCTATCTCGCGGATCTTTTATTTTTGCATCCAAATCTTTCATTGTTAAAATGTCAAACTTTTTATAGGTATCTTGTTTTACAATATTATTAGCATCCACAGATGAAGATAAATTTAAACTGGTATCTCTTGAATTACCCTGTTCAATTTCTGACTTTCCTGCAATAATCATAGAATCACTTGATAATTTTGTTCCATTTTTATCGTAAAATATCTGTTTTACTTCATATTTTTCCCCATTAATTACATTTCCATCTAATAGATTCATATTTAAAGGAGTTGCTCCACTGTATCCACCTGTTAATTTATTATAAACAGTTATTAGCTTCCAAGTATCTTCTCCCTCTTCTATTCTAACCTCTTTTACAATCTCTGGAGCTGTAGATATATCTGCCTCTACTGGTTTTTTAAATTTATCTTTTGCTATTTCAACTACAATGTAGGATCCTTCATCAATAACCGTTACATTTCCAGAAATACGCATATCATTATATATTGTAATATCCTGACCTGCATAATAATTATAATTCTCGTCATCATTTAATAATGTAACATCATATAATCCTGTGTCCTCATTTTTAGTATTATCATCAAGTTTTAAATTTGACCTTTCTTTTAAAGCTTGATCCTTATTCATTTTTTCTGTATTTACTGTTTTTGTGCTACTTAAAATCATAGGTGGATCTTTTCCTGTTTGATTGAAATTTTTAATTGTTTTAAATGCACTACTATCATAAAGACCTCTATTGTCAAAATTCACTTCTCTATTTCCGGATATGGCCATAGATGGCAGTATTGATCCTAGTAAAAAACTTAGCATTATCACCATAATAAATATAAGCTTTACAATATTTTTCTTGAACATAACTTCTCTCCTCTCAAAATAATTTTTAATCCTTTATAAAGATATAACTCTTTTTGTCTAAACATCTTTTTAGAAGTATTTAAATTTTAATTAGATATTCATCAAAAAGATCATAATTTTCATATACCCACGTTATATTCAAGAAATTATTTTTCATAATATTCACAATATTATGAAAAAATACCTTTTTTTAGAAAGCTTATCTTATTTTTTCTTATTTTTCCTTATTCTTATCAAAATAAAACCACTTATAATTTTTCTATTGTAGATAAAAAAAGATCACAGAATTTAATAATTCTGTGATCTTTTTTCATTTTTTATACAATTCTATTATAAAAGAGCTTCTCCTACCTTATTGACTGGACCTGCTCCACAAGTTACCAAAAGGTCATCCTCTTCTAAGTTTTCTTTTAAAAATTCTGATATCTCATCAAATGTAGGCATATATACTGCGTCTACATTATTTTGATACAATTTTTCTACCAAATCCTTCGAACTAATATCTCCTGGATCTTTCTCTCTAGCTGCATAGATATCGGTAATTATTACTTTATCTGCCGCATAAAAAGCTTCTGCAAATTCATCCAAAAGAGCCTTTGTTCTAGAGTAGGTATGCGGTTGAAACACAACCCAAAGCTTATTTTTCTTCAAAGTTTTAGCTGCTGCAAGAGCTGCTTTTACTTCTGTTGGATGATGTGCATAGTCATCTATTATCAAGGCACCATTATAATAGCCCTTTTTTTCAAATCTTCTTCCAACGCCTGTATATGTTTTTATTGATTTTTTAATAGTATCAACTTCTAAGCCCGATACTATTGCTGCAAGTATTGCTGCTGTAGCATTGTATACATTGTGTAATCCATATACTGATAAATCAAAGCTACCTAAATTAATTCCTTTATATTTTAGGTTGAACATTGCATAGCCATCGTTATCATATCTAATTTCTGAAATTATAGCATCATTATCTGGTCTTTGCCCAAACTTAATTATGTTTGCTTCGACTTCATACATTATGTCCTTAGCATTTTCGTTATCACCATTTACTATAAAGTATCCATCTTCTGGAAGTAATTTACCAAATTTATTAAACGAAGCCTTTATTTCATCTATTCCTGAAAAATAATCCAAATGATCTTCTTCAATATTTAAAACGATTGATATAAAAGGATTAAAGTTCAAGAAACTATCCACGTACTCACACGCTTCTGTAATAAAGTGTTCTGAGTTTCCTATTCTTACATTGCCCCCAATTGTACTAAGATTTCCACCAACTAATATTGTTGGATCCTTCTTTGCATAATCGAATATCGTAGAGAGCATACTAGTAGTACTAGTCTTTCCATGTGTTCCTGCTACAGCTATAGAGTTTTTGTATTCTCTCATGATCTGTCCCAGAAATGCTGCTCTATTTATCATTAGTACGTTCTTTTTCTTGGCTTCCTGAAGTTCTTCATTATCATTTGATATGGCCGCAGTGTATACTACAAGATTTATATCATCACTTATATTTTCTTTTCTTTGACCAATATGAACTGTAGCACCTAAATCCCTAAGATGGTTAACCAAGTATGATTCCTGCATATCCGATCCAGTAACCTTATAACCCTTATTTATACATATTTCTGCAAGGGCACTCATGTTTATTCCACCAATTCCTATAAAATGTACATTCATTATATTTTTCACCTCTCAATTATTAAAAAACTATACAATATGAACGTTTTATATGGTATAATTAACTAATGTTCAGTATCTAAAATGTTTATTTTGTGTAGTTTTTATCATGTATTAAATTTTTCATGACATGTACATTGGCAAGTAAAAACTTGTAGGGTATCTCTTGTATCAGCAAGTTCTATTTGCGTGTACTAAATTTCAAATATGTGCATGCTTTTAAATTTAACTAGCTATATTATATCACAAACAAAAAAAAATAGTTGATTTAGCTAAAATAAAAAACAATGCATAATCACAAAACTACATGAATTGGATTAAATATATATGAAGTTTAACATAAAAATATAAGCTCAAAAATGTGAGCTGTAGCAAAATCTTAGTAATTTAGGAGGAAAGAAGGAATTATGAACAATAAATTTAAAAGAAATGAGAGAATAGGTGCTATAGTAAAAATACTATCAGATAATCCTAATAGGATATTCACACTTAGCTTCTTCACCTCACAGTTCAACGCTGCAAAATCAACTATAAGTGAAGATTTGATCGTTGTAAAAAATGTATTTGAAAAACTTCAACTAGGAAAAGTAATTACAATTTCAGGAGCTGCAGGTGGTGTCAAATATATACCTAAGACATCAAAAGAAGAAAATGAAGAATTTCTATGTCAGCTATGCGAAAGAATTAAAGAAGAGGGAAGAATTTTATCAGGCGGATTCTTGTATTTAATAGATCTAATATATGATCCAACCGTAGTTTCAAAAATAGGAGAAATTTTTGCTTCAAACATTGATTATACAGACGTGGATTATATAGTGACTATGGAAACCAAGGGTATCCCAATGGCTCTAATGACTGCTAAGGCTATGAATATTCCACTTGTAATTATAAGAAAAAATACAAAGGTATCAGAAGGCCCTACTATCAGTATGACATATGTAACTGGCACTTCATCTAAAATAGAAACTATGAGCTTACCTAGCAAGGCACTAAAATCAGGTAGCAAGGTAATTATAATTGATGACTTTATGCGTGGTGGCGGTACTATCAAGGGAATGACTGAGCTAATGAAAGAATTTGATACGGAAGTTGTTGGTATAGGCGTGTTTATATCCACTATACAACCTGAAAATAAGCTTGTTTCAGACTATATTTCCTTGCTTGAACTCGATGTTCAGGGTAATACAATACTGGTACATCCAAACCTTAAAACTTTCAATGACGAATATAGAGGATAAAAAGCATGGTTTTTTGGGTATAACTAAAGTACATGAGTAAATTTTACAGATATATACTTAATAAAGCAAAAATTTATAAGTATATTTTTAGAAATGTATTTTTATAAATTACATTTCCTATTTCGTACCCTGGTGTACGATCACTAATTTATATATTAGGAGATGAATATTATGAGAGATTTAAATATCAGTAATTTTTTAAAAGAAATCGAATTATTTAGAGAGTCAAAAAATACAGATAAGCTTTTAGATATGAGAGGAATACATCTAATCAAAGACTCTAAATATGATGAAGATGTTATTAACCTAAAAAACTTTGATTTTAGCTATATTGATTTTTCTTGGTGTGACTTCCAAGATATTGATCTTAGTTATTCAAATTTTTCTTATTCTATATTTGACAATGGATCTTTTAAAAATGTAAATTTTTCCTATTCAAAGCTAGTAGATGTTAGTTTTTTCGGTGCTGACTTGAGAGGGTGCGATTTATCTTTTACAGATTGTGATGGCACTATTTTTACCTCCTCACTTTTAGTAGCTTCTAATTTAGAAGGACTTAAAGATACTGAAAGAACTGTACATTTTAGAATATCATGTCCAGAAACTGGCTACTTCTTTGGATACAAAAAATGTTTTAATGATAGGATGGTCAAGCTTCTAATTCCATCAGATGCTAAGAGATGTTCATCTACTAGTAATGCTTGTAGATGTGATAAGGCTATTACTGTTGCTATTATGGATAAAGATCAGACAGGCTTTTATACTGAAGCGACTTCTTTTGTAGATGAGAACTTTACTTATCGTCTTGGTGAAATGTCATATGCAGATGGCTATCACGAAGATAGATGGCTAGACTCATCAAATGGAATTCATTTTTGGATGAGCTTTGAAGAGGCTCTTAAATATATGTAAGATAAGGGAGGTAGTATTATGCAAGAATCATATTTTGATGGCGGTCTACTTCAGTATGTAGGCTGGACTATACTAGGAACTTTGATTACAGTATTTACACTTGGAATTTGCTTTCCATGGGCTTGTTGCATGATTTATCGTTGGGAAATAGAACATACTGTTGTCAACGGCCAGAGACTCTATTTTGATGGAACTGCTACTCAGCTATTTGGAAACTGGATTAAGTGGTTCTTACTCACAATAATCACTTTAGGAATATATGGATTTTGGTTATTCATAAAATTAAAACAGTGGAAAGTGAAACATACTCACTTTATGTAAAATAAAAAAAGACGTTCATAAATTGAACGTCTTTTTTAATATTCATATCATAAAATAGTACACTTTCTACAGCTAATTATTTTGAATATAATTATTTTCAAACAAACTTTTGATATACTTTGCCTACTATAAGTATTTGCTTTCTGATTCGAATACTCTCCACTTAGTCTATCTCTACTTTTTCATGCAATTTTTCATATATACAAGATACATCCCTTTACAATTATCTTAAGAATGCTTTATATGCTTTTTTTGTCATGTAAGCATCTGCCTTCGATGCCAGCTCAACTGGTGCATGCATCGAAAGCATTGGTGTTCCCATATCTACTACTTCCATTCCGTATTCAGCAAGAATATATGCGATCGTTCCACCACCACCTTGGTCTACTTTACCTAGTTCACCTGTCTGCCAGATTACATTATTTTCTTTGAAGATATCTCTGATCTCTGCAAGGAATTCAGCATTTGCATCGTTACAACCAGATTTTCCTCTTGCTCCAGTATATTTTGACATTGTAATTCCATATCCTGAAATTGACGCATTTTTTTCATCCATTACACCCTTGTGATTTGGATCAATCGCTGCAGTTACATCCGCAGATAGAACCTTAGAATTTGCCATTGCCCTTCTTAGTTTAATATCAGAATAATCATTCATTGTAGCCAATACTTCAGCTACAAAGTTTTCAAAGTACTTTGCTGACATAGAGGTATTTCCTACAGATCCTATTTCTTCTTTATCTACAAATAAACCAACTGCTGTAATTTTAGGATCTTCCACTTCCAAAATCGCCTCTAGATTTGCATATGAACATATCCTATCATCATGTCCGTGAGCTGCTATCATTGCTCTATCAAATCCTACATCTCTTGCCTTTGCTGCTGGAACTGCCTCAATCTCTGCAACTGCAAAATCTTCCTCAATCATATTATATTTTTCTTTTAATATTTCAAGAACCATCATTTTTATAGGATTTTTGTCATCTTTTATCCTATAAGAAGAATGCCCTACAACTATGTTTAAACTCTCAGCATCTACTCCAGCACCTAGAGTCTTTTTATTTTGATCTGCACCTAAATGTGGTAGTAAATCATTTATAAAAAATACAGGATCATCTTCATCTTCACCTATATTTATATTGATTTTTTCTCCTTTTGAATTAATTACAAAACCATGAAGAGCAAGCTGTATTGTAGGCCACTGATACTTTCTTATTCCTCCATAGTAATGAGTCTTAAACATTGCCAACTCACAATCTTCATATAGGGGGTTGGGCTTAAGATCTAGTCTTGGGCAATCAATATGAGATCCCACTATATTCATTCCCTTTTCTAGGTCTTCTCCTACAACCATCAATACTGCTGATTTATTTTTATTATTTAAATATATTTTATCGCCTTCCTTTATTTCTTTTTTAATAGCTTCTTCAAGTGATATAAATCCTTTACTTTTTGCTTTTTCTATTATAAAGTCTGTAGCTTCTCTTTCTGTTTTAGACTTATCTAGGAAGCCTTTATATCTTTTTGCATACTCAAAGATTTCCTTATGCTCTTCCTTATCAATATTTTTCCAAATTGACTCTCTTTTTAATTCTAGTTTCAAAATAACCACCAACCTTTTCTTTTTATTTTTCTAGTAATTACAGTATATACCATTTATAAAAAAATTATCAGTATATATATTATTATCATGCATAAAAATAATACTATACTTTTAAATTATTATTTTTTACGTATCTTATTATGTTTTTTAGACTATTTTTCTTTTCTCTTTTTATTTATTTCTTTATACCCTTATTATATTTTTTTATTTATGCCCTCATATTATTCTATTTTTTTATTAGTTTATTATCTTTATATGATTTCATATATTTTTATTGACATTTATCTTTTTTTAATATACTATAAGAATAGTCCCAAGTCGGACTATATTGAAAGGTCGGTGAATGATGCCAGGTAAGATATCTAAAAAACTAGAACAGATTGATGCTTTATATAGAAATTATAATTTACTCTACCAAAGGCTGGCCAGCCATTTAGGACTTTCTTATAATAAGATGCTAATACTCTATACATTGAATCAAAAACAAATTTGCACGCAGAAATTTATTTCTGATAGTCTTTTTCTTCCAAAGCAAACAGTAAATTCGGTGGTACAAAGTTTATTAAAAGACGACCTAGTATATCTTGAAGTCTCTAAAGAAAATAAAAAGATAAAGAATATATATCTGACAGAAAAAGGAAAGGAATTGGCAAAAGAAACAGTTGATCTTTTGCTTGAATCAGAAATATCTGCTGCAGAAAACCTTAGCGATCAAGAAATTGATTTGTTGGTTAAACTTACAGAAAAACATCTGTATTTTATTGAAAAAGAAATAAATAAAAATTTTAAAATGAATACTTAGTCACATATTTAATTAAAAATTGATGGCTAAGTAAAGAAGAAAGGATAAAAAATGAATAAAACATTAGAATTAATAGGATTTGAAGAAGTGAGATCCTCACTTAAAGAATTCGCATTGACTATAGAAGCAAAGAATAAAATAGATACTATGAAGCCATATGAAAATAAAGAAGATCTATTACATCAATTAAATAATGTTACTAAGGCAAGAGAAATGATTGAAAATATAGGGAAGCCACCACTAGCTCTTATGATAAAAACTAGAGACTTAATAGATAAATGTGAATCAGGAAAATTAATGGAAGCACATGAAATACAAGATATCGGTGATTTTTTAAGATCAGTCAAACAGCTAAAAGAATATTTAAATAAAGGTTTAAAGTATAATGTGAATTTCACTGAATACCAAGAACAGCTTATTTATCCAGAATATGTACATAATGATATCGATCGTTGCATTAAGAGTGGGCGCATTGTAGATGAAGCTTCTAGCAAGCTTTTCAAACTAAGAAAAAAAATTCGAAAGTTAGAACCTCAGCTAAAGATCAATGCTCAGAATACTCTTGATAAAAATAAAAAGTATGCTTCTGAAAACTTTATTGTAAATAGAGATGGAAGATGGTGCGTACCTGTTAAAAAAGAATATCAACACAAAATTTCTGGTATGAAAATTTCAAAGTCATCTACTGGAAATACTATTTTTATAGAACCAAAAGCCGTTACCAAGATTTATGAGGACTATTTTCAGGCTAAATTGGATCAGTATACAGAAGAGGCAAATATAATAAACATCTTGATGAATGATATATCTGAGTTTAGATTGGCTTTACTTGAAAATATTAATATAATTTCAACTCTAGACTTTATATTTGCAAAGGCAAAGCTAAGTATTGATATGAATGCATCTGAAGCTAAAATTAACGATGAAAGATATATAAATATTGAAAAAGCAAGACATCCATCTATCAAAGAAAATTGTGTACCTCTAAACTATTCAATTGGACGTGGATATAGAGGTATTATTATCACTGGTCCAAATACAGGTGGTAAAACAGTCGCAATAAAAACTATCGCACTATGTAGTAATATGGCAAACTATGGATTACATGTACCAGCAGAAAAAGCTGATATTGCCTTTAATACTAAAATATACTGTGATATAGGTGATAATCAGGATATCAAGAAAAATCTATCAACTTTCTCATCACATATAAAAAATGTTTTAGACATAATAAAAAATGTCGATGAAAACAGTCTTGTAATATTTGATGAATTAGGTTCTGGCACAGATCCTACAGAAGGAATGGGAATTGCAATTTCTATTTTAGAAGAGTTGAGAAGAAAAAATTCACTATTTTTGGTTACTACACACTACCCTGAAATCAAGGATTATGCAGACAAACATGAAGAGATTATCAATGCTAGAATGGCATTTGACAGAGAAAATCTAAACCCTCTTTATAGAATAGAGCTTGGAAAATCAGGAGAAAGCTGTGCTCTACATATAGCAAAAAAGCTAGGAATGCCAAAGTACATGTTGGACATTGCCTCAAGATATGTATATGGAGATATCAATAGTTAAAAAAAGAGTGTTGATTGTTTACACAATCTACACTCTTTTATTGTTTTCATTATTTTTTAAATACATCCTTATTTAGATAGTCATACAAATCGGTATACACTTCATAATAAGCTGTATTATCGCCACAATGTACTTTTATAAAATCTTTTCCCATTGTTTGTATAGAGATATTGACACCAGATTTTTTTATTTTTATTGTATAGTTTTGTTTTGACTTACTAAACTCTTTTTCTGGTTGAATTTTTCCAACTTCTCTTTTGTATAGAATCTTATGTATTAGCTCTTTCTTTTTCCATGGCCATACTTTTTTTTCTTCATTATTATGATACAGTTTCATCTCTCCTATTTTATCTCCATTGGTAATAAAATCTACAGATGTATATATCATTCTTCTATACATATTTCTAAAATCTTCTTTATCCGATACAGGTATCTTATAGTATTCCTTCTTATTTCCTGCTGTTACCTGAAAATAGTTGAAATCCGTCTCAAATGTAACATTATTATTTGTTTTACCCTTATTACTTGGATGAAATTCTTCATTCACACCTCTTACTACTACAAAGTTACTCATAGCTCTTTTAAATGCTTCCAAAGTTTCACCTTCAACCTTGATATTGTCTACCTCATCATCAGAGATATACATTTTTTTACTTTCCTTAAATCTCTCAAGGGATCCTTTTTTATTTTCTTGAGCCTTTTTCATCTCTATTTCTTTTTGAACTTCAGTTTTTTCACCGTCATTTTCTACATTCATTACATTAGTAGTATTATTACTACCATGTTTAACTAGATATCCTCTAGCCAGCTTGAAGGAAATAAAATATAGAAGAAAGAATACTATTATCGCAATTATAATTATTGCAGATTTATTTAGTTTCTTTTTTCCATTATTGCCCATGATTCATCCCTTCTATTTTTCTATTTATACAGTCTGATAATCTTGCAAATTCATAAAGACTAAGAGTTTCTCCTCTTCTTTTTTCATCAATATCAGCCTCTTTCAAAGCTTCACCAACTACGGGTTTTTCAAGTATACCCATACTAGTAAGAGAATTTAATAGAGTTTTTCTTCTTTGGCCAAAAGCTGCCTTAACTGTTTTAAAAAATATTTCTTCATTTTCTACCTTGTACTTTTTCTCCGGTCTAACTCTCAATCCAATGACAACTGAATCCACATTTGGTTTTGGAACAAATAAATGTCTAGGTACATTTGTTATTATTTCTGTATCACAATAATATTGGACTGCTACTGATAATGCTCCAAAGGCCTTGCAACCAGGATCTGCATTCATTCTTTCAGCAACTTCTTTTTGAACCATTATTACTATATCAGTCACATTTATATTTTCTTCCAAAAATTTCATAATTATAGGTGTAGTAATGTAATATGGAAGGTTTGCTACAAGCTTTACAGGGCCACCATCTAGATGTTCGTCTATTAATGCTTTTACATCTGCTTTCATAATATCTTCATTTACTACTGATACATTTTCATAATCCTTTAATGTTTCTTTTAATATTGGTATTAGATTTCTGTCAATCTCAACTGCCATTAGCTTATCTACTTTACTTGCCAATTCTCTAGTTAAAGTACCAATTCCAGGTCCAACTTCTATTATTTTGTCGCCTTCACCTGCATTTGCACCTTCTACAATTTCATCTATTATATCATCATCTATCAGGAAATTTTGCCCTAAAGATTTTGTAAATTTAAATTTATGTTTCTTAACTATCTCCATAGTCGCTACATGCGACGAAAGTCTTTTATCCATTTAGTTTCCTTCCAATTATACACATACTTTTTCTACGGCAGATTCAAACTCTTCTCTTGTCACTCCGTAGTGATTTAATCTATTTAAAAATTGTTTTGCATTTCCATAGCCTATTCCTAGTATTCGACCGACTAAGTCTCTTTTTTCTGAAGATTTTTCTCCACCCAACAATCCATGCCTTACAAGATCTTTCTGTGAGAATTCATTTCTTTCATCCTTAGTTTCTGTCCTTACCTTTTCTAAAGCTGCCAAAATACTCTCTGGACTGGCATTTTCTATCCCTATATCTCCATCTTTTATAGCTTCTTCTCTTGGTAAAAATGCATGCTTACACTCTGGAATCTGCGCTGAAATTGTCTTTCTTATCTTTTCACCTGCAAAGTCAGGATCTGTAAATATTATTACTCCTTTTTTTGCTTGTGCTGTCTTTATTCTCTCCATTACTCCCTTAGGAAATCCAAATCCTCCAGTTGCAATAAGCTCACAATCAAGTGCTCTTTTTACAGCTGTTATATCATCTCTTCCCTCTACTACTATTACTTCTTTTATCATTCGTCTTCCCCTCTTATAATTGCTCTTGCTGTCTCACTTAATATATTGGAACAATAACAAAGCATCAATACATCCAAAAGTTTATTTTCATTATCTATTATATCATCTCTTCGCAATGAAGCAATCATATCATCTAGATGTTCATTGACTATTTCATGCATAATATCTTTTTTTGATATGAATTTTTCATATATTTCCTCTATATCCAGCTTTTCTTTGTTTTCCTGAATTTGTTTGAAAGCATCTTCTTTATTAATATTCTCATCAGTTTCAAGAGAGCTATCCTTTTCATCTATCTGCTTATTTTTATCCACAGACTTATCTGTATTTTTAGCTGTCTTTTTAGACTTTTCATTTAAGTTATCCACCTTATCTACAGATTCATCCACGACTTGTTTTATTTCTGATAGACTTAAATTCCTCTTGAGCATACATGTAATCAAAATCATTAATATATGTTCTTTATTATATTTTTTCTTGACCGCTGGCTGTATAATACCACCTTTTGAATAGTTATTGATCATCGTTTTTGTCAGTTTTTGTTCATTTTCATTATATGGAAACTTTTCATCAAACAGACTTAGTACTTGATCCATATAAAGATATATATTTGGTATTTCTTCTATTTTAATCTCTTCTTTTTCTAATAAGTTATATATTATTTCTTTTATATCATACATTTTATCATCTCCAAATCATACTTATAATTTTATTTCTTTAGATATTTGAGGACAAGATCTATACTTTCAGATTTCGACCGTACTTGTATATTATAACATCTATTCTTTATATATTTTCATACAATTTGTTAACAAACACTTATTATACCATGTATTGAAGCTTTACGTTATATTTTTTTGTGCATTCCAATACATATTTTTTATATTTTTTTTGAGTATTTACTTGATATTTTCTTCAAAAAGATATATACTTACTTCATAAGTAGTATTTGATACTACTTACTGTATTTGTTAAAACGAGGTGGGAAAATGAATGTACTAAGAGATCCAATCAGTTCTATAACGCATTTACTTGCAGGAGGACTGTCTGTTATTGCTTTAATATTATTAGTTGCCAAGCAGCTTGTAATTGGAAATGTAAATACAATGTTATTTGTTTCAAGTATTATTTTTGGCGTTTCCATGATACTTCTATATTTTACTAGTGGTATCTACCATGCAATTAGTTCTACTAAAGAAAAAGCAATTGCTGTTATGAAAAAAGTCGATCATTCTATGATATATATATTGATAGCTGGTTCTTATTCTCCATTTTGTCTTTATGTATTGCCCAAGAAAATAGGTGTACCAGTATTTATTATACTTTGGATAATTGCTATTTCGGGAATTACTTTAAAGGTATTTTGGATTAATATGCCTAGAGTTCTATCAACTGCTTTATATATTGGTATGGGTTGGGTTGCTTTATTTGTAATCAAAGATCTATATCTAAACTTAGTTGCACCAGCATTTTTCCTATTAGTACTCGGAGGTGTTCTTTATACTATCGGTGGAGTTATATATGCAATTAAAAAACCAAACTTTAAAAATTGGAATTTCCATGATATTTTTCATATTTTTACTATGCTTGGTTCTCTATCGCACTTCTTACTAGTATTTTTATACCTTATATAAAATACTTTTACATAAGCCAAACAATTTTAAAATAATATATGTATTTCTTAATTTGAGATACAAAAAAAGGAATTCCAGCCCCACGCTTTTTGGAATTCCTTTTTTCTTTGTCGTAAATTTTGAATTTTTTATAAAGCGCAATATTACACTTTATAGCTTATCGTTTGTAAATTTCAAGTCACTCTTATTTGCATCTTCTTGTTTGCAAATTCTAAGCACTCTTCTTTATATCTTCTTGTTTGCAAATTTTTAAATCATTCTTTAAGATTAATATATACTATAAATTTATTTTACTATCTTGTAATATATATTAGATGTTATCTTGAATATCAATAAATATATCACTGCAAACAATCCAATTACTAATGCAATATTTATTCCATATTTATAGTATCCATATACACCAAACAGTCCTAACAATTGATATACTATTTTGGATGCTACCAAAGAGTGAATTAAGGCAACTATCAGCGGTATGAAAAACATCCAAACTATCTGAGTTTCGGCTGTCTTTTTGATCAATTTATCAGGCAAACCAACCTTTTTCATTATCTGATATTGTTTTCTATCTTCGTATCCTTCTGATACTTGCTTGTAATAAGTGATTAATATCGTACCAATTAAGAATATTAGACCTATCATAATACCTAGGAATAAAAATCCTCCATTTAACTGATATATAAATTGAGCAAGATCTGCTTGCGATTTTACAAATACCTCTTTATTTGGAATATTTTTCTCAAGATTTTTAAAATAATCCTTAGATGAATTTTCTACATTCCAAGCAGTATATAAATTTATCTGAGACGGATTCCACTTCCCAGTGTCAATATCCTTTACCTTATAGAAGTTTGCCATCTCTACTAACTGTTCATATGATGGAACTATTATTTTATATGACTCTACCGCAATATTTCCTGGTATATCCATATCTTTTACTTCCATATCATAGGCCTTGCCCATCAAGTTTATTCTTCCCATTCCCTTAATCATATTCTTATTGTTTGCAGCAATCAATACCTGATTATCTCTTAGCTTGATATTTTGCCCCATTTCCTGATTATAAGAATCCAATGTAGAAACTATTATATAGCACGATAGTTTGCCCTCTGAACTTGTTGAGTCTGTGGATACAACGCTATCTCCATCCTTATATACAAAAGTCATCATCTCTTCTTTTGAATATATTTTGCTTACTTTCTCATCTTTTTCTAGGTTTTCTTTCACTATTTTTTCAGATTTTGCTACTTTATTAGCTACATCTTCTTTGCTATCATAGACTGTAGCACCTTTATATGGCTCCATAGTATATTCTCTATTCATAGTAGTGTATATTATAGAGTCCATATTTTTATATATTGTCAGAGTCGCTGACAGAGTGATAATTACACCCGTGCAAAGCACTGCTATACTGGCAAGTCCTAGAGCATTCCCCTTCATTCTATACATCATTCCTGATATAGATATAAAATTTTTATCCTTATAATAATTCTTTTTATTTTTTTTCATAATCTTTAATACGACTATGCTAAATGATATGAATAAGAAATAAGTAGCAAATATTACCAAAAGTGAAGCTACAAAGAATATTCCCAAACTTTTTAGAGTTCCTTCTGTATAAAGAGCTAAAAAATATCCCCCAGCTAATAAAGCTAGTCCCACAATAGTTAAAAGCAACTTTGATTTCGGTTCAGTGTCTCCTTTATACTGCTTTGAAAGTAGTTCCATTGGAGATGACTTACTTATATTTTTAATATTTAATAGATATACTACTATAAATATCAGTAAAATATATACCAATGTAATTACTAAACCATATGTAGAAAATGGATAGTTAGAAAGCTTTGCTGAGCCACTATCTATCAGTTTATTCACCATTAAAAACATAAACTTACCTAAAACAAAGCCGCCTATTATACTTATTAACGTTGTTATTACAAATATTATCGTCTGTTCAATAAATATTATTTTTCTAATATGCTTTTTTTCTAATCCCAAAATTGCATACAAGGCAAACTCTTTATTTCTCCTCTTCACCAAAAACCTATTTGCATATAATATGAAAATAAAAGAAAATATTCCTATTATTACTACACCAAAATTCATAAGTATTGGCAAAGATTGATGTCTCGTTTTTACATACTCATTCTGAGAAAGACATATCATTATATTAAAGAGTGCTATCATTATACTGCTTGAAAGTATGAAGGGTATAACAAATATTTTATTTGCCTTCATATTTTTTAAGGCAAATTTACTTGCTAATTTAGTGCCCATGTTTTACACATCCCTTCTATTTAGTACAGATTGTGCTTGTGAGATTTTTTCCATAAAATCATTTATACTTTCATCCTTAGCTCTGTATATTTCATGAAAAACTATGCCATCTTTTATAAACATAACTCTCTTTGCATATGCTGCACTTCTCAGAGAATGTGTAACCATCAATACCGTCTGACCATTTTTATTTATTGATTCAAATAGTTCCATAATATTTTGCGATGATGAAGAGTCTAATGCTCCAGTAGGCTCATCAGCAAGTAATATACTTGGCTTTGTTATTATCGCTCTTGCTATTGCTACTCTTTGCTTTTGCCCACCAGATACTTCATAGGGATACTTTTCTAATATCCCTTCTATACCTAGTATTCCTTTTATCTCATCTATCCTTTTGTCCATTTCCTTATAATTTACATCAGAAAGAACAAGAGGCAGATATATATTATCTCTATTAGAAAAGCTATCCAATAAATTGAAATCTTGGAAAACAAATCCCAACTCACTTCTTCTAAACCTTGCTATTTGACTTTCCTTAAGAGTAGTTATATCTTTTTCATTAATTATTACATTTCCTTCTGTCGGTCTATCCAGAGTAGAAACCATATTCAAAAGAGTTGTTTTGCCACTACCAGATTCACCCATTATTGCTATAAACTCACCTTTTTCTACGCTAAAATTAATATTTGATAGGGCTTCTGTCATTGCTCCATTTTTCCCATATATTTTCTTTAGATTTTTCACTTGTAATATATTCATTGTTTACCTCCATATTTTCTTCTTTGTTTTATCTTAATTACATTCTATCAATTATTTAAAAAGGCTGCATTTATTTTATATTACAAAAAGGGGATTAACCTTACAAAACTGAAAGATTAGTCCCCTTAACTATATTACTGGTATTTTTTTATATTTTATATCACTGATTCAAATCAAATATTTAAATATCTAGTAGCAAACTATAAAAATAAATATATTTTACAGTTTTATATTTATATCTTTTCTTCCAAAGTTTATAAAAAAAGAACTTCCCTCACTTAATACCGATTTGACATCTATTTTAATAGATAGTTTCGATGAAATTTCTTTTGCCAGAAATAGACCTATTCCACTAGATTTTTGATTTAATCTACCATTAAATCCAGAGTAACCTCTATCAAATATCTTAGGAATGTCCTCTGACCTAATGCCTATACCTGTATCCTTTATTTCAAGGGAGTTTCTTCCTCTATGATACATTATAGACACCTTACCACCGACAGAATACTTAATAGCATTTGATATTATCTGCTCTATTAGTATGCTCAACCATTTTGAATCAGTTAATACTTCATCTTCTATATCTTCATATTCAAGGGTAATTCTATTAGATATAAATATTATAGAATACTTTTTCAGTATTGGCCTTATTATTTCGTCTAGTTTAACTTTTGCAATATCCATATCTGCTTCTGGATCAGATATTTTGAGAAAAGTAAGGGCCATATTAGTATAATCTTCTATATAAAAAAGTTGTTTTTTTATTGCTGATTTATCAATTTCATCAATGTCTATCAATAAATTAGCTGCCGTAATTGGTGTTTTTATTTGATGTATCCACATCAAAAAATACTCTTGAGTATATCTCTTATTTTCTATTATTTTATTTTTTAATGCAGTATTTTCTAGTTCAAATTCTTCTAGCTTTTCTTTTGAACTCAGTTCTTTCTTATACATAAAATAAGAAACGAGTATATATACTGCAAGTGTCAGTAGTATAATTTGAAAGCCCAAATACAGATAGCTTCTATCCAAATCTGCCATAATAAATATAAGCCAAAATACCAACATCGAAAATATAGTTGCCGAAATATATTTCAATTCTTTTTTCAATACTTCTACAAACCTACTCAAACCAAGCTCCTTCCTTATTTAGATAATATCCCACACCCTTTTTTGTCTGAATGAAACCATCTAAATTTATTGAAGCCAATTTTTTTCTAAACCTTGCTATGTTGACAGCCAAGGTATTGTCATCTATAAAATTGTCACTTTGCCAACACTTGTCCATGATTTTTTCTCTTGAGGCAACAGCTCCTTGATCTCTAAATAAAGCCTCTGCTATTAACATTTCCGTTCTTGTAAGAGTTATTTCTCTATCTTCATATTTTATTTTGGCTTCTGCTAGAAACAATTGAACCTTTCCAAACCCCACAAAATTTATCTCATTTGTAAAGTTATAACTTCTTCTAAGGAGAGCTTGTATCTTTGCTATTGTTACATCCATATTTATAGGTTTTGTAATATAATCATCTCCACCAAACTGCATAGCCATTACAATATCCATGTTCTCACTCTTAGAAGATATAAATATTATTGGTACATTAGAAAACTTTCTTATTTCTTGACACCAGTAATACCCATTAAAATATGGAAGCATAATATCTAAAAGCACTAACTGTGGATTAAAATCTCTAAATTCAGACATTACCTCACTTAAGTTATCAACACAATGAACTTCATATCCCCAATGTTTCAGCTCTTTTTTCATAGACTTTGCTATTATTTCATCGTCTTCTACAATCATTATTTTCATAAGTATATCACCTATTTCTGTTTAGTCATCTCTTTTGATGCTTCAACACAAGCCAATTGTCCCTTCATTACCACACCCCTAAGACCATTTTCTTCCAAAACATCTACAGCCTTAATTGTTGTTCCTCCTGGAGAGCATACCATATCTTTCAATTCACCAGGATGTTTCTTGGTTTCTAGAACCATCTTAGCTGCTCCATATACAGACTGAGCCGCAAATTCATAAGCTTGTTTTCTACTCATTCCACTTACTACTGCTGCATCTGCCATAGCCTCTATAATCATAAATACATATGCTGGTGAAGATCCGCTTACACCTATAACAGCATCTATCATAGATTCCTCTACTACTTGCGTTTTTCCAAATGAGTCAAATATTTCCTTAGCATCTTCAATATCTTTTTGTGTTACATTTGAATTTGGAGATAGTGATGACATTGCCTCACCTACAAGTGCAGGAGTATTTGGCATGGCTCTTATAATTTTTTTATCATCTCCAATTCTATCTTCTATTTCATCTATTGTCACGCCTGCTGCTACAGATATTACTAACATTTTGCTATCTATTCCTTCCGTAACATCATCTAGAACTCTTCCTATCATATTTGGTTTTACTGCCAAAATTATTACATCCGAAAATATTGCTACTTCCTTTGAACTTAAGCTTGTATTAATTCCAAACTCAGAGGATACTTGATCTATAGTAGACTGACTTCTTGCTGATGCCATTATATCCTTTCTTGCTAGTATTTTAGATGATATTACACCACCTAACATAGCTGTACCCATATTTCCTACGCCTATAAATCCCAATCTTTTCATAATTTTCCTCCTATACTTTATCTATTTATTATTTTCTTCCAACCATTCTATTACTCCCAAGAGATCATCATATATTGCCACTGTATCTCTTTTCATATCTTCGGTAGGCTGTTTCATATCTACTACGTTGATACATACAAACCCACCTCTTCTAGCAGCCTCAACCCCTGCAGGAGAATCTTCTATTACTAGACACTCTTCTGGCTTTAAATTTATCTTTTTTGCTGCCCTTAGAAATATTTCTGGATCAGGCTTTGAGTGAGTTACCTCATCACCATACATAAATGCCTCCATATGTTCATATATACCCTCTTTTTCCAATCTTCTCTTGGCTCTTTTTTTTCTAGTGGACGTTGCAACTGCTTTTTTATATCCGTTTTTTTCTAGATAATTTATTATTTCAAACACACCTGTCTTTACTGGTATATCCCCACTATCTAGATACTCAACCATGTCTGATACTTTTTCTTTTGAGATAGCTCTAAAATCTATGCTAGGATCTTTGTAAATTTCTTCTAGACCACTGATTACACCTTCTGCATTCCTTCCCATTACTTGTGAATATATTTCATTATCCATATGATGTCCATGCTTTTTCATAGTCTTTGTCCAAAACTCTGATGAAATTCTTTCGGTATCAAATATTACTCCATCAACATCGAATATTACTCCCTTTATTTTTTTCATATTTTTCCCTTCATAACATACAATAACATCTAGATTGTCTTTATTTTATATAATTAGTAATTACATAACTTTTCAATCAATTTATCTTCATATCTAAGAATATCATTTAAATTATTTTTTTTCAATCTTACTGATAACATCATTCTATATTTTTAGCTATCAATCTTTCTTTTATGAGACTTATAATTAAAGACATTACTTAAATATTGTTTTACATGTCTGTATTTTACATTTTTACATTTTTACATTTTTACATTTTTACACTTTTACACTTTTACACTTTTACACTTTTACACTTTTACACTTTTACACTTTTACA
>NZ_JAVWJH010000004.1:0-12880 GCF_036639115.1 Peptostreptococcus sp. | reverse complement strand
CCTCGATTTTAATTTGAAATTTCTATAGTTGCAACAATTAAATAAAAAGGGTACCGCATAATACTATACGGTACCCTTTCTCTATCTCAATCATATTAATCTTAACTACAATTATATTTTGACTCATATTTAGCTCTTTATCTAGTTGTCATAAAGTTTCAAGTCCATGGTCAATAACTTTTATTTAAATACATTACCTATTTTTCAATTATATTTTGATTAATAGCTATTTTATATTAAAGAATTTTTTTGCATTTTCTTTCGTGATTTTGCATACTTCTTCATATGAAATCCCTCTAAGTTCTGCAACTTTTTCAGCTACATATCTTACTTTTGAAGGATCATTTCTCTTTCCTCTATATGGAACTGGAGTCAGATATGGTGAATCTGTCTCTATAAACATCCACTCCATTGGAATATTTTCTGCTACCTCAACAGTCTTTCTATTATTCTTGAAAGTTACTGTACCTGGTATAGAAATATAGCATCCCATTTTTATATATTCCAATGCTAATTCTAAAGAACCACTATAACAATGAAGTACACAGCCTGTCTCTGGAGCCTTATACTTTTTGATTATTTCAAAGGTATCTCCATGAGCATCTCTATCATGAACTACAAATGGAAGCCCTAGTTCATTGGCAAGTTCTATCTGCTTTATAAACCATTCTTTTTGCAATTCTCTAGGCGATAAATCATAATAATAATCCAATCCTATTTCACCTATTGCTACTACTTTTTCGTTTTCCTTGGCTAGATTTCTTAGTTCCTCTAAATCTTTGTCAGTCATAGTCTCTACATCATGAGGATGTACTCCTACTGCTGCATATATAAAATCTACCCTGTTTGCTAGTTCTACCGCTGATCTAGATGATGGCATATCTGCACCTGGATTGACTACTAAATCAACTGAATTTTCTCTTAGATGCTCAATTACTTCATCTCTATCCTCATCGAACCTTTCATCATTGATATGTGCATGCGAATCAAACAACATCTATCTCACCTCAGCTCCATCCTTTGCACCTATTGCCTCTGGGATTATTAGATCATCTCCATCATCTCCTGCAGCAAGTACCATACCTTGAGATAATACACCTCTTAGTTTCACTGGCTTTAGGTTGCATACTACTATTACATTTTTTCCAACCATTTCTTCTGGCTTATAATACTGTGCTATTCCTGATACAATCTGTCTAGTTTCTGATCCTAGCTTTATCTGAGATACCAATAATCTATCAGCCTTAGGATGCTTTTCACACTTGATTACTTTTCCAACTCTCATTTCTACCTTATCAAAATCATCTATAGTTATTTCTTCCTTATGCTCTAAAGCTTTTTCTTCTACATCTATTTTTTCTTCAAACATTTCTTCCAAAGTCTTTATCTCCTCTTCTACATCTAATCTTGGGAATAGTGACTGTCCCTTATAAACCTTCGTTCCTTCTGGAAGTAATCCAAAAGTATCTGTGCTTTCCCAATTATATAATTCTTCTCTTCCTTCTATACCTAACTGATCGAATATCTTTCTAGCAGTATCAGGTAAAAGTGAACTAAACATTGCTGCACTTAGTCTTATTGATTCGCAAAGATTATATAATACATGGTTTAGAGTATCTTTCTTTGCTTCATCCTTTGCCAACGCCCAAGGCATTGTTTCATCTATATACTTATTTGTTCTTCTAATTAATTTCCATACACTTTCTAAAGCTTCATGGAACATCAAATCATTCATGTGCTTTTCAAAGTCTTTTCTAGTTTGTCTATATGTTTCTATTAAGCTCTCATCAAATTCAGTTCCTGCATCATTTTTTACAAGTATTCCATCATTGTATTTTTCTACCATAGAAACAGTTCTAGATACTAGGTTACCCAAATCATTTGCAAGGTCAGAGTTTATTCTGTTTACAAAATTTCTATGAGTATAGCTACCATCTTGTCCAAATGAGAATTCTCTAAGTAGGAAATACTTAAGTGCATCTACTCCATATCTATCTATCATTGGACCTGGATATACTATATTTCCCTTAGACTTACTCATCTTGTCATCTGCAAATAATATCCAACCATGACCGAATACCTTCTTTGGAAGAGGTAAGTCTAGTGCCATCAATATGGCTGGCCATATAATTGTATGGAATCTCACTATTTCCTTGGCTACTAGATGAACATCAGCTGGCCAATATTTTTTGTACTCTGAATCATCATCACTTGCATATCCCATAGAAGTAATGTAGTTGCAAAGAGCATCTATCCATACGTATATTACATGCTTTTCATCAAAAGGTACCTTTACTCCCCAGTCAAATGAAGTTCTAGTAACTGATAAATCCTCTAGTCCTGGATCAAGGAAATTTTTGATCATTTCATTTTTTCTACTTTCAGGGAATATAAATGTCCCACTTTCAAATAAATCTCTTATTCTATCTTCATACTTAGATAGCTTGAAAAAGTATGATTCTTCCTTTACAAGTTCTGTTTTTCTTCCACAGTCAGGGCACTTGTCACCTTCTAATAGCTGTGATTCAGTCCAGAAGCTTTCACAAGGAACACAATAGTGACCTTCATACTCACCTTTGTAAATATCTCCCTGTTCATACAGTTTAGTAAATATCTTTTGTATTGCTTTTTCATGTCTTGGTTCTGTTGTTCTGATAAAATCATCATTTGATATTTCTAGCTTTTCCCAAAGCTTTTTGATATCAGCAATCTGAGCATCTAAAAATTCTATTTCACTCATATTTGCTTCGTGTGCCTTTTTTTGTATTTTTTCTCCGTGTTCATCTGTTCCTGTCAAAAATCTTACATCATAACCACAGAATCTTTTAAATCTTGCTATTGCATCAGCTGCAATTGTAGTATATGCATGACCTATATGCAACTTACCACTTGGGTAATATATAGGTGTTGTAACATAAAATGTTGGTTTTGTCATAATTTCCTCCTGATTTTAAATAAATTTTGATAATAAAAAAACTCGCCCCCTATGAAATCATAGGGGCGAGTATTAATTCACGGTACCACCCTAATTATTGAAATTAATACAAAGTATCAACATCAATATCTCTTTGACTTAACGCGTCATACGCATATCCTAACCTCAGCTCAGATATGTAGCTCAGAGTCCATTTTCAATATCTTTATAGTATCGGCTCTCACCTATTCCGACTCTCTGTAACCTTATTACATATCTCTCTTCTCTTCATCGCCTTATTATTATAAAACTTTAGAAATAACTGTATTTCTTTAGATCTCTAGCCTAGACTTATTGCTTGAAACCACTCTTCTATTCCTTGCATCTACAAAGATACAAAATCTCAAAGAACCCAATATATCTAAACAAAAGCTATGCTAAAGACAAGTCTATAATAAATCACGTCAAAAGTCAATTATTATAGGATTGATTTTGCCTGAATTGGAGTAGAAAGTATTACAGAAGTCTTTGTTCTTCCATAGTCCTTAAGACCATCTATCACATTTTCCAATTCATCCATGTTTTCTACTATTACTTTAATTAGAGAACTGTCGTCTCCTGTTATGTGGTGACACTCTACTATTCTTGGATCATTTCTTACTGTATCTATAAATGCCTCATAAGCTGTTCCTGGTAGAGATACATTTATAAATGCCTTGATTACTCTTCCCATTGAATCTGGATTTATGATAGCCTTATAGCCTGAGATTATTCCTGCCTCTTCTAATCTCTTTACTCTCTCTGATACTGCTGGAGAAGTTAATCCTACAGCTATACCTAAGTCCTTCATAGAAATTCTACCGTTTTCCTGTAAAATTTCAATAATCTTTGCATCTGTTGAATCCATTCTTTCTTCATAAGATTTTTTTGTCATTTTATCCACCTACTTTACATAAAATATATTTAAACATTCCTTCTAGAGGCCACCATATCATTCTTGAGATCCCATAGATCTTGAGATAAATCCACCTTGTATATGTGAGGATTTTTTATTCTCTTATACTGATCCCATATGCTATTTAATTCTGCCTTAGTATACTTTTTGACTTCCTCAACACTCTTTGCTTCCCTAACACACTTGCCACCTATAAATAATGGTGACAGCATCTCTCTTATTGCATAGTGTTCAATTTTCTTTCTTTTCCAAGTATATACTGGATCGAAAATCTCAATAGGAGCTGTTGTATCTATTTCTTCATGGTTTAACATTATCAAGTCTGCTGCTGCCCTACCACAAGGATTGTAGATTCTTACTACCTTTTTAAATCCTGGGTTATTAATCTTTTCAGGATTTTCAGATATTTTTATCTTTGGAACTAGCTCTCCCTTTGAGTTTGAAGTAGCAGATAGCTTATAAACTCCTCCCAAAGAAGGATAATCATATGATGTAATAAGCTTTGTACCTACACCCCAGGAATCGATTTCAGCACCTTCCTGCTTAAGAGATGTGATTGTATATTCATCTAAATCATTTGAAGCAGTAATCTTTGCATCTGGATAACCCGCTTCATCTAGTATTTTTCTTACTTCCTTAGAAATATATGCCAAATCTCCTGAATCAAGTCTTACACCTACTGGTTCATATCCCTTTGCTCTTAGTTCATCAAATACAATTATTGCATTTTTGATTCCACTTTCAAGTACATTATAGGTATCTATCAATAATAGACACTCATCTGGATAAACCTCTGCATAAGCTCTAAAAGCATCCAATTCTGTATCAAACTTTTGTACCCAGCTATGTGCATGAGTCCCAGATACTGGAACGTCAAACATCTTTCCTGCCAGTACATTTGATGTACCAGAACATCCACCTATAACAGCTGCCTTAGCTCCGTAAAGTCCTGCCTGTGGTCCTTGAGCTCTTCTAAGTCCAAACTCTAATACAGGATCTCCCTTTGCTGCATTACATACTCTTGCTGCTTTAGTTGCTATCAAAGACATAAAATTAACTATTGATAACATCGCAGTTTCTATTAGTTGTGCTTGATATAGAGGTGCCTTCACCACTATTACAGGCTCTCCAGGAAACATCACTGTCCCATCTTCAACTGCATATATATCCCCAGTAAATTTAAAGTCCTTTAAAAACTGTATGAAATCTTCTTCAAAAAGATTCAGACTTCTCAGATATTCAAGATCAGAATCTTCAAACTTAAGACTCTTTATATATTCCACTACTTCTGCTACGCCACAAATAATAGTATATCCACCTTCACTACCGTTTTTTCTGAAAAAAACATCAAAAACTGCAGTGTCTTCATGAGTACCTTTTCTGTAATACCCATTTATCATTGTTAACTGATATAAATCGGTTAACATTGTCAAGTTAGGTTCCATTTCAAAACTCCTTATATGAACATATTATAGTACTTAATATTATAAAGTACTGGTATATACTTCTATTTTATCATAAATACATCTAAAATACTATTTTTATTATAATTATTTGTCGTTTTTTTATAATATATTTATATTTTATAAAAGTCCTACCGCTATAAACACCTTTCCTAACAGTCTTTTAGTTTTTATTTTAACGGCATTTTTTTTTAGTCGACCTACACAATTCCTTTACATTGTTATGTTACTTGCTCATTGTATACAATTGCCGACATTTATTTTATGGCAAATCTTTTTAATTTATTAGATAAATCTAGTATTTAAAAATCTCCTAAATACAAATATATACGATAATAAGCATATAATCAAGATTATTTTCAAAATTTTTAATAAAATCAGATAAAAACGATCTTATTATTTCTAAATTAGCTTAATTTTAATCTTTATCTATATATTTAAAAATACAAAATATTAAACTCTCTTAAGTAATAGCAAATTTTATAACTTATATTATATTTACTCAAAAAATACAGTCTTTAAACATTTAAAGGAAAGTTTTTCAAGATTAATATCTAAAAAACGCCATATAAATAAGCCTATATGAAGTATATAGGCTTATTAAAAATTTTCATTTTATTTTACTTGAATTAATATTTTTTATAATATTGCTTAATTTATATATTTATAAATCTAAGGCTTGCTGATATACAACATCTCTTTTAAGGCCACGTTTTTTAGCCACTGTTTTAATTGCATCTTTTTTACTCATACCATTATCCATAAGATGCTTTACATATTCTCTATCATCTAGCTTGTCAGTTTCATCTAGACTTTCTTCTACATTTTTATTACCTTCTATAATCAGTATATACTCTCCTCTTGGATCATTTTGCTCATAGTATGTGATTGCACCCTCTATAGTGGTCCTGATATACTCCTCATGCTTCTTTGTTAGCTCTCTGCATAGACTGATCTTTCTATCGCCAAAACCTTCTCTAAGAAGCTTTAAAGTCTCTTTTAGTCTGTGTGGGGATTCGTATATTATAAGAGTATTTTTTTCATTCTTGATTTCTTCTATTCTTTTTTTCTTTTTCTTTTTTTCTCTATCTAAAAATCCTTCAAAAGTAAATCTTCTCGTATCAATTCCAGAGCCTACAAGAGCTATTACAAAAGCAGATGCCCCTGGTAGGATTTCTACATCTATAGAGTTTTCGATACATTCTCTTACTATATCTTCTCCTGGATCAGATATACCTGGCATTCCTGCATCACTTACTAACGCTATGTTTTTGCCTTCTTTTAAAGCTTCAATTAATACGTAACCCTTTGAATTTTTATTGTGTTCATGATAGCTAGTCAATGGCTTACTTATCTCAAAATGATTTAATAGCTTTATAGTGTGTCTCGTATCCTCTGCAGCTATCATATCTACTTCATTAAATATCCTAAGCGTTCTATAGGTGATATCTTCTAGATTGCCTATAGGAGTAGGACATACATATAATTTACCTGACATTATCTCACCTCCACACTCTTTTTTTCATAAACTTCTATTATATCCTGAGTATACTTATTTTCATCATCATATATGTATAAGGGATCCATTATTTTTGCCTCTGCTTTGGCATGTTTAACATATTCTACCAATATTAATTTTGGCGCCTTTGTCTCCCTTGAATGCACAAATCTTATAAATTTAGCTTCTAGCTTGTATTTTCTTCCAAAATACATCATATCTACCAATCTATTGGGTCTATTAACCATGAAAAATCTGCCATTGGGTTTTAATAAATCGGATGCTGCTCTTATCACATCTTCTACATCGCACTTTATACTATGTCTAGAGATTGCTTTTTTATCATTTTCATTGATTAACCCTTTTGAGTGCATATAAGGAGGGTTTGAAGTCACCACATCAAAACTGTATTTTTCAAAAATATCTGTTACATCCTTCAAATCTGCATTTATTATTTTTACCCTATCTTCTAAATCATTTAACTTTATTGACCTCTTTGCCATTTCAGCTACTTCATCCTGTATTTCTATTCCATATATTTCTTTTGCATTGCTTTTTCCAGCTAGTAGTACTGGTATAATACCTGTTCCTGTTCCTAAATCTATTACCCTAGAATTTTTCTTTATCTTGCAAAAATTCGATAATAACACAGCATCTATACCAAAACAAAATCCATCTGTACTCTGAATCAGCTTTAATCCCTCAAACTGTAGATCATCTATTCTCTCATTTTCTAATAATTTTACTTCCATTGTACCTTCCATTTTAATCTATATATTATTTTATATTTTAATAAGTTCTATTATTTTTCTTTTTATAACTCTTTTATTGACATACTATCCTATTATTTTTCTTTCACTTTTTAAACACTTTGTTTAATTTTTCAAACTTCACAAAATATTTAAACAGTTTGCTAAAGCAAACTGTTTAAATACTTCTTTATTTATTGTTACTTTTTTATCTATATTATAATATTATTTTTCTTTTTCTAATTTCTTTAATTCTTTTAAATCTGCTGCATCTAATTTCTCATCGTTAGCTGGGTGATGCCTATGATCTGAGTTATCTTTCTTGAAAGATTTTATTACAGTATAATCACCTTCAGACAAAATACCTACTGTCTTATCTTCATATTCTACCTTTATAGTTTCCAGTAAGTGATTTACTTCCAATATCTTAGCCTTTCTATCATCAAAGCTATCCTTCACTATCCAACCTGGGGCTGGCATTTTCTTGATAGCCTCTGAATATCCTTGGGCCTCATACTTTAAACAACAAAATAATCTTCCACAAACTCCTGATATTTTAGCTGGATTAAGTGATAAGCCCTGTTCCTTAGCCATTTTAATAGATACTGGCATAAACTCTCCTATCCAAGTTGAACAACAAAGTGCTCTACCACAAGGTCCTATTGAGTTTAATATCTTAGCTTCATCCCTGACACCTATTTGTCTTAGCTCTATTCTTGTTTTAAATATTGCTGCAAGATCTTTTACTAGGTCTCTAAAGTCAATTCTTCCATCTGCTGTAAAATAGAATATCAGCTTATTTCTATCAAAAGTATATTCACAATCTATAAGAAACATTTCTAATTCATGTTCCTTTATTTTTGTTTCACATATATCAAAAGCCGTTTTAGTCTTGTCCTTATTTTCAGCATATGTCATCTTATCATCGTCATTTGCTATTCTGATAATCGGCTTCAAAGGGCTAACCAAATCTTCTTCCTCTACTTCTTTTGGTCCTACTACGATCATTCCATATTCCAGACCTCTAGATGTTTCAACTATTACATCTTCTCCAACCTTTAACTCTATCTCAACAGGATCAAAATAATATATCTTTCCTGCTGGTTTAAATCTTACACCTACTATCTTTACCATTTATTTAACCACCTCATAAATATTTAATGCCATGGTCTGTATAGTTGTATTGAAATTACAGTTGGCAGCAAGTTTTCTGTCTGTTTCTTCTAAAATAGACATTATCTTACCCAACTGGGCCACACTCACAGACAAGGCTACCTTCCTAATTATTTTTATTCGATCTATATTAATCAATAATTCTGTATCTACACCTTCTCTATACAAAATCGCATCTCTTATGTATATTTTCAAAAGTTCGGTTACCTTTTGAACTTCATCACTATACTCTTTCATATATTCGGATATTCTTGTAATCTCAAATTTATTTTTTTCTACTATCATATACTCTATGAAAGATTCAACTTTATCTCTCAAGTCATTTAAATCTTGATTACTGCTCATATCCAAGGCCATTGCCGCACTACCCCTAGAAAAAATAGATGCAATTATAGCTGTTTCTTCCTCTATACCTTCATTGATTAGAATTTTTTTAATATCATTTCTATTCAAAGGAGAGAATTTAACTTCTGTACACCTTGATCTAATAGTCTGTAATAAGGCTTGTTCATTTTTGCTTATCAGTATTATTATACCATAACTAGAGGGTTCTTCTAAAGTTTTTAATAGTGCATTTTGAGCTTGAACCGTCATTTTTTCTGCATTATTAATTATATATATTTTATAATCACTATATGGTTTTAAGCCCATACTTGTATTTAATTTTCTTATTTGATCTATTTTAATAGAGTTTTCACCCTTCTTTGCATCAATTAATGTATAATCCGGACTATTATTAGCATCGATTCCTATAAGACTACTTGCAAAATCCTTTGCTATCATTTTTTTCCCAACGCCTTCAGGTCCACTAAATATATATGCATTTGTTATCTTATTTGATTCAATAGCTCTATTTAACCTTTTTTTGACGCTGTCTTGTCCTAGAATATCTTCAAACATATCTTCTCTCTTTCCCAATTTTTTAATAAAACTCAATTTTTCGATTATCTTTATCATTACCTTTTGCTTTTCCAGTATTATGCTAACGTTTAGATATTTTATTTATTAGTTAGCTTGTACTTGCTACTTATTGTTTATTGCTTCTAATACCTTCTGATATATTTCTTCATGTATAAGCTCTACTGATTTCATTTCTCTAAGCTTACAATCAATACACTCTATAATCTTCCAATCATATTTATCGGCAACATATTTTGAATTTCTATATGTCTTTACCAAATAATCATGATCACTTTCATGTATATCTTTTTTATCATCGTTTGTAATTTTATTTTTTCTGTCCTTCATCAGCTCTTCACTAAACTCAACTGGCACATCTAAGAAAAAGACTTCACTAGGTCTAGGAATTTTATATAATCCATACTCATATTCATCCAACCACTCAAGGAATTTTTCTCTTTGGACTATATTATCCATCTTAGAAGCTTGATGAACCATGTTAGAGGTTGTGTATCTGTCTGCTATTATAATTCCGCCATTCATATAAAAATCTTCCCATTCAGTCTTGTAGGAAGCGTATCTATCTGCGGCATAAAAAGTTGATGCTATATATGCATCTACGTCATCTGCCTTTTTTCCAAAATCTCCTCGTAAATACATCTTTACAAGTGCAGATGAATCTGAATCATAATTTGGATAGCTTACCTTCATTACATTATAACCATCCTCTATTAGTTTATCATATAGTAGTTTTGTCTGTGTTGCTTTACCTGAGCCATCTGTTCCGCTCTCTATTACAAACATTCTACCCTTGTTTTTTTCTAACTTTGTCATATATTCAACTTCCTTTTTATTTATTTAACCTTTTTATTTATTTAATATTTTTATTTATTTAATATTTTTATTTATTTAACATTTTTATTTTTATTTAGCTCTATTATTTTTATTTAGCTCTATTATTTTTTCAACTTTTTCATTTTTCAACTTTTTCATTTTTATTTAATCGGTTTTTATAATATTAAAAATTAAATGTTCTTTATCTAAATATAAGCTATCTATACAAATCGTATAAATAGCTTATTCTCTCTTATTATAACACTGTTGAGCATTTTTTAATGAATTTATTTTTTATATAATAGAATCCCCAAAAAATCAATGCAAATTCTCTATATTCCAATACATTAATAAATCTTTTCAAAGATAGATTTTTATAAATTCACTTTAAACTCTATTAATTTTTCTAACTCAATATAATGTTATCGATTTTTTTATATATTTTATAATTTTTGCTTAACCACTATTTACTTTGTTCTTTAACCACTTTTATGAAGTTAAACTCTGCACTTTCCATTCCATTTATATCGACATCTATTTTATTGGCACATTTTATAAATTCGATGACCTCACTCTCTATTACTTCTCCAGGTGCTACTAAACAAACTCCTGGAGGATAAGGAATTACGAATTCGCCACATATTCGTCCTAAAGAATCCTCAATAGATATATCCTCAGTATCCATATTAAATGCTTCCATAGGCGCTATTTCAGCTTTAGGTATAGATGTTGGAAGGTCAACCTTTACTTGCTTACTGCTTGTCATTCTCTTTATATCATCATTTTTATTCTTTGTGGTAGCGTCATCTATATCATCAAAAAAATCTAGATTCAAACCAAAAAGTTTCTTCTTACAGATTTCCTCCAAAGCTAGCAACATACTATCAAAGTCATGCTTATCATTGGATATAGTACAAAGCATCAAAATCCCACTATAATTTGCCAGTTCAACTTGAATATTGTATCTATATCTTAAAACTTTAGCAAAATCATATCCATTTATTCCCTTATTTATAGTATTTATAAATATCTTTGTAGGATCAGATGTCTCAAAAATATCATATGATTTAACTTCTTTTTTGAAATTATTTATATTCTCCAAAAGATCTTTCATCATTTTTTTACCATGAAGTTTATAAATATCAAAGGCTATTTCAATACTCATCATCAAAAAATATGAAGGGCTTGAACTTTCCATCATTGATAGAACCCTGTTAAGTCTATTTTTATCTATAAAACCCGCATGTAAAGAATAACTATGGCTATCTATATCGTTCTTTTCTTCCAAATATTCATTCTTTTTCGAATTTATTTCTAGATATATATCATCTATATCAGAATCTTTTTCTTTCTTGATATTTTCCCCACTATTTTCTTCTTTTTCACACTTGTTTATCTTTTCAATTTCCTTATCTTTTGATTCTTTAGTTTTACCATTCTCCATACTTTTTTTGATACCATCAATTGAATATTTTATAGTTTTTTCAGATTCATTTATATATATTTTATCTATAATATTATCATTTAATATTAAAATTGAACACTGAGTAACCGCTGGTAAACTCTTATGAACACTCTGTATCACCATGTCTGCTCCATACTCTATAGCAGATTTGGGTAGCTTCGGACTGAGACCAAAGTGTGCTCCATGTGCTTCATCAACTATTACAATCATATTATATTCATGTGCCTTTTTAATTATGTCCACTATTTCAAAGCTCATTCCGTGATAAGTCGGTCTTGTAATTAATACTGCTTTAGCATCTTTATTATTTTCAATCTGATCAATATATTCGCTTGTTTCTGCTCCTAGGAAGATATTGTTTTCTTTATTTACTTTCTCATTTACAAATATAGGCCTTGCATCTGCTAGTATACATCCATTATAAACCGATTGATGACAAGCTCTATTTATAATAATTTTATCTTTTGGTCTACAGGCAGTCATTATTGCAGCTTGTATGCCACATGTGCTCCCATTAACCAAATATCTTACCTCTACATCATCATATTCTGGGAATAGTATTTTTCTTACATTCTCTTGTGACTGTAAAATCACTCCTTTTGGATTATGTAGATTATCAGTACCTATTATCTCAGTTGTATCTAGTCTATACAACTCTTTCATAACGTTCTCATATCCTAACTTTTCAAAAATAGTACCATATTTATGACCTGGCATATGAAATGAAACTGTTTCTGACTCTTTTATCTCTTTTAATTTATTATAAATTGAAGTTTCCATATCTCAACTTGGCTTAATACTCAAGCCCCTCCTCCCCAATCTTTCCTATATTAAATAATACCATATTTCCGATATTATTTCGATATCAGAAGAGTATCAGAAATAAAAAAAGCCCTAGCAATATGCTAGAGCTTACTACGTGGCTACTT
>NZ_JAVWJH010000003.1:0-338472 GCF_036639115.1 Peptostreptococcus sp. | reverse complement strand
CAAAGACGCAGAGCCGATAAAATGAGATTAATACAATCTCATTTTATCGGCTCTTTCCGTTATGTATGGATTCTTTTAATTAGTCTTCGATGTTTCTTGCTTCGTTGATACCGCTGGCTAAAGATTCCATTAAGGATAGTTCTTTGTCTGTAAAGCTATCCATGTATTTCTCTATCTGTAATCGTCGGGTGCTTTTTACCAAGTTATTAGCAGGTAAGAAAAATTCATCAACGGAAACATGAAGTAACGATACAAGGTCATAAAGAACTTGTATGCTGGGGTGTTGCCCTTTATTTTCAATATTAGTTAAGTACCGTGGGTCAATTTCAATCAATGCTCCCACTTGTTCACGAGTTAAACCTCGTTTCAATCGAGCTTCTTTAATGGCTAAACCAAAGGCTCTAAAATCATATTTATCTTCTTTTTTACGCATAGTAGACCACCTCTATACATTTTATTGTTCCTACTGAATTAAAAACAGGTATAGAAAAACGTGTTATATGGTTTATAGGTTTATATTTAATAAAAAGCACTACTAAACGCCAATAAAAAAAACCGTTATATGGTAGTGCTATTTACGCTGTTAAAATATTGTATATTACTTCCAAATGGCGGTTTGTTGGAGGTCAACGTCGCCATGAAGTACATCATATACAATAAATTTCCTTACATTGGGTTCTTGTCAAAAAAAGTCGTCTATCTGCAATAGATAAGTACGTCCACCAATGTGGTTTTATAAATCATATAGATAGAATAACAGAAGCATGTAAACAGAGAAATAAATCTGTTTATATGCTTTTTTGGCTATTCAGAACTTTTTTACAAAGTTTATTTATCAGTAATGCAACAAATCCCCCTTTCACATTGGGACTAAGAGTGAAAGGAGATAAACGAGCAAGGCTCACTTCCTTTCCTAGACAGAAAGGGGGTGAGAAACATGAAACCATCTTCTTTTCAGACCACAATAGAAAATCAGTTTGACTATATCTGTAAACGTGCTATGGAAGACGAGCGAAAGAATTATATGCTTTATCTTTCAAGGATTGCAAAGCGTGAGGTGTCCTTTTCGGATGTTGGCGATTATCTTGTTAGCCAGTTTGCGACAACAGATAACTATTCAACTGACTTTCAGATTTTTACACTCAATGGGTTATCAGTAGGCGTTGAAAATGATTTGTTGAGTGAAGCATTACGTGAGTTGCCAGACAAGAAACGTGAAATTCTACTGCTGTTTTACTTTATGGACATGAGCGATTCAGAAATTGCAGACCTGTTGAAATTGAACCGTTCTACTGTCTATCGGCATAGAACCAGTGGACTAGCCTTAATTAAAAAGTTTATGGAGGAATTTGAAGAATGAAAACACAATATCCTATGATTCCCTTTCCTCTCATTGTAAAGGCAACAGATGGCGATACCGAAGCGATTAACCAGATTCTACATCATTACAGAGGGTACATAACGAAGCGTTCCCTACGACTTATGAAAGATGAATATGGCAATCAAAGTATGGTCGTTGATGAAGTCTTACGTGGAAGAATGGAAACCAGACTGATTACAAAGATTTTGTCATTTGAAATTAAGTAATATCCTCTCTCCTTTCGTGGAAGCGTGCTAAACCATTCCACGCTTCCCGAACAGGGAGGTTTGTTATTCCACCAAAGCATATTGAGCTTTCAATGTGTTTTGATAGGCTAACGAGCCATTGTTCTTTGAAAACTGAATAAAAGTAATCGAATACGTTTCGATAAGAAAAGAGCCAACGGAACTAACCGCCATGACCTATCTTATAAAGATAGCGAGCGATTCATGTTAGTGATCCGAGAAGCAATCTTTAGCAGGATTGCCTGCAACGACATTCTTATCGTGATAATGATACTCCCATACAGTCAATAGTCCGAGCGTGATAAAACCGTCGCAGGCAATGAGTATGGCTACATGAGAACCATGCAGGGGTGGAACTCCCGTGAGCTTTGCTAAAGCTGTTCGATTGCTGGTAAAACAACTTTTATGAAATCCAAATAAGTGATTTGGAAAGGAGGATTTTATGAAGCAGACTGACATTCCTATTTGGGAACGTTATACCCTAACCATTGAAGAAGCGTCAAAATATTTTCGTATTGGCGAAAACAAGCTACGACGCTTGGCAGAGGAAAATAAAAATGCAAATTGGCTGATTATGAATGGCAATCGTATTCAGATTAAACGAAAACAATTTGAAAAAATTATAGATACATTGGACGCAATCTAGCGTCGCCAAAGGGTCTTGTATATGATAAAATAGTATTAAGTCGTATCAAGGCTCTTTCCATAAAGGAAAGGAGCAAATGCCATGTCAGAAAAAAGACGTGACAATAAAGGTCGAATCTTAAAGACTGGAGAGAGCCAACGAAAAGACGGAAGATACTTATACAAATATATAGATTCATTTGGAGAACCGCAATTTGTTTACTCGTGGAAACTTGTGGCTACAGACCGAGTACCAGCAGGAAAGCGTGATTGTATCTCACTTAGAGAGAAAATCGCAGAGTTACAGAAAGACATTCATGATGGTATTGATGTTGTAGGAAAGAAAATGACACTCTGCCAGCTTTACGCAAAACAGAACGCTCAAAGACCAAAGGTTAGAAAAAACACTGAAACTGGACGCAAATATCTTATGGATATTTTGAAGAAAGACAAGTTAGGTGTAAGAAGTATTGACAGTATTAAGCCATCAGACGCTAAAGAATGGGCTATTAGAATGAGTGAAAATGGTTATGCTTATCAAACCATCAATAACTACAAACGTTCTTTAAAGGCTTCATTCTATATTGCTATACAAGATGATTGTGTTCGGAAGAATCCATTTGACTTTCAACTGAAAGCAGTTCTTGATGATGATACTGTCCCTAAGACCGTACTAACAGAAGAACAGGAAGAAAAACTGTTAGCCTTTGCAAAAGCTGATAAAACCTACAGCAAAAATTATGATGAAATTCTGATACTCTTAAAAACAGGTCTTCGTATTTCAGAGTTTGGTGGTTTGACACTTCCAGATTTAGATTTTGAGAATCGTCTTGTCAATATAGACCATCAGCTATTGAGAGATACTGAAATTGGGTACTACATTGAAACACCAAAGACCAAAAGTGGCGAACGTCAAGTTCCTATGGTTGAAGAAGCCTATCAAGCATTTAAGCGAGTGTTAGCGAATCGAAAGAATGATAAGCGTGTTGAGATTGATGGATATAGTGATTTCCTCTTTCTTAATAGAAAGAACTATCCAAAAGTGGCAAGTGATTACAACGGCATGATGAAAGGTCTTGTTAAGAAATACAATAAGTATAACGAGGATAAATTGCCACACATCACTCCACATAGTTTGCGACATACATTCTGTACCAACTATGCAAATGCAGGAATGAATCCAAAGGCATTACAGTACATTATGGGACATGCTAATATAGCCATGACGCTGAACTATTACGCACATGCAACATTCGATTCTGCAATGGCAGAAATGAAACGCTTGAATAAAGAGAAGCAACAGGAGCGTCTTGTTGCTTAGTAGTACAAATGAATTTACTACTTATTTACCACTTCTGACAGCTAAGACATGAGGAAATATGCAAAGAAACGTGAAGTATCTTCCTACAGTAAAAATACTCGAAAGCACATAGAATAAGGCTTTACGAGCATTTAAGAAAATATAAAAAGATAATTAGAAATTTATACTTTGTTTTATTTAAAAAAATTATAATTAATGGCTATGAGAATTCTCATAGCCATTTTTATTAAATATTAATCATCTTTAAAGCTATATAAATTATATTCTATTTGTTTTTTCTAGATTTTTATCCAGTGCTTTTGAAAATAAAGCTCTATATTTACCATTCCAATCATTCACCAAATAACTGACCACTGCAGCTATATACATTATTTTTATATTTATAAAAAAAAGTATTATTATAAGTATTCTATACCTTTTAGCCTGCTTTACACTAGCACTCTCTGCTATCATTTTATTTTCTATTATGACCATTGAATCTTTAAAAGTAAATATTGCAAACAAATATTCTAGAGAAAATATAAATCCATCTACATATTCTATCCCTGAACTTACTTTGAATACCTTTAATAATTCCGCAAAAAGAATGTATACAATCATTATAATGAACAATTTTCTACTTGAATAAATAAATCGAACATTCCTTTTTAAACTACCAATTAGTTTTAATTTATATTTTTTCCCATAAAAATCCAACTTTATTTTTTTAGAGGCTATCATAGTTAAAAAATATATTATAACTCCACTACCAAATGATATCAATGAAAAACTAAAAAAGAAACTCTGTTTGATAGTATCACTGGCTAACATCTGTCTATAATTATCCAATATTTGTATAGATGACTTGCCTGATTCTCCTGAGTTTAACATTTTAGACACTTTATCTATAAACAAATACATTTCTTTTGAAAATTCATCAAAATTGGAAACCAAAGAAACATTGGTAAATGTTCTCATAATGTAGTCAAATACAAATAACATCAATAAGCTAAGGATTGATACTACTATTATTTCATTGCCTAATTCATCCATATTAAGTAAAATATATCCTGTAAAAAGCCCTATTATAGATCCTTGAATAAGCATAATTGGCGTAATAGGATTTCCCAAAATAAAAAAAGTAATCAGTATAGAAATAATTACACTCAGAGATGAATATTTCCAACCACATCTTATATATATAATTGCAAAAAAAACAGGAACTAAAAAATCATAGTATCCAAAAAAACCAAGACCAATAGCCGTACAAGCTAGTGTCAAAACCACAAAAATAGAAGTTAAAATACTTGCTTCTACCATCGGTTTTATAGTGTTTTTATTATCCATATTATACCTCCAATATCATTGAGTATATCAAAATACACTTTTCAAATCAATGAATCACTGGTTATTTGTTCCGAAAAATGTTAAAATTTATATAAAGCTATATCTTGTAATTGTATTTGTTTTTAATTTAGGAGGTGTTATTTATGCAAAAGGTAGCATTTATTGGAGCAGGTGTAATGGGAAAGAATATGATTAGAAATTTTATGAAGAAAAATATAGATATTTCTTTTTACACTAGAACTAAAGAAAAAGCATTAGATTTAATAGAGGAAGGTGCACATTGGTGTGATTCTGTAAAAGAATGTGTATCAGATAAAAAAATTATAATAACTATGGTTGGCTACCCAAGTGATATTGAAGAGATCTATTTGGGAAAAGATGGTATTATAGAAAATGCCGAAGAGGGTTCTTACTTAATTGATATGACCACTACAGATCCTGAACTAGCAAAAAAACTATTTAAGGAAGCTGAAAGTAAAGGTCTTCATTTTATGGATGCACCTGTCTCAGGAAGTGATATAAGAGCTGTGGATGGGACTCTTACTATTATGGTTGGAGGGGAATTAAGAGATTACGAAGCATGTTATCCGATCTTTAATTGCCTAGGCAATATTGTTATTTATGAAGGTCCTGCTGGAAGTGGACAACATACTAAAATGGCTAATCAAATAGCAATATCTGGTGCTATATCTGGCGTTTGCGAGGCTTTATATTATGCAAATAAGGTTGGACTAGATGAGACTAAGACCTTAATTACAATCAGTACTGGCGCTGCAGCTAGCTTCCAAATGGAAAATATGGCTCCAAAAATTTTGGATGAAGAATATGATCCAGGCTTTTTTATCAAACATTTTGTAAAAGATATGGAAATAGCTATAAAAGAAGCTAATAATAAAGATATCGATCTACCTGTTTTAAATACTGTATTAGAAAATTATAAACTACTTGAAAAAGAAGGTTATGGAAATCTAGGGATACAGGCTTTATATAAGTTTTATGAAAAAGAAGATGATTAATATTTAATAAAAATGGCTATGAGAATTCTCATAGCCATTAATTATAATTTTTTTAATTATAAACTTACTTATTAGTGGTCACAGTTTTCATCACATACATGATCTGGATTTTCAGCGATAAATTCTAAGTACTCTTTTTCAGTTTCCTTGAATTCTCTAACCATACGATCATATGAAGGAAGAGCATCTTCTTCTTCTAGCTCAGTACCATTCCAATCAGCATACATCATCTGATCACCGTTTGTTAGTATCATTCTACCAACATGAGTAGTTGCATCGATTAGTTCTAAGAAGTCCATCTGACCATCTACTACATCACTATCTAATTCGATATCATCATCCATACACTGTACTACCATTAGAGGTATTAAACTTCCCTCTTCATCTTCTGTTACTACAGTGATATCTAATAGACCTTCTACCCCATCTTCATATTCTGATAGTGGTACATCAGTTTCTACCATGTTTTCAGGAACACTTAATTCTTGAATTAAATATTCAACTACTCTATCCTTAACTAATTCTTTTGACATAGCTTATACCTCCAAATTATTATAATCAATCTTGCTAATATTATACCATTGAATATATTTAAAGTCTATAAAAAGGAAAGCACTAAAGGATAAATTAAGTAAATTAGTATAATCTTGTCTTAGACTCTTAGTGTAACTATTATTGTTATTAGTATTGGAGGGAAAGTATGAAAAATATTAAGAGAATCGTCTCAGTATGTCTGTCTTTAATGATGGTATTTACTATGATGATAGGATTTGCACACGCCGATTCAACTGGCGAAGTAATTACAATAGGTGCTAACTTAAATCAACAGCAGAAAAAAGAAATTTTAAACTATTTTGGAGTTGATGAAAATAATCCTGAAATAATGTATGTTAATAATCAGCAAGAAAGAAAATACCTAAGTGGAGTTGCTCCAGATAGCCAGCTAGGGCATGTAACTATGTCTTCATCTTATGTAGTTCCTACTGCTAGTGGTGGTATTAATGTTAAAACATCTAATATTACGTGGGTAACAAGCTCTATGATAGCCTCTACTCTATCTACTGCAGGAGTAGATAATGCCAATGTAGTTGCTGCAGCACCATTCCCAGTGAGCGGTACTGGAGCCTTAACTGGAATAATAATGGCGTTTGAAAAATCTTCTGGTGAACAACTTACTGAAGAGAAAAAACAGCTTGCAAACAAAGAACTTGTTGCTACTGGTACTCTAGCTGAAGAGGTTGGAAAAGACAAAGCTTCTGGTATTATAAATGATTCAAAAAAAGAAGTAATTAAAGATGGATTAAAAGATGAAAAAGATATTGAAAAAGCTGTAAAAGACGTTGCTAATAACTATAATGTGACTCTTAATGCTGGTGATATCAATGTTATCGTAAATTTATTAAAAGATATCGGTAACCAAAATTACAATTATAAAGATATGAAAGATACTTTAGATAATATAAGTGCCAATGTTGGATACAATCTTAAAGAAGCCGGTGAAAAGGTCGATATAGATGGTGTATTTAATAAGGCTAAATCTTTTATAAACAATAATAAAGATGCAAAAGAGTTCTTTAACCAATTTGACGATTCCAAACTATCTAAAGATGCTGTAGTAAGTACTACTGCTTCTGGTATAGAAAGTGCGCAAAAAGCTGCGGAGGATGTCGGTCAAAAGGTAAATGATAGTGGTCTTTGGGATAAAATTAAGAGTTTTTTCCAGTCACTATTTAATTAATTTAGTCGATACTATTATTCAATAAAATAAGAAAAAGTCTTCTCTATATAGGGAAGACTTTTTCTTTTATTAAATAAATTCTATAAATTAGTATAGAAATTATGACCGTAAATTAATTTTAATTAAAAAGATGGTATTATAGCACCTTTATAATTATCTTCTATGTATTTCTTTACTTCTGGAGATGTTATAGCCTTGCTAAGTGCCTTTATTTTTTCATCATCCTTATTATCAGATCTCACAGCCAAGATATTTGAGTATGGAGAATCCTTAGCTTCAGTTGCAATTGCATCCTTCAGTGGATTTAACTTTGCTTCTAATGCATAATTTGAGTTTATTACATCTAAATCAACATCTTTAAGTGCTGTTGGAAGTTGTTCTGCTGCAAGTTCTTTTACTACAATATTCTTAGGATTTTCTGTGATATCATTCTTTGTAAGAATTTCCTTATCTGCTACTTTTATCAAACCTTCTTTAGCTAATAGCTTTAGTGCTCTTGATTCGTTCGTTGGATCATTTGGAACTGCTACTAAGGCACCATCTTTTACATCATTTACCTTTTTCACTTTATCAGAATATACTCCCATTGGTTCTAAATGAACCTTTACAGTATAAGTTAGATCCGTGTTATTTTTCTTATTATACTCGTCTAGATACGGACTATGCTGATAGAAATTTGCATCTAAAGACTTTTCTGTAAGACCCTTGTTTGGGAGTACATAATCATTAAATACCTTTACTTCTAACTTATATCCATCTTTTTCAAGTAGAGGCTTTACCACATCATTTAGTATTTCAGCATGTGGATTTGGTGTTGCTCCAACTACAATAGTCTTATCATCACCCGAAGTTTTTCCTGCATCCTTATTTCCACCACAAGCTACTAAACCTAAAGATAATACAGCAACCGCTGTAAGTGTTAACAATTTTTTTGCTTTCATAAATGATTCCTCCTAAATTATAATTTTATAAAATATATTACAAATGAATAAATAATATCCATATTTTTCTAATTTTTATGACTTTTTAAATTAAATTTACAGTTTATTTAATTTTACTTCAACTTCTAATTATATATTTTTACTTTAATTTTTTATAAAGAAAATCTCCTATACCTTGTATAATTTGTACTATAATTACAAGTGATATAACCGTAAATATCATTACATTCTTATCAAACTGTTGGTATCCATACATTAGAGCTACATTACCAAGTCCACCAGCACCTACAGCACCTGCCATAGCAGTATAGCCTAGTATAGTTATAGCTGACAAAGTGATACCTGTAATAATCGATGGTGTAGCCTCTTTTACCATTACCTTAAATATTATTTGTGTATTACTAGCTCCAAATGACCTAGCTGCTTCTATTAATCCCTTATCAACTTCATCAAGAGAACTTTCTATAAGCCTTGCTATAAAAGGAGCTGAACCAACTGTTATAGGTACTATAGCCGCTGTTTCGCCTATACTTGTACCAACTATCATTCTTGTAATTGGTATCATTGCCACTATAAGTATCATAAATGGAAAACTTCTAAGTACATTTACTATTAACCCAAGAACTCTGTTTACAGATTTGTTTGGCTTTAAGCCATCTTCTTTTGTTGTAACTAATATAATTGCTATAATAAATCCTAAAAGAGATGCTATAATAGTTGGAACCAATATCATATACATAGTCTGTAACATTGCACTTGGAAACAAATTTCTAAAATAATCACTAAAGCTCATTGTCTACCTCCTGCCATCTCATATCACGCTTTGTTAAGTATTCTTTTACTTGCTCTACTGAATCCTCTGGAATATTTATTATAAGTGATCCTAAAATATTATCTCTGAATTTTTCTAATTTACCAAATATTATTGATACATCTATATCTAATTCTCTAGACATACCTGTTATAATTGCCTCATTTGATCTATCATTTGTAAATAAAAGCTTTAAATTAACACCACCTGGCAAGACAATATCATCTTCACCGAGTATTTTTCTAAGAGCAATTGGACTATTTAAAAAGATTTCTTCTGTATCCCCTATTTCAAGCACTCTACCGTCATCCATGATAGCAGTTCTTGTACAAATTTGCTTAATAACTTCCATCTGATGAGTAACGACTATTATAGTTATTCCTAGTTTTTGATTTATTTCTTGTAACAAAGATAAAATAGAACTCGTTGTCTTTGGATCTAGTGCAGAAGTTGCCTCATCACAAAGAAGTACAGATGGATTCATTGTTAGCGCTCTAGCTATTGCAACTCTTTGTTTTTGACCTCCACTTAAATTCTTTGGTCTTGAATCTTTCTTATCTAATATCCCCACCAAGTCTAACAATTCTTCTACTCTTGCTTTTATTTCCTCTTTGCTGTAACCATGACATTCCATAGGTAATGCCACATTATCAAACACTGTTTTTCTTTCTAATAGTGAAAAATGTTGAAATATCATACCTAAATTTTTTCTTAGGTCTCTAAGTTTTTTATCATCCAGAATACCTACATTTTGATCGTTGACAATAATTTCTCCTGAATCAAATGCTTCCAATCGGTTTATACATCTTAAAAGTGTTGATTTACCAGCACCACTATGCCCAATTATACCAAATATTTCGCCATCTTTTATTGTAAAATTTACATCTGTCAATACTTTGTTTTCTCCAAAACTTTTATTGACATTTTTAATTTCTATCATAAATTTTTTCTCCTTTCTATTTTATTTATATTAATTTTTATATTAATTTTTTTAATTTTGTGTACTAAAAAATGTCTGAGTAAAATAAACCCAGACATAGGAATTTCTACTCATCTTTCAGCTATATGCTGCTGGAATTAGCACCTTGATTTCTCAGGTTGCCGGGTTTCATAGGGCCAGTCCCTCCACCTCTCTCGATAAGAGATATGCAATTGTTATGTATTAATGATATATCCTAATAAGGTATTTGTCAATACGTAAATATTTTATTCTTAAAAATAAGTCTTAAAAAGCACTATAGCATTAAAAATCATGCCACCTACAATTAATAATATCATAATATAATCAATTATTAAATTTGTTTTTGAATACCTTTTAACTCCCTTTGAATCTGCTATAGTTCCTCTGTGTATTTTTATTGACTTAACTACCCCAGATCCCATAACGCCAAGACCTAATATAGCTATCAACCTAGCTGATAAAGGAATTGCCAACATCCTAGAGTACATAACTATCAAAAACCCCATAGCAATCATAAATGATGGATTAGAAAATAAATCTACCTTTTTTTTATTTTCTTCTTTTAAATGTTCTGGTCTTATATCTTTTTCATAATATGCTTTTTCTTTCTTTTTCTTCTTAGCCATAGTATCCTCCCAAAAGTTCCTACTCTCACGATATTTTATATACCGTATAGTATTATATCATAATTAGGGGGTAATTAAATGTATTTTCTGATTTTTATACGCAAATATTTTTTGGAATTTATTTACTTTAAAAAATTAATATATTGCAGATTTTTTGTTAACTTTTTTAATACTCTTATTTATTTTTTCTAATACACACTTTATATTTAAGTTAATAAAGATTTCTTATTTCTCATATTTTGTAAACAAATATTTTTAAAACACTTTTATTCTCAGGACAAAACACTACTTGGTATATTTATTTTCAATAATAAATATCTATTTAAAAATGCTATAATATAATGCATAAATAATTGTAACTATAGCAATAATTTTATAATTGAGCATTTTTACAAATAAAATTCTAAATAAAAAAATAATGCCTGTAAATTTACAGGCATTGCTTTTATTTTTAAAGATTATCTTTTTTTAATATACATACTCCTCAGTCATATTTGATTTCTCAATCATAGACTGATAAAGTTTGGAATTTGATAAAAATTCTTTATGCGTTCCTTGTGACTCAATCTTTCCATTGTTCATAACTATAATTTTGTTAGCATTTTCTATAGATTTTAATCTATGAGAAATTATTACTACTGTCTTACCTTTTATCAATTTATTCAAACTTTCTTGTATTTTTTTCTCATTTTCTATGTCCAAAGATGCTGCTATTTCATCCAGTATAATAATTGGAGCATCTTTTAATATTGCTCTTGCAATAGAAATTCTTTGTCTTTCTCCTCCAGATAATTTTGATCCATTTTCTCCAATAGAAGTATTATATCCTTGTGGTAACTTGTTTATAAAGCTATCACAGCCAGCAAATTTAGCTGCTTTTATGACCTCTTCATCACTAGCTGATAGTTTTCCTATTCTTATATTTTCCATAATTGATGAGTTAAATAGAGTTACATCCTGAAATACTATTGATATATTTTCAAATAGTGAATCAGTATCAATGTTTTTAATGTTTTTTCCATCAAGTAAAATTTCGCCTGAATCATTATCATATAATCTAGACATTAACTTTAAAATTGTAGTCTTACCACAACCAGAAGGACCTACAAGTGCAGTTACTTGATTTTGCCTTGCACTAAAGGATACATTGTCTATTATCTTTCTTCCCTCTCTAGAGTAAGAAAAGTCTACATTTTTAAATTCTATATCAAAATTATTAATTTCGCATGGTTTTCCCTCTTGTGTTTTTGTTTCCCTCAATTCTTTTATTCTTTTTATTCTTGCATCTATATAGAAGATTTCCCCTATATTTTCATATACTCCATCTACACCTTCCATAATCTTTGCTGCGGCTATTATATAACCAATCAAATATAACAGTGAAGCTTCTCCATTTAAATAAACGGCTGTTCCAAAGAAAATTGTAACTCCTAGAGTAAGCTTTAAAATTGAGCTCGATATCTGTACTGGTAGTATTTGTGAAAACTCAGTTCTTAAATGTATTTTTTCACTTTCCTCCATTTTTTTATCTAAATTCTTCTTTATTTTATTTTCTAAACCAAAACTTTTTATTTCTTGTTGCAACTCTATTGATTCCTGAAAACTTTCAGAGTTTTCTCTAAGCTGATCAAAGTACTTTGTTGAAACTTTGATTTGGTATTTTTTTGAGCCTTTGATTATTAAAAAACTCAATACCACTGGTATCAAAACGCACAAAGCAAGCTTTATATTTCCAACTAACATCATGATTCCTATTACACAAAAGTAGGCTGAAAAGCCTATAGCATGAGGAATTGCATGAGACATGGCGTGTTCAATTCTTTCCACATCACTCATTATCACCTGAGATAGATCTGATATATTGTGCTTTGAAAAATATGATAGTGGTAATGATTTTAAAGTTTCTGCTATCTCTATTCTTAAATTCGCACTCTCTTTATATGTTTCCGTATAAAGAGCATTATAATTTATATATACAATTGTACATATAACAATAGCAATTATAACTATTTCCATCACATAAAAACTCACACTTTTTAAATTACCTTCTAAAACATCTTGTGTAAAGAACATAATCAAAAATATAGGTAACATATATGACGCATACATAAAGAAAGCTGACACCGAAGCCTTCAATAATCCCTTTGCCCCAGATTCAGTAAGAGCAAATTTATTTTTTATTTTATTTATCATATTAGACCCTCCAATCATTCGCTAATTCATATAGGGTTTGTAATTGTTTATATTTCCCATCATTTTCCATGAGCTCTTTATCTGTTCCACGTTCAATAATTTTACCATCATCAACTACTAGTATTTCGTCAACATTTTTTATAGAACTTAGTCTGTGTGCTATCATTATTACAGTTTTTCCAGACATAAGATTTGAGAAAGCTTTCTGTATTTCATACTCATTTTCTGGATCTGTAGCTGCTGATGCCTCATCCAATATAACAATATTAGCATCCTTAAGAATTGCTCTTGCTATAGCTATTCTTTGTTTTTCTCCACCTGAAAGATGAACTTCACTAGACCCTACTATTGTATTTTCTCTATCTTTCAATCTATCTATTATCTCATCACAACAAGCTAAAGATAGTGCTGTCATTACCTGCTCTCTAGTAGCATTTGGATTTCCAATTTTAACATTATCATATATGCTCTTTTTAAAAAGCTTAGAGTTTTGGAATACAAAAGAAATATTGTCCATTAGAGCTTCTTTTTTATATTCCAATATATTTTTATTGGCTATTTTTATTTGTCCTGACTGAGCATTATAAAATCCTGAAAGCAATTTTGCTATCGTACTCTTTCCACTTCCACTTGAACCAACTATTGCATAGACACGTTTTTCTTTTAGCTTAAAGCTCAAATTTGAAATTATATCTTTTCCCTCTTCATATCCAAAGCTAACATTATCAAATTCTATATCATATGAATCAAAGTTTGTAATATTTCCTTCTTTCAAGGTATCTTTTAACATGTCATCATAAAGATTTTCTAGCTTTTCTACTGTTGAAATTCCCATATATTTAAATCTTCCAACACTCATAACTTTTAGAAGTACTCCAAATATCAATCCTCCAAAGCAAGCAAAGAATATAACATTTCTAAGTATAATATCAGAACTTTCTCCTCTATTGATTAAAAAAATTCCAATTGGAATTGTAAATGTTATAAATGTATTGAATAATACTTGAAACATTATATATGGTTTTCTACAACTAAATGCATAGTCTAATGCATATTTTGAATAACTTGTTATTGCATTAAAAAGCGATTTAAAAGAGGATACCGTAGTTTTAAATATTTTTACTACCTGCATACCTCTAACATACTCTATAGTTTCACTATTTAGAGTCTCCAAAGATTCAATATAAATTCCCATGAATTCTTGATTCCCAACCATTGCCTTGATCTGTAGGAAACCAACTAATGTCATTAGTATAAGAAATGCACCTATTTTAGGATCAATAAAAAATCCTAACGCAATCATAAGTATCGGTGTTACGACTACAGCCGTGTTATCTGGTATTAAATGTGCTACTATAGCATGAGTTTCTTGGGCATTATCATCTATAATTTTTCTTATTTTTCCTGAAGAATTTAAATCGAAAAATGAAAATGAAGATTTCATCAACCCTTCAATACCTCTTTTTCTCAAGTTGGTTTCCAATCTAAATCCTAAAGCATGAGTTATTGCTACTGCTACAAAGTACATTATTCCCTGTAATATTAATAACACTACTATTAATACCGCATATTGCTTAGTGTTATGAATATTTTGTGTAACTATTAATCCATCTAAAAATTTGAATAGATAGTAATATGATCCTATCAAAAATAGACTTGATATTGCTGAAAAAAACACTCCTAAATATGCCAATTTTTTCTTTTCTGGCACATAGGAAAGTAATTTATTGTAAACTTCAAACATAATTTACCTCCTTATTATTTCTAGTTTATCAATATAAATTTTATCTTCTTAATGACAATATATATCAATTAATATTCTTTTACCACTCTCAAAAAGCAGTTTTTGCTCCACTTAGTTATTTTTTTGAAAAAGTTATTGAATTTTATTTTTTAGCTCAAATTTTACATAAAAATACCGATAAGATTTTATCGGTATTCTAATTTTTTATTAATATTTATAGATTTTCATTAATATTTATAGATTTTTATTTATATGCAATATTTTGAAGGTATTACTCCCAACTCTTTTTTAAAAGCTTCTGTAAATTTAGATGGGTTTGAATATCCAACCATACTTGCAATATTTGTAACTGAATAGTCTGTTTTAATTAAAAGTTCTTTTGCCTTTTCAATTCTCATTTCTTTTGAATAACTATAGATACTTTTACCATATACTTCCTTGAATTTAATTTTTAAAGATGATACTGAAATATCAAATATTGTAGACAGTTCATCTAAAGTATAGTGTGTTTCAATATCATCAGCAATAAATTCAGCTATTTTTTTTATTTTATTTAAGTCATTTTCTCTAATATAACTAAATTTCAGGACTTCCTGATTCCAATTTGTATCTATGAGAATCATCAAAAACTCAAGGATTTTCAACATCATAAAGTTTTTGTTTATCTTACCACTTTTTTTAATATTATATATTTCTTCAAATACATGTTTTATTTTTTCGTTAGACTTATAAACTTTCACGCCTTCAGGCTTTATCATTTCTTCTATTTTATAAAGATCCATATCGAAGTATTTTATCATTTCATTTTTTAAAAGTTTTTCTATATCTAGAAAAACTGATATTCCATAATAATGTTTAATTGGAAAAACACATAGTTTATTATCTTTAATCATTCTTTTTGAAATAGCTATATCACCACTTGATACTTTTGAAGCCTCACCCTTTTTAAAAAAATATTCACCTGAACCAATCATGGAATAGTTAATTTCTATTAAATCATTTTCCGTTTGTATATTATTTCTAAGGGCTGACATATTCATATCGTTAAATGTAAGGCTTAATCCCTCAACAATATTATAAGTTTCTATATTACCCTCTCCACTTTCATCTATTACTTTATAAAAGAAACCATCTTTATTATTCAATCCATTTGTTATATCCAAAGAAAAATCATAGTAATTATCCATCTATTATTCACCCTTTCGAAAGTATATCTGTAAGTAATTGTCTTATTTTGCGGTTTTATTTCTAAGTTCTATTATACATGTCATTGATAATTATTGTCAATAATTACCGGATTTATAGCTATTTCTTTTCTAAATTTTTATTTTAATAATAATCGTTTTTCTAATCATATCTACTGAAAACATAAAAAAGACAGACATTAATTAATGTCTGTCTTTTATTTTAATTTAAAACTAAATTAATTGTATTCTTATTTATTTGTTGCCTTCATAGGTATAAAGTTACCAATTATACCAGCTATTACTACAGGAACTATCCAGAAGAATCCAAGTGTACCACCTGGCCAGCTGTTCATTGATTCTGCTACTGATGTTAATCCAGTAACTCCTATAGTAGGTAGTACTGATACTACACCAAGTATTAAAGCTACCCATACTGCACATCTGAAAATATTATTATTTTTAATTTTATCATTAAAGATACCTAATATTATGTAAGTAACAACTGCTGGATAAATCATACCAAGTAGTGGGGCTGCCAAGCTTATAATAGTATCAACACCGAAGTTAGAAACTATAGCTGAGAACACACATACTACTACTACTACTACTTCATACTTTAATTTTCCGTTTGATAATTCTCTAAAGTAGTTACCACAAGAAGAAGTAAGTCCGATTGCAGTAGTTAAACATGCAAGTGCTACTATAACTGCCAATATAACCTTACCTGGTTCACCAAGTATTGACTGAGTGATAAATACTAATAATGAAGTTCTTTCTACTGTGTCATCGAATAAAGGTGAAACTGTAGCTCCTAGATATGATAATCCACCATATACTAGTGCAAGACCTATAAATGCTATTATACCAGCTATTATAGTTGCCTTAACCATAGTTTTCTTTTCAGTATAACCTTTTTGATGAACTGATGCTATTATTATACCTGAGAATATACAGGCTGCCATAGCATCCATTGTCTGGTAACCATCATTGATACCAGTAACAAATACGTTATCAACCAAAGTTCTTTCCAAAGGCTGACCTAGAGGCATTACTATTCCCTTGATAATCAATACTGCCAAACATATTAATAATGCTGGAGTAAGGAATGCACCAACTATATCGACAACCTTTGAAGGTCTGATAGTCAATAAAAGTACGATTGCAAAGAAAATTATTGAGAATAATATTGGACTAAATGAAGTTCCAAATATAGGTGCTATACCTATCTCAAAAGTAGTTGCCGCTGTTCTTGGTATCGCCAAGAACGGTCCAATACATAGGACCATAATAGTTGCGATTACAACTGCTAGCCTACTGCCCGCTCTGGAAAACAATTTCCTTACATCTCCACTTGTTCTGGTAAGCGCTATTACTCCTAATAGAGCTAGACCACCATCTGCAAATAGAAATGCTATAAATCCTGTAAGCCATTTGGTCCCTGATAAAACTCCTAGATATGGAGGGAATATCAAGTTACCTGCTCCGAAGAACATTGCAAATAATGCGAACCCAATTACGATCATGTCTTTAAATTTTATATTCATAGAACTCCTCCTTTTTTTTAGCCCTGACTAAATTATAAGTTCAATATCAGTATACCTACAATTTTCAGTATTGTCAAACAATTCTTTAAATTCGACTTTTTTATAACAAATAGGCTTAATTAATTGTTTTATTTTCGTAATTACGCTATTTTTTATTAATTAAATAAATATAAAAAACAGTTTGATACTTTCATTTATTTTTTTAAGCTTTACTCAAAATAATCTTTTTTTCAAAAAAAATATTTTACTTTCATGAAACTTATTAAAATACCTCACTTATTATTTTAATAAGTATAGAGGATATAATATTTTATTTTTTATAATATGTTATACTCAATATTGATATTACTTTTATAAAGTTTATATGTATTGTTTTTTATTAAAGCTATATTCTTAATATTTTTCACTTTATATGTATCTATCATATCTTTTACAAATATACTTAATTCTTTAATAAGTTAAACCTTATATTTTTCTATTTTTTGACTACTTTTTTATTTAATTCAACTTTTTATTTAAATTTATAAAAAAATGAGCTCAAATAATAATTATTATGCGAAAACTAAATTTATAGTTAATTTTTAATCAATCCTTTATAACTTATTTTTGCATACTAAAGCACTTTTTAACAAGTTTTTTACAATAAAAAAAGCGACTGATTATAATTATCTGTCGCCCTTTTTAATACTAGCTTAACATATAAAGTTGACTATAAATTTATTTTTTATTTAATAACAACTCTGCCATCTTCTGCTACTATATTAATTGTATCTCCACTAGATATGTTTCCTGATATTATCCTCTTTGCAATCTCAGTTTCTAAAGTATTGCTGATATATCTCTTAAGTGGTCTAGCACCATATACAGAATCATATCCAACTTCTACTATTGAATCTTTTGCTTCATCTGTGATATTTAGTGAAATATCTTTTTCTTTTAATCTATTTCTTACACTCTGCATGAATATATCTATTATCTTTTTGATTTCTTCCTTCTGAAGTGGCTTAAACATTATTATATCGTCCACTCTGTTTAGGAATTCCGGCTTAAATCTCATCCTCATCATTTCTTTAATTCTAGAATTTACATCCTCATCTATTTTGCCACCAGCCTCTAGAAGTATTTCACTACCAATATTTGAAGTCATAATAATAAGTGTATTTCTAAAATCAACTGTTTTGCCCTTATTATCTGTAAGCCTTCCATCATCTAGTATCTGTAAGAACATGTTAAAGACGTCACTATGAGCTTTTTCTATTTCATCAAATAGTATTACAGAATATGGCTGTCTTCTTACAGCCTCAGTCAACTGTCCACCTTCTTCGTATCCAACATATCCTGGAGGTGGTCCTACCAATCTAGATACACTATGCTTTTCCATATACTCTGACATATCTATTCTTATCATATTGTCTTCGCTATCAAATAGTTCTCTAGCTAAAGTCTTTGCAAGTTCAGTCTTACCAACGCCTGTTGGTCCTAGGAATATAAATGATCCTATTGGCTTATTTTCATCGCTAAGACCAGCTCTAGACCTTAGTATTGCATCCGAAACAGCCTTTACTGCTTCATCCTGACCTACTACCCTTTCATGTAACTTATCTTCAAGTAAAAGCAGTTTTTCCCTTTCAGTTTCAACTAGCTTTGTAACAGGTATTCCTGTCCATTTTGAAACTATATCTGCAACTTCATTTTCTGTTACCTCTTCTTTTAGTAGAGTATTTTCTTCAGTATGCTTGGACATATTTTCTTCATATTTTTTAATTTGCTCTTCAAGTGTAGGAATCTCACCAAATTTCACTTCAGCAGCCTTATTAAAATCATATTCTCTTTCATATTTTTCCGCTCTACCCTTGGCGTCATCTAATTTTTCCTTTAATAGCTTGATATCCATTATCTTGCTCTTCTCAGCTTCATATTTAGATGTCATACTATCATTTTCTTCCTTTAGATCCGCTAGTTCAGCCTCAAGCTCATTTAATCTTGCCTTAGATTTTTCATCATTTTCTTTTAAAAGAGCCTCTCTTTCTATTTCAAGAGTAAATAATTTTCTTCTAACAACATCAAGTTCAGTAGGAAGAGAGTCTATTTCACTTCTTATCATAGCTCCTGCTTCATCTATCAGATCTATAGCCTTGTCTGGAAGAAATCTATCCTGTATATATCTATCAGAAAGCTTGGCTGCTGCAACAATTGCATTATCATGTATTCTTATGCCGTGATGTATTTCAAATCTTTCTTTTAGACCTCTAAGTATTGATATAGTGTCATCTACTGTTGGTTCCTCTACTATTATCGGTTGGAATCTTCTTTCCAAAGCCTTGTCTTTTTCTATATACTTTCTATATTCATCAAAAGTTGTTGCCCCTATACAGTTTAGTTCACCTCTTGCAAGCATTGGTTTAATTAAGTTACCAGCATCCATTGAGCCTTCAGTCTTTCCTGCACCAACAATATTATGTATCTCGTCTATAAATAATATTATCTTACCATCTGAGCTAGATACTTCTTTTAAAACTGCCTTTAATCTTTCTTCAAACTCTCCTCTATACTTTGCACCTGCTATCAGTGCTCCCATATCAAGAGAGAATATTATTTTATTCTTTAATCCTTCTGGAACATCACCCTTTACTATACGCTGAGCCAAACCTTCTATAATAGCTGTTTTACCAACACCTGGTTCACCTATCAATATAGGGTTATTCTTAGTTCTTCTTGAAAGGATTCTTACAGTTCTTCTTATCTCTTCATCTCTACCAATTACAGGATCTAGTTTGTTGTCCTGTGCTAGTTTTACAAGATTAGTACCATACTTTGCCAAGGCATCATATGTTCCTTCTGGATCTTGTGTATCTACTCTTTGATTCCCTCTTACTGAGTTTAAAGTATTTAAAAATTCTTGCTTAGTAAGTCCAAATCTATTAAATAAATTTCCTATATTACCATTTTTTTCGATATCAAATATTGCAAGCATTATATGCTCAACACTGATATACGAATCTTTAAACTGTTCTGAAATTTCTTCAGCCTTTACTAGAACTTCATTTATCTTTCTAGTGGCAGTAACTCCCTGTGCACTTGCTGCTTCACCTGTTACTCTAGGTAGCTTCTTCATCTCATTTCCTAGAGAATCCTTTAAAGCATCTACACTAATATTCATTTTCTCTATTATGTTCGGAATTAAACCGTCCTCTTGGTCCATCAATGCATATACCAAATGAATTATATCTACCTGCTGATTATTATTTTTTACAGCCTCAGCAAAAGCGTCATTTAGTGCATTTTGCACTCTTATAGTCATTTTTTCTACATTCATATAATACACGTCCCTTCTGTATCTTTATTAATATAACTATAGAATCTTATTTATTTTATTGAACAATTATTTATATATTGTTCAAACTAGTCATTTTTATTTTTACACGACATTAAGCTCTGTTTAATCTTTCTTAAACAACAGTATATATAACTATCGTTCAGATAGTTATCACTATATTTTATAAGTTACTAATTTTTAAATTATTCTTTAACTATTATTGATTTTCTTAAATCCAGTATGCTATCTAAAAGATCTTCACCTTTTGTTGGTTCAAAACTTAGATTTAATTTAAAGGTTTTTGCGAAGTTGAAAAAATCAAAACTCTTATTTGATAAAGGTATCAAATACAAGTCTTCATCTATGACTCTCTTTTCACCTACCTGTAGATATCTGCATTTTCTAATGAACTCATCATTATAATCCATGTAGTAAACTTTTTCCATTGGATAGTAGCTATATTTTACAACATTGTCCATAATCTTCATTATATATAGGTTTATAAAGTCATATATTTTATCATCACTATAAATTGAAATCTGATCATAAATATACTCACCAAAAAAAGGATGAACATTCTTTTTTAACTTTATAACATAGTTTCTTGGTATTGAAAACTCTAATCTCCAATAATTTGAATTTTCCTTTTCTAGTACAATTAGATTATCCGTTCTCTTTTTAGAATCAAACTCTTGCATTGAGCATAAAAAATCACTGACATTAAATATATCAATTTGATCTTCAAAGAATGAATCAAACCATTTCATTATTTCTCTATCAAACTTAAAATCCATATTAATACCCTCTTTCTTCTGCCTTTCTTCATACAATATTTTCCTCAATAATTCTACTGTACTCTTTAACTAATTTATCTCTTTCATATTTAGAGCCTTTATATGAGACTAATGGGTTAATCATATACACCCCATTTCTTACCTTTTGCATGAACTCATATTTTCTATACTCTCCAAACAATACCGATAGGCTTGTCTTTGGATAATCTAATAGCTCTGATAACTCTTTCAATGTCATCTTTATTTTATTATCCTTGTCCATAAGACTAATCAACATCATAGGTATCATTGCCTTTTTAGAACTTATAGATTCCATAGTCTTTACATAATTTTTTGGGGAAACATTTAAAAATTTTTCTACATTTTTTTTAAAGTTTACATTTCTACTTTCTGTATACTCTGTACTATCTATTTTTCGATCATGTTTTTCTATATCAAACATTCACTCATCCCCCTTTGTCTGTAACAATAATATACAACGATAATAAAATCATGTCAATTGAAAAAAAACCAAAGTTTACCTAAATGCTAAACTTTTATTTATCTAAATGCTAAACTTTATTTTTACAAACTATTGTGTTTATAAATATGCTAAACTTTTTTCAAAAAAATTATTTTTTTTATTACCCATTTGTTTTACTTATTAATGAGCATACTTTAAACCATCCGTATTTTAGACTTTTTCAGATACTAATAATATAAAATACCCAAATAGGTCAAGTTATAATTTAATCTATCTATCACATATACAAAAGCTATCATACATACAAAAGTTTCTATAAAATAACTATACAACATATATAATTACTAAACCTTTATTTTTATTTTTTTTAAAGAAAATAAGTATATTCATTTTTTTTAATTTTTAGATTTTTTATGTGCAAAGAACTCTTATCAAATATTCATTTTTTTTAAATGATAAATTAAGCAATTATTTAGGTTTTTTATGTTATAATCTATTAGGTAATATTTAAAAGAAAAGAATAGGATGTGAGTAATTTGATTTTAAATAAAAATCTTAAGTCTTTGAATGAGAATGAGACTTTAAATACAAAAAAAATAATTTCTATACTCGGTTCAACGGGTTCAATTGGAACACAAAGCTTAGATGTTATCAGGCTAAATCCAGAACTGTTTGAGGTAGAGGGTATCACTACTAATAAAAATACCAAACTACTTTTAGAACAAATAAAGGAATTTAAACCGCGTAAAGTTACAATATTTGATGAGGATTCTTATTTGGATTTTCTAAAAATAAAAAACACTTCTCTAGATAAAGATCTAGTGAAGCTGGATGTATATACAGGCCTCGACGGACTTGTTGAAATTGCCAAGTCTAAATCGATAGACATACTTGTAACTGCTGTAGTGGGTATGATCGGACTAGTTCCAACCTTAGAGGCTATCAAAAATTCTACTACTATAGCCCTAGCAAATAAAGAAACCTTGGTCACTGCAGGTAGCTTAGTTATGAAAGAAGCCAAGAAATACAATGCTTCAATTGTGCCTGTTGATAGTGAACATAGTGCAATATTTCAATGTTTAAATGGAGAAGATAATAGTAAAATAGACAAAATACTTTTAACAGCTTCTGGTGGACCTTTTAGGGGTAAGAGTAAAGAAGATTTAATAAATGTAAAAAAAGAGGCTGCTTTAAAACATCCCAATTGGACTATGGGTCAAAAGATAACTATTGATTCTTCTACTCTTATGAATAAGGGTCTTGAAGTTATAGAGGCTAAGTGGTTATTTGGAGTAGATCCTGATGATATAGTTGTACATGTTCATCCACAAAGTATAGTTCATTCTATGGTACAGTTTAGCGACTCTACTGTAATTGCTCAAATGGGTTGCCCTGATATGCGAGTTCCTATACAATATGCACTTACTTACCCTGAAAGAATAGATGCTGATTTTGAAAGGCTAAACCTTTTTGAGATAGCTAATCTTTCTTTTGAAAAAGCTAATATGGAAGTCTTTCCTTGTTTAAAATTAGCCTTCGATGCTCTAAAGCATGGAGGAACAGATTGTACAGTTTTAAATGCAGCAAATGAAGTATTAGTTGGTAAGTTTTTAAATGATGAAATCGGATTTTATGATATAGCAAAATACATTGATATAGCCATTAAAAGTCATGACTATATAGAGGAACCTAACCTAGAAGATATTCTAAAACTGGATGAATGGACTAGAGATTTCATAAATAAAACTGTAAAGTAGATAATTTTATAGTTTTATAACACTATCAATACACAAATACAGAGCCAATTTGTAAATAAGTTGGCATATAACGTAGAAAAGGAGTAAATATATGAATATTATTGCAGCAATATTGGTATTCGGATTCATTATATTCATACATGAATTAGGGCACTTTTACTTTGCTAAAAGAGCTGGCGTAACTATCCATGAGTTCTCTATAGGCATGGGGCCTCGACTGTTTGGTTGGGAAAAAGAAGGGATAGTATATAATGTTAGATTGTTTCCAATAGGCGGTTATGTGGCTATGGAAGGTGAAGATGAAGATTCCGTAGATCCAAACTCATTTGGTCAAAAATCTATTAAAGAAAGATTTCTTTCAATATTTGCAGGACCAATGGCAAATATTATCTTGTGTGTGGTTCTTTTAATACCATTTTTCTTTGTAGTTGGTACTCCAAGTACAACTTTTGGAAAAGTAATGCCAGATTCACCATCTTACAAAGTTGGTTTGAAGGCAGATGACAAGATAATCTCTATAAATGATAATAATGTGAAATCATTCAATGAAATTAGTTCTATAATTACAAAGAGTGAAGGTAAAGAATTACAAATAAAATATGAACGTGATGGAAAAACTCAACAGGTTGCTATTGTTCCAGAAAAAAATGCAGGTAAATATGCAATAGGGATACAGCCAAAGAATGAAAAAAATCCAACTAAAGCTATTTCACAAGCATTTTATTCTACATACGAAATTGCTAAGGCTATGCTACAGTTCTTATGGCAACTAGTAACTGGACAGCTTTCAGGCAATATTACCAATTCACTAGCTGGACCAGTTGGTGTAATAAATATGGTATCTAATGCCGCAACAACAGGCTTTATAAACTTAGTCTATTTAACTGCAATTATAAGTCTAAACATCGGTATAATGAACCTACTTCCTCTACCGGCTCTAGACGGTTGGAGAATATTGATGCTTATTATAGAAGCTATAAGAGGTGGTAAGAAATTACCATCAAAGGTTGAAGGATATATAAATGGAGCTGGATTGTTTGTATTACTAGCATTTATGGTATTTATTACCTATAAAGACATTCTTAGATTGTTTGCTTAATAAAATAGAAATTACTTTAAGGTATTTAATTTTTTAAATACCTTAATATATTTTTAAAGCATTGAGTTTGAATCAATAATATTTTATTGATATTACTTCTATTAGACTATATCAATAAAGTTTAATAAGTTAAAAAGGAGTCAAGATGAGTTATAAAAGAAGAGATACAAGAAAAGTAAAAATCGGAAAATTAGTTATAGGTGGAAATTCTCCTATATCAGTTCAATCAATGACTAATACGGACACTAGGGATCCAAAGGCTACAATTGAACAAATATATAGATTACAGCATGCTGGTTGTGACATTGTAAGAATAGCAGTACCAGATATGATAGCTGCCAAAGCAATTGGTGAAATAAAATCTGCTACTGCCATACCTATAGTTGCGGACATACACTTTGACTACAGGCTTGCCCTAGAGGCTATTAGGCAGGGAGTGGATGCTATTAGAATCAATCCAGGTAATATTGGTAGCATTGATAGAACCAAGGAGGTTGTTCACGCTTGTAAGGAAAAAAACATTCCTATAAGAATTGGTGTTAATGGTGGTTCTTTAGAAAAAGATCTGTTAGATAAATTTAATGGACCAACAGCAGAAGCCATGGTTGAGTCTGCTCTTAGGCATGTAAAGATATTAGAAGACCTTGATTTTTATGATATAGTTATCTCACTAAAAAATTCTGATATCAGAAAATCAATAGAGGCTTATAGGTTGATATCACAGAAGGTGGACTACCCTCTTCATCTAGGAATTACTGAAGCAGGAGGCGTATTTAAGGGTACTATCAAATCATCAATTGGTATTGGATCTTTACTGGCAGATGGCATAGGAGATACTATAAGAATATCTCTTACTGGAGACCCTGTTGAAGAAATTAAAGTCGGAAAAGAAATTTTGAGAAGTATAGGATTATTGAATGATAAAATTAAAATAGTCTCTTGTCCTACTTGTGGAAGGTGCCAAATAAATCTTATAAATTTGGCTAATGAGGTTGAAAGCAAAATTGAGCATATAGAAAAAGATATCACTGTTGCCATTATGGGATGTGCTGTGAATGGTCCTGGAGAAGCCAAAGAAGCTGACATTGGTATAGCAGGTGGAGATGGCATAGGACTTCTATTCAAAAAGGGAGAAATCGTTAAGAGGATACCTCAAGATGAAATAGTTGATACGCTAGTAGATGAAATAAATAAGCTTTAAATAATATATAGATAATATTAAAAAGTGGTGATTATAATAATCACCACTTTTAATTGATACAAATTAATTTTCTATTTTAAATCGTCTTAACTCATCAAGTTGGAATGTCCACTGAGGGCTAAGTAGTTTCTTTTCTTTTTTTACTTTTTCCAAGCTATACCATGGACTTATTTCTTTTTCTTTTTTATTGACCAATATTTGCGTCTGTTGTGCGGGCATATATGATTGCGCTAACATAAACACCTTATTATTATTCTTGTCTTTGGCCATGTCAACTACCATTATAGCGTGTCCTACTCTTTTACTTCCAGGAGTTCCACCGATAACAAATACATCTCCTATTTGCATATCATCTATATCAACTGCATATGTATCTACCTCAAGGGATAAAGTTCCTGAGTATGCATATACTAGATTTATAAATTTCTTGTATACATCTTCTGAGGATGAAGAACCTGCCCCCTCATAATAATTTCCTGTTTCTGGATCAACCCTATACCCTTTAGTATATTTACCAAAATCAGCAATTCCACCAGAAACAAAATGAAACTTAATACTATCATATTTTCCCTGCGAATATAAATAATCACCCATAAACTTGTAGCAAGCATCTGCACAATGAAGAAGGTTTTTCCCTTCCAAATCTATATCAAAAACTGAATCATAAACACCTTCACTCTTTTTCTCTTTTCCATTGTAATAGATACTTTTTTCGCCATATTTCTTTAATTTTTCATGCCTTAAAAAATATGCAAAGCTGTCTTTATCTGCCTCAATTCTACTATATCCTTTAGGTGGATTATATCTGCTTTCTATATTATCTCCATCTTTATTTAAAATTTCGTAAGTATTTTCTTTTTTATCTATAGAACAAGATGTTAATATTATCAACATTATAGAAATACTTAATAAAATAATTATATTTCTAATCATTTTATTATAAGCAGAATTGCTTTTTTCAACTTTCATCTATGATGCACCACCTAAGTTTTAAACAATATAAATTATTTAATAAAAAATACTAGAACTAGATATACATATGGAGATACTAACAGTACACTGTCAAATCTATCAAGTACTCCGCCATGCCCTGGTATTAGGTTTCCAAAGTCTTTTATACCTGCATATCTTTTGATAGAAGATGCTGTCAAGTCACCTATTTGTGCTACAATACTACCAACTAATGCAATTAAGATAAGCATTAGTACAGGAAGTTTGAATGCTATAGCAAACAAGGCACTAAACACCACACTAGCCAGGATTCCGCCTAAGCTACCCTCTACTGTCTTGTTTGGACTTACACTAGGTATTAACTTATGTTTTCCATAGTTCTTGCCAACAAAGTATGCAAATATATCTGTAGCAAATGCTATTATAAATATCAACCAAACATATAAGTGACCATCAGGAATTTTATCCACCATCATAATGATATAATTAAAGCATAAACATACATACAGTATTCCTGAAAAAGTTAAAGAAACATCTACTACATTTGCTCTATGCGATAAAACATAAATTATTGCCCCTATAAAAACTATAAATAATGCAAATGCAAAAGCTTCTGTTTGCAGCTTAAATACATTTCCAAAAAATACAAATATCGTAAATGCATATCCTAAAAATTTTATTGGCTTGTAGTCAATGTTTTCAAATGCGGAATAAAATTCATATAATGCTATTAACATCAAAATTGCACCACCAATATAGAGTGGTATTCCACGAACAATTAAAAGTATCAAAAGTGGAAGCATAATTAATGCTGAAGTAAATCTCTGTTTCATAAAAAACCTCCTATTTAACAGCGCCAAAGCGTCTATCTCTGTTTTGATAAGAATATACTGCCTTTTGTAGTTCTTCTTCATCAAAGTCTGGCCAATGAATGTCTGTATAGTAAAATTCTGAATATGCAATTTCCCAAAGCAAGAAATTGCTAAGTCTCTGTTCTCCACTTGTTCTGATAACTAAATCAGGATCTACTATATCTTTTGTATCTAGATAAGCAGAAAATACGTCATCATCTATATCTTCTATCTTTATCTTTCCATCAAGTACATCGCCACACGTTAGCTTTACAGCATCTATTATATCTGCTCTTCCACCATAATTTAATGCAAGAGTAAGAACAAGCGATTTGTTGTCCTTTGTTTTTTCTTTTGACTTATTCAGTTCATCTACACATGCTTCTGGAAGTTTTGATATATCTCCTATGGTATTTATTTTAACATCATTTTTATCAAGTTCAGCCAATTCACGTCTCAGATATGTAACTAATAACTTCATAAGTGCAGATACTTCATCTTTTGGCCTCTTCCAGTTTTCTGTTGAAAATGCATACAGAGTAAGGTATTTTATACCTAGTCTTTTAGATTCCTTTACTACTTTTCTAATTGTTTCAACTCCAGCCTTATGCCCATAAGTTCTTGGCATCATTTTAGACTTTGCCCACCTACCATTGCCATCCATTATTATCGCAATATGTTGAGGCACTCTTTCTTCATCTATATCGTAATACATCTTCTCCATACAAATGTCTCCTTTAATTTATTAATGCTTTTATCTTATATTTAGTTCAAAATATAGATACCTTAAAGATATTATACCATAACAAAAATTGTTCTACAATTATAAAGAAATTAATAATAGCTCAAAAAACAAGTCATAATTCTTTGTATTTTTGAAATATAATTTATTTTAATTTTTATATAAGCATCTTAGCCATACAATTACTTTAACAATTTTTTAAAAAAATAAAATTTTATTTTCACTCTATAGAATTTCCATAAATTTTATTTCCTATCTTTTTATTAGCATATAAACTGAATTTCACTACTATATTTTGTCAATATACGTTTCTAGGATATATTTGTCTTTTATTTCTTTTAGCTTCTTCATATGCTCTTGTTTCATATGTTCTATTTGATAAGATTCATCTTCCCATGATTCTACTAATAATATTTGATTGTCTTTGTCCATTGATACAAAATATTCATACATAATACATCCATCTTCTGATCTTATTTTATCTAGTATATCATTTTTATCAACTTCATTTAAAAATTTATCTCTACAATCCTTTTTTGATGTATATCTAACATATATATTTAATCTTTTCATGTTTTCTCCTTTTGCAACTTAGATTTTAAATAAAAAATAAGAGAGATGGAAATCCATCTCTCTTAAAAATTAAACTGACATAATGTCCTTTTCTTTTTCAGATGTTAAGTTCTCGATTTCCTTGATGTATTCATCAGTCATGCTCTGAACTTCTTCTAAAGCTTTCTTAGCTTCATCTTCTGCCAAATCTCCAGCCTTTTCCATCTTCTTTATTTCATCATTAGCATCTCTTCTGTCATTTCTTATTCTTATTTTGAATGTTTCAGATGACTTAGATACTTTTTTAGCTAGTTCTTTTCTTCTTTCCTCTGTAAGTTGAGGAACAGATATTCTTATTACAGAACCGTCATTTGTTGGTGCTATGCCGATATCTGATTCAGCAATTGCCTTTTCGATATCGTGAATACTTGACTTATCCCATGGTGTTATAGTCAATATTCTACCTTCAGCTACAGCTACAGCTGCCATCTGATTCACTGGAGTAGGTGTCCCATAGTAATCCACTCTTACCTTATCAAGCATTGATGGATTAGCTCTACCTGCTCTAACAGTACCAAACTCAAATTTTAACGCTTCAATAGTTTTATCCATTTGTTCTTCTAAAAGAACGTGAATGTCCAACTTCATAAAAACCCTCCTGAAAATAATTTTTAAAGCCAATTTCGTACTTATATTATACTATTATTCCACGATTGTTCCAAGATTTTCTCCATAAACAACCTTAATAATATTTTCAGTTGAAAGCTCAAATACCTTTATAGTGATCTTATTATCCATACATAACGATGTAGCAGTTGAGTCCATAACCTTTAGTTCTTTATTTATTACTTCCATATAAGTTAAGTTACTGAATTTTTTTGCATCATCATGGATCTTAGGATCCTTATCGTATACGGCATCAACATTCTTTGCCAATAATATTACATCTGCTTCCATTTCTGCAGCTCTAAGTGCAGCGGCTGTATCTGTTGAGAAGTATGGGTTACCTGTTCCGGCACCAAATATCACTACTCTTCCCTTTTCAAGATGTCTAACTGCTCTTCTTCTAATATATGGCTCTGCAACCTGTCTCATTTCTATACCTGTTTGAACTCTAGTAGGAACTCCTACGTTTTCTAAAGAGTCTTGTAGGGCCATAGCATTCATAACAGTAGCAAGCATACCTATATAGTCAGCAGTTGTTCTATCCATTCCTTGATTGGTTCTACCTCTCCAGAAATTACCTCCACCAACTACTACAGCTACTTCTACTCCTACATCATTTAGCTCCTTGATACCCAAAGATATATCGTGTAACACATCATTGTTAATACCAAATCCTGTTCCTCCAGATAAAGCTTCGCCACTTATCTTTAGCAACACTCTTTTGTATATAGGTTCATTCATATTAATATTCTCCTTTAACAATTAATTTTGTGTTGTATACGAAATAATTTTTATCTTGTATATTAAACACGTATTCTTATAAAAAAGAGAACACGCTAAGTGTTCTCTTTACTTTATTGATTAGTTCATCTGCTTAGCAACTTCTTCAAGGAAGCATTCCTGCTTCTTTTCAATTCCTTCGCCTACTTCATATCTAACCATTCTAGAAATCTTTATTGGGCTAGCAACTTCCTTGGCAACCTTTTCAATAAGCTTTCCTATAGTTATTTCAGAGTCCTTAATGAATACCTGATCTAATAGACAAACTTCCTTTAATTCCTTATTTAGTCTACCAACAACCATTTTTTCAACTATATTAGCTGGCTTTCCTTCGTTCAATGCCTGCTGCTTTAGAACTTCTGTTTCATGAGCTATATAATCCTGATCAACATCTTCTCTAGAGATATACTTAGGGTTCATAGCTGCTATTTGCATAGCTACGTCCTTACCTAATTCAAATATCTTATCGTCGTTAGAATCAGTGTCTAATTCTACAATAACACCTATCTTACCAGCACCATGAATATAACCTGCCATCTTTCCGTTTGTAGAGATCTTTTCAAATCTTCTTATGTCAAGCTTTTCTCCAATTTTTGCTATTTTATCATTTAAAATATCCTGAAGAGCCTTTCCTTCTTTATGTTCAACTTCAAGTAATTCAGCTACGTTTTCAGCAGAACCATCTAAAGCCATTTCTACTACATCATTTACAAAAACCTTGAAATCTTCATTCTTTGCAACGAAGTCAGTTTCAGAGTTTACTTCTACTATTGCAGCAGCAGTATTATCTTCATTAGTCTTTATAGTTACTAGACCTTCAGCAGCTACTCTATCAGCCTTCTTTGCAGCCTTTGAAAGACCTTTTTCTCTTAATATATCAATTGCTCTTTCCATATCGCCTTCAGCTTCTGTAAGAGCCTTCTTACAGTCCATCATACCTGCGCCTGTTGCTTCTCTTAATTCTTTTACCATCTGTGCAGTTACAGCCATCGTAAAATCCTCCTATTAATTAAATTATTATTTATTCACAAAATGGTAAGGGCATTGCCCTTACCATAAGCTTTACATTATTCAATGTATTTTTAATGTATTAATTACTTTTCTTCTGCAGTTGCTTCAGCTTCAACAGCTTCTTCTTCTACAGCTACATCATCAACACCTTGTCTAGCTTCGATTACAGCACTAGCCATTGCACCAGTTATTAATTTTACAGCTCTAATAGCATCATCATTAGCTGGTATTGGATAGTCGATCTCATCTGGGTCACAGTTAGTATCAACTGTACCAACTACTGGTATACCTAGTCTATGAGCTTCCTGTATTGCTATGTTTTCCTTTCTAGGATCAACTACATATATTGCAGCTGGTAGTTCTGGCATATCTTTTATACCACCTAGGAATTTTTCTAGCTTATCTTTTTCTGCTCTAAGCTGAAGAACTTCCTTCTTTGGTAGTACATCAAATGTACCATCTAATTCCATAGCTTCTAGTTCTCTTAACTTCTTGATTCTAGTCTTTATAGTCTTATGGTTAGTAAGCATTCCTCCTAGCCATCTTTCGTTTACATAGAACATTCCACATCTTTCAGCTTCTTCCTTTATAGCATCCTGAGCTTGCTTCTTTGTACCAACGAATAGTACTGGCTTTCCAGTTTCTGCTACTTCCTGCATAAACTTATAAGCTTCATCAATCTTCTTTACAGTCTTCTGTAGGTCGATTATATATATACCATTTCTTTCTGTAAATATATACTTCGACATCTTTGGGTTCCATCTTCTTGTCTGATGTCCAAAGTGTACACCAGCTTCTAGTAATTGTTTCATTGAAATTACTGACATTAATTTTTCCTCCTCGGTTTTATACCTCCAGCACGTTCTTCTCTCTAAAAAACCTCTTATAAAATATACGGCACCTTTTAGAAATCCCGTTGCTGTGTTTAATTTATTGGTCTTAAAATAACCTATATCATTTTATCATTTAAATATATAAAAGTCAACATCCAATATAAATAGATTATCTATAAAAACTTACCAAAATATAATTGTTATAATATTACTATGAATTATCTTAATTAAATTTGTTTATTCAAAATAAACCTTACTAAAATGAGTTAGTTTTTAGTTAATAATTATTTTTATATTGAATAAAATGAACATTTTATTTATGATTCTTAACAAACTTTCTTTATAAAAAAATTGAAGCCAGCATTGTTCCTACTATCAATACAACAATGGTAAGTATAACTGCCTTTTTTAATTTTTGACCTTTGTGCTTTTCTTCTATTTTTTCTGCTTTTATCGATGCTTTTTCTTCGATGGCTTGCTTGATCAATTCCTTATCGATATCCTTTAAGAATATTTGATTTGTCTTATAAAAATCTTCTGGATCAATTCTCCCTGTCTTATCCAGTACTGACTCAAGCTGTGGTTTAGATGCCATATTATTGATTTCTGTTGTACTGATTTTTGAAGTCTTATACATAAATTGGCTCAGACTCATAAGAACTTCATTATAATTTTTATAACATAAGTTATCATTTCTTTCTAATAATTTTTTTATTATATCTACAAACTCTTGATTATAATCATTTGTATTTACTTTTGTCCACATTACACCCTTATCAATTGCTCTCATCAATTGTTTTTCTGTATGAGCTTCACTAAAGGGAAATCTTTTAAAAGTTGCTTCATACAATATTACACCAACGCAATACAAATCTGTCTTTATATCCGTAAAGTCTATAGAAAGCTGTGATGGAGACAGATATTTTAAATTACCAGAGCATCTAATGTTTGTGCCTCTATTAGCTTCTGTTATACCAAAGTCTGCAATTTTGATTCCGTATTTATCATCTACCAATATATCATCAGGCTTTAAGGAACCATGATTTTTACCAAGACTCTTGTATGATTGAAGAGCTTTTATAACTTGAGTTGCTATTCTTATCAATGCATCAAGATGAAGGTAGGCTCCCCTTGTAAGCGTTGAAAGCGATACTCCATCAAAATTTTCATATACTACATAGTAAAGTAGGTTGTCCACGGTTCTGTGCACGCCAACGTCTAGTATGTTAAGTATATATGGACACTTCAACTCATTTATTATCATACTCTCATCAATAAGGTTTGGTATAAAATCTATGCTTATGTATCTATTATTTTCTATTATTTTTATCTTAACGTTTACATTTTTTTCTGAGTCATAAGCATTATAAAGCTTATTTTCCTCAATATAAACGGGCCTATCCGTTATCTCATATCTATTACCTATAAAAATCACTTTTTCTCTTCCTCCTCCAAGAAAGTAAATTTCGATTCATAAATTAAACTCTTCTTACTCAATTTTATCACAAAATGAGAATTCTTTCTATATATGATTGTTGACTTAGTGCTATAAATTTAGTATACTTTCTAGACATCATTATTGACTATTATTTATAAATTTAATATAATTAGGATATTAATAGTGTTTTTGTATTTTTAAGACTGGAGGGTTACATTTGAGCGAAAAAATAAAGAAAACAAATTCCGGTAAGGCCATTAACTTTGCTGAAAAGAAAAAAGCATACAATAATAAAAAATCACAGGCCGACACGCAAAAAAATGTATACAACGATAATCGTGTAATCCAATATGATATAAACAAGATGCGTGAACAAATAAATCAACAAACTAAAAGTAAAAACAAAGCAAAGCTAAACAGACTTAACTCACCAATTTGGGTGAAGGCAATTTATGCTGCTGCAATAATCATGTTTGTTCTTTTAATTGCTGGTAAAATTACAAATAATTTTGGAATGTCTAGTTCGGATGGTTTGCCCGATAAATTCGTAGCACAAAGTTCTACAATATCTAGTGAGGATAACTCTAAATATGAAAAGTTGATTTCAAGCTACCTAAATACTTATGTTCCAGTAGATGGCGATGTAAGGGTAGTTACAACTTCCATGCATAAAAACGATAAAATGGTCTATGCAAATGGATACTTTTCCTACCCAAATGAGAAATCTAAAATAAAATTTGATGCAGTTCTAACAGATGAAAATCTTAGTTCCTTGATTGTAAATGGATATGAACTTACAACAATAAAAAAATAAATAATTAGATTGTTCGATATCTAATTTAAGTAGAAGGCTTTTGCCTTCTACTTTTTTATATTGTCATAAAATAAAAAAGGACCAAAGTAAAATACTTTAATCCTTCTAATAAACACATTTTTTCAACGAATATATGCAAAATGTGTAGCAATCGTTCCTATTACAATACCTATTATATTCAAAATCTGACATTTCTTATAATCTTTCTTAAACACAAACAAAGTAAGAATGGAGATAACGAATGTTACCAAACCAAAATAAAAACCTTGTATTAAACCTAAATTGGATTTAAGAATAGATAATAAGCCCAATATCATAACATATACGCCGACTGTGTTTCTAATAATATAATTTTTCACGCCTCTACCATTTTTACCAACCATACAATAAATAGCAAATAGTGACAACAATATTAAAATAATTAGTCCTGCTGATGACATCTTGGCCTCCTCATACATTTAATGCTAAACAGTTTTTCTTATTTTTCAATATATATATGATAAATACTATCCAAGAAATTGTCAATGTTTTTTTGATTTTCACACATACCTTGAGCCATGAAAGCTGATCCTCCACCCTTGGCATCTACCAATTTAGATTTGTTTTTAAAATCTTCTCCCAAATTTATATATTTATGCTCTTTTGTCAATTTCTTACTTGCTTGAAGTTTTATATCTACAAAACCGTCTGCTTTATTTGCAAATAAAACTATCGCCTTATAATTTTCAGTTATATATTTCGCAATATCAGCCAGCAGCCAGTTTTTTTCACCTTCAAATATTTTATATACTATATATATATTATCTTTATTTATTTTACTTGAGTTTATAATTTCATTTGAAAATAACTCTATGTATTTAAGGCTTGAATACCTGTTTTTTTCATACAGTTCATCTTTTTTATTATTCAAGTTATGTATAGCATTTTCAATATTTTTTTCATCACAATTGAAGTTATTTAATACACGTTCAAATACGTTTTCTCTTTCCAAAACATATTTTACTGCTCTTTGTCCTACTAAATACTCAAATCTAGTTGATCCTTTGTGTCTATAAAATCTTTTTATCTTTATCATACGAAGATCTCTAGTATTGTAACAATGAACTCCACAACATGCATTTATATCCAAATTGGGAATCTCCAATACTCTTATTTCTTCTTTAGTATCTGGTAATGGTCTTCTTGTAATATTTTTTTTTCTTAATTCATCATCTATAATATAGTTTTTAATATCAATTCCTTCTTGAATTATATTATTCGCATATTCTTCTATTTCTTTTACCATATCATCTGTAAATTCGCCCTCTATATCCAGTTGTGAAAGCTCTTTTCCAATATGAAGGCCCTTTGTATTTCTTTGAAATATTTTAAAAAAACAACCTGATAATACATGTTGACCAGTATGTTGTTGCATACCATCTTCTCTTCTGTCCCAATCAACTGTACACTTTACAGGGGCATCAATATCTATTTCTCCTATATTCTCTATCAAAACCACTATTCCAAATTTTAAATCCTCTAAAACATTTATCACTTTTACTTTTATCTCATTATTATTTTTATCTACACCAGTTATATATCCAGAATCTGAAATCTGACCTCCTCCACCTGGAAAGAAGATATTTTCTTTTAGTAAAATCCCAGTTTTTCCGTTATAATCAATTACTTTCTTTATTTGAGTTTTTACTTCTTTTAGATTTCTCTCTCTATAATATAAATTCTCCATAAATAAAACAACCACCCATCTAAACAATAATTCCTTACATAAAGAGTTAGCTCATAAAAATTATTCTACAAGTGATCTAAACTCTTCATACCCTTCTTCTTTCATTTTATCATATGGTATGAACTTTAGGGAGGCTGAATTTATACAATATCTTTTACCACCCTTTTCTTCAGGGGCATCATCAAATACGTGACCTAGATGACTGTTAGCGTTTACACTTCTAACCTCAGTTCTTACCATTCCAAAAGAATAGTCAGTTCTGTTAAATATAGAAGTATCTTTTATAGGTTTATAAAAAGCTGGCCAACCACACTGAGAATCATATTTATCAGATGAAGAAAATAAAGGTGTTCCATCCACTATATCTACATAGATACCCTTTTCAAAATTATCATAGTACTCATTTTCAAATGGAACTTCAGTCATATCATTTTGGGTTACCTCAAACTGTATATTTGTAAGTTTTGCCATCAATTCGTTTCTATTTACATTTCTTCTATCCCAATTACTCTTTACAAAATTATATCTTCCTGAATTTTTATAATAATTGTTATAATGAGTAGAGTTTTTCTTGTAATAATCTTGATGATAATCCTCTGCAGGATAAAAAGCGGTAGCCTCTAATATCCTAGTTTCTACCTTTTCTTTAAAATTACGACTTTCTTCTAGTTTTTTCTTTGACTCTAATGCTATATTTTTCTGTTCCTCATCATGATAAAATATGGCCGTCTGATATTGAGAACCTCTATCTGCAAATTGACCTTGGCTATCATATGGATCTACCTGTTTCCAATAAATATTTAATAATTCTTCATACGAGATTTTTTCATCATCAAAGTGTATCTCTATAGCCTCAAAATGTCCCGTAGTACCACTGGAAACCTCTTTATAGCTAGGTTCTATAGTATCCCCACCAATATATCCACTGACTACCTTCTCAACGCCATCATACGCTGTAAATGGTTTCACCATACACCAAAAACAACCTCCAGCAAATGTTGCTAACTTCTTCATGACAATTCCCCTTTCTTTTTTAAAATAAAAATAAACTTTTATTATTTATATTATGCCCAACAAATTATATGTATAAACAATATTAGATAATCATATCATATAATTATCAATTAAAAGTGAATTCTATTTTAAATATTTAGACATCTTTCAGAAAAAAATGATATAATTAGTTGATATATTATTATTTTTTTATAAAAGTGATCAATATATTATTATTTTCAAAGGAGAATTAGGTGTATTTCATGGAAGGTAATAATTGTAAAAATACAAATAAAACAAACTATAAAGAAGAATTTTCAAATAAAAATATGGAAGTTCTCAATAAACATATTAAAAAGTTAAAAAACATAAAACTTTTTGAAGGTCTAACAGAGGAAAATTTATATTCATTTTTAGTTTCTATGGATAATAAAATAGTTCAACTAAAAAAGGGCGAAATTCTTTTCAATGAAGGCGATTTCTTCTCTAGCCTATGTATCTTACTAGACGGAGAAGTCCTTCTAACAAATAGTGACGAGTATGGAAATAGAAACATCATAGATATAGTTAAAGAAAATCAAATGTTTGCCGAAGTCTTTTCATTTACAAGTGATAAGCTAAGTCCCGTAACTGCACAAGCAAACTTAAATTCAACTGTTTTTCTTATAGACACACAGGAGCTCTTATCTATTAACAATGATCTAGACAATGAGATTCTTACAGATAAAACTATAATTGTCTCCAACCTCTTAAATATTTTTGCCAATAAAAATTTAATTTTATTATCAAAGATAGAGGTTATTTCTAGAAGAAATATCAGAGAAAAAATTATGCATTTTCTTGAATTGCAAAGGGAAAAATCAGGTAAGAATATCTTTGAAATATCATATTCAAGAAAAGATATGGCTGATTTTTTAGGAGTTGATAGAAGTGCTTTATCTAGAGAGCTGAGTAGGCTAAGAGAAGAGGGCATCATAGACTATGATAAAAATAGTTTCAAAATAATATAAATTCAGGATATAGAGCTAACTATACTTTTAACTGTTAGCTTACTTGTGTGAGTAATCTATGAATCTAAAGTTTATAAGCTTTAATTAAAAGATCGAGATAATATTATAGCCATAACTGACTTTAAAACATTAATAGTCATCTAAAATTTTCGTGAATTATTAATGTCAATCAAATTATATTTTTAAAAATTTAAAAAAAGAGCCGTTATTGTATAACGGCTCTTTTTTCTTTATGTCTCTTAATATTTTATTTGTATTTTTCTTTTGAAATGGGTAGTCCCTTCTTTTGAAGTCTATTATTTACCGATTCACCTATAATTGTATAGATTATCGCAAATAAAGGTACACCTATAACCATTCCTATTATACCAAAGAATTTTCCAGCTAATAAAAGTGAGAATAATATCCAAAAAGAAGATATTCCAATTGAATCTCCAAGTATTTTTGGTCCTATTATATTTCCATCTATTTGCTGTATTATTAATATAATGAGTGCTAGCCATAGAGCCTTTATTGGATCCACCAATAAAACAATTATTATTGAAGGTATTGCACCAATAAAAGGTCCAAAGAAAGGTATTACATTTGTTATACCTATTATAAAAGTTATTAGTATCTTGTAAGGCATTGCAGCTATTGAAAGTGTTACGAAAGTAATAAATGCAATTATACAAGAATCTATAATTTTACCAACTATAAACTTACCAAATATCTGATTTGAAAGCCTTGTTATATATAATACTTTATTTCTAACCTTTATAGGGAAGATTGCTGATATGAATTTTTTACAAAGTGCAAAAAAGCTTTCTTTATCTGCTAGTATATATATTGAAATTATCAAACCTAATACAGTATTCCATACACTCTTAACAACATTCAAGAATAGGTTTGCAAGATATGGCATTAAGTTAGTAGCAAACTCCACCGCCTTTTTACCAATTTCATTGACTCTAGAGTTGAATAAATGTTTGGATTCAGCCGATAAATTAAGACCCTCCACTAACTTGTTTGTATATGTATATAACTGATCCATTATACTTGGAAAGTCAGTCAAAAGCTTTGATAAACTGTCCGCAACCTGTGGAAGTACAAATTTTAAAAACAGGGCAATTACCACTAGTACTGTAAAATATGTCATGACTAGTGATAAAGCTCTCTTTTGTTTAAGTTTCAAGTCTCTTTTTGCGAATTTTTTGATCACTTTTTCTTCATAAAAATCTAAAACAAAATTAAATAAATATGCAAGAGAAAAACCTAATATAAATGGTTTTAATATAGCGAAAAAGGCATTTGTAAGTTCGCTTAGTCTTGAAAATTTTGTAACGCTTAAATAAAATGCTATACTCGAAAAGATGACGATAAGAGAGTATACAGCTATTGTTGTATATTTCTTGTTCCAATCAATCTTCATTAATTCGCACCCTCCAGATCCTCATATTGAGAGTCATAAAGGTTCTTATAGAAGCCTCCCTTTTCCATTAATTCACTGTGACTTCCTTGTTCTACTATATCTCCCTCATTTAATACAAGAATAAGATCTGCATTTCTTATTGTAGACAGTCTATGAGCTATTATAAAGCTAGTTCTATCTTCTATAAGGTTGTCCATAGCCTTTTGTATTAACTCTTCTGTTCTAGTGTCTACTGAGCTTGTAGCCTCATCCAAAATTAGTATTCTAGGGTTAGATAGTATTGCTCTCGCTATTGTAAGTAGCTGCTTTTGTCCCTGTGAAATATTTTTGGTATCTTCACTTAGGATCGTTTCATATCCATCTTGTTGAGTTAGTATAAATCTATCTGCATAGGCTGCATTAGCTGCCTTGTATACTTCTTCATCGCTAGCATCTAGCTTTCCATATCTCAAGTTTTCCATGATGCTACCATTAAATAGCCAAGTATCCTGTAGAACCATCGCAAAGTTGCTTCTATAGTAATCTACATTTAACTTCTTAATATCTCTTCCATCAAGTGTTATCTTACCACTATTCGGCTCATAAAATCTCATTAACAGCTTTACCAAGGTAGTCTTTCCTGCACCAGTAGGACCTACTATTGCAATTTTACTGCCTGGCTTAACATCCAAGCTAAAGTCATTAATTATAATCTTATTTTCATCATAGCCAAATTCAATATTTTCGAATTTTATGTGGCCTTCAAATTCATCTTCAGGTATAGTCTCTGTCTGAGATAGGTCTACCTCTTCTTCATCTAAAAATTCAAAGATTCTATCTGCTGCCGCTACTGTTGATTGTAGAAGATTCATAATTTGAGCTATCTGATTTAATGGCTGAGTAAATGATCTCATATACTGGATAAATGCCTGTATATCACCTACTGTTATTTTGCCCATAATAGCCATATATCCACCCAAAATAGATACTATTACATATCCCAAATTTCCAACAAACATCATGATTGGCATCATTATACTAGATAAAAATTGTGATTTCCATCCTGTTGTATAAAGTTTTGTATTTATAGAACTAAATTCTAATTCCTCAAACCTTTCGCCATTGTAACCTCTGATTACACTTTGACCCGCGAAACTTTCCTCTATTCGTCCATTTATCTTTCCTAAGTACTTTTGCTGCATTTTGAAATATACTTGTGATTTTCTTATAACGAATGTTAAAAGAAGCATCGTAAGTGGTAATATTATTAAGGCAGCCAAAGTCATCCATACATTTATAGACAACATCATTATAAATACACCTATTATCGTGATTATTGAAGTCACCACTTGCATCAAACTCTGGTTAAGTGTTTGGCTCAATGTATCTACATCATTTGTTACTCTAGATATTATATCTCCTCTACTGTTACTATCAAAGTAAGACAGTGGAAGCTTATTAAATTTTTCAGATATTTCTTTTCTTAAATTATAAGAAACTCTCTGCGAAACACCACTCATTATGTATGACTGTATATATGAAAATATTGAGCTAAGAGTATAAAGAACTGCCAGTATCAGCACTATCTTCAATACCTTAGAAAAATCAATACCATTTTGTGGATTAGATATTTTTCTTATAACACCATTAAATATCTCTGTTGTCGCTTGACCCATTATTTTAGGCCCAACTATTAAAAATATGGTTGACAGAATTGCAAATACAAACACTATTGCTATATTTTTGTAATCACCCTTCATATACTTTAAAAGTCTTTTTATACTTTTGGAAAAATTTTTATTAGAAGAATCTTTATTTTTATTTTTTGCTTTCATGCTTCAATTCCTCCTCTGTCAACTGTGATTTTGCTATTTCGTAGTAAACATCGCATCTTTGAAGAAGATCTTCATGGGTACCTTTGCCCACTATATTACCATCTTCTAATACTACGATTTCATCTGCATCTATTATTGTATTAATTCTTTGCGCTACTATAATTAGTGTTTTATCAGCTAAATTATGTTTAAGTGAGCTTCTAAGATTTCTATCTGTCTTAGAGTCTAAGGCTGAGAAACTGTCATCAAATACTATAACCTCAGAATCTCTTGCTATGGCTCTTGCTATAGAAAGTCTTTGCTTTTGACCACCTGATAAGTTTGCTCCACCCTGAGAGATTTCACTTTCAAAGCCATCTTCCTTACCATCTACAAAGTCCATTGCTTGAGCTACTTCTGCTGCCAATTTCATATTTTTATTGTTTCTTATTGCTTTACCATATTCTATATTGGAAGCTATTGTTCCTGAGAATATTACAGACTTTTGCGCAACTACAGATACTTTTTCTCTTAATGTCTTCATAGGTATTTTTCTTACATCAACACCATTTAATTTGACACTACCTTCTGTTGCATCTAAGAATCTAGGAATCATATTTACTATTGTAGTTTTACCTGATCCTGTAGAGCCTATTATAGCAGTTGTCTTACCCTTCAAAGCAGTAAAACTTATATTTTCGATTACATTTTCTGGAGCTCCATCGTATTTAAAAGAGACACCATCAAATTCTACTTTTCCTTCTTCATTAAACTTTGTAACTGTTCCATCATCTTTAATTGCTATATCACTTTTTACTACTTCTTCAATTCTGTTCGCACTAATCATTGCTCTAGGTAGTATTATAGACATCATTGAAATAAATAAAAATGCCATAATTATCTGTATTGCATATTGAATAAACGCCATCATATCACCCACTTGGATATTACCTGCATCTATACTCTTTGCACCTACCCATATAATAAGCAAAGTAGCTCCATTCATAACTAACATCATTATAGGTTGCATAAACGACATCAACCTACTAATAAATAAAGTTGTATCTGTTAATTCTTCATTTACATCATCAAATCTGTTTAATTCATACTTATTTGTTCTAAATACTCTGTTAACCTCTATTCCTGATATAAATTCTCTAGTAACAAGGTTTAACTTATCTACAATTTTTTGTATTATTTTAAACTTTGGTAGAGCTTGCCTCATTATTAAAAATATAGAAACTAAAGTTATTGCTATGGCAAGTACAATCACCCACACCATTGAAACATCTAGTTTAAACACCTTAAAAAATGCTCCTATAGCCATTATTGGACCATAAAATAGAAATCTCAATCCCATAACTGATGACTGTTGTATTTGTTGAATATCATTTGTACATCTAGATATTAATGAAGCAATTGAGAATTTGCCCATTTCGTGATTTGAAAATGAAAGTACTTTATCAAATGAATCTTGTCTCAAATCCTTTGACACCTTTGATGAGACCCTTGCAGAGATAAGGCTGACAACTATTGATAAAAGGCCTGTAGCCAATGCTATTAATAACATTATTATACCGTTTTTCCATAGATAGTTTTTCTGCATCTTATTTACATCTATTCCATTTTTCTTATAAATAGTAGAAACAGCCTTTACACCAATCTGCTCTTTCATAAAATCTGGAACTTTGTCTTCACTCATAGTACTCCACTGACTCTTTTTGTCACTTGGCATACTATTGTTCATATACTCTGCGTACTTTACAAACCCATTATTCATATGTACTTCTAATGTTTCAGTATCAACCTTTTTTTTCAAAAGATAATAGTTGATATTATACTTGTCTGTGTTTACTAATTTTGAATTCGGATTGTTCTTTTTTATATTCTGATTTTTTGAATCTTTGGACTTTGGAACCCATAGCTCATATGATTTAGCTATAGAATTTTTGTCCTTCTGATCAGAAAGCGATAGTAACACACCATAGGTATTTTCATCTATTACCTTTGGAATTGAATCCTTGATACCGTCTTGCTGGATACCTACGTTTACTATATCCGAAGTGTACTGTGGAAGTAAAAGCTCAAACTGAACTTGTGCCCCTAACACTACAATCAATAGTAAGATAGAAAGTATGTGTTTCTTAAAATATGACAATATCGTCTTCATTTTTTCTTCCTTTCTTAAAAAATATCTTATTTTTTATTATAACACTTAAAAGGCTTTTTCCCAAATAAAGTTTGTAGATATATTGAAATTAAAAAGAGGCTCCTAGGAACCTCTTTAAGCAAAATAAACACTTAAACAATATATTGCAAAAGCAATACACATTATTCATTCAAGTATTTCATTTTTTAAATCAAATCTCTTTAATTTTTAAACCATTAATTGATTTATTAAATTATTTTTCTTTGTTTATGTCTAATATATCCTTGTACTTATCTGTTAAAGCTTCCATCTTGCTTATGAATGCTTCATTTTGCTTTTGGTACATTATAGCCTTTTCTACTTCTTCCTTTACTTCTTCATATTCAGCCTGAGCAGCTTCACTGTGATCTTCTACTAATATTAAGTGATATCCAAACTGAGTCTTAACTGGAGAAGAAAGCTTTCCTACTGGAAGTTCAAATGCTATTTCTTCAAATTCTGGAACCATCTGTCCTCTACCAAAAGTACCAAGTTCTCCACCGTTCATGTTTGATGGACAAGTTGAGTATTCAACAGCAGCATCTTCAAAAGAGATTTCCTTCTTGTTTATCTTCTTTTCTACATCGCTAGCTATTTCTTCACTATCAACTAGTATATGCTTTGCAGTTATAGATTCAGGATTTACAAACTGTTCTTTATTTTCTTCATAGTACTTAAGCATTTCATCATCATTTGCTGATACTGATGATAGACAAGCGTTAATAGCAAATTGCTTTAACATATTTGCCTTGATTAATTCCATTTCCTTTACAAAGCTTTCATCTTCGTCAAGCTTATTGTCAATAGCATCAAGATAGAAAAGTTCCTGATTTATTAAATCAGCTAAAACTCTCTTTCTTCCTTCTTCACTATCGAACTGTTGTCTTTGGAATTGGTCTAAACTGTTTATTGCAGCTTCTACATCAGCAGCTGTTATTTCTTTTTCGCCTATTTTTGCTAAATAATTTAATTCTGTCATAATTATATTCCTCCGTTAATTCCCTAATTATCTTACCATTCAATGATAACATTTTTTATATACTATGTCTACAATATGTATTTTTTTGTTCTATTTATTATTATTTTATTCTAAATTATTCGATATTGTAAAATATTATAGTCTTTCTAATACTATTTAAAACGACTATTAGAAATCTTTATTATTTCATGTGCTTATTCTATTTTTAGAATATCTATACCTATATCTAATAAAAGTATGTCAATATAAGTATTAATGCTCCTGCAAGTATTCCGACAACACCTATATCATTATATTCTTTTTTTATTAATTTCCAAGATACCATCATCAAGACTATACACATAATAATCTGTGCGTATAAAAGCATTATATTTGTTTTAAATATCATAAAACTAGACAGTGTTATCAAATATGTAATCGACATGGAAAGAGCAAATAAAAAATATCTCTTAGAGTCGATTTTTTTTCTAAAATACCATATCACAAGCAGTAATATAAATAAACTATCAACAGTCAAATATATATAAAATAATATATAGTTGTAGTTTTCTATAGTTATTACACTCCACTTGTACCAATAAATTGGCCAAAACAATAAACTAATAAATCTAAAATATAATTCCATAAATGTGAGTTTTTTCATTTTAGATAGCAAATATATCCCTCCAATCTATTTTTTGTTGTATAATAAAGATATAAGTTATTTTTAATTATACCAAAGATGAGCACAATTTTAAATCTTTTGATTATACCCTTTAATTTTATTTCAATATATGTTAAAATGATAAGGTATTTTTTATAAATATTATAAACAGAAACGGAGGCTTGGACATGGGCATAAAAGATAGATTTGCTGATCAATATGCTAGGCAAAAGACTATGACTGGACCTGAAAAAAAGGCTAACGATATAATCGGTAAGCTAATGCTAAAAAAGGCTATCATACCTATAGTTATTGCAATCGCTGTAGTAATACTTGGAATAGTTGTGAAAATACCTTGGTGGGGAGTACTTATTATAGAAGTACTTGTTGCTGTTGGTACCTACTTCTACCTTAAGAAAGTAGGGGCAAAATACAATAATTTCATCCCTTATGTGGGTAATCTCATTACCTTAGAAAAAAAGGGCAAGGATGAATATGTAGCTTTGATAAAGCAGGGAAAGAAACCTGTAAAGCTTGATATTAAATACGGCGGTGAAGACTTAGAAAGAGTAAAGAGAAATTCACTTGTACAGATAACATATAATCCAGATGCTAAAATTGCAGTCTTGGTAACAAAAAACAATATCAAGAAATAAAAAAAGGTAGCTGCTTAGCTACCTTTTTTATTTTAATCTATTATTTAAATAACGGTAAAGAAATATTAAACTTATTATTTTTTATTAAATAAGCTTAATAAAATTAAAAATCAGTTTAAATTTATTTATTATATAAACATAAGATATATTTAAAATAAAAAACGCAGCACATATAATTACTTTTATATGTGCTGCGTTTATAATACTCTAAGTCAAAATATAATAGTATTTGATTCTTACTATAATTCTTCTTCTTTTAACCTCTCATGGGCATAAGATATTACATCTCGTCTTTTTATTATACCTATAAATATATTTGCATCATCTATTACAGGCACAAAATTTTGGCTTATCAATATATGAAATAGATCCACTACATTTGCATCTACTTTTACTGTTTCATTTGTAAGCCTTCTTGGTATATCCATTATATTAGTGTTTTCCAGAAGATTTCCGTCAAAAGATTTTTTAGCATTCAAATACCACAACAAATCCCCTTCCTTTACAGTCCCTAGATAATTTCCATCTTCATTTACAATGGGAACTGAAGAAAACTTATGTTGTTCTAACGTTTCTAACACTTGCTTTAGGTTGTCTTTGTCACATACACTCACTACTTCTACCTTTGGTGTTAAAAAGAATAAGATATTCATTTTATTATCTCCTTACGTTTATTTTATCTCTTATAAGTATATCACATTATGAATTTTCTTTCATTATATTTTAAAATTATAGTTAATAAAATATCAACCACAAGTAAGAAGAAAGGCTAACCAATCGGTTAGCCTTTCGCACTGTAATCACGATAAAAATTTAATAACTATTTAATCTATCTATATGTTAAAATTAAACTGTCTAAATTATTATATTCTTGATACGTTTGCAGCCTGAGGTCCCTTTGCACCATCAACGATTTCAAATTCAACCTTCTGACCTTCTTCTAGAGACTTGTATCCGTCTGCCTCTATTGCTGAGAAATGTACAAATATATCATTTTCTCCATCTACTGATATAAATCCAAATCCCTTTTCATTGTTAAACCACTTTACTACTCCGACTTTCATTAAATATCCTCCTACATAACGGACTACTGAATTTTGTTGTAATCCATTTCTATCATACAATAACACACTTATGAAAATTAGTCAATAATTTTCTATAAAACATTTACGCTTTTATGTTTTATTTACAACGTTATCGTATCTTTATTATAGCACAGTCTTTTATAAAATACCACAATTATATTAAAAAATTTTATTTAAAATGATTTTATTAGAAACATCTTATTAGATATTAGCTCATTTATACTATAATTCAGTATCTTTTCTTACTTATGCTCTATTTAAAGATCTTTCCGACCTTTGTAAATATCAAAAAGTGTGATATTATATATACAGAATTAACAATCGGAGGCAAATCAAATGAAAAATATGCAAAAAAAAGTAGCATGTGTAAATGATATTTCAGGTGTAGGAAAATGTTCCTTAACCGTAGCTCTACCTATTATATCAGCTTTAAAATGCCAATGCTGCCCTCTACCAACATCAGTGTTATCAAGTCAAACAGGCTATCCTAAGTATACCTTTACTGACTTGACTGATTCTATACAAGAATACATACAGGTATGGCATGACTTAGGTCAAGAATTTGATACAATCTATAGTGGATTTTTGGGCTCTGCTGAACAAATTAAATTAGTTGAAAATTTAATAAATTTAAACAAAAACTCCTTTGTTATTGTAGATCCTGTTCTTGCTGATTTAGGCGTATTGTTCCCAATTTTTGACGATAATCACGTAAATGAAATGAAAAAGCTAGTATCTATGGCTAATCTTATAACGCCAAATATAACAGAGGCAAACCTTTTGGCAGGCAGAAAAGCCGATTCATTTGATTATGATGATGAACAACTTCTTCAACTATGTAGAGAACTATCAGACCTAGGTCCTAAATCTGTTATAATAACAGGATTTGAGACAAATGGATCAATTATGAACATCTGTTACGATTCATCAAAGGATACTATATCAAAAATAGGAAATAAATATAACAAACTTAGCTTTAGTGGAACCGGTGATATATTCACCTCAATAGTAACTGGAATGGTCACTAGAGGTTTTGACATCAATGATAGCGTAAAATGCGCCACAGACTTCATTTATGATACTGTCAACTATACTGTTAAAGATCAAAATTTTGATAGAAATGACGGGATTCTATTTGAAAGCTTTTTAGACAGATTAGTGTCTATTTAGAACTAACAGTCGATACTTACATATATATTAAATATCTTAATTATATTTAATATATTGATCTTAATTACAATATATTAGCATAGATAAAAAGTCGGGATATTTTTCTCCCGACTTTTTATCTATGCTATTTCCTACGATCATTTAGTAGCTTGATCATAGTTATTTATATATTTCCACTGCGATATAATAGTTTCATATAGAATTTTTCTCTTTATCTAAATTAAAATTTCATATATTTTTTCTTAATAATCCATAATATTTATACTTAAATAGGCAATTATCAGTTTTGCATATGATTTTTTTAAAAAACCTCATATGTTTTCTATAGTTTATATTTATTATATGATTTTATACATTAACTGTATCAAATATTTACTTAAAATATATTTTTTCTATAATTTATATATAATTGCTGAATCTCTTCCATTTTTTTCTTTGCAATCAATTGAAGTTCCGATGCTTCCTTATAATTTCCTATTTCAATTGCATTTTTTATCATTCCGTAAATTGATGGTCCACTCAAAGTATTTTTCATAAGATCATATTTTATTTGTGCTATTGAGTCCCACATCACCTCATCTATAGCGTCCATATCGTCATGCTTATGTAACTTCTTAAAAGTTCTTAGTAATCGTATGTTTCTGTCTATGACTCTAGAAGAAAGTTTTTTCTTCCATATATCCAATGACCCTACCTTAAATGAGTTTAATATAGCTGGCGTAAACACATCATCTTCTGTTAAAACTGCTAATTTTTCTGGATAATTTTCAAAATTTAACATTGCTTCATATACAGTTGCTGGTGGTTGCCCAAATCTTTCATTTCTTTCTTCCAATGTATAGAAGTTAAATACATTATTTTCATCTCTATAAGCTCTTCCCTTTTCAAGATAAAATCCTTCTTCTTCAGGTTCTTTTGAAAGTTCTGCTTCTAATTCTTTAGTATCATATTTACCTGCATCAGCAATGGCCTTTATTCCATCTAACATAGTTTGATAACACCCAGCAACTACAAGATACTTATTTGTTCTAGGATTTGGCGATCTAAGTTCAAATCTAAGTGTCTTAGGATTTTCTATATCTCTTATTAGTCCAATCAGTACCGATCTATTTCTTGAAGAAAACTCATAGTCATGTCCAAGTGAAGTAACTGTACATACAGGAGCTTCAAACCCTGGCTCTAATCTATTAAATCCATCATTTGTATTTGTAACAATTGGCGATAAAACTTCATAGTTTTTAAGCATACCCATAAGAGATCCATATCCCATTGGGCTGAGGAAGTCCTTTCTAAGGTCTTCTGGTGCAAATAAATTTACAGATTTACCATTTTTAAGCTTTGCACTTACACCTAGATGAACATGGGCTCCACTACCTGCCACGCCATGTATTGGCTTGGCTTTAAAACTAACTTCTAATCCATGTGATTCAAATATATCGTATACCAATTCTCTAACTAATATTTCATTATCAGTTGCTTGAAGAGGTGTACTAAATCTCCAAGAAATTTCTAATTGCTCCATCGCATGGTTTGTAGAGCCTTCATTATTTATCGAACTATGTATACCACCAACTTCTTTATGTGCCATCTCTGGATTTAAGCCATACTTTTCCAATTCCAAAAGACAACTTTCAAGACAAGTTCTAATTACTCCATGTGTTCTTTTCCAATACTGTTCCTTCAAACTCTGAGAAACAAAAAGTTTTTCCAAATCTGCCTTATCTTCTGGAGTATTGACCCAAAATTCAAGTTCAGTAGCCACTGTTAAATCTATACTTTCTATATCTTTAGGGTTATTAATGTTCGTATTTTTTAATATTTCAGGATTTTCCTTTACAATTTTTCTGATAGTTTCTTTAAAATGATTCTCTGCTCTTAAAAGTGTTGCTCTAGAACATACCATTTTGTTATCATGTACCAAAAAAGCTGGTATTTTGATAGTCCCCACTGGCATTTGTGTTTTTTCATCTATAAAATCATAATTATAATCTACAAACCAAGTGGCATCTACATCTGACATTAAATCTACCTTAGCGTTATTAAGTGTAGCTATTTCATATAATTCCACCGATGAACCATCTGTTTGTATTGTAGAATTCAAAAATGAATCGATATCTTCTAAAAATAGCTTTACTGGTATCTTTTCATCTGTTGAATTCCCCCCCAAATCAACACCCATCAAAGAAACAAATTTTATATTCTTGTTTTCCTCCAAAATTTCGGCCAACCTTTTGCTTGAATGGTCTTCTTTACCTATAAAATATAATAAGTCTGACATACTTCCTCCTCACAAAATATATGAATTATTCTCTAATTATCCATTTTAATATTCGCTTTTAGTTTTTTTATATTATATATCAATTTTGATATATTTTCAAGACGATAATGGCAATTATCTGATATTTTATAGTGACAACGTTTTTATTTGCACTATAAAATATACGCTTAAATACCAACTTTACAAAACTAGTATCTTCTAGCGTATCTAACTAATATTATCTATAAATTACTATTCTGTCAATTTTATCTATTCAGAATAGAAAAAATATCGTTTGCCACTTTAAAATATAAAATTAACTTTTTAGTCATTTTATAAGATAAATTTTAATATTCTCAAATTAATTTTATTTAGTAGATTTTTAAATCACAGATATCCATCTTTCATTTTTTAATATTTTAAGATTTTTTAATAGACATTCACATCTAAATTCAACTGTAAAATACCGAGCTTATATATTATAGAAGAAAAAGTTTTTAATTGCCGTTTTTTACTACTCTAATTATAGACTAGCAATGTTTTATAATATAGTATCGATATTTTAAAGACAATATAAAAAATAACACTATTAGGAATACTTGTAACGCATATATTCTTAATAGTATTATTTATTTTTTCTTTATTATTATAGCTTAATTTTGGATCGTATAATTCAAGCAAAACATATTGTATAATTTAACTAAAACTTTAAGTCACTAGCTAATGCATCTGGATCTGTACCACATACAAAGAAATTTGTGCTCAACTCAAATCCTCCAAAATTATATTTTCTTGGAACTATATGCATATGTGTTCTAAATACTTTTCTACCTTCACATTCTAGCGGATAAGTATGAACTAATAGATTGAAAGGAATCTCTCCTTGGTAGGCATCTAACTTTACAAATAAATTTTTAAATATATAAGAAAGTTCATCTATATGTTTTTCTTTCCAATCCCCCACATCATCTTTTGTTTTAGCAATTATTCTTACTTCACCGTTATATCTGGTAGCATAGGGAACAAACGCCAAGAAGTACTCACCATTGTATATAATTCTCTTTCCATAAGAAATTTCAGACATTATTATATCATCATAAAGGTTTCTACCAGTAGCGGCTATATGTTTTTTGGCTACTTCTAACTCTTTCTCAATTTCAGGTGGAATCATATTAAATGAAACTATCTGAGAATGAGGGTGCATTAAAGACGCTCCTGCATTTCTTTTCGAATTTTTAAATATACTTACATATTTTATACCCTTAGTTTCACTTAGTTCCTTGTATCTAGAACTAAACAATCTAAATGTATTTTTAAATTCATCAATACTCATATTATAATAACTACCATTATGTCTATTTGTTTCTATTATTACTTCATGATCACCAAAGATTTCCTTTGTGGACATATCTAGTATTGGAAATTTATTACTTACGCACTTTGCAACCCAATCTTCATCATCGAATAACTCTTCTTTTAATGTGTCTGTTTCTTTTTCATTACCCCTGCAGAAAGGACAACTGCTACTATATTCATTATCTTTACTATCAAAATCATTTGTCGAATTGACCTTATCTAGAGGTCTTTTATTTCTAAAACTTGAATAGATCACTGAATCTCCAGTTATAGAGTCTCTTCTTATTTCTTTCATATCAAACACCCCTCAGTATACTTTTTTATATTAATTTTATAAATTAATATATCTCATTTATTTAAAATTATATCACTAATTTTCTATTTTTAGGAGATATTTATAAATAATTCTTTGTTAATTTATAAATATAACATAAACTTATTTATTTTTGTACAATTTTGTGTTATATTAATTCTAGAAGAAAAAAAACGTTTTTACAAATTATTTTCTTTGTAATAATACAAATTATCGTTGTAGAATTTAGTTCTACAACTATTTGAATGACATTTAATATTATGGAGGTTTATATTATGAAATTTTCTAACAGAGTTGGTTCAATGCAGGCTTCACCAGTAAGAAAGCTTGTACCATATGCTACAGCTGCAAAGAAAGAAGGAGTAAAGGTTTACCACTTAAACATAGGTCAGCCAGACATCAAGACTCCAGACGGATTTATGAATGCAATAAGAAACTTCGATCAGGATGTTTTAAAGTATGCTGATTCAGTAGGTTCTGATGAACTAGTTAACGCTATGATCGACTACTACAAGGGATACGACATACATTTCGAACCAGGTGAAATACTAATAACAAATGGTGGTTCAGAAGCATTATTATTCTCAATGATGACTCTTTGTAACTCTGGAGACAACCTTTTAGTTCCAGAACCATTCTACACTAACTACAATGGTTTCGCTAGCTGTGTTGAAGTTGGAATTAAGCCAATAACTACAAAGGCTGAAAATGGATTCCACTTACCAGCTAAGGAAGAAATACTTAAGGTAATAGATGATAAGACTAAGGGTATATTACTTTCTAACCCAGGAAACCCAACTGGTGCAGTTTATACTCGTGAAGAAATGGAAATGTTAGCAGAAGTTGCTATAGAAAAGGATCTTTGGATAATCGCTGACGAAGTATACAGAGAATTCGTTTATGATGGATTAAAGTATACAAGTTTCGGAAACATAGAAAATGTTGCTGACAGAGTAATAATAGTAGATTCAGTATCTAAGAGATACTCTGCTTGTGGTGCAAGAATCGGTTCTCTAGCTTCTAAGAACAAGGAATTCATAGCTCAGGTTCTTAAGCTTTGCCAGGGAAGACTTTGTGTTCCTACTCTAGAAATGGTTGGTGCTGCTGAACTTTACAGAACTCCTAAGTCTTACTTAGAAGAAGTAAACAAAGAATACAGCAAGAGAAGAGATGTATTATACAATGAAATAATGAAGATTCCTGGACTTGTTTGTGAAAAGCCAACAGGTGCATTCTACATCGAAGTTAAGCTTCCAGTAGAAAACGCTGAAGATTTCGTTATATTCATGTTAAATGACTTCAGACACAATGGAGCTACTACAATGGCTACTCCATCTGAAGGATTCTATGCAACTCCAGGTCTTGGTAAGGATGAAGTAAGACTTGCTTACATCTTAAATCAGGATGATCTAGTAGCTGCTGCTGAATGCTTAAAGTTAGGTCTTGAAGCTTATAAGGCTGCTGGAAACAAGTAATAATTACTTGTTCAAATTTTAAAAAAATTTAAATTAACAATATTAAACACCACTATTATATAATAGTGGTGTTTTTTTGTTTGTAAGTATAATCTGTGAATCAAAAAAGCTATTGGAATTAACCAATAGCCCCCTGACCATGCAATTTTAAACTATAAATATTTAAACTACTAATGTTAGTCAATTGATTCCATTGTATTTATTATTACCTTCATTGAATCAAAAAACTTTTCTAGATTTTCATGACCTATACCGTCTATTTTTCCATGAAGTTCATTCTTCAAATAATCCAAAAACTCACATGCCAGTTTATCGCCATCTTCTGTCAAAACAATATTATACTTTCTTCTGTCCTTTTTATCCTTTACTCTTTCGACATACTTTTTTTCTTCCAAGTCATCAATCATACTTGTCAAACTACCCTTTTCTATGTTTAACATGTTACATAATTCGCTCATACTTATAGAACCATAGTTCTTTATAAATGTAAGAGCTCTTACCTGAGTCTTGTTAATATTTCTATCCTGTATAAATGATTTTATATACTCTAGGTAAAAATCATTATACAATCTTGGCAATGATTTTACCAAAAAGGATATTGTTGTGTCCACACTTTTATACATATATATACGCCTCCATTCATGTACTCTTAAATCCATTATAAGTAAAATTGTAAGATTTTTCAATATCTCCAACTAAAATATTCTTTTTTACAGATATTAAGGCATTTTTAAAGAGGCCAAAAATAACTTTATAAGGTAATGTATAGTTAAAAAACTAAATAAAAAAAGTAAGTTAAAAACTCACTTTTTTTAGATAATATTTGCTATTTTAAATTAATACTTTTATTTTTTCGAAAAATATTAATAAATCCTTATTTTAAGAATTTTCTGTATTTTATTTTTATCTTGATTCTATCTCTATTTTATGAATTCTATTTTCTCAGGATTTTCTAATTTAATTCCCAATTCTTTCATAGTTTTTTCATTTACTACTATTCTAGCTTTATCAGTAAATACAACTGGCATTTTGCTTGTATCTTCTCCATTTAGTACTTTTGCTGCCATCTTGCCTGCTTCTCTTCCTATTTCTTTGTAGCTTAGTGAGTTTGCAGCTAGGGCACCATTTTGTACATGGGCTTCTTCAGAACCTATTACAGCTACTTTATCCTTCTTTGCAGTCTCTACTATCAAAGGCATAGATGCTGCCATTAAATTGTCTGTAGGAGTGAATATCACATCAGCCTTTTTTGCAAGAACACTTACAGCTTGACTTATTTCATTTGTTGAAGATACTCCCATATCAATTACTTCCATATCTCTTTCCTTTGCACTCTTTTTAAGATTTTCAACTTGAATTTTTGAGTTTATCTCTGATGTATTGAATATTGCACCTATTTTTTTTGCATTAGGTAATACTTTATTCATTGCATCCAATGACTTATTTATATTTTGGAAATCCGATGTACCTGTAATATTACCACCAGGATTTTCATTTGACTTCACTAACTTTGCATTTGCTGGATCGCTTACAGCCGTAAATATAATTGGTATTTCACTCGTCGCATTTTTAGCTGCTTGAACAGATGGAGTTGCAATAGCGAATATCAAATCCTTATTGTCAGTCACAAATTTATTTGCTATCGTCTGAGCCGTAGGGACGTCTCCTTGAGCATTTTGCATATCTATCTTTAGGTTCTTACCTTCTTCAAAGCCACCCTCTTTTAAGCCCTCAATGAAGCCCTCTTTTGATAAATCAAGAGCAGGATGCTCTACCAATTGTGAAATCCCAATATTTTTTGTCTCGTCTTTTTTAGAGCCACATCCAGATAATAATCCTATTGATAAAGTCGCAATCATTGCCATGCTTAAAACTTTTTTAATATTAGCTTTTTTAAATTCTTTCTTTGTAAATTTCATAATAATACCTCCAAGTATAATAAATAATAAATAGTTTTAACAAAATAAAGACTAAAACAAAAAAACCGCCAGCAAATAAACCGGCGGTAGTAAACTCAAAAATGGTATAAAAAAAACCGCCAAACATGCGGCGATTACTTAAGAAAACTACTTTAACATAAATGTTAAATCACTTTGGCCGACACGTTACAATCCTTGTACTGTTGTACTTTAAAACGGGCTGTAAACATTGTCGAAATAACTTAGTTAGTTCAAAATATGCTACAATCCCTAAATATAGTAACCAAAGTAATAATAATATGTGTTAGTAAATTTTCTCATCTTTTTTCTCCTTTTTTTAAGTGTTAGTCTCTTTTTTATTGTTATTATTATTCATCTTAACATCGACAATAGGATATGTCAATAAAAATCAGAAAATTTCTTTATTTTAATAATATTTATATATTTAAGATTTTCTAAAGAAGAGTCTATCTTAATTGATTTTTCAAGTTTTATATGGTAATATTAATAGGTAAATTTTGAATTAAAATGCAACTTATAATTGAGTGGGAGGTTATAGTTTTGTTAGAAATTTTAAAGGCCATATTCCTTGGTGTAGTCCAGGGTATAACAGAATGGCTTCCAGTAAGTAGTACTGGACATATGATTTTAGTTGACCAATTTCTGCACTTAGCAGGATCGAAAAAATTTGTCGACACATTCCTAGTGGTTATACAGTTTGGTTCTATACTGGCTGTTTTAATTTTATTCTTTGAAAAGTTAAATCCTTTTTCTAAGAAAAAAACCGCTAAAGCAAGAAAAGCTACTTGGGATCTTTGGTTAAAGGTAGTTATTGCAGTAATTCCATCAGGTATTATTGGAGTATTATTTGAAGATGAAATATCCGCTGTATTGTTTAAACCATCCGTGGTAGCTGCTGCACTTATTGTATATGGTGTTATTATGATTTGGTTGGAAAACAGACATAAAAAACCACAAATCACCAAATTTAGTCAATTATCTTATAAAACTGCCTTTCTAATAGGTATGTTCCAGATTCTTGCACTGGTTCCAGGTACTTCTAGATCAGGTTCTACTATTATAGGTGCAACACTTATAGGAACGTCTAGATTTATCGCTGCTGAGTTCTCATTTTTCTTGGCAATACCAACAATGTTTGGTGCAAGTATACTTAAGCTAATGCACGCTGGATTTGCTTTTAGTGGCTTTGAATGGCTTATTATTCTAGTTGGTTCATTAACTGCATTTATTGTTTCTATTGTAGTTATTAAATTCTTCCTAGAATATATTAAAAAACATGATTTCAAGGCTTTCGGTGTATATCGAATTGCTCTAGGTCTAATAGTATTTATTTATTTTGCCTTTGCAGGATAAATAATATTTGTATAAACAAAAAGCTATGCATAAATGCATAGCTTTTTATTTTCACTTAATTTTTTACTAGTATTTTACTCACTAGTACTTTATTTAACTCTTAGTAAACTTCACTTTTAATCTCTACTTATCAAACTCATCACTTAATACTTTTATTATATCGCTATTTTCTTCAGTGTATGAGATTATTATACTCAAGCTTTCTTCTGCTCTAGTCATAGCTGTATATACTTTGTTTAAATCCCCAGCAAAGTCATTAATAAGATAATCTTGGCTTTCAGGAGATATAGTATGGTTGTATAACATCTCTAACTCACAGGCTATCACAACCTTATATGACAGTGATTTAATTGAATATATATTCGATATAGTTACTCCATCTTTAGGAGTTATATTACTAACTGTATCATCTGCAAACATATATCCTATTCCCGCTTCTTCAAGTGATTTTCTCAACATATATTGAAAATATATAGTTTTTCCATTTTTAAGTCTTTTTTTATTGTAGGGATATACTATTGCAATATCCTCTGCAAGATATCCCAAATCATTGACCATATGTTGAATTTCCCAAATTACAGAACTAATCTGATCATCTAAATCTTCAACCCTTACTATATTCACCTCTCTATGAGATTTCCATGTTGCCTTTGTTTTCATAAATACGTCATGTGAAATATTATCTCTAAGACCGGACATAAAAGAATTTGCCCTATCACAGTATCCATTTATAAAGTTTGTGATTTCTTCACCTTGGCTATAATTGTTTTCTAGAAATAATTCATCCTCATACTCTAAAACATTCAAATTACATTTAAATATATTGAGATTATTGTTTATATTATAAGCCTTACAAACACTAACATTAAATATGTTCTTTGTACTGTATAAAAATTCATTTATCAGAAGTATTTCTTCCTCTGTTAAATTCTCTGCCTCATCAACAAATATGCCCTTATACATCTTTTTATTCTTCATAGAATTATTTATTTGTTTCATTATATTAATAAAAGATTTATCATAATTCTTTTTCAATAAATTATAATCTATTACGAGGTTATTTGCCTTTGCCAACTTAAATATAAATGAACTAAAAGTAAATACCTCTATATTGGATGTGTCTACATTTAATATATCTAGCATTTCCTTATACATATTTAACTGTTGCTTTGTAAATGTAAGTATTAGGAATTTATGATGAGGATATATCTTTGATAGCTTAATAGCTCTTCCCAATAAAAGCGAACTTTTGCCAGTGCCAGATCCACCTGCTATCAAATGATTACCATAATTTGCTGATGAAATATCAGCTATTTGTTTCTCCTCCATCATACATACTTTATATTCCAAACTATCGTGTTTGAAGGATATTTTCTTCATAAATGGATTTAAATTAACCCCTTTTGTTATTGCAAAATATTCGCTACAAATTCCATATATATACATTGATAATTCTATTTCATTATTATCGTTACCCATATATTTTTTGATATTATCTCTATCCCTCAAAAGATCTTTTACTTCTTCGCCCACTAAAATATGTTTGTTAACAAAGTCATCCATACCATATTTTTCTCCTATAGATTCTATATTGGGCATTAAAAATATGTAATTATAATCTATATTGGGATATGTTTTTTTCATATTTTTAAAAAGTAAATCATATTCTTCCTTCATTACTTCTAAAATTTCTTCATCTAAAAATGAAAATAATTCTTCTGTTGTATCCATAAACTTGATAAAAACCATAGAGTTCTCTCTAATGTAAAGCATATCCGTATTAACACCTTTAAATGGTATTACCTTTGGGATTAAAAAGTCGCTATCTTTTGCATTATGATATATTTTTTTCTCTATATCCTTAAGCTTAAGAGCTTCCAAATTTGAAACTATGCTCATATAATTTTTCAATGTTATTCCCCCCTACAAAAGCGATTCAACTATTCTGTATCGCATTGACAGATTTTTACTTCTATTACTATATTAAAACTTTACTAATATTCTAAAATAATCTTCTATAAAAATGCTCTGCTTTAACTGGTTTTTAAAATCAAGCTTATCTTTCTAATTTTCAATTCTAAATAAATACTAAAAGATTAACTTAAACAGTTTTATTAATTATTATGGTGGTGATCATGCCCACAACACTCATGACTATGATTATGGCTAGCATTAGAAATCATGCCCATAATCCTATCATAACTTTCATTTGCCAATTCCTTATAACCATTCATCTCAGAATCATCTTCATTATATATAGAATCCAATTTTTCATCATAATCTTCTGCATTAAATTCTGGTTTATTCTTGTCACCCTCATAGTGTTCTTCAAACAGTTCACTTGCAAATAGATTCTGTCCATTACTGTCAGTTAAGAATTCATTTGCCATATCTCCACAGATTTCTGACATATATCCTATATTAGATACTAAACTTTCCAAGCTTCCTTCAAAATTTTTATATACATATCCAGACATTCCATACATATCAGAAACCTTTTTGTATGTATCTAGAGATCTCTCAAACTTAGCTAGACAATCTATAGCATCATTCTTTTCCATTGCATATATCTGATTATCCATACCATATGCAGTAATCAAAGTATCTTTAATATATGTCATAGCAACACTTATTATTGCAAATGCATCTTTAATATTATATCCTTTTTCCTGCTTAACTTCATGTAATAACTGTCTACCTAGACCAAAAGTATTTGCTTCATATTCTTCTATTGTAAGCTTTATATCACCTAAGTCATCTAATCTCTTAGTTAGTGCTGATGTGTCATCATCAAACATATTAGTATCATTATTTTCCATCATGATCATAGCATATTCTGCCATAATTTTATTTCCAACCATCAATATTTTAACGGGTGAAAAATCCCTTTTCATATTAACATCAAATATATTTTTTTTAATGTTAATTTTAATTTCTATCTTATTAATTTTCTTCATAACTACCTCCTACAGGTAAGAAACCCTTAATAAATTTCTATAATTATTAAATTTATTAAATATTTGCAACTTTCTTTTTTTAGCTATTAATTGCCGATAATTTTCAGATTAATTACCTAGTTTAATGATAACATTGTAATAAAGATTATTCAATTAAATTTAGATTACAATATATTGAAATACTCGTATTTTTATATATTTATAGACATTATAGAAAAAAATATAAATTTCATTGTTAATTTTCAAAGTTTATATATAAAAAATACCTAAACCTTAGTACTGTCTATAAAATTATCAAATAATATTTTTATTATAATAAATAGGTCAAAGACGTGAAATCATGTCTTTGACCTATTTTGATTTTTATATTTTTATTATTCTATATTAAACTCTTTTGCATAAATCATTTTTCCTGATATCGAATCTACATATTGGGATAATTGCTTAACCATAAAGTTTTCTTTTGAAACTCCATCCATAGTTTCTACCCCCAATAGTTCTGATTGCACATACCCAAATCTAGGGTAATAATCTTCACTCCCTAAAACCACACTATATCCGTATCCCAATTCCTCTGCTATATTGTGTCCTGCATTTATCAAAGCGGTGCCTACTCCCATATTTTGATACTCTGGTAAAACTGACACAGGTGCCAAAGCTACTACATCTATTTCCCCTACTTTTGCCTTACTAAACATTATATGACCGACTAACATGCCATTTATTTTTGCTACTAAGGATAGTTCTGGAATAAATCCATTTCCATTTCTTAGACTATCTACTAAGTCTTGTTCATTACCATCACTATGCTTGGCACTTTCAAATGCTTTTTTTATCAAATTGTGCACATCTTTAAAATTTTCTTTTTCTTCCATTTTAATTTTTATGTCTATTTTCAACATTCATACCTCCAAAATCTCACACTTTTTGTTCTATCAATAAAGAACCCAATAGCTAAAGATTTACACTTAAGTAAGTTTCATTTAGATCTTACTTCGCCTTTACTTCATAAAAATCATATATTAATTGATTGCTTATAGATTTTTCTCCACCTACTATTACAAAATCATTTCTATGATCTTTTTTCCAAACATTATATACCGTATTTGGAATTGCATTCTTTCTTACAAGAGCTACTGGAGAGTTCAAACTTCCTGCTAGAGGGGCTGCCACAAGAGCATCTGCAAAGTTTTCTCCACTTGCCAATACTGTCATTGGATAATCATTTAATAAGCTATCCAATACTTTTGCTGATGTTTCATATCTATCCTTTCCTGCAAATCTCTTTAAGTTTTCTACAGGATTAATATTCACTTTGCTATCATGTTTACTATTACCAGTTTTCAATGTATTTTCTACATCCTTTGATACCGATGACTCTCCACCAGCAATATTAACATTTTTAACTTTCCAATTGCTTAAAGCCTTTTCTGTATTCTTAGTTAAGTTATCTTTCTTTGTTAAAAGAATTGGAGCATTTTCTTTCATTGCTAGAGAGCTAATTGATAGTGCATCTGGATAATTTTCACCCGATGCTATTTCAACTGTGTTCTTATTTCCATTTTCTCTTATCTTCTCTCCAATTAAAGCTGCTGTTTCATATCTATCTTTTCCATCAAATCTAACTACATTGTATCCATTTTCTTTTAGTTTGTTTTCAATATCTTTAGATACTGAATTTTTACCACCATTTATATAGATATTTTTAGCACCTAGACGCTCTATCTCTTTTTGAGTATTAGCTGAAATAGCTTTAGAATCTGTGTAAAGTATTGGAGCCTTAAGCTCAACTGCAAGTGGTGAAGCTGTCAATATATCTTGATACTTTTCATGATTAGCTATTATTACTGAATCAGACTTATCATACATATTTTTACTCACTTCTATAGCTGTTTCAAATCTATTATTACCACTCAATCTTTTTGCAAATCTCTCTTCACTTACTTCTTCATCAATTCCCTTCATTTCCCAGCTTGAATAAGGCGCATTTCCTTGCTTTGCTGAAACTGATATGAAATCATTTCTTCTAAAAATATTATCCATAGTAAAAGATACACTACCGTCATCATTTAATCTCGGGTTGAGATCTTCCTCTACGCTATTTTTAACTACTTTAGCTTCATTTTTTCTACCCATCATTTTTGCTGTATTTATTGTTTTAGATACTGTATTTTTGCCAACCACGTATACATATTCAGCATTTTCTTCAAATACTATTACATCTCCATTTTTAAATGGTTTATCTTCATCTCCAGGAACTACTCTTAGTTCAAAAGACTGTTTTAAAGGATTGATGGCTCCATCTGCATCCTTTCCATTTTTAATTACTGTTTCTATCTTAGGAGTAGGAGTTGAGTTGGAAACAGTTGCATGCCACTCAGTACTAGGAACGATTTTGCCAAAGTTATCAGTATATTTATGAGGACTTGAAACTATTATTTCAACTGTTTTACCTTCCTTTACAGAATAACTTCCATCAGAATTTTTAATCAAATCATCTGCAAGGCTATGTCCACTTTCTATTGAATGTTCACTTACTCTAACCTCGTTGGGTGTATCTCCATTTACATCTTTTAGTTTGTATAGAGGAATCTTATTATCAATAGTAAACATAGTGATAGATTGATATGATGCCACTGTATTTTTATCTATTTTTTCTCCCTTAGGAATTACTGATACATCCTTTAATCTATTCTCTCTAAAGGCTGCAGCCTCTATAGTTTCTATACTCTTAGGGAAACTTATTTTCTCTATTTGATTTCTAAAAAATGCGCTACTTCCTATTGATTTAAGACCCTCTGGAAAATCCACTTCTTTTAACTTGTTACTCGAAAAGGCACCTTCTTCTATACTTTCTAAGTTATTAGAAAAGTTCAGTTCTGAAATGCTATTTTCTGCAAAAGCGTACTTAGAAATACTCTTCATACTATCTGGAATAGTTAGTTTATTTATTGCATTACCCAAAAATGCCTCTTCTCCTACACTTTCCAGTTGGCTAGGTAGCTTTAATTCAAAGATAGAGTTATTTTCAAATGCTGACTTACCGATTTTTTTCAAAGAATTTGGTAGCTCTAAATTCGATATATCAGGAGTATTTATTGGATTTACATAAAACGCAAATGCATCTATCTCCTCTACCCCTTCCCCTATTATCAATTCATGCGGAAGAGGAATATTTTCTTCTGATATTTTGATTGAAATCTTTTTTACTCCTAGGTTCGATGGAAGCTTGATTGATGCCGTATTTGTAAACTTCTTTTTTCCTTGTTCCGTCAAGGCTACCCATGAATCTCCCTTCATGACTATATCACTTTTATTTAATTCTACTATATTGCGTTTTTCTTGCTTTGAATTACTTTCCAATTTACTATCCACCGTCTGATCTGCCATGGCAATTTGTCCTGGAAACATTACACTCGTCGCTATAATTGCCGACATTAATACTTTACTTATTTTTTTACTCATAAATTGTCCCTCCAAGTATCTTAAATAATCAAATAAATTTTTTTATTATATTTATATACTCATACTATATTGTACTAGTTTATTTCTATTCTAACATTTTTATAATATTGCTGCACGTATATTTTTTTATAAACTTTAAATAAAGTTATAATTTGATTTATCATATCATAAATACTTTACTAAAACAGTAAATAATTCATATTTTCAATCTATTTATATGTAAACTTAAAATACCTCAATACTAATTGACATAACATGATTTTTGATTATCAAAAAATAATAGACACTAAGAATCTACTTAGTGCCTATCGTTTTAATTTCAGAAAAAGTATTTAATTATGATTAGCTTTTTATTTTCAATTATTGTTCACTTTATATATTGATCTAGTTACAGGCAAGCCTTTAAACTATAAACAATCCTATAAAGATTCTTCATATATTGTTCTCACTCTTTCTCTAGTTGCTTCTACTGGAGCACATCCTAACAGACCATCAAGAGATGGTGTAGTAAATGCCAAATCAACTAACTTATCAAGATCAGCCTCAGAGAAACCTTCATCCTTTAGAGTTTGATTAAGTCCTACAGACTTTAACCATTCTCTTGTAAGATCTTCTGCCTTTTGAGCATCTATATTTTTTTCATCTCCAAATATTGGAGCAAATATTTCCATTATAGTTTCTTTTCTTGAATCAAAACATTGTTTTACTACTGCAGGAAGAAGTATCCCTAATCCAAATCCATGAGTCAAGTCAGTTTTTACTGCACTCAATGGATGTTCCAATGCATGTGTAAAATGTAGCATACCGTTATCAAACGCAGTTCCTGCTATCAAAGATGCGTAAGATAGATAATATCTTGCTTCTATATTACTTTTGTCTTCTAATGCCTTTGGTAGGTATTTATGTACTAATCTAACTGTTTCTTTTGCACATAATATACTGAATGGATTTGCCGCCAAACTAGTTGCTGCTTCAAACACATGATTTACAGCATCTACTGATACTGACATTGTCTGAAACTCAGGTAAACTAGTCATAAGTGCTGGATCATCAATAGCGTACATTGGATATATACAATCGTAAGCTATTGCTGGCTTATATTCTTTTTCTGGTATTGATACAACTGCGAATCTATCTACTTCTGTACCTGTTCCATGAGTAAGATTTATAGCTATTATTGGAGCAGCTTCTTTTGGAACAAATTCCAACTCATACAATTGAGCAGCTGTTTTATCAGGATACTTAAGTAGTATAGCAACAGATTTAGCTGAATCTATAGGGCTTCCTCCACCTATACCTATTACGGCTTGAGCTCCTATTTTCTTTCCCAAATCAGTAGCTTCATCTACATCTAAGTGCTGTGGATTCGGAGTAATTTTGTCAAACAAAGCATATTCTATCTTATTATCATTTAATGCCTTTTCTACAACATCCCAAGCACCTGTTTTTTTATAAGCTGCTCTTCCTGTTAAAATTACAACTTTATTAATTCCGTTACTTGCAAGTTCTTCGGCTATATTGTTAAACTTTTGTATAGCACCTGCACCTATATATGCAGTAGTCTTTACCCTTATTTCCTTAACTTCATTAACGTCCATTTCCTTTTCCCACATGATTACACCCTCCATTAATTTAAATAACTATTATTTTTTAGTAAAATAATTAACTTTATAATTATTTATCATTTTCATATCTTCTTTGAATAAATATATTATATACCTATTTAGTTAGTTTGTAAACATATTTCACAATATTTTTGTTAATTTTTTTTCTATCTTTTTAAAGTTATTTTTAATTTTGTTTTTTTAAAGTAAATTAACTTTATCCTTATATAAATATATTATATTGGTATTTTTTAGTTTTAATTATAGTTTAATCTTAAATAATTAAGATAATTATTAGTTATATTTTTATCATTATTTTACAGCTAAATATTTATCATTATTAATTTTTAATTATAATTATAAATTTTTTTCTATTACTTTCTATTAAATACTTTTTCCTGTTGATCAAAAACTATTTTCAATATCAAAATACAATCAATCTAAACTATTAATATTTTAATCAGATAAATTTCTAGACTTTTATTTTAAGTAAATATTATTTTTTAATCAACAAAAGACACCCCTATATTTTATAGAAGTGTCTTTTTATGTCTATCATATACTTATACATTCAAAACTTTCAAATTAGTTATGTAGTAATTAAAAAGTTTTTTATTTTATACTCGCATTGCTCTGAACAATTACAGGTGTTCCTACAGCTACATTATTATAAATAAGAGTTGCATTGTTATAAGGCGTATTTATACATCCACGTGAACCTGCATATTGATATCTATTTCCACCATATACTGGCTGCCAAGAAGCATCATGAATACCAATACTTCCATTAAAAGGTATCCAATAAGTTACTGGAGAAGCATATCCTGGCCCTCTTAAAACAACATTTTTCATCTTATTTTTTATTGTAAATATCCCTGGAGGTGTTGCCCAACCCTTATTAGGATTACCTGTCACTATCGGAGTTGATACAATTGCTTTACCATTTTTCCACAACCACATATGCTGACTTTTTATATCTATTTGAACATATTTATTTCCTAAAGGTGTCGCATTATTAGGTATTGTACTTGTAGTTTTAATGTATTTTGGAGTTAATCCACTATAAGATTTACCAGTAGATAGAAGCTCCATTATTCTATTTGTTTCATAGTTTACATCAACGTATGATGTTGAACCACCCTTGCCGATTATAATATTACCATTTCTTCTATATGCATAATCTTGACCACCACTAGTAGTGACTCCACTAGTGTCTATTGAAGATGCAAAGTTTTTCACTAGGTTTTTATCAAACTGAATATTAAAATCATTTTTCATATTACAGTTTAGCATTTGTAGTATATTATTACCATCTATACTCTTAGTATTTCCTGATACATTATAGGCGATAGTTACTCCCTCGTATCCAAGAATTTTATTGAATGCTTGATCTGCTTTCGGATCTCCCTTTGCATTTATAAAATCAGTAATATTATTAATTGTATTAGTAAAGTTTGCTCCACCACTTACTTGAGTAATCTCTTTCACTCTATTATTATCATTATTTAGTGCTCTCATTTGATTGTATCCAAGACCTCTTTTTTCAGAAACAAGCATTACAGGACCTTCTTTTAGGTTAGAGTTACTTGTTGAAACTGGTGCAGACTTTATATTGTTTTCAGCAGAAGCTTTGTTGTCACTATCTATAGTTTCAACTGTTTCCCCACTAATATCTTCTTGTTGAGAAGAACCTTTCTTTACATTACTATCTATTGTTGTTGTTCCTATAGTCTGATCACCTTCTGCATCATCTACTGTTGTTGTTCCTATAATGGAATCATCCTTATTGGGATCAACCTTTGTAGTTGGCTCTTTATCTTTATCCTTATCCTTATCTTTGTTGTCGATTGGTTTAGATGTATTATCTGTTATATCTTCACCATTATTGTTGCTCGCTATAATACCTGCATTTATAAGAACTGAGTCTATTAGCTTAGTAGGATTCTTGCTACCATCATCTGCTATATAGACAGTGTCGTAATTCTTATAAAATCTATTAATCATATTGTAGTTAGTTTCCTGTCTATCCTTACCAGAAATACGCTCTACATGTGTAGCAATTGAATCATATGGATTAGGAAGACTTGCAATTCCACCTATTAGAAATACACTGTCTATTCCAAGCCCATTTAAATTTGATCTAACACTTTCTGAATCATATTTATTTACAAATATAATTGGAGAATTATTTTTAGCTGCTACTGATCCTACTCCTGCAGCATCTGCTAGACCTGTCATTCCATTTACTATAAATGCATTTTCAAACTTCTTATTATCTAAATCTTTCAACTTTTCTGCTATCTTCACAGATGTTTCCACTCTGGTACTACCAGCAATTCTTTCAACTTCATAGCCTTGAGACTTCAAAGAGTTTTCTACATTTGAAGAAACTGAACCATATCCACCTATAATCGTAACTTTCTGAGCTGATAATCTTTTAATTTCTTTACTTGTGGCATTATTTAAAAAGCCATTATTAGTCAAAAGAACTGGTGCCTTCATCTTACTTGCAAGAGGTGCTACTGAAAGCGAATCCGCTACAGCATCAGAATTTACAAGCATAATATTTTTGGAACCGTTTGGCCAACCACTCTGTGAAATACTCACTGCTGTAGAGAATCTATCTACTCCACTTATGTTTTTTACATTTACCTGATCTGCAGACGCATGTGATCCCCCAAATGGAACTAGCAAAGCTGCAGCAGTTGCTATTATTAATGTTTTCTTAAATAATTTTTTCATATGATACCTCCTTAGTACTAACATACTAGTCTATACTTCTATTATACCCAATAAACAGCTAGTCTTTCAACATCGATATGATGACAATATCTAATTGAGTATCTATTTATCTGTAACAAATTGTAGCAATGGTGTCTTTTTTGTTAACTTTTTAATACTAATGTTAGTTCAACATTATTTAGTACTTATATATTGTGATCAATATTTTTTTGACTCACTGATATTTTATTAGAATTTATATTTAGCTTTGATTTTATTTAGCTTTAGCTTTATTTCTATGCATAAATATATTTATCAAAGATCTCTGTAGTAGTTTAGAATAAAAGTATCACTTCTTATAAAAGAGCTTTAAATGATTCTTTATTGATAAAACTGCAAAGAATAAATAGAATATACTAAATTTCCATAAAATTAAATTCTTATTTAGCTTTATTTATAGCTACATACTCTTCATTATTTGTGGTAAAATATATTCTAGGCTATAAGAAGGATATAATTTATTAGGAGGTAACTATGACGATAGCAGATAAAAATTTCAAGAAACTTTGTACAGAGATACTAAATAGTGGAAATAATACTCTAGGAGAGAATGTTCGTCCAAAGTATGCAGATGGAACACCATCTCATACTTATTTTATAAATCAAGTATTTGAAAAGTATGATTTATCAAAAGGAGAGCTTCCAATACTTACTCTAAGACAAACAGCTTGGAAATCAGGTATAAAGGAAGTTTTGTGGATATATCAGGATCAAAGTAACAGTTTGGATTTATTGAAGGATAAATATTCTATCACTTGGTGGGATGAATGGGATATAGGTGATAGAACTATAGGTCAAAGATATGGTGCTACTGTCAAAAAATATGATCTTATGAATAAATTATTGACAGGTTTAAAAGAACAACCTTATGGAAGAAGACATATAATGAATCTATACCAAGAGGCAGACCTTGCTGCAACTCAGGGACTTCACCCTTGTGCTATGGAGACACAATGGAGTGTTCGTGATGGATTTTTGGATATGACACTCATTCAAAGATCTTCTGATGTTCCAGTTGCAAATGCGATTAACAAGATACAATACGTTGCGTTACAAATGATGGTAGCAAGACATGTTGGCTTGGAAGTTGGAGTTTTTTGTCATTACGTAAATAATGCCCATATATATGATAGACATGTAGATCAGGTTAGAGAATTAATTTCAAGAGATCCACAGGAAAATAGTGAAAGAGTAAAGTTAATATTAAATCCTGATAAAACAAACTTCTATGATTTCACACTAGAAGATTTTACTATGGAGTCTTATACTCCTGTAAAACCAAATCTTAAATTTGAAATGGCCATATAAATACTGAGCCATATTATTAATAGAAGAAAAGAGGACAAAAATGTACGAAAATATATTTATGATTGTTGCAATGACTGGACAAACAAATGCCATTGGCTTAAATGGAGATATGCTCTATCATTTAAAGGAAGATCTAAAATATTTTAAAGAAACTACTTTGGATAATACAATTGTATGTGGAAGAAAAACATATTTTAGTTTCCCCAAAAGACCTCTTCCAAATAGAAAAAATATTATACTTACTAGGTCAGATTCTCAGTTTGAGGGAGCTTTTACACTTAATTCTAAGGAAGAAGTACTTGAATATGCACAATTAAACCCTAATGAAAAGATATTCATATGTGGTGGTGATAGCGTTTATTCTCAATTCATAGACATAGCTTCAAAGCTTTACGTTACTGTAATAGATGAAGAAGAAAATGTAACATCAGACAGCCACTTTCCAAATATAGATAGTCATATCTGGAAAATAGAAAGTGAATCTGAATATGTATACCCAGAAAATGCACCCAAATATAAATATTTGGTATATAAAAGAAACTAAGCTTTATTTTCAAGACACTCTTATTTAAGAGTGTCTTTTTTAAAAATTGTGGAAGCTTTATATTTATAATTTAATTATATATTTCGAATTAATTATAAAAGTTTCATACTTCCCGAGATATTTTACTTTTAGCAATTTTATAAAATATATTATTTCAATTTGAATCAAATAGATTCACTAAATAATTTCACTTAAAAAATGAGCAGTCAAAATAACGGCTACTCATTTAAATGCTATCCAATTTTATTTTTTATCTTCCTTAAGTTGCCATTTAATTTATTCAATATCTGATGATGATTAATTTATCAGTCTATATAAAAATATTGATATTCTTCAATTTATTTTTAGATATTAAAAATAAAACTATAGAATGGCTTCTAGATAGTTTTTATCTAAAACTTTTATTTTCTTTCTATCCAAGGTTATTATCCCCTGATTTTCTAATAGCTTCAACTCTTGATTAAGACTACTTCTGTTTACATGAAGTATATCTGCCAATACTTCTTGAGAATTCGGTATATCTATCAATTCCTCTGGATTTTTGACATATAAAAGCCAAAAGCTAAGTCTTTCCATTACTTTTCTATACTGTGTACATCTGATTATCAATTTGCTATAGCAACAGTACTCTGCCACAAATCTCAAAATATTATGAAGAAAAATTTGATCATTATCAATTATAGGAACTAGTTCCTCAACCTTTAACCATACTACTTTTGATTTTTTGAGTGCATATGTATCCGAGAAATAATTTTTGATATCGCCATACACTAAATAAAAAGGAAATGCATCTCCACCAAAATAATATGAAGAGTTAAGCTCTTTTCCACCAGCAGTATATTCAGTAGCCTTCAAAGCTCCTGATAGGATAATACCAACTGATTCTATCGCTTCTCCTTCATTCATCACAAGGTCATTTGCATGATATGAACTTTCTACCATATGCATATTTTCAATAGCATTTTTTGACTCTTCCGATATTCCTTTGAATATCATTCTATCCCAAAATAAATTATCCACTAATCTCACCCCGCCATATTTTATTTCCACATAGTTAAAAATATAGGCATTGCATCTATTTTCTGTTTATTCAATTATAACATAAAATAGAGACTATTCTGTATAGAAAAAGCAATTAGCTATTATTTATTAATTGAATATTAGATAATTAAACAATATCTTTGCAATAAATTATTAGCTTTCAATTTTTACAAAATTTTGAAATAATATGATTAAATAAAATAAATAAAGGATGAATATACTCTATCTTGCATCGATAGAAATTCACCCTTTACTCATTTTCAATACTTGAGACATCGTTTATATTAATTTATTTTTATAGCTTTTTATATTTTTGTGTTTTAAATTATTTTTGCTTATTACTTTTTCTTTGTATATTTACTTTGTATATAGATTTAATTATAAAAGACTTATAGATCTAATCATAAAAACTAATTTATTTATCAAATTTTTTTTGTTTTATCTATATTTTTTATTTCATCTATATTTTTTGTTTTTTACAGATTTTATTTATCTATATTTTGATTTTCATGGATTTTATTTATCTATATTTTTTTGTTTTTTATGGATTTTGCAATCATTATAAACAGAAGTACTAGGCCAACATATCCATTGAGTACATATACATAATTAACTAATACATCAAACTTTAATATTAATCCCATAAACGTTCCAATTATTCCCATCAAAATAGTTAATACTCTAAACTTAAGCGTTTTTTCCTTTGCAAACCTTGCTATCACCGACCAAAGTAAGGGTACAGATGTTGTATATATTCCTAAAAGAATTATTACAGAAAATACATTTGCCAACATAGGGTGTATTCTACCAGCCAATATCAAGGTTGGTATTTGGCTTCCCTTTAGACTTGCGATAGAAAAAAATATACCCAAAGACATTAATAAAACTGCTATCGAAAATCCAGCTGCACCTGTAAATGCCCCTATTCTACCTTCTTTTTGACTGTTAGCCCCTGCCCCTATTTGACCCAAAAACGCAGCGAGCCAAAGCATACAAAATCCAACATATGATCCAGCTGCCAAAAGCCAGTTGCTAGACGCTACTTTTATCTCTTTATTCTTCACTAGTTCATTTATTATAGCTGGGGCTTCTTTTGCACCGTCTAAGTTCATAATTATACTTGCTGCTCCAACAAATATTGCTATTACTACTATAATGGGACCTATATTTCCTATTATATCTACTATCTTACTCAATCCAAGGAGCACAGTTACAACAGTAATCCCTGCCATTAGTATTCCCCCTAAGTAAGGTGACCAAGAATAATGTTGACTTGTTGTTGCTCCTGCTCCTCCTATCATAACTGTAAAAGATAAAAATATAAAAAATATTGAAAAATAATCATAAAATGTACCTAACTTTTTTCCACAATAATATCTATATATATCGTTTGGAGTTTCAAATTTGTTATTATACCCAGCGGATATAAAGCTTGTCCCAATATATGCTAATAATAAAAAACAGACTACTACCCCCAAAATACCTTTGTATCCCCAAGCTGCAAAGTATTGCATGACTTCTTGACCTGTAGCGAACCCTGAACCAATTAGCAATGCTATAAATGCCCCTGCATAATTGATTACCTTACCTTTTTTAACTATTTCATTTGATTTTTCTCTAAATATTTTTTCTGATCTAATTGCATGATTTGATCCTTTCATAGAAATACTCTCCTTCTCTAAAAAATCCTGAAGGTTATTAGTTCGACCCTCAGGATTTATTATCATTCAATAATTAAATTTCTTCTAGGTCTTCGCAAGTTAGAATATTGTAGGTCCATCTACTTTTGTGCTTAATGCCTCCATAGCCTTGTACACTAGTGAATTTCTTAAACCTAATTCTTTTTTACCCTTTTCTGGATTACCAACTGGATAAGGTATAGCTATTGTAGGTACTATTCTGTTAGCACCAACTGATTTGGATATAGTTACTATAGTGGCCATATGGACAATTGGAATGCCAAATCTTTCTATTTCCTTTACTATCGTTGCACCGCAACGAGTGCAAGTACCTCATGTAGAAGTTAGTATGACACCGTCCACGCCCGCATCTTTTAGTTCTTGCCCGATTTCTTTACCAAATACGATTGAATTTCCTATCGCTGTACCAGTTCCAGTAGTTGTATAGAAATAATCGTACACCTTTCCTATTTTCCCCTCTTTTTCCAATATTCTTAATGAATCTAGAGGTACAACTCTATCCGGATCTTCATTGGCATATACTGGATCATATCCACCATGTATCGTACAATAATTTCCTTGCAACTTATCTATTGCTGATATATCATATTTTCCCCATTTTTGAGCTGATGCCGACTGAATCCTATCTGGATTCCCTAGAGGAACTATACCGCCGGTAGTAACAAGTGCTATCGTAGCCTTTGATAGATCTTTTATCTCTTCTGCAGCATCTACATTATCAAATACTGGCATAGGAAGTTCAGTTTCAAATTCTTCATTATTTAACCTCTTCATCAACATTTCTACAGCTCTTTGTGAGCCTGTCTTTTCTGAAATAACAGTTAACCTCTTTCCTTGTGCAAAATATTTATCTGTATCAGGCTTTACAACTTCTCCATTCAATAACTTCCTTGTAATATCAGCCATTATAGGGAGAGCTTTTCTCATTTTAGCTGCTGAATCTCCCGTCTGAGCAACATATGCTATTTTTTTCGCTTCATCTAGACCAGGATTTTCTTCATACATACCAGATACAACAGGAATTTGTGCTTCTTTAGCAAAAAATTCTGCAACTCCCTGACATGCCATACCATATCTACCTGCATTGAATGCTGGTCCAGCCACTACAATATCTGGCTTTATTTCTTCATTTACCTTTCTCAAGAACTCTATAGCTTCTTCCTTATTTTCATTAAAATAGTTATCTCCACATATTACAGTCGCTACAAGCTCTGCTGAATCTCCTATTTTCTTGGCAAAGGCTTCTGAAGGACCTACCCCACCTTCTTTTAAAATAGGAGCTATACCAGCCTTTTCTTCTCCACCTATCTGCCCAAAGAACTGATTTAGATAGTACAAGATTTTTTTATCTGACATTTTTACTCCCCCTTAATATAATTCTACTGTTGCATTATGTGTACCTATTTCTGAAGTTGCACCAATAACGGCATTTAATTCACACTTCATTGTTCCATCTTCTGGATTATAGGCACCTGCCCATCCACCTGCTATATTTGACACCGCTTCTGGATTCCCAAGGATTCTATCGGCCTTTTCAAGCTCTACAAGATGAGATACATTACCAGTAGATACTACAGCTATTGCTTCCTTTGCTACATCCGTCAATGGTTGACTCATTCCATCCCAGCCAGAACATTCATCTGTAATCAGAACTGACTTTATACCCTGCTTTTCAACTCTAGAGCAAATCATTACCAAGTCTGAATCTGGATTTCCATATCCTTCTTCTGATATAATTACGCCTTCAGCACCCAATATTTTGCAAAGTTTAGCTGTATAATCACAAGATACAAACTTACCATCTAAAGTTGTTTTTTCAGGCACTAATATTACACCCAAGAAATTTATTTCTTTTCCATGTAACTTATATAATTCCTTTATCACTGCATTGTTTTGGTGTTGGTAAGTTGTTATTTTATCACATGCTGCCACACAGTTACCACTGATAACTGCTCCGTCTAGTTCTTCATTTGGATGAAGCACTGTTGGAAGTATGTGGGCAGAGTCTACACCATATATATAACTTGCATGTAATAACCCTTGAGATATCAGCATTTCTACATATACTACTTTGGGAAGTTCTGGATATTTTTCTGTTTCAACATTATTATCTCCCATTTCAAATATCTCTACATTTTCAGACTCTATGTCTTTACCCGCAAGTCCTATTATTTCCGATGCTCTAAGACCCACAACTCTACAGGCCTCTTCATGTTCGTGAGGATCAAGATCATCCACTACGCTTATATCTATAACAATATTATTTGTTTTAGAAAATGGTGTCCATTTTGCACCCTCACCCCACATGTCTATAATACCTTCTTGAAATCCTACAATATCACCAATTGTTACTATAGCAGTACCATCTAGTATATTGACTACACCTTCCCCTAGCTGAGCTACATCTGACGTTACTCCTGCAAATCCTGAATTACCTTGAATTGTACACCTAGGTTGTATGACATCTTTTACAGGTATTATCCTAGTTTTCTCACCCGGTTTAGCCAGATCAATTTTAATGTCTTTTACATTTGGGATCTTTTTAAGTTCCTCAATTATTTCTTCCTTATTTAATACAAGGCTAGTATTAAACACTTTTGTTTCTTCTCCAAAGCTAATATCATAGATTGGAATTTTTCTAAGTTCTAGTTTCAATTCTGTCACCCCTTATAGTTTATATAATATTTTTTATAAAATCATTTTCCCGAATTGCCGATACAATTAAATCATAGTCTATAAGTTCATAGCCACTTATATTTTTTCTATCCACTTGCCTTTTTCCCATAGTTATATTATATTTTTCAATTCCTTTTTCTATTACTTCAATAGACAACTCATCTAGACTATATGCCTTTGTAGAAATTAATATTGATCTTACTGGCGAATAAATCATACGTATACTTGCAGCCAAAGGATAAGAAATTATCTTATGCCTTTTTTCTACAAATTTTTTGCTTGTGTTTAATACATCTATAAATTCTCCATCAACCCATATTACATTTTCAAATTTTTCTAAAACCCTTTTATTATTGCTTATTATCATATATTCATCATCTGCTACATTGATATCTATGTCCTTATACATAGACAATGTATATTTTTTATCTATTAAGTTTTCTTTTTTAATTATTTCCAATTATTATCACCCCGATTTAATAAAATACCTCTTCTGTTGATTAGTTTTTAACTATCTTTTTTAAATTTTTTTTAATTACAAAAACACAAACAAAATATAACTAATTATAAATACCCGATTACTAGTTTTTAACTTATTAAAATTCAGTTTTTCATATTTATTTGTTTTGTTAATCTTGTTACATTGATTATAGCTAATTAATAAAAAGTATAAAAGTTATTAATGCAACACTTTTTAGAATTATCTATAAAAAATAATTTAATTATCTCTTTAAAAAGCTTAGCTTACTTGATAACACTTGTATATGGATATTAATTGCGTTTTTATAAAAATACAATTAAATATCTAAATAATTGTTATAGATTTAATTGATAGAAATTGAATAGGATTTAAATTACTCAATCAAATATTTTTTAATTTATGAATAACTATTTGAATAGGCTATTTGCTTTTTTATTTATATTCATAATATCTATTATAAGTATCGTTTTTTTTAATATTCATTTAGTTAATACAAAAAAAGCCAAGACAATTAAACCTTTTAGTTTTTGTCTTGGCTTTTAATTTTATATATTTTCATTATTTTAATCAGATTATACTTAAACAAAGATATTCTAACTATTGATTATTGTTAATTTGCTTCACTTTTTAAACAATGAGCATAAACAAGAAATGAGCTGCTACACCTGCTACCAAACCACCTACTGTATGAGACAAGATTGCCTTACTTGCTAGAGGTCTTGAGTGAAGTGCATCCATCATACCTATATGAGTACTTAAATAACCTGACCAACACATACCCATTGCAGTAAATACTGCTATGTCATTTGGAGTAGCAACACCAGTTTTGATAAATTCTGGAACTAGTGACATTGCAGCTCCAACTGCTCCTAAAGATGTTACTGGAAACGCTATTGCTTCTGGTGACTGGAATCCAAATAATGGTTCAATTATAAATGAAATCTTCTGTCCTAAATAAGGTAGTAATTTTACACCCTCATAGGCAGCTCCCGTATAATTTCCATCTGGTGATGGTCCGAACGTAAGCATCATAACTAGTGTACAAACTATTAATACTCCTGGTATTATGTCCATACCCATTTCAACACCTGTCTTTCCACCTTCTAGCATTGCATCTAATATTCTTTGGAATAAGTTACCATCTCTTACAAGTCTTACTTCTCCACTTATTTCACTATTAGAATCATTATCTTCAACAATTACTGAATATGGCTCTTCCGCCTCAGATCCATAGTACTTTTTTGTTTGCTTTGTCATCAACCTTACACTTATTACACTACCAATTATAGCTCCTAAGTTACCTATTAAAGCAGGTGCTATATACTCTTTTCCTTGTGATATCATAAATGTGGTTAATATTAATCCCATACCAAAAGATGTTCCTAGATTACATAGTGCTGGAACCTGATATTTTTTAAAATACTGAGTGAACGTTTTATCCTTCGCAAAGGATATGATCGCTGGATTATCTGATAGATAAGTCGCTATTACTCCTGTTATACTTGCTCCAGGTAGCCCATACATCGGCTTCATAAGAGGAGCGAATATCTTATTGATCAGTGCAATTGCACCAAACTCTGATAATAAACCACTAATTGCTCCTGCTAAAACAGCCATTGCCATTATTAGAAATACTGTTTGCAACAATAAATCATGCGCGGTGGCCATCATCGTTTTAAACATTAGCCCCACACCCATTATATGCCCAACCCAAGCAAATCCGCCTATAAATATAAATAGAAATACGAACGTCTCAAGGGATATGGCTTTTACTTTTTTACGTCCTTCCATGTGTTACCTTCCTTTCAAGTAATGTTTAATCATCAAAAAGTTTAATATAATAATAACTAAACAAGGTCTTTTTTATTTATTATATATGTTATTGATATTTTTTTCAACTTTTATTTATTTTATATGTTATTTTTTGCAATTAAATTACTATTCTAAATAGTTTCTAAAAATAGATATATGAAATAACTATTTACTCACTCCCATTTTTTTAAATATTCATTATTTTTAGTTAGAAAGCTTATAGTCTTGTAATCATTGATATTTTTATTTACTTCAAGATATTTCGTTATGAAAATTATGATTATAATAAATGTTGCTGTGATATTCTTTCAATCAATTGACTATTCACTCAACTGATACCAAATGTTAATTACTTATATTTTTTATTTATAAAATATATACTTTGTATGTTTTTACCATATCTTTTAGTATAGTCCTTTTTAAATTATTTTTCAATAAAAAAATCATGGTAATTGAAAATAATTCAATTACCATGATAAAAATAGTTCAATATTTACTAAATTTTAATGATATTATAAAAATAACTCTAGATACTTAAGATACTATAATCAAATAAAAATTGTTTTTTAAAGCTTTATATTCAAAATTTTATTTCATTATATGTTGTGTACTTTTTAAAATTTTTATATTTTTTAAAGGATCATCAATGTACTATCAGCATAAACAAGAAATGCGCTGATATACCTGCTACCAAACCACCTACTGTATGAGACAAAATTGCCTTACTTGCTAGAGGTCTTGAGTCTAGTGCATCCATCATACCTATATGAGTACTTAAGTAACCTGACCAACACATACCCATTGCAGTAAATACTGCTATATCATTTGGAGTAGCAACACCAGTTTTGATAAATTCTGGAACTAGTGACATTGCAGCCCCAACTGCTCCTAGAGATGTTACAGGGAATGCTATTGCTTCTGGTGACTGGAAACCAAATAATGGTTCAATTATAAATGCAATTTTCTGTCCTAAATAAGGTAGTAATTTTACACCTTCATAGGCAGCTCCTGTATAAGTTCCATCAGCTGATGGCCCAAATGTAAGCATCATAACTAGTGTACAGACTATTAATACTCCTGGTATTATGTCCATACCCATTTCAACACCGTTTTTACCGCCTTCTAACATTGCGTCTAATACTCTTTGGAATAAGTTACCATCTCTTACAAGTCTTACTTCTCCATCGATTACTTCATCATCACCGTCATTACCAATAACTGTGAAAGGTTCGTCTGCTTCTGCTCCATAATACTTTCTAGTCTGCTTAGTCATTAATCTAACACTAATCACACTACCTATTATTGCTCCCAAGTTACCTATTAGAGCAGGCGCTATATATTCCTTTCCCTGTGCTATCATGAATGTAGTTAGAATCAACCCCATACCATACGCTGTACCAAGGTTACATAGAGCTGGAACCTGATACTTTTTAAAGTACTGTGTAAACGTTTTATCCTTTGCGAAAGGTATAATCGCTGGATTGTCTGACAAGTATGTTGCTATTACTCCTGTGATACTTGCTCCAGGCAGCCCATACATTGGCTTCATAAGAGGAGCGAATATCTTATTGATTAGTGCGATTGCACCAAACTCTGATAATAAACCACTAATTGCTCCTGCTAAAACAGCCATTGCCATTATTAGAAATACTGTTTGTAACAGCAGATCATGCGCGGTGGCCATCATGGTCTTGAACATTAATCCAACACCCATTATATGTCCTACCCAAGCAAATCCGCCAATGAAAATAAATAAGAAAACGAAAGTTTCAAGAGATATCGCCTTTACTTTTTTTCGTCCGTCCATAAATAGTTACCTTCCTTCCAAGCCTTTGCTTTTATATTTACAAAATATTGAAACCCTTTTATATATTATAACTTTTCTAAATATTTTTTTCAACTTTATTTTGTTCTATCCATGTTTTTTTGAAAAATACAAATTAGAGAAAAGAATATTTTACTTTTAATTAATAAAGATAAGTTCAGAAAAACGTTTCTTTTTCATGTTATTAAGTTAATTTTCGAAAAAATACTAAAAAAAATATACATTAATTTTACAACTATATTATTAGCATGAAAAATAATTAAATTATAAAGGAAAATAAATTATCAGTAATTTATTTTTAGTTTATGACTACTTTATAAATGTTTTTCACGCATTTTCACTTAATATACTTTAAATTATTTTTTTATCAATTTTTCATTAAAAATACACCTTTAAGTATACTTAAAGGTGTATTTATTAATTATTTAATTGATTTATTTATCTCTATGTATGTCGCCTTTATGTGCTTTTATAGTTGCTTGAGCTGCAGCTAACTTAGCAATTGGTACTCTAAATGGTGAACAAGATACATAGTTTAATCCTTGTCTATAACAGAATTCTACTGAAGATGGTTCTCCACCGTGTTCTCCACAGATACCAAGCTTAAGTTCTGGCTTAACACCTCTACCTAGCTTAACTGCCATTTCTACGAATTTACCAATACCGTCCTGATCTAACACCTGGAATGGGTCCTTTTCTAGTATTCCCTTGTCTACGTATTCATCAAGGAACTTACCAGCATCATCTCTTGAATATCCGAATCCCATCTGAGTAAGGTCATTTGTACCGAAACTGAAGAAGTCAGCTACTTCTGCTATTTCATCAGCAGTTATACAAGCTCTAGGTATTTCTATCATTGTACCTACAGTGTAATCAAATTTAACTCCAGCCTTTTCCATTTCATCGTTTACAGCTTCTTCAATAATTGGTCTTAGCATCTTAAGTTCATTTGCTGTACCTATTAGAGGAACCATTATTTCTGGCTTAACAGCAATGCCTTCCTTTACAGCTAATATAGCACCCTGTGCTATTGCTCTAGACTGCATTTCACATATTTCTGGATATGTTACAGCCAATCTACAACCTCTGTGTCCTAGCATTGGGTTGAATTCTTCTAAGTCAACAACTCTCTTTTGAAGATCTGATGGCTTAATATTCATCTGCTTAGCTAATGCATTTATTGAAGGTTCATCATGAGGTAAGAATTCATGTAGTGGTGGATCTAGAAGTCTTATGTTCGCTGGCATTCCATTCATTGCCTTGAATATACCATAGAAGTCATCTCTCTGGTATGGTAGAAGCTTATCAAGAGCTGCTACTCTGTCTTCTAATTCTTCTGCTAATATCATTCTTCTAACTGCTGGTATTCTTTCTTCATCAAAGAACATATGCTCAGTTCTGCATAGACCTATACCTTCTGCTCCGAATTCTATAGCCTTCTTTGCATCTCTTGGGTTGTCTGCATTAGTTCTTACTAACATATCTCTAGATTCATCTACCCATGACATAAATACTGCGAAGTTACCATGAACTTCTACACTAGTCATTTCAATAGATCCGATATATACCTTACCTGAAGAACCATCTATTGATAGATACTGTCCTTCTTTGATTACTCTATTTCCTACTCTTATTTCTCTAGCTGCTTCATCAACTCTTAACTGTCCGCATCCTGCAACACAGCACTTACCCATACCTCTAGCAACAACAGCTGCATGAGAAGTCATACCACCTCTTGCAGTAAGTATACCTTCAGCACTTACCATACCTTCGATATCTTCTGGAGAAGTTTCCTGTCTAACAAGTAAAACTTTTTCCCCTTCCTTAGCATGTGCTACTGCATCTTCTGCGTGGAAGTATACCTTACCAACTGCTGCACCTGGAGATGCTGGAAGACCCTTTGCAATTTCTTCAGCTTCCTTTAATGCCTTAGGAGCAAAAGTAGGATGTAGAAGCTGATCTAACTGATTAGGTTCTATTCTCATTATTGCTTCTTCCTTAGTAATAACACCTGCGTTTACTAGGTCAACTACTACATTTATAGCAGCCTTAGCAGTTCTCTTACCGTTTCTTGTCTGTAGTATATATAGCTTTCCTTTTTCTATTGTAAATTCTATATCCTGCATATCTCTGTAATGAGCTTCCAAAGTATGTGTAGCCTTTACAAATTCGTCATATATTTCTGGCATATCATTCTTTAGTGTATCAATACTTTGAGGTGTTCTTATTCCTGCAACAACATCTTCGCCCTGAGCGTTTATTAAGTATTCACCGAATAACTTATTTTCTCCAGTTGAAGGGTTTCTTGTAAATGCAACACCAGTACCACTATCGTCACCCATGTTACCAAATACCATTGACTGTATATTTACTGCAGTACCCAACTTGTTATCTATATCATTTAATCTTCTGTAAACGATTGCTCTTGGGTTGTTCCAAGATCTAAATACAGCTTCAATTGATAACATTAACTGCTTCTTTGGTTCCTGTGGGAAATCATCTCCAACTTCTTTTTTGTATATTGCCTTGAATTCTTCTACTATTTCCTTTAAATCTTCAGTAGTCAACTCAGTATCATCAGTATATCCCTTTGCTTGTTTTCTCTTTTCCAAAACATTTTCAAACTTATACTTTGGAACTTCCATAGCAACATCTGAGAACATTTGTATGAATCTTCTATAACTGTCATATGAGAATCTCTCGTTTTTAGTTGACTCTATCAATCCATTAACACTTATATCATTTAATCCCAAGTTCAATATTGTATCCATCATACCTGGCATTGAGAATACTGCACCAGATCTTACTGATACTAGAAGAGGATTCTTCTCGCATCCTAATGTTTTTCCCTGCTCTTTTTCAAGCTGAGCTAACTTTTCGTCGATTTGATCTAATACTTCTTGTCTTATCTTTAGATCATTATCATAGTAATCATTACAAGCCTCTGTAGTGATTGTGAATCCCTGAGGAACAGTTAAACCAATATTAGTCATTTCTGCTAAGTTTGCTCCCTTACCACCAAGCAAACCTCTCATTTCCTTATTTCCTTCGTTAAAACTGTAAACAAATTTAGTACTCATAACTTCCTCCTAAAATAAACTCGTTATTAGTCAATATTTAATCTATATTTAAAAATTTTTAGAGAGTTAGATATATATTATGGGACTTTTTAGCCCCATAATATATAGCCAACTATATCTCATAATCTTTTAATATATCAATATCATTTTCTTTTAATATATCTAATATTATTCCAGCTGTCTCTTCAATAGCCTTATTTGCTACATTTATCACTGGACATTTCAGTCTTTTCATTACTTCTTCTGAGTAATCTAATTCTTCTAGTATTCTATCTAGTTTTGCATAATTTGCTGACCCACTAAGTCCCATAGCCTTTAATCTTTCTGTTCTTATAACATTTAGCTTTTCTGGTGAATTTGTAAGCCCTATTATTCTTCTTGGATCTACACTATCTAATTCTTTTGGAATAGGAACCTCAGGTACTAGAGGTACATTTGCTACCTTTATATGCTTATTTGCTAAATACATACTAAGAGGCGTCTTTGATGTTCTTGATATTCCTACTAAGACAAGATCTGCCTTTAGAACCCCTCTTGGATCTTTACCATCATCATATTTAACTGCAAATTCGATAGCTTCCACTCTATTGAAGTAAGACTTATCCATTTTTCTGATAACTCCTGCTTCTCTTAATGGCTCCATACCAAATTTTTTACTAAGTTTATCTATTATGTCAGATAATAAATCAACATATTCTATATTTTCTTGATGACATATTTCTCTGGCAAGTTCACCTAGTTCTTTACTTACTATACTATATAAAACAAGTGCATTACTTTCCTTTGCTTGCTTTAATACTTCTTTCAATACTTCTTCATTATTTACGTATGGGAATCTCTTAATGTCCCAAGTCTCTATATCTGGAAACTGTGAAATAGTCGCTCTAGCAACAGCTCTAGCAGTCTCACCAAGAGAATCTGACACGATAAAGATTTTAAAAGTTGTCTTCATAATACCTCCCGATGTATAGAATTTATTCAGTAATTTCTACAAAAAGTCTTGTAATCGATGTCTTAGAAATTTTTCCAATTATCTTCATTTTTTCTTTGTCACCATTTATATATCTTACTACTGGGACACTGTCTACCTCTCTTTTTACAAGCTTTTTAGCTGCTTGACTAACTAAGTCGTCTTCTAATACCGTAGCAATGTTTGGTACTCTAGTCATTATCATTCCCACAGGCAGTTTAGTGATATCGCTTCCACCAACAGTTGCCTTCAAAAGATCTTTTCTAGATACTACACCGCACAGATAATCTTGCTCATCTATTATGAACACTCCGCCAGAGTCTTCTAAGAATATATTTACCACTACATCATAGACTGAATCTTCCTGTCTAGCTGTAAGGGGAATTCCCATAACTTCAGATACTTTCATTTTCTTCATAGAGGAATTTTCATTCGAAAAATCTCCCTCTCCTAAATAAAAGTAACCAACTTTAGGCCTAGCATCCAATATTCCTGTCATAGTGAGAACCACTAAATCCGAACGGAGAGTTGCCCTTGTAACATTTAATCTATCAGCAATCTTTTCTCCAGTGATTGGTTCATTTTCTTTTACTATGTCAATAATCTTCAATTGCCTTTCATTAAGCTGGATAACAATCACCTACTTTCAATTAATCTATACTAACCACTATATATGTGATATACCATTTGTATATAGTATATTATAATACTATATTTGTGATTAATCAATAGATTTATTGGAAATATATAGATATTTTAGAAAAACTACTTTTATAAAGCTTTAAATAGCTTTAATAAAAGATAATACAAAATCAAATATTACATTTTATTTAATTAAGTAGTGTGTAAGATAAAAAAAGAGAACTAAAAGGTTCACTATAACAGTTCCCCCTCTAATTCTCACAATTATGATACACTATTATTACTACTTATACACTATCTTAGATAGGTCACATATTTGTAGCATTGAGCTATAAATATTGTCAAGAAGTGCTAATCTATTGTTTTTAATTTTTTCATCATCATCCATCACCATCACTGAATCAAAGAAATTATCAATAGATCCTTTTAATGTTGCAAACTCATCAAGAGATTTAGTATACTCTTTTTGAGACATCAATTCAGATATTTCTTTATCAACAACTAAAAATTCTTTGTAAAGTTTGCCTTCTGATTCATCTACAAATAAAGATTTATCTATAACCTTGCTCTGTGATTTTTCAGCTAATGTTGATACTCTATTAAATGCTACCAACATATCTGTTAATGAATCTCTATTTATCCACTTATTTATTGCTTCCGCTCTCGTATATAGATCTAATATATTTTTTTCTTTCTGAGATAATACTGCATCTATAACGTCATATCTTATACCCATATCCTTAAACATATTCTTTGTTCTTTCATTGAAGAATATTACGATATTTTCTATAACATCTTCCTTGTTAAACTCTATGTTAGTATACTCATCCAAAACAATGCTTGCTAGGCTGGCTACATCTAGTTCTATATTATTCTTCAAAAGTATAGTTAGTATGCCTAGACACTGTCTTCTAAGAGCAAACGGATCTGCAGATCCTGTAGGTGTAATTCCTATAGCGAAGAAACCTGCAATAGTATCCATCTTATCTATTATTGACAGCATAGAGCCTTCCATAGTACTAGGAACTATATCGCCATTAAATCTTGGTAAGTAGTGTTCAAATATTGCTTTTGAAACAACACTATCTTCACCCTTGATTTTAGAATATTCCATACCCATATATCCCTGTAATTCATCGAATTCAAATACCATGTTAGTTACAAGATCTGCCTTACAAAGATATGCTGCTCTTTCTATTTTATCATTATCAACATCATAACTATCCTCTAGCTTCTTTGAAATATTACATAGTCTTTCTGATTTGTCTAGCAAAGTTCCCAACTTTTCTTGGAAAACTACTGAACTTAGTTTTTCTCTAAAATACTCTAGATCATGTAATGTGTCTTCCTTAAAGAAGAATAAAGCATCTGCTAATCTAGCTTCTAGAACCTTTTCATTACCTCTTTTTACATTTTCAATCTTATGTGAATTACCATTTCTTACAGCAATAAAGTATGGCAATAATTCACCATCATTATCTATCACTGGGAAATATCTCTGATGAGCCTTCATAGGAGTCTTCACTACTTCTTTTGGTAATTCTAGATATTCTCTGTCAAATTCACCATAAAAGGCAGTTGGATATTCAACTATGTATGTAACTTCTTCTAGCAATTCTTCATCCATATCAACATTTCCACCAACACTCTTAGCTACTTCATTGATTTGATCTAGAATCATCTTTTTTCTTAGGTCCTGATCTAAAATTACATAATTTTCCTTTAGCTTTGTTAGATACTCTTCTATACTATTTACTTCTATGTTCTTTGCCCCTAGGAATCTATGACCAACTGTTATATTTGATGCAACTATTCCTTCAAGGTCTACTGGAATTACAGTGTCATTCATAAGAGCCACTAGCCATCTAATAGGTCTAACAAATCTCATACTTCTTCCACCCCAACGCATTGACTTAGGGAATACAACATTTTTCACTATATCAGGAAGAACTTCCATCAATACTTCTGATGTTTCTAATCCCTCTTCTTTAATTGTAGCAAATAAATACTCAGTTCCCTTTATGTCTTTGAAATATACATCCTTTTCATCAAGGCCTTTACCTCTCATAAAACCAAGGGCTGCCTTTGTAAAACTACCATCTTCTGCCAATGCAATTTTCTTAGATGGTCCTCTTAGCTCTTCTTCTAGATTGCTTTGTCTATCTGCTAAGCCTTTTACTATAAGAACCAATCTTCTTGGTGTTGCATATGTATTTATTTCATCAAATTTTATTCTTTTTTCATTTAAGTCTTTAGTTAAATTTTTCTTTAATTGAACTAATGTAGATTCCACAAATCTAGCGGGCATTTCTTCTACACCAATTTCATATAGTAGATAATTATTCATTTCCTTCACCTGCTTTCATCAATGGATATCCCATTTCTTCTCTTTGCTTTACATAACTTTCAGCTACTACTTTTGCAAGATTTCTAATCTTAGCTATGAATGATGCTCTTTGGCTTACACCTATAGCTCCTCTTGCATCCAAAGTATTAAATATATGAGAACACTTTAAAACATGATCGTAACAAGGTATTACCAAGCCTATTTCAGCAAGTCTTATAGCCTCTTTTTCATATAGATCAAATATCTTAAACAACATTTCATAATCACACTCATCAAATGAGTATCTTGAATTTTCATATTCTTGCTTTTTGAAGACTTCACCATATGTTATTTTGTCATTCCATTTTAGATCATATACACTGTCTACATCCTGAATATACATTCCTATTCTTTCTAGTCCATAAGTAATTTCTCCTGTTTCAAGTTCACATTCTAAATTACCTACCTGTTGAAAATATGTAAACTGAGTAATTTCCATACCATCAAGCCAAACTTCCCAACCAAGTCCCCAAGCTCCTACTGTAGCCGCTTCCCAGTTGTCTTCAACAAATCTAATGTCATGTTCATCTGGATTGATACCTATTGCACGTAAAGAATCTAAGTAAAGATCCTGAATATTGTCTGGTGATGGCTTAAGTATTACCTGAAACTGGTGATGCTGGTATAATCTATTAGGATTTTCACCATATCTACCATCTGCTGGTCTTCTAGATGGCTCCACGTAACATACTCTCCATGGTTCTGGACCAAGAGATCTTAAAAAAGTATTTGGGTTCATAGTCCCCGCACCTTTTTCGACATCATATGGTTGTGTCATCAAACAACCTTGCTTTGCCCAGAAATTTTGCAAAGTTAAAATCATATCTTGAAAATTCATAAAACTCCTCCTGAATATATTATAGTTTTTTCAAACTACTAATTTGCTTTTTCTTTCTCTTACTTTTCTTCTTCATTTAATTCAGTTTTTTTATTATCTAAAATTATATACTCTGAATCATTTTTACTTTCTTCTTCATTAATTAACTCATCTGTAATATCTGAGCTATTATTTTTTTCATCTTCTTTATTCTTTTCATTTGCAAGAATTATTTTCATCTCTTCTAATGAACTTGTCAGCATCTCTTTTAGTATTTCTAGTTTTTCTGGAGTCATCGCACCAAATTCTACCTCTGCATCACTATTTTCATCAGCGATTCTTACAGTAAAATTGGCTATAACAGCTGCTGATAGACCTAATAATGTCGGTATCGGCATAGCAGCTACACCTAACACCCCAACACCTAGAGGGATATTTAGTATAATTCTATCAGATTTTTCTATAATCAACCTCACACTTTTTGCATTTTTTAAAAGTTCAACGATTTGTTCTCTCAATCTTTCTGTTTCTTCAGTAAATTTATCACCTATTGAATTGATATTTTCTTTCTTTATACCATCTTTCAAACCATCAAGATTAAAAGGTTTAGATTTTTCTAAAATAATAACTGCATCTAATACATCCCCATCAGCTTCCAACAAAGCGCTTTTTGCATCCTTGTAAGAAACGTATGGAAGTCTTTCCATTACTTCATCTACCATTTCTATTGTTATCTGTGCCATAATTTTCTCCTTCCCCTACTATTTAAGATTTTTTAACATTTCAAGAGACTTGAAATCTATCTTTTCAAAATAATTTACAAGATACTTTTTTAATAAATAAAAAAGCTCATTTACTAAAATATTTGAAACTTGTGCCTTACTACATACTATTATATCATTATTTAATATATATTGCATAAGTGATATCGTAGTTTGATCTATTTTTATATAAAATTTATTCGGATCTACACAACTATCACATACTATTCCACCATCTTCTATTGAAAATACTGCATATTTGTAACTTGTTTTGCCACATGATACACACTTACTTACTTGTGGCTTATATCCCATAAGATCTATAAATTTCACTATAAATATATCTAGCAGAAATATTTTATTTTCATACCCTTCTGAATATAAAAATAAAGTTTGTACCAAAAGGCCAAATAATTCATTATTAACCTGACCTTCTTCAGTGTTCATTTCCACCAACTTTAATATAAATGCAGAATAAGAAAAACTATCAAAATCCGCTGATATATTATAAAAACTCTTAATATTATCGCTTTGATATACTACAAACAAGCCTTTTTGTTTTTTTAAAGTATAGTTGTTATAAGAAAACAACTGTGATGTTGGAAGGAGCTTGCTTTTAGGCTTTTGAGCACCTCTTGCTATTGCTGATACCTTGCCATACATCCTCGTAAAAATCGTTAAAATCAAATCGTCATCATTATATTTGAGACTCTTAAGTACCACTCCTTGAGTGTTCAATACTATCATTATCATCACCTTTTAAATTCAAAAAATCCCTCTCCAATAGGAAGAGGGACATATTTCTCTATACAAAGACTGATATCAATGCAAAATACACTAGAATACCAATGATATCCATTATTACAGCTACTATTGGAGACGATATAACTGACGGATCCAATTCCATTTTTTGAAGCACTATTGGCATCAATGTACCTAGAGTAGCACCTAGTATCATATTTATTAGCGTTGCCAATACAACTACTATTGTAATACTTGGTTTTCCAATAAATATCATCATGATTATACCAACAATTACTGAAATCACGATACCATTTATTACACTACTTATTACCTCTTTTAAAATTGTATCAGAATCAACGTCTTTATCTTTATTTGTTAGATTTATAATTGTAACAGCTGATGATTGGGACCCTACATTTCCTCCCATAGCTATCACTAACGGTGTAAAGAATAATAGCTCCATCACTCCTGTATCCATCAAAGGTCTAAATTTCATAAACACATATACTGCAATCAATGATAAAAACACAGTTAGAATAAGCCACGCTATTCTACCTCTTACACAAGAAACAACTTGTTCATATAATGTAGATTTCTCATTTTCTGCTACATCACGTTCATGTTCGCTACTTCCAGCAAACTTGTACATATCTTCCGTTGCTTCTTCTTCCATAACATCTAAGACATCATCTACTGTAATAATTCCTTTTAATATTCCTTCGTTATCTACTACAGGAACCGCTACTAAATTGTACTTAGAAACAACTTTTACTGCCTCTTCTCTATCCTCATTATCTCTTACTGATTTTACATTTTCTACCATAATATCTTCTATTATTTCCGATTCTTTGGCTATAAATAGATCTCTAAGTGATAATACTCCAACCAATTTATGTTCATTGTCTATTACATATATATAATAGATTGAATCTGCTTCCGTGGCTTCCATTCTAATATGTCTGATTGCCTCAGTAACATTTAAATTTTTATTGACAGTAATAAATCCCTTTTTCATAGTAGAGCCTGATGTATCATCTAAATAAGCTAATAATTCCCTTAACTCAATTTCATCTTCCTTACTAACTACATCCAAGATTTTTTCTCTTTGTTTTTCATCTAGATCACGAAGCACATCTGATAGATCACCCAACGACATTTCGTCAAATACACTTCTAATATGTTCTTGATCCATTCTTGAAATAATATTGATAAAAAATTCTGCTTCACTTTCTTCAAGAACTGAAGCAGCCGTATCCAATGGCAATAGTTCAAATAGTTTTACTTGATCTGAATCTTCAAGTTCTAACAATATATCATATATATCCATTGTGTGATACTCTTCTAGCATTTCTCTAAGCTCTATGAGCTTATTTTCATTCATCATTTCTTTAACTACATCGTACAACTCTCGCGACGAGTCCTGTTTTTTGTCCATTACAACCACCTTTAAATTTACATTAATAATTTTTTAAAAACAAACGACCATCATCTTTAGTAATTAATCTCTGTTTTCATTTAACCCAAAATCATTGATATAATTTGGTAAATTTCTCCAATTTTCTTTTACTTTAACCCATAATTGAAGATTTACCTGCGTATCAAGTAAAAACTCTATCTCTTCTCTAGCAGATTTTCCTACTCCCTTTAATTTTCTTCCACCTTTTCCTATAATGATACCTTTATGAGAATCTCTTTCACAATAAATAACAGCAGAAATATCTACAATATTTTTATCTTTTCTCTTCTTCATTTTTTCAATTCCCACAGCTACACCATGAGGAACTTCCTCATTAGTATATAAAAGTATCTTTTCTCTGATCAATTCAGCCACTAGTACTCTTTCTGGTTGATCTGTAATCATACTGTCTGGAAAATACTTTGGTCCATCTGAAAGTTTTTTCTTTATTACTGTTACTAATTCCTCTACATTTGATCCCTTTAATGCTGATGTAGGTATTATATCTTCAAATACATTTAAATCATCATACATTTGTATTATTTCAAAAAGTTCCTCTTTATTTTTTATCTTATCAACTTTATTTATAACTAAAAACTTTGGTGTTTTAGTTTTTTTAAGATTTTCTATTATCATTGAGTCACCTTTTCCGATACTATCTGACTCATCTACTACAAAAATAATGCAATCAACATTTCTAAATGCATCTTCGGCAGACTTTACCATCATTTCACCAAGTTTATTCTTTGGTTTATGTATTCCAGGTGTGTCTAGAAAAACTATCTGAGATCCCTCATCTGTATATACAGCCTGTATTGTATTTCTTGTTGTTTGAGGTTTATCACTCATTATAGCTATCTTTTCTCCTACAATATTATTCATAAGAGTAGATTTACCTACGTTCGGTCTTCCCACAATGCTTACGAAACCCGATTTATATGCCATACTATTCTCCTTACTTTCATAATTTTATAATTTAACCACATTATATTATAACACATTTTTTATTTTAATAAAATAGTTACATAAGTAATAACCATCACATTTTATAACTATTTCAGCTTTATAAAATTTCATTTTTCATTCTTGCCTGCTTTAGCCTTAATAAAATAAACCTAGCTGGAATATTACTATTGCTATGAGAGTTCCTAATATTCCTCCTGCCATGGCTTCCCAGAAAGTGTGAATTTCTCCTTCTATACGGCTTTGTGCGACTAGTATTGCCATCAAATATGCCAAAGAAGATGCTTCTACTCTCTCAGTCATAAGTGTAATTGATGTAGCTAGTGCAAATGCCAAAGCGGCATGACCACTTGGCATACCACCCCTAAGTGGAGTACCTGTGAAAGTAATTGCCTTAACTACTACTACCGCTATTAAAACTATCACTATACATATTAACGTTATATGTAATTCTGATTCCCTTATTCTAAACACTAAGTTTCCAGTTAAATCCGTCAATTTATTATAAAACAATATATAAGCAACTACAACAGCATACATGGCAGAAACTAATACCGCTCCAGCTGCTACATCTTTAGCAATTTTTGCTAACGGATGTATTTCACTCGTAACTAAATCAACAGTTTTTTCTACTGCAGTATTCATCATTTCAGATATTACTACCAAGGTAATCGCTCCTAAAAGCAATACAAACTCAATCTTAGAGAAATTGAAAAATAAACTGGCAATCAACACTACAAAAGAGGCCAAGTAATGTAACTTCATGTTTCTTTCACTTTTAAAAGTGTACATTATTCCTTCTATTGCTGCATTTACAGATTTTACAAAACTTTGTTTTTTCTTTTTACCTTTTTTTTTGCTTCTTCTATCAGTTCTATCTCCCATCTACAGATCCCTCGTAATAGATAACTTATTTAATACATCCTCTTCTTTTGAGTGCATTTCTTTCGCTTCATCTTCTTCCATATGATCATACCCTAATAAATGGAACATACTATGACAAACTAAAAAACATATTTCTCTTTCCAGGCTGTGATTGTATTCTTTTGCTTGTTCATCAGCTCTTTCAATAGAGATTACAATGTCTCCCAAAGATTGTTCTTCATACTCAATATCAAATTCATCATCAGTCAAAAGTGGAAAAGAAAGTACATCTGTTACTTTATCTATTCCTCTAAAATCTCTATTTAGTGTTTTTATTTCATCATTTGTTACAAAAGAAAGGCTCACCTCATAATCATCTGAATATCCTTCATAGTTCAAGCATTCATTTATTACCAATTTAATCTTTTCTAACAAATCTTCGTCTAGTTTTTTAAAATCTTGTCTATCATCAAAAATTATATCCATTTTATTACACCTCTATATTTTTTATCGTTCAAATTATTTTCTTCTATTGTTTTTTGAGTTATCGCTTCTCAATTTAGGATTATCGTTTCTCATTTTTTTGCTTTCCTTATACTCTCTTTCTTTATCAAACTTAGCATAAGCCCTTATAATTCTCTGAACCAACTCGTGTCTTACAACGTCTTTTTCAGTTAGTTCCTTGTATCCTATCCCCTTCACTCCCTCTAAAATCTTGGCAGCTTGCACTAGACCACTACCTCTATGTATAGGCAAGTCTATCTGTGTAATGTCTCCTGTAACTACAGCTTTTGATCCAAAACCTAATCTAGTCAAAAACATCTTCATTTGCTCTGAAGTAGTATTTTGTGCTTCATCTAATATTATAAATGCATTATCAAGAGTTCTACCTCTCATAAACGCCAAGGGAGCAACTTCTATAGTTCCCCTCTCTAAGAATTTATTAAATTTATCAGCACCAAACATTTCAAATAAGGCGTCATACAATGGTCTTAGATATGGATCAACCTTATCTTTTAGATCTCCTGGTAAAAAACCTAAAGATTCACCTGCTTCTACGGCTGGTCTAGTCAGAATTATTCTTGAAACCTCATCATTTTTAAACGCCTTTGCCGCCATAGCAACTGCTAGGTATGTTTTTCCAGTACCAGCAGGACCTATACCAAAAGTTATATCATTATTTTCTATAAGTTTAACATACTCTTTTTGTCCAATCGTCTTTGGTTGCACGGGATTTCCTTTTTTGGTAATAACTATTGTACCCTCAAGTTCCTTTATCTTTTCTTCACTTCCATCGAATAAAAGGTCTATTGAATACAAAATAGATTGCCTATCAAGACTTTTACCTGCCTTTACCATCGAGTGTAGTTCATTCATTAGCTTCATAGCCATATCAACATTTTTTTCTTCGCCAATTAGAACTAGTTTTCCTTCTCTTAGCAATATATCTATCTTCAAACTTTTTTCTATAAGTTTCACATTTTCATCAAAATTACCAAACATTTCTCTTTCAAACTCTTGCTCGTATATTTGAAACTGCTTTTGTATTATCAAACTTTTCACTCCTTAATATATAATTTTATTTATAGTAAATATTATATCACGAATAAGTACGACTTGCATTAAAATAGAAATAATAAGGAGGATAGCACAAGCCTTTAAAAAGCTATACTACCCTCCATAATATTCATAGTGAGGCCACTACCTACTTTATTCGATAGCGACCTCTATATGTAAACCCTCTAAGGTTTCAACATAAACTACGCCTGTTCTATTAGACCGTATCCACCGTCGCCTCTTCTATATACCAAAGAAACTTCAAATGTGTCTTGATCTTTAAATAAGAAGAAATCATGTCCTAATAAGTTCATCTGCAAAACTGCTTCTTCTGGACTCATTGGCTTTAGATCAAATCTCTTTTTTCTTTCAAATGCTAATCCATCTTCTTCTGGAACGATTTCTATCTCTTCATCTAAAAGTTCTTCAAACTTGTCAAATCTGATAGTATCATTGCCTGATTTTCTAGTCTTGAATTTATTCTTGTATTTAACTATCTGTCTATTCAACTTATCACAAACTAAGTCTATTGCTGAATACAGGTCATCCTGTACCTCTTCAGCTCTTACTATTTGCCCGTTGATATTATCCAGTGTAACTTCCACTTTCTGTCTTGTCTTCTTATTTGCACTTACCGTTACTCTTAATTCTGCCTCTGGATCAAGGAGCTTTTCCAATCTGCCAAACTTCTTATTGATGTATTCTGTGATAGCATCCGTAAGTCTAATTTTTTTCCCAGATATTATGATCTTCATAAAAATCTCTCCCTTCAAGTATCAAAATATTTTTGTAAAACTAAATCTCTGATACTATTATTCTTATATATACTATACTACTTTTTCAATATTAATAATAGTCTTTAAATTTAATCTTTTTTGTGTTAGAATGTAATTATGGTTTGAAATAGCACAAAAGGACCCTCTAAACTGATTTAGAGGGCTTTTTATGCTTTTAAATTAGATTTAATCAATTAAATCCATAATATCATCGTCATCTTCAAACGTTCCAGTTTTTTCATCTCTTGTTCTTTTTTTTCTAGGATCTGATTCTGGACCTTTTCTTCTATAAGATTCACGTCTTTGTTTATCTTCTATTCTTTTTTCTCTTCTACTTTTTTCGTAGACCATTTTTTCTTGAACTTTTCTTTTATGCAATTCTGGATCCTCTAGTGTATTTATAAAGTAGGCTAAAAGAATCAAAGCACATACTAAAAACACCAAAACATATTCAAAATACATTAAATAGTCAATAAAAGCTATCCTCATTTTGTTATCAATTAGATAATTATTGAAATACATAGATGCATACACTGACACAGATACTGATACAGTATAACAAGACCAACTCGGATAAAATCCATGAAAAATCTGAATCAGCATATCTATTAAAACAAATAACAAAATCAACTGAATAACAACAAACATTATCCACATAGTTCTCGCAGAAAGAGGATCTGATATCAGCATTAAAGCTGGTAGTATCAATCCTAGTGGCAAGCTTATTAGCGAAAATACTGGTCTGGCAGCCTGAGTGCTTCCAACCGACTTCATCCTAGCTAAGACTAAAGGCACTAACACGACTGAAACACCTATGCAAAATTTTAATACTGTTCTACCAAATACAATCATTCCAAAATCGTTACAGGTAATCGCAGCTACTCCTATACCTGAATATACCAAAAACCAACTTGAAAATACATACTTCATTTTAAAGTTAAGCACATACTTTAAGGTAAAAATAATCATTATAATAGTATGAAGAACAACGCCGACTATCCAAATATATATATTTGCCTTGTCTAGCACTCCCTTCATCCAAACAGATATCAACATCAAAGACATACTAAAACTTGAAAATATCGAAAGTCCAACAGGAGACCTAAGGCTCTTATAAAAACTTTTTGTATCAAGCACTAGCTTTACAATTGTCAGTATCAATAATATCAAAGATATTATCATACATATATCACTTAAAAATGGAATTAAATTCTTAAATATATTGCCCAACAATACCCAACCAAGAGCTAATGCGGCAACTGGTAGAGGCAGTTTGGATGCAAAATCCTTCAAATACTATCACCTCACGTAAACATAATACAATACTCTATATTATATCATAAATTTATATTTTTTTGTAAAGTTTTTAAAATGCTTTTTATTTTAATTAAATTTTCAATAACTTTAATTATTTACTTTATTTATCCTCTACATTTAATACTATACTACTATACTACTTTTTTCATTTTAGTAAAAGCACTTTAAAATATTTTTCCATTCACTTTTATGTTACAATTAATATATATTATATTAGTAAAGGAGACAATTATGAACGATAAAAAACAATCACAAGTAGATAGTATAAAAAAAAGTAATAGAAATGGTTGCTTAATTGGTTGCTTGATTGCTTTTATATCACTTGCAGCTATCGTATTTTTAATTATGGCGATTTTTTTGTCTATGTATGATGAACATAGCAGTAAGTCTTCAAATATTAGCGATAAAAGTCCTTATCAATATACTAATAAGATAGATGGTTTTCACTATGTATAATTTATAAATATATTTGTCTAAAATTTCATATTTTTTTCTATCTTTCTATTTTTAAAATATGATATATAATTTAAAAATTTAAAACGATGACATAAAGGCAGTTATATACAATTGTTCTTTATTATAGAGAAATATATGATACATTCGTCAAAAATAACTATTTTAGTTAGTAAACTAATTAATATTGAAAAAACATTTTTCTTTTGATATGATAACTATAATCATATCTTTTATAAGAAAGGAAAACATATTTATGAAGTACGATTTAACAGAAGGTAGCATAACAAAAAAGCTCCTTAGATTTACACTTCCACTTATGGTCGGTAATATGCTCCAACAATTCTATAATATTGCAGATACACTGATCGTTGGTAAATTTCTAGGTAAAAACTCCTTAGCAGCTGTAGGTTCCTCGTATACCCTCATGGTCTTTCTAACTTCCATAATTTTGGGCCTATGTATGGGAAGCAGTGCATTTTTTTCTATACAATACGGTCAAAAAAAAATTGATGACTTAAAAAATAGCTTTTTTATGTCATTTGTAATGATTGGAGTTGTAGCTGTTGTAATTAACATTTTAGTATATGTTTTTTTAGACGAAATCATTACACTACTAAGGATCCCACCTGAAATTTATGACATAATGAGATCTTATCTCTTCTATGTTTTTATGGGTATTATGGCAACATTTCTATACAACTTCTTTGCAAGCCTCTTGAGGGCTCTAGGAAATTCTCTTGTACCTTTACTATTCCTATTTATATCAACAATTTTAAATATTGTTTTGGATCTTATTTTTATTTTATATTTTAAATGGGGCGTAAATGGTGCTGCAATAGCAACTGTTATAGCACAATATGTTTCTGGTATAGGTATAATGTTATATTACCTACTTTGCTTTCCTGAATTCAGGGTGGAAAAAAAGCATATGTTTTGGAATACAAGTACAATAAAAGGAATTGGAAATCTTTCTTTTCTAACTTGTGCACAACAATCAGTTATGAACTTAGGAATACTTGCTGTTCAAGGTTTGGTTAATAGCTTTGGTACCATAGTAATTGCGGCATTTGCAATAGCTGTCAAAATCGACTCTTTAGCATACATGCCAGTCCAAGATTTTGGAAACGCTTTTTCAACATTTGTTGCTCAAAACTATGGAGCCAAAAAATATGACAGAATATCAAAAGGAATGAAAATTTCTCTTATCTCTGTATTTATTTTCTGTGCTATTATAAGTTCTATAATAATATTGTTTGCCGAACCTTTAATGCGTATTTTTATTGATGCATCTCAAACTGAAATAATTGCAATCGGTGCAAAATACCTACGTATAGAAGCTTCATTCTACTTTGGAATAGGGTTACTATTCTTATTTTATGGATATTACCGAGCTATCAACAAGGCTGCTATATCTATGGTTTTAACTATTATTTCTTTGGGAAGCCGAGTAATACTAGCATATACGCTGTCTGCAATACCTTCTATAGGAATAACAGGTATTTGGATATCAGTTCCAATAGGTTGGCTCTTGGCTGATGCAATAGGAATTTTTTATTATTTTTACTATAAGAAAACCTATATTAAAGCAAGAAATATCTAGTCTTGCAAAATTAAAGCTAATATAATTTTTAACATATTTTTGTGTTTGATTAAAAATATAACCAAAAAAGTGTTTGATCAAAAATCACCACTATAAAAGGTAAGATTGTTTATACAGCTTTCGATACTATAAACAATCTTATCTTTCTTAACATTCTCAATAAAACATGATAAAAATGGTGCTTGTTGTCTAGTTGTTACTGATTTTATCATGTTTTTTATGCTCTTTTTGAACTGAATTTATATTTTTTATTTTTATATATCTTTTATATATAATTATTACATCAGTATAAAAAGTTTTATATATTTTGAATTTATACAGAGCTATTGTGCTTTGGCTATTAACCCTTTAATTTGCTTAGTCTATTAAATCTTCTTCATATATATATATTTCATATTTTAAGTTATCTAATTTAAAAACTACTTTTTTCTATATTTATAAAATTAAAATATATTTTTGCATTAAAAATCTTCTAGTTCTATAATTTATAATTAAATATTTTTTTATATTTTTCCATTCTTTTAAAACATTAATTCTCAATTTTTTATATAATAATATATAAAACTTCTATCTAATTTATGGAAGTTTTTATAAAATAAAGTTCATACATCCTTTTAAATAAAATATAATAGAAAAAAAATATGTTTATTACTTAAAATAATATATATATTTAAAACTCCTTTTTAAATAAGGGTTCAGCATATTATTTAAATAATTAATTATAGATATATACATATATATGAATATTAAAAAAAGTTAGAAAAATTTTAATTTTATAAATTTATTGTTTTTAACTTGTTTTTTAAGGTTTTACAAGAAAAATAAAACTTTAAAACACTCTTTTTGTTTTTTATATCAATCTTCTTTATAAAGTCAGAAAATAAATAAAATAAGAAGTTTTATCTTATATAAAACTTAAATTTATACCCAAAACTTAATATATATTTTCAAACCTTTTTTCTTCCTACTCTTTTTTAAGTTTAAATTATTAGTAGTTTATTTTGAAAAAACGTTTTTTTTAAACTTTTACACACATTTTTTTTTATGTTAGTATAGAATTCGTTATTACATAACACATAAAAAAGTGGGAGGTTTTATAATGAATTTATTTAAAAAGAAGGATTTGAATAAATTACTAAGTGAAAGAATTGAAAGGGAAAAAACATATGGTTTTTTAGATTTATTCTTACTAGGAATTGGAGCCATAATAGGAACTGGTATACTCGTTCTAACAGGAATAATTGCATCTACCCAAGCTGGCCCTGCTGTAATATTATCATTTTTGATTTCTGCGGTATCTGCTATTTTTATAGGTCTATGCTATGCTGAAGTTGCAACTTCAATACCAAACTCTGGCAGTATTTATGGATATGCTTGGGTTGTTCTAGGAGAATTTCCAGCTCACTTACTTGGTTGGACAATGATTGGAGTATATATTCTTTCTGCCGCTACTGTTGCAAATGGCTGGACAGGATACTTTGCAGCCTTATTTCATGACTTTGGAATTAATATTCCAGCTCAGCTTTTAAAAAGCCATTCACAGGGTGGAATAGTCAATCTTCCTGCTATGTTAGTTGTTCTTTTAATAGCATTTATATTAACTAGAGGTAGTAAGGAAAGTAAAGCAATAAATAACTTTATGGTTGGCTTAAAACTATTTATATTACTATTGTTCATAGTTGTAGGAGTATTCTACGTTAAACCATCTAACTGGACACCTTTCGCACCATTTGGATCTAGTGGAGTTTTTGCAGGAGCAGCAACTGCTTTCTTCGCATATTTAGGTTTTGATACTTTGGCCACTACAGCAGAAGAGGTAAAAGACGTTCAAAAAACTTTGCCAAAAACAATAATACTATCAGTTTTAGTATCAACTACTTTATATATAGTTGTTTGTTTGATACTTACAGGAATAACAAGTTACACTAATCTCAACAAGCCCGAAGCTATGACTTATGTTATGCAATTAGTAGGACAACACAAGGTTTCAATGATAATTTCTGCAGGATCAATAATAGGTATACTAGCTGTAATACTTGCCTTTACCCTAGGCGCATCGAATATAACAATGGCTATGTCTCGTGGAGGATTTTTCCCAAATACATTTTCTAAAATGAATGATAAATCTGGAAGTCCTAATTTTTCAATAATGTGCATTGGATTAATAACTTCTCTTTTCGCAGGTGTTTTAGATGTTAAAGCTCTAGCAAATTTGGCCAATATAGGATCTCTGATTGCATTTGCAACTTTATGCTATATTGTAGTTAAATTTAGAAAGATGTATCCAGATAATATAGGTGGTTTCAAGGTTCCACTATATCCTATTGTTCCTATTTTAGGAATTGTAATATGTGCATTCTTAATTTTAAACTTAGACTTCATGAGTTGGGTTAGTTACGCTTTATGGTTAGTTATTGGAAGCCTGATATACTTTGCTTACTCTAAAAAACACATATATAATTAAAATTAAATATTTACATTAAGCGTTTTACTGGAATAACACTATACTTCAATACAATGTGAAATATATTAATTTGTTATCGACTATTTAATAATGGTTAATAATGGAAATATAAAATTGAATATACAATTAATTGAATATTCTCACATATGTAATCTATAGTATAAGCGAAATCTATTAAAAGATGTATTTATATTATGATATTAGTACATATATCATAATTGTAATATATGGAATAATTAAAAGTTAGCATTTTTATATTTCAAAAATTCTTTTATATTTTCTTATCACTTATTTAAATTAGACTTAATAATTCCTATTTATATAAAGATAAAATTAAAAGAATTCAGTTATTATTCAATAAATATTTTTAGCTTAGGCAATCGCTATCTTATATATTTCACTATCAATTCAATAATATATAATCCGATTACTTACATGGTTTGAAATCATACTTTTGTTACTCCTTAGATAAAAAGTCTTGATTTTTATTAATTGATGGGAACATATATATGCATAGAAATATAAATAGTACTAAATTAAAGTACTAAATTAAAAATAATTACACTTACTATTTAGTAAGTGTAATTATTTATTTTTAGAATTTTTTATATTTTAAAATAATTCTATTGATTTTACCTTTTAAAGGTAATACTATAGTTAATAGATAGTTCTTTTACTAATCAATAATATACCTTAAGGAGGAATTGTAAATGAAATTGAAAAAAAGTTTTTTAACTTTAGGACTTGCTCTTAGTATTTCTATATCATTTTTCACACTAAATACTAATGCTGCTCAAAAAACTTATAAAAGATACGCAGGAAAAGACAGATCTGAAACCTGTCTTCAAACATCAGGGCTGATGAAGGTTTCCCAAGGAAAAAATATAGTTATAGCAGATGGATACAGTTTTGCTGACTCTCTTAGTGCAATGAATTTGGCTAATAAATATGACGCTATACTTCTATTAGATAGCAATTATCAAGTTGATAATTTATTAATTGAATTCTACCTAAATCTTTATCAACCTGAAAATGTATACCTAGTAGGCGGAAAGGAAAGTCGAAAATACGATAAAACAAAATATAAAAATACGAATATAGTCCATATAGCGGGAATCAACAGGTACGAAACAAATAAAAAAAGTTTGGAAATTGCCGGATATAAAAATATTGGTGTCGCAAGTGGTGAAAACTACGCAGATGCGCTAAGTTCTTATTCTTTATTAAGAGAAAAAAATCTAGGTTTAATGTTGGTTAGACCTAATGAAAACTATAACTCTAATGGACTTAATATAGAGTATACTTTTGGTGGTAAGAATTCCGTGAAAAAAGATGCTGGCGAAAGAATAGCCGGTTCTAATAGATATGACACCTCTATTAAAATAGCTGAAAAAACGAATGATAATAATATTATTTTCGTTAGCGGCAATCAGTTTGCTGATGCACTAAGCTCTATTAACCTAGTTAATTCAAAAACTGGAAACATACTTTTGACCCCTACTAATGGAGATAAAAGAGTGTCAAAACTAGCAAGTCAGGCTGATGATATTTTTGTAGTCGGAGGCAAGATGGTGCTTCCAGATAAAAATATTGAATATGCTATACAAGGAAGAGCTCTTACAGTAAATAACCCTAATTTAATAAGCAATATTTCAGGCTATAATCTAGATTTTAATATTCCTAAAGATTTGGCTAATACAGTCAGCTTCAAAAAGATAGATTACCTACAAGCCAATGACTTGGCATTTTCCATGAAATCACCTGAATCTGGAGATCTATTTACAATATATGTAAGCGATTATAGTAACGATTCAAGTGATGGTTTTCATGAAAGAAATATAGGTACTCTTAAACAAAATGGTAAAAACTACTCTGTATTTATGAACATTGGAGCTCAGCCAAACTATAGTAATAAAGACAAGTACATAAATGCTCTGAACAAACTTTCAAATGCAATAGAAAACGGTGCACTTTCTGGAACAAATGGCAGCTCATTTACACTAAACAAAGGCTTCTATAAGGAAATGAAAGACTTGTTTATACCTAAAATAAAGGCACCGACTAACTCAAATGAATTGACTATCCCAGGAACTAATGGTAAGTCAAAAATTATACTGCCAGCAAATATAATTTCAAGAGTACAGTTTAGTTCTGATGGATATTCTATACTAAACAAAAATATATACCTAAGAACTCATGATGAAATTGCATCAACATCTATATGTATGGTAAATTTGATAGATTATGTAGGAACTGATTCCAATACACACATAGCCTCTGCAACAAATACCTATGGAACAGTTATAAAAAATGGTAAAAAATACTCTTTATACGTAGATAGCCATAAAGGACCATCTTTATTTGGTACAACAATAGCTCTGTCTCAATCAGAATACAATCAACTTGATGAAGATAATCGTGCAATTGTAAATGCACTAATCAATGGCAAAACTTCTGGCATAATTCATTAGTTTGGTATTTAGTTTCTGTTATTGATTATATACAATAATTATTGATTATATAAATAAAAAGCCCACTTGCAGGTGGGCTTTTCTTATATCTCTTTAAATATTAAATTCTCATTCATGTATTTATTTAAAAACAGTTTTTTCTTTATGTTGTATACATCTGTCTTTAGACCTTTTACATCTTCTACTACTGTGTTTCCCTTTTCATCAATATATTTAAAATCAGCAATATATTCTATTTTTCTTATAGTCTTCCCCTGATATACAAATTTATCTTGGAGAAGAAATCTCGGTTGAAGTTCTAAATCTTTAATAATACTACCCTTTTCTAACATTTTTAATTCACTGTATCTTTGTGCTTCTTTTTTACTATCAAATAGTATTCCATCTAGTTCCATTTTTTTTGCTCTATATTTACTTTTTTTCTTTTTATCCGAATTTGTTTGTACGTATTTTTTGAACTCTTCTTCTGACCAATTAATCAACTTACTTCTCCTTCCTGCCAATTACAATTTCTATATTTTTCTTATTTTATAATTTAGAAAGATATAGAAATTTTAATTAGCTATTACATTTTTGATTTTCTTCATATCTTATATTACTTCATAATATAGTATATATCAAGATATGATTTTTGTTTATAATACGTTAATTATTTTACTTTTTTTAGTATAAATAATATACTATACTAATTTCCAATAGCATTTTTCTTATGTATATTTTTTCTGAATATTCTCCATTAACACACTATTTACCTTGTATATCTAAGCGAAATATGTTATTATTTGTTTATATATTGAAAGGAGAAAAACCATGGAAAAAGAAGTTTTAAAAGCTATGAATGAACATATTAATTTAGAAATTTATTCAGGGTATCTTTATTTAACTATGTCCATTCAAATGGAAAAGTATAATTATAAAGGATTCTCTAAGTGGCTGCTAGATCACTCTAAGGAAGAGTTATCCCACGCTGAAGACTTTATTTCTTATCTACAAAAAAGAAATGTTTCTGCTACTCTATATGACATCAAAGCAGACAGTATTGATAAGAAAGAACCCCTTGATATCGCAAAGTTAGTTTTAAAGCATGAAGCTAAGGTTACATCTCAAATATATGAATTGCATGATATTGCAAAGAAAAATAATGATTATGCTACAGAAGTATTTATGCATAAGTATATTAATGAGCAGATAGAAGAAGAAGATTTAGCACAAACTATAATCGATAAGTTTACATTTGCGGGAGATAGCACAGCTGCTAAATATTCCGTTGATAAAGAGTTATTTAATTTATAGTAGAGCAATATTTTATTTCTAGAAATAAGAGACACTGTGATGCATCACAGTGTCTCTATTATTTTTTAGTCTATAACCCCGCCTTTTTCTGCAGACTTAGCCATTTTTTCATATCTTTTCAAATAACCTGTTAGCTTTTTAGGTTTATATTCAAAAATTTTTGATCTTCTTTCTATTTCATCTTCACCTACATTTAGATTCAGTTTTTTATTTATTACATCTATTACTATTTCATCGCCGTCTTCAATCAAAGCAATCATGCCACCCTCAGCTGCTTCTGGTGATATATGACCTACAAAGCATCCATTATTTGTTCCAGAAAATCTACCATCTGTTATTAGAGCTGTCGATTTATTTAAACCTTGTCCATATAACATTTTCATCGGCTTAAACATTTCGGGCATCCCTGGTCCCCCTCTAGGGCCTTCATATCGTATAACCACAACGTGTCCAGCTTTAACTTTTTGATTAATTATAGCATTATTACACTCTTCTTCTGAATTAAAGCAAATCGCTTTTCCAACAAACTGTCGCACTTCCTCGGCAATAGCTGCTGGCTTTGCAACTGCGCTATTAGCTAGATTACCTTTCATAACAATCAGACCTGGTAAGTCACTAAATGCTTTGTCTAAGAAAGATATAACATCATTATTTTCTTCATATAAATATCTATAATTTTCTATGTTTTTTTCTATATTATTTCCCGTTACAGTCATGCACTCTGTATTTAGCATAGTTTTCATTCTTTCTATGACTCTTGGAACTCCTCCTGCCAAATAAAAATCTAATGCATCATATTTTGATGAAGATGGATTTATCTGAGCTATAAGTGGAACAGTTTCACCAAATTTTTCAAACATTTCCATTACTATATCCGCTTCTATACCGATTTCATTAGCAATTGCTATTATATGAATAATCGAATTTGTAGAGCCACCAACAGCCAATATCATTTTGATAGCATTTTCTATAGCTTTAAGATCAATAATATCTCTGCTAGTGATTCCCTCTTCCACTAGTTTAACTATCTGTTCTCCTGTTTTAAGGGCTATTCTAGTCCTTTCATTGTATACTGCAGGTATAACTGCAGAACCTGGTAGAGACAGTCCCATAGCCTCTGCAACACAACACATAGTGTTTGCTGTAGCCATATGTTGGCATGATCCTATTGTAGGACATGAAGTGATTGATATTAAATCCAATACATCATGATCAATCTTCCCTGCTTCATACATTCCATATGCTTCTGCAACTACTGTACTATCTGATTTTGCCTTTTCACCAAAATTTGGTCCTCCAAGAGATGGTCCTCCAGATAAAAAGATACATGGTATATCAAGTCTAGCAGCTGCCATCAACATACCAGGAACCGTTTTATCGCAAGAACCCAACAAAACTAAGCCATCTAGCTTATGAGCTCTAGCCATTATTTCTATGCTATCTGCAGTAATTTCTCTAGATGGCAAAGAATATCTAGATCCCTCATGTGTAGTACATATTCCGTCACATACAGCTAAAGTACCAAACTCTACTGGAGTAGCTCCAGCCCTATATATTCCATATTTCACTTGCTCAGCTATTTCTCTAAGATTTTTATGCCCTGGAACTATATCGCTAAAAGAATTTGCTATACCTATAACTGGTCTTTCAAAGTCGTCATCAGACAAACCTGTCGCTTTATATAAAGTCTTACAAGATATCATACTATCCGGTGTAAAAGTACCCTTTTCAAATTTTTTATTCATATAAATAATTCCTCCCCAATAATAATTCTAATTATTATATTATATAACAGCAATTGTCTTTACTCAACCGAACTCATATATTTATGGAAATCTGCCAATAGTATATTTTATAATAAATATACTAAAAATTATTATATTTAAAAGTTATTATCCTTGCTTTAATGAATAGTATTTATTAAGCTCTGTTCATATACAGTAGTTCATAGTTTGAAAATCTCACCCTATTTGATAGTTAAATACACATTTTTTGTTATAATGTTCAGCATTATAATATTAAATAAATAAAAACCCTACAAGTGTTGTTTTACAACACCTGTAGGGTTTAAGATTTTACAAATTCTTCTTAACAAGTTCATTAATTTTTCTGCCGTCTGCACGTCCTGCAGTTTTCGGCTTGATAGTAGTCATAATTTTACCCATATCCTTCATAGAAGTAGCTCCTACTTCGGCGATGGTATCAATTACAATTTTTTCTAATTCATCTTCGCTTAATTGTTGAGGTAGGTATGCTTCCAAAACTTGTATTTCAGATTTTGCTTCTTCAATCAGATCTTCTCTATTAGCCTTTTCAAACTCCACTAGGGAATCATTTCTTTGCTTTAGCTGTTTAGATATTATATCAACTACACCTTCTTCACTTAGCTCCTTGCGGTTATCAACCTCATATTGCTTTATAGCAGCTCTAATAAGTGTAATCACTGATTTTCTGACTGTATCTTTGTTCTTCATTGAAGACTTCAAATCTTCTTGCAGTTTTTCTTTAAGGGACATCCCCTTCACCTCTTCTTAATTACTATTTTTTAGCGTTTTTTCTTCTAGCAGCTTCTGCTTTTTTCTTACGCTTAACACTTGGCTTGTCATAGTGTTCTCTTTTTCTAACTTCTGACATTATGCCAGACATAGCACACTGACGCTTGAATCTTCTAAGCGCACTGTCTAATGATTCATTTTCTCTTACTCTAACTTCTGACATCTGTTTCACCTCCCTACAACTTAGCGATTTATCAAACCAAACTTTAGTTTAACACCCTAATATTATAATCTAATTTTTTATATTTATCAAGTCTTTTTGTTATAATATTTTATTTTACTACTATATTTTTAATTTTAACATTGAACTTGTCACAATCTAACTAATTTTATTTAAATTAAATTACAAAGACCTAGTCAAATACTGAATTTATCCTAGTCTGTTACTAGCTTCGTTAGTGGCTTTCCTGCCAATAGATGATAGTGAATATGATCAACTTCTTGACCACCATCCTTACCACAATTATTAATTATTCTATATCCATCCTTTGCAAAACCTTCTTGATCTGCAATTTTTCTAATAGCTCTATGAATATCTGCTATAATATCCATCTCTTCATACGAAATATCTTCTAAGCTTGCATAGTGCTTCTTAGGCACTACTAGAATATGAACTGGTGTTACTGGGTTCATATCTCTAAATGCAGCAACTTTTTCATCTTCATATACCATATCTGTTGGAATTTCTCCATTTGCTAACTTGCAAAATATACAATCCATTTTATCATCCCCCACATCTATATACTAAATATATTATAACACTTTTTGTTGATTTTACCAAACCATATCAATATAAAATGATTAATTATCTTAGTTTAACTGCAGTTCCTGAACAAGTAACCATCAACATTCCATTATCTGTTCCTAACACTTCATAATCCATTTTTACTCCTACTACAGCATCTGCACCAATATTTTCTGCTCTTCCCGCCATTTCATCAAGAGCCTCTTCTCTAGCTCTCATCAGTTCATTTTCATAGCCCTGGCTCCTTCCACCAAAGAAGTTTCTAAAGCCAGCTCCAATGTCTTTCATAAAATTGACACCAGATACTACTTCTCCAAATACAATTCCTTTATATGCCAATATCTCTCTTCCTTCTACTGAACTAGTTGTTGTTATAACCATAATTTATTCCCTCCTGTGTATCTTGCCTATGATAGTTAAAATATATATAGCCTTCATATATTATACTACAATATCTTATTTTCATAAATTACTCATTGTATAAAGTTCATAATTTTTAGAATTTTATCATTAAAGTATCATAAATATTTCTATTAGTGAACATACCTCACTTTTTACATTATATAGATATAGATTTTTTAACTTCTTCTACATATGCTTTTTATACCCTTTATATGTCTTTTATATCCTTTTTATAAATTTTTATTTTATAATTATATTTTTTGCTCTGTCTACTATTTCAACTGCATTGTTGCTAAATATTAGTTATTTATATATTAAGCTAGGTGAAAAATTTTATATTTTACTATTTATTATAATTTAAAAAAGCCATTATGTAAATTTAAAAAGGCCAACTAAATTTAGTTGACCTTTGTTAAAATCATTTCATATACAGTTAAATTACTTAATTTATATACTTGTTTTTTAAAATTTCTACCTAATTAATAAAACAGCATTTTATAGATAAGAACTATTATTTATATAAACTAAATATAAACTAACAAATTTCTGCTATACAATAATCATCCTTTACTTCTATTATCTTAACATTTAGGAATTGATCGCTTACATTTACATCTGACTTTGCTTTTACCCTTATATAGTTGTCTGTCAAACCTTCATAGACACCTTCAGAGTTTTTATCTTCAAATAATACCCTCATAGTCTTACCTATATAATTAGAAGCAAACTCCTTAAAGTTCTTAGTGCAAAGTCCCAGTAAAGCTGCACTTCTCATATTCTTAATTTGAGGATCTACCTGATCTTCCATTGAAGCTGCCGGAGTTCCTTTTCTTGGTGAATACTTAAATACATGAGTATGCATAAGCTTTATATCTTTTAAAAATGCTAGTGTCTCAGAAAATTCTTCATTTGTTTCACCTGGGAATCCTACTATAACATCTGTAGTAATCGCAACGTCAGGAATCCTTTTTCTAAGCATATCTACAATCATCTTGTACTCTTCAGCCGTATACCTTCTGTTCATTCTTTTTAAAGTTTCATCAGAACCACTCTGTAATGATAAGTGATAATGAGGAACTAATTTATCAATCTTACATATCTCATCTACAAATTCATCTGTAAACAATACCGGTTCGACTGAACTAAGTCTTATTCTCTCTATTCCATCTATTTTAGCAACTTCCTTAATTACAGTTAGTATACTTGTTCCATCTTTTAAGTCTCTACCATATGACGCTACATGAATCCCAGTAAGAACAACCTCCTTAAATCCATTTTTAGCAAGATTTCCTACCTCATTGATTATTCCATCCAATTCTCTAGATCTAATCCTTCCTCTAGCGTATGGGATGATACAGTATGTGCAATATCTATCGCATCCATCTTGTATTTTTATAAATGCTCTATTTCTTCCATTTGTCTGTACAATTTCTATTTCTTCAAATTCCCTTACCTTCATTATATCATCAACCGTACTAAGCTTAGATGTATGATCTATTGATTCTACTTTTTCTACTATAGTTTTTCTATCGTGAGTTCCCATTACCAGATTAACGTCTTCTATTTCTAATATCTCTTCTGGAGATACTTGAGAGTAACATCCTACAACTGCTATAACAGATTTAGGATTTTTCTTTTTTACCCTCCTTATATACTGTCTTGATTTTCTATCGGACATATGTGTAACTGTACATGTATTTATCACATAAACGTCCGCATATTCTTCACTATCTACTCCAGTATATCCATTTTCTTCAAACATCTCTAGCATGGCTTCTGTTTCGTATTGGTTGACTTTGCAACCTAATGTATAAAATGCCACCTTCTTCAAATTACATTCCTCCTATATCGCCCAATTCATAAAGTGTTATAGAGCTTGCCACTATTGAGGCTGTCTCTGTTCTAAATATTCTAGGTCCCATACTTACTGAATCAATTCCACTGTCTTTTATTTTCGTATTCTCAGACTCAGAGAATCCTCCTTCAGGTCCTATAAATATACCAATAGATACTTCATCTTTAGAATCTACTATTTTTTTTACTCTTTCACTTGAAAGAACTTCTTTTATTCCTAGGGATTTTTCTGCCTCATATGGAGATATATTTATATCATTTTCTTCCATATCTTTTAGTGCTTCAGCAAAGCTCAATACTCCTCTTAGTTTAGGAACTTGACCCCTCTTTGACTGTTTTGCTGCCTCGTACACTATTCTTTCCCATCTCTCAAATTTCTTGTCTGCTTTTTTATCATCAAGATTTACAACACTTCTTTTTGTACTTACGAGTATAATTTCTGACACTCCACATTCTGTTAATTTTTGAAGTATAATATCCATTTTTGTACTTTTGGGTAAGCCCTGATATAACTTGACTTTTATCTTGCTTTCTCTCTTTATTTTTACTTCTTCTAAAATATCAAGATTAACTGTTTCTTTACTTATATCTGTTATTTCACATATATATTCTTTATTATGTCCGTCACAGATTTCTATTTTATCTCCAATAGAATATCTAAGAACTTTTGATATATGTTTTACATCTTCTCCATATATATTCAAAGATTTATTTTCCATATCTATATTTTCTAACTCAACAAAAAATCTATCCATATCTACCACCTATCTCGCTAGTATGCAGGCCCATTCACCCTTTTTTTGAACTTCAATAACTGTAAATCCATTTGCTTCTAATCCTCTAGAGACCTCTTCAATTTTATCAAGAATTATACCTGAAGATATGAATACACCATCTTCAGCAAGAAAATCCCTAACATCTTTTGACAGTAATATTACAATATCTGCCATTATATTTGCAACTACTACATCTGCCTTTAGCTTTTTATCTATATCATCTGCCAAATTACCTTCCACTGCACTCATTACATCAGAAACATTATTTTTTTCTATATTTTCCTTTGCTACATCTACCGCTACTTTATCTATATCTATTCCTATTACTTTTTTAGCTCCCAGTTTTGCAGCTGTAATTCCTAGTATTCCACTTCCACACCCTATATCAAATACTATAGAATCATCTTTAACAAATTTTTCAAGATTTGCTACACACATACTAGTTGTTTCATGATTTCCTGTTCCAAATGCCATTCCTGGATTCATTTCTATTATAATGTCACTTTTATTTGCAGTGTAATCTTCCCACTCTGGCTTAATAACTATTTTTTCCCCGATTCTAGTTGGCTTATAATATTTTTTCCAATTATTTGCCCAATCCTGTTCATCTACTGATTCTGAATATACCTTACCTTCACCTACATCCAAACCATAATTTGGAAGAAGGCTTATTTTTTCTTGTATAATATTTATAAACTCTACAACATTAGTTTTTTCATCTATATAGGTTTTTATCTTGACTGAGTCATCTTCTCTATTTTCTTCAAGAATATCTTCTTCTACATAGTCCCAATCATATTCATGTGTTTTTTCAAAGTTAAAATCCTTTGGGTCATCTATCATGGCACCCTCTGCACCATTTTCAAACAATATATTTGTTACTGCTTCTACGGCTTCCGTAGTTGTTTTAATTGTTATTTCTGTCCAAATATTACTCACTTTATTCCTCCTATATTTTGCTATATATTTTGCTATATCTATTTTATTCAAATAATAATTTACATCTTTTCTATTATATCACCTTTAAAATAAAAATGCGACTTCAATCTAATTAGACTGAAATCGCATCTTTTTATTTGCTAAAAAAATCTTCTATCTTTTGACCAAAAGACTTTTTATTTTCTTGTACCTTTTCTCCGGTTTCGCCAGCAAATTCTCTTAAAAGTTCCTTTTGCTTATCTGAAAGCTTCTTTGGAACCTCAACTTTGACCTTAACGTATTGATCACCTCTTGAGCTTGAGTTCATCTTCTGAACACCCTTGCCCTTTAATCTAAATACTGTGCCTGTTTGAGTTCCTGCTGGGATAGAGTATTTAACATCACCATCAATAGTAGGGACCTGTAAGTCATCACCTAGAGCAGCCTGAACAAATGTTACTGGCATATCAATATATACATCATATCCTTCTCTAGTAAATCTCTTATCTGCCTTTACATTTACGATTATGTATAGATCTCCTCTTGGTGCACCTTGATCTCCAAATTCTCCTTGACCAGCAAGTTTTATTACTTGACCATCGTCTATACCAGCTGGTATATCAACCTCGATAGTCTTTGTCTTTCTTACTGAACCGCTTCCATTACATTCACTACATGGATGTTCTATTTCTTCTCCAGTTCCATTACACTGAGGACATGTTCTCTGAGAAGACATATTACCAAATGGTGTCTGTCTTAGTTCAGTTATTACACCTGAACCACCACATTCAGAACATGTTTTTTTAGATGTTCCTGGCTTGGCTCCAGATCCATGACAAACTTCACATTCTTCATTTCTAGTTACTTTTAATGATACTTTCTTACCAAAAGCTGCGTCTTTGAAATCAATTTTGATAGACTGTTGTATATCAGCACCTCTTACTGGTCCTCTTCTTGTAGAACCACCGAATCCGCTAAATCCACCAAATCCTCTTGAGCCTCCGCCACCGCCGCCGAATATATCTCCAAAGATATCTCCGAATATATCTTCAAATCCACCAGCGCCGCCGTATGAACCTCCAGCGCCACCAAATCCACCTTGTCCATTTACGGCATCTGCTCCGTATTGGTCATATATATTTCTTTTCTCAGAGTCTGACAGCACTTCATATGCTTCATTGATCTCCTTGAATTTTTCTTCGGCTTCTTTATCATCAGGATTTTTATCTGGATGATATTTCATAGCTAACTTTCTATAGGCTTTTTTAATTTCTTTATCGTCAGCAGTTTCTGATACACCTAAGATATCATAATAATTCTTATTTGTACTCAAATTCTTACACCTGCCTTATCTTTAATTAACAATAGCTTGTGGTTAATACCACAAGCTATTGTTCTGTATCAACACTCTTTCAATTATATTCTAAAACTATTCGAATGTCTATACTGTTTTATCTGACTACTTATTATCGTCATCCTTTACTTCTGTAAAGTCAGCGTCTACTACATTATCATCCTTTGGAGTAGATTCATCCTGAGCACCATCTCCCTGATCACCAGCAGCTTCTTGTTGTGCTTGTGCCTGAGAATACATTTCCTGAGAAATCTTCTGGAACTTATTCATTAATTCGTCAACAGCATTCTTTATTTCTTCTGATGTAGAATTTTCATTATCCTTTACTTCTCTTACCTTAGCGATTGAAGCCTCTATATCTGTTTTTTCTTCTGGCTTAATCTTATCACCAAGTTCTTCTAAAGTTTGTTCTGTCTGGTATGCTACTGATTCAGCATGGTTAACAGCTTCTATCTTTTCCTTTTTATTCTTATCAGCTTCAGCATTTGCTTCTGCTTCCTTAACCTTCTTGTCTATTTCTTCTTCTGACATATTAGTATTTGAAGTTATAGTAATCTTCTGTTCCTTGCCAGTTCCAAGATCCTTAGCAGTTACGTTTACTATACCATTAGCATCTATATCAAAGGCAACCTCTATTTGTGGCACGCCTCTCTTTGCTGGTGGTATATTAGTAAGCTGGAATCTACCAAGAGTTGTATTGTCATAAGACATTGCTCTTTCGCCCTGAAGAACATGTATATCAACTGCAGTCTGATTGTCTGCTGCTGTAGAGAATACCTGTGACTTCTTAGCAGGGATTGTAGTGTTTCTTTCTATTATCTTAGTAAATACGTTACCTAGAGTCTCTATACCTAGTGAAAGTGGAGTAACATCTAGTAGTAATATATCATTTACTTCACCTGTAAGAACACCTGCCTGTATTGAAGCACCTGCTGCAACACATTCATCTGGGTTTATTCCCTTATGAGGATCTTTACCTATAAAGTTCTTAACAGCATCCTGAACTGCTGGTATTCTTGTAGAACCACCTACTAGTAAAACATCATCAATATCTGAAGTTGAAAGACCTGCATCCTTCATTGCCTGCTTAGTTGGTTCCATTGTTCTAGTTACTAGTGCTGAAGTCAATTCATTAAACTTAGCTCTAGTTAAATCCATATTTAAATGCTTTGGACCTTCTGCTGTTGCAGTTATAAATGGTAGATTTATATTTGTTGACATTGTAGAAGAAAGTTCCTTCTTTGCCTTTTCTGCAGCTTCTTTTAATCTCTGAAGAGACATATTATCACTTCTTAGGTCTACGCCTTCTGCCTTCTGGAATTCATCTGCTAGGTAGTCCATAACTAACTTATCAAAGTCATCTCCACCAAGCTTATTATTACCTGCAGTTGCTAATACTTCAAATGTACCATCACCTATTTCAAGAATAGATATATCAAATGTACCTCCACCTAAGTCGAATACTAATATCTTCTTTTCCTGATCTAGCTTATCAAGTCCATATGCAAGTGAAGCAGCTGTTGGCTCATTTATTATTCTCTTAACTTCAAGACCTGCTATCTTACCTGCATCCTTTGTTGCCTGTCTCTGAGCATCTGTAAAGTATGCTGGAACAGTTATTACTGCTTCTGTTACTTTTTCTCCTAGATAGCTTTCTGCATCTGCCTTCAACTTCTGAAGTATTATTGCTGAAATTTCCTGTGGAGAATAATCTTTTCCATCTATCTTTACACTATAGTCAGTACCCATATGAGTCTTAATAGATGTTATTGTTCTATCTGCATTAGTTACTGCCTGTCTCTTTGCAGGTTCACCAACTAATCTTTCTCCATCCTTTGTAAATGCTACTACTGATGGAGTAGTTCTCATACCTTCATTATTAGGTATTATTGTAGGTTCTCCACCTTCTAATACTGCTACACATGAATTTGTTGTACCTAAATCTATTCCTATTACCTTTGCCATAATTTATACCTCCAAAATCGTTTATCTTTTTTTGTTTTATGATTTTTATTTTTTTTAATATATATTAATTTGATACCTTTACCATTGAGGCTCTTAGTACCTTTTTGCCTAATCTATATCCTTTTTGAAGTACTAGGGTAATCTTTCCAGCTTCATATTCTTCACTTGGCTCTTGCATAACTGCCATGTGCATATTGTGGTCAAAATCACTTCCAACTTCAGATGGGATCACTTCTAATCCAGCCTTGCCTAATGCATCTAGCATCTGCTTGTACACTAGCTCAACGCCTTTATATAAAGGATTTTCTTTATCTTCAAATGAATCAAGAGCTCTTTCCATATTATCTATTACTGGGAGTAATTCATCCATTACCTTTTCATTGGCATAAAGACCAATCGATTCTTTTTCCTCTGTTGTTCTTCTTCTGAAGTTAGAATACTCAGCATTTAATCTCAAGAAAGCTTCTTCTTGTTCTTTTATCTGGTTTTCCATTTTCTTCATTTGAAAAACTGGCTCACTGTCTATATTCTCATCATTTCCCTCAACATTGTCCACTTCTTCTTCATTTAAAGCCTCTGTTTGAGAGTCATCCTTAATATCTTCTTCTAATTCTTCAACACTATCCTTCTTTTCATTATCCAAAACATACACCCCTTTTTCGAGTCTATCTTTATCACTTTTTATCATCAAGGAGAAGACTCATATAATTTAATATTGAATAGACCTTAGAATAATCCATTCTAGTAGGTCCTATAAAACTTATCTTTCCATGTAGATTATCAGAAACATTATAAGTAGCTGTTATAATACTTAAATCAGTATTTATATCATCATTATTTTCTCCTATAACGATATTTAGATTATCTTTTTGTATACCTTTTGTCTTAATCATCTTTGCAATATTTTCTTTCTCTTCTAACATATTTAAAAATGACCTTGCCTTAACCATGTCGTTAAATTCAGGATAATTAAATATATTTGTTGCACCAGTCATAGACATCTTGTATCCATCTGTACTCATTACATTATTTAAAAGGTATACCAAGTCATCCACAATTTCTGAATACTCTCCGATTTCATACTTAATATAAGAAATCATATCTTCATCTAAATCTCCAATTCTCATTCCTTCAAGCTTATTAGATAATCTTGTTGAGATTATATTTAGTTTCGCTTGAGGAAGTTCAATTGTAGTCTCAAATTCTCTACTTTTAATTTCACCCTCTTCAGATACTACTATGAGTAATATCTTATTTAATGATAAACTAACAAGCTGAATGTATCTAATCTTATGTGCTTCCACACCACGATCATACACAGCTATAGTAGTATAATTTGTCATACTAGATAAAATCTTGGATAATTCAGAAATAAAATTATCGGATTTCTCAAAATCGCTTCTAATACATTTTTGTAATATCTCTTTTTCATGATCTTCTAGCTCATGATCACTCATAAGCGAACCAACATACAACTCATATCCTTTTTGAGTAGGTATTCTTCCCGCTGAGGTATGTGGTTGAATCAAATATCCCATATCTTCTAAGTCAGACATCTCATTTCTTATAGTTGCTGCTGAAATACCCAGGTTATACTTTTTTGATATAGTACGTGAACCAACTGCTTCAGCTGTTTCTACATAGTCCTTTACTATGGCCTTCAGTATATTCATTTGTCTATCCGTAAGATCCATAGTGTCACCCTCTTTCAAAAGTTGAACCTCACTTGTTATCACTCACCTAACAGGAGTGCTAAACACTTTCTAATACTGTTATAACATGTATATTTTTAATTGTCAATTCTTTTTTGATGTTTTTTAAAAAAAATTAAACGTCACTAATTTTAGCAAAGCAATTTGTTTATAGTATATTGGCAGTATATTTATTCCTTATTTTTCAATAAAAAAGCCAGCAAAAACATAGTAAAAAAGTTTTTGTTGGCCAAAATATTTTAATTTATTTATTTTTATTTTATTTATAGTACAGAGGCATACTTTCAAATACTCGCTTAAATAGATCAAAATCTACCCTAACACCTACTAATACATTTTTTTCTTTATTTCCTTGATTCACTATTGTTTTCCCGACACTTACATCATCTCTAGTTTCTATTGATATATTACAGTTTTTTAAGTCCAAACAGTTTTCATCTATTACGTATGCAACTGCTAAGGCATCATGTATAATTACCCCAGGGTTTTCTAACCCTTTATAACGCTTAAACATTTCATCTAATAAGCTTCCTATTATATCTGAATGTTTAGATTTAATGTCTTTAATATCTCTAATATCTTCCTCTGATAACAGTGTTTTTCTAGTAACATCCAAGCCTACCATTACCATATTAAATCCTGCTTTAAACACTATATCTGCAGCTAATGGATCAACCCATATATTAAATTCAGCATGTTCTGTTTTATTACCAGAAGCAGTACTTCCTCCCATTATGGTCAATCTTTTAATCATTTTCACTAGCTCTGGATATTTTAAAACCGCGATAGCAATATTAGTAAGTGGTCCTATAGCAATAATCTCTAAATTTCCCTTTTGTTTTTTTGCCTCATCGTATATTACATCCCAAGCGTATCTAGTATCAAAGTTCATACTTGAATCTTCTAAACATATATTACCTATTCCATTTTCGCCATGAACATCTGCAGCGGTATTCAACTTCCTATCAAGTGGTATCTGCGCTCCTTGTGACACTGGTGCTTCTATATCTAAAAGATTAGCTATATCAAGCGCATTTTTTGATGTCTTTTCTAGTGTTTGATTTCCACAAACAGTTGTAATTGCTTTTATATCTAGTTTTGATGAACTTTTTGCTAACATAATTGCCAAAAAATCATCTATTCCAGGATCTGTATCGATTATAATTGGTATTTGACTCATTTTTTCCTCCTGCTAGTTTAATCTTTTTCATATAATTATATTGTACTATAAAAAGACATTAAACCATAGTCTCATTCTTTTAATTAGTTATAACTATTTTCGTCAGATTCACGTCAAAATTGAAGTTTTATATATATTTTATACTTCAATATCTGATTAAAAGGAACTCTTTTGTAAAACTTAACTAAAACCAATCACCACAGCAAAATCTACAATACAATTTGTATAGTTAATAACTCATAAAAACAAGAGACCCCTTAATCTAAATTAAAGAGCCTCTTTATAATATACTTAACCACTTTTTCATTCAATTACTCTCTTACTTTTAATTTCTCGTTCATTTTATTACCCTTTATTAACTAACTCTTACACATGTGTTCTAACCTAGTCGACTTTTTTCATTTCTTACTACATTACTTTCCTTAACTTCTCACTTGCTAATTCATTTACGTGTTTCTTGCTGAATCAATCCTACTACTGTCTTGCTTCTCTTTCATTTTTTATCGTATTACTTCTTCTCTTACTACTTACTTTTTCCTTACTAATTACATCTCTTACTACTTCTTTTCTCTCTTACTACTTACTTTTCTCTTACTAATTACATCTCTTACTACTTACTTTTCTCTTACTACTTACTTTTCTCTTACTAATTGCTTTTCTCTTACTACTTACTTTCTCTCTTGCTACTTACTTTTCTCTTACTACTTACTTTTCTCTTAATACTTACTTTCTCTCTTGCTATTTACTTTTCCCTTACTTGCCACTTTAATATTCGTCTGACCTAGTTATTTTTTTTCTACTTTTTCTTTCACTTTATCAACCGCATCTTCTGTGGCATCCTTTACTTCTGAAGCAATCTCTTTTGCCTTTCCACTAATCTCATCAAGCACGCCTTCCGCCTTCATCTTTTTATTACCAGAGATGCTTCCCGCTGTCTTCTTAACTTTGCCTTTTGCCTTATCCTTTAGTCCTTTATCTGCCATAGATTACCTCCTTTGAAAAAAACGTATACTTAAAAATATTTCAAATACTTTCCTTACATTTATTATATATCATTTTGAATAAAAAGTCCATATATTTTTGGAATATTCTAAATATTTACTTTATTCAGGGGCTACATATATAACTTATATAATTATAATAATTGAAAAACCGTGAGATAATCCTCTCACGGCTTTCAAAAATTAATTAATATTTATATTTTATTTAGTTTTATTTTTTGATTTAAATTTTCATCATATAGAGAATACTGCATCATAATCTCCTACCTTGATGTCTATAGAGTACGGTTCTGGTAAATTTTTTCCTTCTTCTCTATAATGAGCCATCATAATCTGAGTCATATGTCTTCCCATTTTAATTGCCTGATCCATATCATCTACTTGAGTCGCAATATCAAAGTCAGGAACATGTACGTAAAATTTCCCTTCAACTTCCTTGACTGCTATTGCATAAGGTATATCTAGCATCCTAATATCGCCCCCTTAATTCTATTAATGCTTTTAGCTATCTGATTATACTTACTTATGTATAACCTTCTATATCTCCAAAAGTTCTAACCTGGGTCATCTTATTTATAACATTGAATACTAAACTTTCCCTTAATTTTATAATATATTATATGTTGTTTTTTTAATTAATGCGTGGTAAATTAATTAGAATAAAAACTTCTTTTATTTTTTATATAAAATTTCTTTGGTATATTATACTTTGTGTTCTAAAATATATCTGCTATTTTTAATTCATACAACAAAAGTATCCTCTAGCTACTAGGGGATACTTCTTTATAGTTATTGATATTACCTTATACTAAATTGTATTTTTGATGGAATTTTTTAAATTTTCACAATTTAATTTTTATTAAAGGATTATATTTTTTTGTACAAAATATAATTCTCATCATTTATTTGATTTATCAACAAAATCAATAAAATAGTTACACTGTTTTTCTAAATATTTATAGCTGGCATTTAATTTTATATTTCCATCTTCATCCATCTGGGCCCCAGCGTTAGGTATTGTAAGTCTAGGTACATTCATTATATTTACGTTAAGATAGCTCAGTAGAGTTACAAGATTATCTTGAGATAAACCAGTTCCAGACATCCCCTCAGTAATACCACTAATCGCAGCTGGTTTATTTGATAAAATAGGTGTTTTTTCACCCTCAACAGCTCTTGATAGCCAGTCTATAAGGTTCTTCAATACACCTGAGAAATAGTGATTATATTCAGGTGTAAAAAACCATAATCCATCTGCCTCTTTAACTTTTTCTCTAACCCTTTTTATACTTTCAGGTGCTGGAAACTCATAATCTTGATTAAAAAGTGGAACATCACTATAATCTAAAATCTCAAAATCCACTTTATCATCTAATATTCGTTTTGCATACAACGCCAATTGACGATTGTATGACTCCTTCCTTAAAGAACCTACAATTGCTAAAATTTTCATATCTATCCTCCACCTCTTTTTTCTTTTAAATCTGTTACCTTGATAATACATCCATATATTCTGTTTTTTCTAAAAACTCCTTTTTAGCAAACGGACACAATGGAATTATTTTTTTATTATTTGCTCTTGCCTGCTCTACTATTTCTGCTACCAATTTACTAGCAATTCCTTGACCACCGTAATTTCCTTCTACAAAAGTATGATCAATAATCCACAGCCTTGCTGATTCTGAGTATGTACACTCTCCAATATTTACTTCCTTATCATATGCTGCTGAACGTTTTTTGTCTGGCTCATATACAATTTTAATCATATTATCTACACCTACTTCCTTATATACGTTAATGCCCCTGATGGACATTTATCAATAATAGCAATTGCCTTATCTGTTGAAGCTCTATCTAGATCTATCCATGGAGTTCTTTTTACATTGAATACTTCTGGAGATCCATGTACACATGCTCCCACGTGTTTGCACAAGCTTGGCTTCCAGAAAACGATTAATTCATCTGTTTCATATTTTATAGTTTTTTCACTCATATTGAAAAACCTCTCCTTTTTACTATATTCTTTTAATAATATAGATTCCTAAGTTTGTTCTTTTTTTTAAAAGTATAATACTCGCTATCGAATTTATTACTGAATTTTTCTCTATTTCAATCCACTAATTAAATTACAAGCTATTGTTATCATCTTTTAACATATCTTATTCTTTATAGAATTCAATGTTATTAATAAATTGGTATTTATAAAATTTTAATATTTTATTTTATCTTTTATAAATGTATTTTTCCTAAGATCTGAATAAGCTTCTTCCAATTCTGCCTGTGTATTCATAACAATAGGACCTGCCCATGCAATAGGTTCATTTATTTCAAATGAACTCATAAACAATACCTGTGTTTCATCTTCAGCACTTTTAATATCTATACTGTCACCCTTTGTCAGTTTTACAGCTGTTTTTTCTTCAATTAATTCTCCATCTATATATGCCTTTCCAATTAAAGTAAATAACATTACAGATGCATCTTCATCAGTATCTATCGTAATTTGTGATCCTTCTTTAAGATGTATATCATAGTAATCAAGAGCTTGGTACTCACCCTTATATCCCTGAATATCCTTATATCTCCCAGCCAATACTCTTATCTTTCCACCTTCTATTTCTACTTCTTTAATTTCGTCGTTTTTTATACTATGATAACTAGGTTTACTAAGCTTGTCCTTTGCTGGAAGGTTTAGCCATAGTTGGACCCCCAAAAGTCGATCTGCTTCTGGTACCATTTCCTCATGCATAATCCCTGATCCAGAATTCATCCACTGCAATTCTCCATCTCCAATAGCATCTGAATTTCCTATACTATCTCTATGCACCATTTTTCCTTTGTATACATAGCTTATAGTTTCTATTCCTCTATGTGGATGAAGTGGAAATCCAGCCGTATAATCATTTGGGTTTTTACTATCAAAAGAATCCAACATCAAAATTGGATCAAATTCTCTAACTGTATTGTTTCCCAAAACTCTTACAAGATGTACTCCTGCACCATCTATTACATTTGTACCAACCACTTTAGCTTTAATCTTTCTCTTCATAGTTACCTCCATTATCATTATTTATTTTCTATGTTTTTTATATTTTTATTAATATACCCAATTTTCACTATTTACTAAACTCTATTCTCATGGGCCAAATTTTCGATGACTTTATTTAAGGTTTCCAAAAACTCTTCTTGTTTCTCAGGACTTATTCCTCTCATTGCAGATTCATCTACTATTTTGCATATTTCTTTAACCTCAAAAGCTCTTTTTTTGCCAAATTCTGTCAGAAATATATTAAAACTCCTTCCATCTTTATCATCTTTTTCTCTTTTTATTAAGCCAGTTTTCTCCATACGAATAAGTAAACTTGCTACTGTAGATTTATCCAACGTACAACCACAGGCTATTTCTATAGATTTGGCACCATCATTTTCAAGTAAATACTCTAGAATTTTTGGTTGCCCTGATGACAAATCTGTTTTATTTATTTCCTTCATTATTAAATGATTAGAATTTTGAAAGCATTTTAAAATAAGAAAATGTAATTCTCTATTTAACATTTATTTACCTCACATCTTAGTTTATATTTAATATGTATTTTAGTTTGCATTCAATCTATATTTTATATTATACATCTTTATCTGAAAATTTTCAATATTTTTATTATTAACTCATTAGTGTTTATTTATTGATTCTTGGGGTAGCATTTTTTAAATAACAAATTATTAATATAGCTAAATAAAACTCAAAAAAACAGTTTATATTTTTATTTATATTTTTCAATTTTTATACTTAAACTTATCTCATAAATAATTGAACATTAAAAACCCATTCAAATTTAAGATTTTTACAATATCAAGCTTTTTATTTATAAAAAAAAACGGTAGATATCTACCGCCCTTTTTTCTTAATTATTTATTTTTCTCATGTTTTATTATATTATTGTAATTTTTCTATTTCCATTTTTTTTATCAGCTTTTTAAAACTATAGATAAACATTAATAGTGTAGTTATTATAGCTATTGCGTCCGCTATTGGCTCTGCAAGAAATACTGCTGAAACTTTATTTTCCATAAATAAAGGAAGAATATATATAAGAGGTATCAATAGTATTAACTTTCTTAGTATCGCCAAAAAAGTTGCAGTCTTGGCATAACCAAAGGCAATAAAAGATTGTTGGCACGCAAGTTGAGCTCCCATCATAAACAATGAAGCCATATATATTCTCAATGCATGAGAAGATAACTTTATCAAACTAGGGTCACTTGTAAATGGTCTAACTAACAGTTGCGGTACAAACTGCGCTAGAATCCACATAAAACTTGAAAATACCATAGCAGAAATAATTGTTAACTTAACAATCTTTTTGATTCTGTCAATATTTTTTGCTCCATAATTATAACTGATTATAGGTTGTGCACCTTGAGTTAGTCCCTGTATCGGCAACATTGTAAACTGCATAACACTAGAAAGAATGGTCATTGCACCAACAGCTAGATCTCCTCCATATCTTAGCAAAGACGAGTTAAAACAAAGTACCAATACACTCTCTGTTGACTGCATAATAAAGGGTGCAAAACCTAATGAAATACTAGGTATCAATATTTCCTTCTTTAATTTGAAGTATTTTTTCTTTATCTTTAAAATTGTCTTTTTGCCTAATAAAAACTTTATAGCCCAAACCATACTAAGTGCCTGAGATATAACAGTTGCTATAGCAGCACCTTTAACGCCCATATTTAATCCAAAAATTAAGATTGGATCCAATATTATATTGCTGACTGCTCCTATAATTACAGTAATCATACTAACTCTTGCAAATCCTTGTGCTGAAATAAATGCATTTAATCCAAGAGTTAATTGGACAAATATGCTTCCTAATACATAAATATTCATGTAATCAAGTGCATAAGGTATTGTTTTTTCACTAGCTCCAAATAACTTTATTAATGGTAATACGTTTAGCCTAATCACTACAGTAAGTATAATCGACATAATAATTAATGCTATAAAACTATTTCCTAATATTTCTTCAGCATTATCTTTATTATTTCTACCCATTTCTATACTTGAAAGAGGTGCAGCTCCCATGGCCAAAAGTGATGCAAATGCAGATATAAGCATAATGATAGGAAAACAAACTCCAACTCCTGTAAGAGCAAGTGTACCTACATCTTTTATATGTCCTATATATATTCTATCAACCATATTATATAAAGCATTTACTACTTGAGATGTAATAGCTGGAACAGCCAGTTTAAAAAGCAATTCCCCTACTGAATCTGTCCCAAGATTTACATCTTTTGTATTTCTAATTTTCAATTAATCATATCCCCCTATTTTTTACTTTAGTTTCATCTAATATAAGCTTATATATTATCAACTAAAATTTTTCTAAATGAATTTTTTGCATTTTCAATTCATCTAGAGAATGTGCTTGCATTTCCTTTTTTGGCACACCAATAGAAAGTATTGCCTCCAAAGAATAGTTTGAAGGGACAGACAACAGTCTTTGACAAAATTCTTCTGTGCTTGTTCCATCTTCTGTAGTTCTTAATCGTCCTTGTATCCAACAACTTCCTAAATTTAAAGAGCTCGCCATTAGCTGCATATTCATCATGGCTATTGAACAATCTTCCACCCAAACGTCGCTCTTTGCTATATCAGCAAATACTATTATTGCACATTGAGCATCTTCAAGCATCTTACTGGCTTTTCCTCTGCACTTTGATAATTCCATTAGAGTGTCTTTATCCTTTACCAATATAAACTCCCATGGCCTTATCCCTCTACTTGAAGGAGATAACAAAGCTGCCTGTAATATCTTTTCAATATCATCATTTTCCAAAGCTTCATCAGTATATGTTCTTATACTCCTTCTTTTCATCATTAATTCTAATAAATCCATAATTACGCCTCCTAATTATTTTATTAAAACATACAATTTATACAAACCAATTTTTCAATGAAACTTCACAAATACTGTATTTCTATAGTATTTTTCAGTTTTTTTAATATTAAAAAATAAGCAGTTAATTTTTTCTTTAATATTCATTATAAAAGGTCTATATTAATATATTAACATCTTTAGATGAATATTCCTACTATATTAATATTTGTGAATGTTTTTAAAAATATTATAGTATAATTTTCTATAATATTTTTAAACTTAACCTATTATTTTTTCATAAACACAACTTATTTTTTTCATAAACCTAACTTATTTTTTCTAAATTGATTAAAAATAAAAAGACTAAAATATACCATTCTTCTATTTACTTAATCGTGTTTATATGATAGCATTGTCCTTGGAGGTAGAGTATGTTTAAAAAATTAAGAAAGTTAAAAAATGTTATTACAAAACCTTCTTTCAAAATAAATTATATCTAAAAAATCTATTTTGAAATGAGGTAAAAAATGAATAAAAATAAATTTAACCATTGGTCAGAAACAAAGTATCTAAAGTCTTTAGTTAGTAATCCACTTATTGAAGTCGGCGATTACTCTTATTATTCAGGTTATTATAATAATTATAGCTTTGAGGATGGTTGTGTCAGATATATGTGGGGGGACTCTAAATCTAGAGAACTCTTCAATCCTATTGAACAATTTGGCTGGGATCTAGACAGATTAATAATAGGAAACTATGTTTGCATAGCTGTAGGAGTCACTATTTTGATGGGAGGCAATCACAATCATAATACAGATTGGATTACTGTTTATCCATTTGAAAGTGAAATAAAGGACTCCTTTAAAAGTAAAGGAAACACAGTAATTAAAAGCGACGCTTGGCTTGGTATGAATTCTACTATTATGCCTGGAGTAACTATAGGCGAAGGTGCTGTTGTGGCTGCTGGGTCTGTTGTTGTCAGTGATGTGGATGCTTACACTGTTGTTGGAGGAAACCCTGCAAAGCTTATAAAGAAAAGATTTGACGATGATGAGATTGATAAATTATTGGAGATGAGATGGTTTGATTGGGATAGAGAAGATATTCTAAAGGCAAGTAAGATCTTATCTAGCCCTTCTATAGATAATCTGTACTCATATTATCTTGAGAATATAAAAAATAATAAAAAATAAAAAAAAATAAATAAATAAAGAAAATATTAGTTTTCATATAAAAAAGGGATTGTAAATTTACAATCCCTTTTGTTATGATTTATATTTTCTCATCTACCATACTCTTATTATGCATCATAGATTTTGTTTAAATTTCTTATATATTTATATAGTTGTCCATCCGCCATCTATTTGAAGCAGCTGACCTGTTGTAAAGCTAGAAGCATCAGAAGCAAAATAAATCAATGCACCATCTAATTCTCCTGGATTACCAACTCTTCCCATAGGGCAATATGCCTTTAGAATTTGCTTAAATTCTGGAGTATCTACAATTTTTTCTGTCATTTCACTACCAAAATATGATGGTCCTATCGCATTTACTGTTATATTATACTTTGCCCACTCTGCTGCAAGTGATTTAGTAAGCATCAATATACCACCCTTAGTCGTTGCATATGAAGCTACTGAAAATGGTGCCATAGCTACTGTTGAATGGATAGATCCTAAGTTGATAATTCTTCCACCCTTTCCTTGCTCCTTCATCACATTTCCAATTTCACGAGATAGGAAATATACTGAATTTAGGTTAACGTTCATTATATTTAGCCACTCTTCATCTGGCATATCTAGGGCTGGCGTTCCATATGCAACTCCAGCATTATTAACTAATATATCAATTGAGCCAAAATGTTCTTTTACATTTTTTACCATTCCTTTAATACTATCAAACTCTGTTAAATCACATTTTTGTACAAAAACATCATAACCTTCAGCCTCTAAATCCTTTTGAACTTTTTCCAATCTATCTAATCTTCTAGCTACTAGGGCAATCTTTGCACCTTGACTTGCTAGAGCTTTTGCAAACTGAACTCCCAAACCAGATGAGCCACCAGTTATAAGAGCAACTTTCCCTGTAAGATCAAAATAATTCTTCATCGACTTTCCTCCTCTTGAAAATAAATAGTACTAATTAATAATTTACTTGATTAGATTTATCATTTAAAATCTATTTTATGTAATGTTAACATCTTTTTAGACTTTTTTCAATATATTCTGAAAAAAGAATTAATTATATATAAAAAAAGAAAGCCAGAAGCTTTCCTTTTTCATTTGAATTATTATACTATTTTATTTGATTTTTCTAAATATATTACTCTATCACAAAAACACTCTACTACATCTCTATCATGTGATATAAATATATATGTTAAATTAAATTTTTCTTTTAAATCAAGCATTAAATTTAATATTTTGGCTTGAACTGAGACATCTAGAGCGGATGTGATTTCGTCACATATTATTATCTTTGGCTTTAGGACCAAAGCTCTTACAATACATACCCTTTGTCTTTGTCCACCACTAAGTTCATGTGGATATCTATCAAAATACTCTTTTCTCAATCCACATAGTTCAAAATATTCTTTTACTCTTTCATCGGCTTCTTTTCTATCAATGTTTTTTTCATGTATTAAAAGAGCTTCTGTAATCATCCTGCCTACTTTCTTCTTAGGATTTAGTGATGCAAATGAATCTTGCAATATTATCTGTATTTTTTTCTTTGTTTCCAATTTTTTAAAGTGATTTATTTCTTTCATATTATCTTTTTTTTCAAATATGCTTTCACCATCTATTTTTATAGATCCAGAATCTGCTTTTTCTATATTTACAAGACACCTAGCTATTGTCGACTTGCCACTTCCTGAATTTCCTATGAGGCCAACACATTCACCCTCATTTATATTCATCGAAAAATTATCTACTATTACTTTTCTTTTCTTTTTAAATAGATATCCTTTAGAAAAATCATATGATTTATTTAAACTCTCAACTTCTAATATTCCCATTTTTATACCTTCCAAAAATATGACATTTGCTATATGAATTCATTTCTGACTCATCAATATCTCCAAACTCCTTATCACAAGTACCAATTTCATAATAATTGCACCTATCCTTGTATACACATCCTGATTTTTTTTCTCCAAATAGAGGCATATACCCTTTTATTTGATAAAATCTTCCGTCGAAATGTTTTTTATCCGGTATAGATTTTACAAGAGCCCTTGAGTATGGATGTTCTTGATGCTTAAAAAATGCTTTTGCATTTCTTTTTTCTATTATTTCTCCCATATACATAACAGCTATTTCATCTGCAAAGTCTTCTATCCTCTTCAAATCATGAGTAATAAATATAAGTGCCATATTTTTTTCTACACACATATTTTTTAAAAGATCTAAAATACCCTTTTTTAATGAATCATCAATAGCGGTTGTAGGTTCATCTGCTATTAATATTTCAGGATCCATTGCAATAGCCATTGCTATTTGAACCCTCTGCCTCATACCTCCACTTATTTCATGTGGATATTTTTCATATACCTGTTCAGGGTTGTCAAGTTTAACTTCTTCAAAAAGCTCTATTACCCTCCCATATCTTTCATTTCTACTCATATCTGTATGTATTTTAAAAACCTCACTCACTTGATATCCGACCTTAAATACGGGGTTTAAATACTTCATCGGTTCCTGAAATACTATTCCAATATTCTTTCCCCTCATATCTTCAACAAGTTTTTTATTTCTTCCTAACATATTTTTCCCAGAAAATAATATTCTGCCCTTAACTTTTATATTATCAGGGTTAAGACCTAGTAAAGATAAAGATGTAAGAGTTTTTCCACTACCAGATTCTCCTACTAAGGCTGTTATTGTTCCTGGTAAAAGATTTAAATCTGCATTTATTTCTATATTTTTGTCTGTCTGCTCCTCTACAGGATTAAAATGTATTCTAAATCCTTCACCAATAAAATTGATAGCTAAGACTGAAATAATAATAAGAAATCCTGCTGGAAGCCATGTCCACCAATAACTTTGAAGAGCTCTCATACTTTGTGCCGAAGTTAAAATATTACCCCAACTAGGCATAGGTTCTTTAACACCTAAACCTAGAAAGCTTAGAGAGGCCTCCATAAGTATCGAATTTGCCATTGATATTGTAGCAGCAACTATAATGGATGGAATAACATTTGGTAAAATATCATTTACTATAATATTTTTACTATTAAAACCTATAACTTTCGATATATGTACAAAATCTCTATTTTTGAGAGATAAAGTTTGAGCTCTTACAATTCTTGCCACTTCTGTCCAAGACAAGACTGATATTATTATTATTAAATTTTTAAGTGATGGCCCAACTATAGATGCTATTGATATAGCAACTATAAAAAATGGAAAACACATTAGTATGTCTATTATTCTCATAATAATAAAATCTACAAACTTGCCCATGTAGCCAGCCAAAATACCCAGTGTAACACCTATAAAAATCTGCATTATAGTAGCCAAAATTCCTACTATAAGTGATACTCTTGCTCCATATACAATTCTCGTAAAAACGTCTCTTCCCAAATTGTCAGTCCCTAGAATATGGTCTGTGCTCGGAGCTGAACTGACATTAAATAAATCTATAGACGAGTAGGAATACTTTGTAATAAGAGGTGCACATATAGCCATCAACATCATTATACTTATTATTGTAAAGCCTACAACGAAATAAACATTTTTCTTTTTATTTTTGAAACTTATAATACTTGAAACTTTTGATAAAGACACATTATCACCTACCTTTCGTATAATTTATTCAAGTTCAACTCTTTTATCAACAACAGCATATAAAATATCTGCTAAAAGATTCGATAATAATATTAATACAGCAGTTATCATTAAAATCCCCATAATAAGAGGATAATCTCTATTTTGCACCGCTTCATAGCCTAACCTTCCTATGCCTGGCCAAACAAATACTGTTTCTGTCATTAATGCTCCTGAAAAAAGTGCTGGTATTTGAAGGCAAAATACAGTAATTATAGATATAAGTGCATTTTTTAATCCATGTTTAACAACAGCTTCTTTAAAACTCATGCCCTTTGCCATTGCACATTTTATATATTCTTTATTTACAATTTCAATCATAGAAGATCTAGTATATCTTATAAATGATGTTGCCTGAAGAAGTGTTAGTACTATACTTGGCAGTATAAGGTGTCTAACAATATCTGCAATTCTAGCAAATCCCACATATGAGTTTCGAACATCATACATTCCAGATGACGGAAATATATTCATGTCATATGAGAATTTTTTAATCAATAGCAAAGAAAAGAAAAATGAAGGTATTGATACTCCTATAAAAGATATCACTGTTATTAAATCATCCACATAACTATTTTTTCTATATGCTGCTATTACACCTAGAGTTATACCCAAAACACTACTCAAAAGAAGCGAAAAACTCATTAATATAAGGGTATTTTTCAATCTGTATCCTATGACTGTAGTAACAGGGTCTGCGTATTTTATAGAATAACCTAAATCAAACCTTAAAGCCCTCGAGATCCATTTAAAATACTTTTTATAAATTGGGTCATAATATCCTATTTGTTCTAGTTTTGCCCTAACTACTTCTGGTGGTGTACTCGGACTCATCATATGAGAATATGGATTTCCTGGTTGCATATTTATAAGAGCAAATATAACGATTGATATACCAAATAAAACTACCAAGGATGTTAATATTCTTTTTATTACATAACGTCTCAAAACATGTTACTCCTTTCAAAAAAATGCACCACAAAGAAAATCTCCGTGGCGCAATAATCATTATACTATTCAGCTAATTTCCAATTTTCAGCTTCAGCAAAATCCCTAAATACTGATGGATTAAATCCTTCAAGTTTTGGATTTGTAGCTATTTGTACATTTTGTTCAAATAGGTACATCCAAGGTATCTGTTCATTCATATACTCTGCAAATTTCTTATATGCAACTTTACGAGCTTCTTTATCTGTTGTACCTGCACCTTCTGCAAGCATTTGATCTAGTTCTGGAGTAGTAAATCCTGAGATATTCCATCCCATTTCTCCCTTTTTATCACTTACAGAATCCTTAGACCAGTAGGCTGTCAAGTCTGGATCTACTGAAAGATTGTTCCCCATCATATACATATCAAATTCATGATTTCCAACTACTTTTTCCATTAATGCTGGGAATTCCATCTTATTAAGTTCAACTTTAATTCCTACCTCCTTAAGGTTTTCTTGTATTATCTGAGCTGTCTGCTCTCTTACACTGTTTCCTGTTGGTACATCTAGCTTGAAAGAAAGTTTTTGACCTTCTGCATTAGTCATCACTCCATCTTTTTCCGTATATCCCGCTTCATTCAACAGTTTCTTTGCCTTTTCTTTATCATACTTGTATTCATTTAACTTAGCATCTTTTGGATATGCCCATGAACTTGAAAGCATAGGAACATTTTTTACTTCTCCATTGCCTTCTATAAGTTTATCAACCATTCCCTGTCTATCTATTGCAGTTAACATTGCCTCTCTAACCTTTATATCCTTAAATATTGGGTTTCTATAATTTAGTCCCATATATTGGAATATTGTATTTTGATGCTTGTATGTTTTGAAGCCATCTTTTTCTAAAGATTCAACATCTGCTTTTTTCAAATTTGTAACATCTGCCAAATCTATATCTCCATTCTTTAAATCAGAAGCGACAGTATCTTCACTTATAACTTTTAATACTAACTTATCAGTTTTTGCTTCTCCACCAAAGAAATCTTTATTCTTTTCAAACTTAACATCTTGACCTTCTGTAAATGAAACCATTTTAAACGGACCACTTCCAACAGGATTACTCATTAAATCCTTAGATTCTTTCCATTTATTTTCTGGAACTTTAGACCATATATGTTCTGGTATTATTCCTGTTGTTCCAAGATTAGTAAGAGCTGGATCATATGGTTGCGCAAACGTAAGCTCAATTGTGCTTTCATCTGGTGTCTTTATTCCTGATATATTATCTGCTTTTCCTTCCTTATACTCATCTACTCCCTGAACCTTTGATACATAGTCACTATGTTCTCCCTGATAATCTTTACTTGCAAGGCTTTTAAATGTAAACGCTACATCCTTAGAAGTAAGAGGTTTACCATCTGACCACTTAAGATTTTTTTTCAATTTGAATGTTATAGTTTTTTGATCTGGCGATATTTCATATTTTTCAGCCATAGATGGCTTTAAGTTTAATTCATTATCTAACTTTAATAATGAACTGTAAACCATTTCACAAACTGCATCGTCGTATACCGAATCTGTCAATAACGGATTAAATACTCCTGATGGCGATGTTGATATACCATATACAATGGTGTCTTTTTCTTTACCCGCTGTACTTGCCGTATCATTTGAACTTCCACAGCCTGATAATATTCCTACCGACATGATAAGAGTTAAAGCTAACGACGTACATTTTTTCATACTAAGTGCCATAGTACCCTCCTATTTATTTTTTAATTTTTGTCTTATAGACAACAATAATTAGTTAATTTTTATAACTAAATCAATAAAATTATACTAATTAAATTTAGTATAGTCAATACTTTGCTTTATATATAGTAAATTACAATTTTAATATATTCAGATATAGATTTTTTCTATTTTTTATACACATTTTACTTATAGAAAGTATTAGGACATAAAACTTAATATTTTTCTTTTTTTACTTATTTTAGTAATATTATAACAAAATATCTTTTTATTGATATAATTGTATCATATTTTCAAAATCTTTATAGATTAAAAGTAAACTTCATGATATTATAAATATACAAAGTAATTTAAAATAATTTATTAAATAGGAGGTAATATTATGAAGTTGAAGAAAATTATCAATTTTTCTTTGGCCACGATCCTGGGATTTTCATTTCTAGGTGGAATTTCGCATGCAGATAATATCAATCTGACGCGCATAGAGGGCCAAAATCGTTATGAAACGTCTATAAATGTTTCTAAACAAATTGCTCAATCTGATTGTGTTTTGATAGCGAGTGGCGAAGGGTATGCAGATGCATTGATTGGTGGTACTCTAGCATCACAGGAGAAAGCTCCTCTGCTGCTTACTGAAAAATCAAAGCTAAGCAAGGGAATAAGTTCAGAGATTAACAGATTAAACCCTAAAGAAGTCTTTATTCTTGGTGGGGAAAGTACACTTTCTAAAAATATAGAAAACGAAATTTCTTCTCTAGGATTTAATGTAACTAGGTTAGCAGGACAGAATCGAATAGAAACTGCAGAAAAAATAGCACAACAAAGGCTATTCATCAAAAGCGAAACAAATAAGATAGCTTCTACAAGTATAGAAGCTGGAGTTTATGGATATAATTTTCCAGATGCGCTTGTAGCTGGACCTTTGGTAGGATTATATAGTCCTGAAAAAGATGGAACTGAACTGGCTTATTTATTGCCTGAAGGAAATAAAAATAACTATTCAAAGGAATATAATTGGTATTTTGGTGGCTACAATAATTCACCAACCGATTCAAGTGTTTTTGCTGGAAAAAATAGATATGAAACATCTATATCTGTAGCAAATGCTTTTAAAAATGTTTTAAATAAGAATTTTAATACTATTATACTCGTAAATGGAGAGAACTATCCTGATGCATTATCAGCTTCTGTTCTATCAGCAAAATACAGTGCTCCAATACTTCTAACTCCTAGTAAGAGTGTCTATCAAAATCTTACTAGCTACATAAAAAATAACAATATTAAAAATATAATAGTCGTTGGTGGGAATAACTCTATAAATACCAATGTTGCAAATATATATGCAGGTAAAGCCATAGCACCAACACCTAAACCTGTACCTAAACCAGTACCTAAACCAACACCTAAGCCAGCACCTAAACCAGTACCTAAACCGACACCTAAGCCAGCACCTAAACCAGCACCTAAGCCAAATATAAATGTTTCTTATGAAACTGTTAGTGGGCGAATTCATGGAAATAGAAACAGTAAAATTTATCATGTTCCAGGACAAAGATACTATAACAGAATAAAACAAGAAAATTTAAGATTTTTTAATACTGAAGCTGAAGCTATAAGAGCTGGTTACAGAAAATCAAAAATATAATATGTAATACTAGATCTTAATTGTTAATATCTAAAGGCTTTTGAAAATAATACTTATATATTACTGAGTAATATATAAAATATGAATATTTAAACATACTTAATAGATAGGAGATTTTTATGAAAAAATTAATAACATTATTTGGCATTATACTGATGTCAGTTACATTGACATCCTGTAGCAGTGCCAAAGGTGATAATCAAAGCGCTGATAATGACTTTGTAGTCGCCATAGGAAAAGGCTTGGAAGAAAGAAATAATACAGTAAATTCAGCTTCACTGCGAGGCCTATCTGAAACAGAAAATAACGAAATTCTATCTGAAGCAATTAAAGATGAAATGAATAACTTAAAGGATTTTCAAAATAAAGAATTTCAAAATCCAGAACTAAAGAAATTATATGATGATTATATAAAACAATTAGAAATTCAAGATCAGTATGTAGTCTACTTTAATGATTTTGAAAACTTTGAAAAACAAAAAATATTTGAAGGTGCATATAACGAAAGATCTAAACTAATCAATACTTTAATAGACAAATATGGTTTAAAAATAAACTCTGAACTTGCAAAAGAGTTTAAAAATAATTCAAAAAAGGTTGAAAGTAATGAAGCTCTTGAAAATAGTCTCATTGAATCTTTAAAAAAAGCTAATTTCAAGAAAGAAGAAACATACTATGTGCGTGGAAATGTAAGAAATGATACTGGAGAAAAACTCACTAATAAAATAATACATGCTAAATTTATAAACGACGAAAATGTAACAGTTGATAATTGTCAGTACTATATTGATGGAAACTGGGAGAAGGATGAAGTAAGAACTGTTGAATTTATTCTATCTAGTGAAAAATCTTTTAGTAAAATGGAATTTAATATGGAAGAATTATAAGTGGAAGTATTTAATAATTACAAAATATTTAAAAGAAGTCAATTTTGACTTCTTTTTTATTTTTATAATTATTATGATATTATAATTTAAAACATATATAGCTGCTTATTAAGTATTATAATTATTATTGTTAAAAATACACCGTTTTCTATGTTTATTACTTTATAAATACAGGTAACTAACAATACTAATAAGAAATAAAAATATTCAACATATACAAATTAAATAAAAATGAGATCACGAAATGTAATCTCATTTTTCTAAATATTTTTTAATATTTTACTTTTTTCCTAAATCTATATTGTTAGTGTATCTCTTTGATATTTCTACTGCTGTATTATACCTATTGCTTCCTGCTACTCTTTCCTTATTTTTGACTCTTAAATTATCTTCTATAGACTTAGACACTGAATTATATCCTCCACCGATTAATACATTTTCTATTGTCCAATCATTTATTGCCTTTGCTGTTGTTGGATTAAGGGTATCTGGTGTAGTTAAAAGTATAGGAGCCTTGAACTTAGCTGCTAATGAACTGATTGTGATTCCGTCTGGGAAGTTTGTTCCATCTACCAGTATTGCTTCATCCATATTCTTACTGGTTAACCTCACTTCACTTCCTATTTTTCTAGCTGTTTCATACCTATTTTGTCCATATATTCTTCTAACATCATATCCTTCATCTTCCAATTTTCTCATTATGTCGTTTGAGATAGAGTCAGGTCCACCGGATATTATTATACTATCAGTACTTAGTCTCTTTATTTCATTGAGAGTTTTATTTGATATTTGATTTTTCTCTGACAAAAGTATTGGACTTTTTTTCTCATTTCCTAGAACAGTTGCTGTCAATACATCAGTATATTTATCACCGTTAGCTATTATTACATAGTTATTAATTGGTCTTTTATTTCCTCCACTTCCACTAGAATTATCTGATTCCGTATCCGGCTTGTTCTCCTTGATACCTTCAATTGCTCCCATAGTGACTCTATCTTTTCTATCTGTTCCAATAGCATCTTTATTTACATCTTTTATTTTTTCAAAACCACTAGCATAAGAGTTTTCAACCGGCTTAAAGTGTTCTATCTTAGCATTTTCATCACTGTAACCTACTGTATCATAACTTTGTAAATTATTTTCTAGAGTCTTTTTCTTGTCATTTTCATTTGATGATTTTATATATATATTCTTATTTTTAGTTTTATTTTCATTTGATGCTTCAAATAATATATTTTCACTTGAACCTTTTATCTTACTAGGAGTTCCAAGTAATTTTAAAAACTCCTCATTTGCATTCCCCATAAAAATATTATTTTCTCCCCTAAATAATTCATCAGTTATATCCTTCAATATAAATGTATTATGTTTTAATGAAGATGATAACATTTCTGCATGATCTAAAGTATCATTTTTTATATTGTTTGCATCCTCAAGACTACAATCTGATGAAGTATACGCAAAGTTCATTTGACTGAAATTATTAGACTTTACTGTATTATTATCAAAAGTTAGCTTCAATTTTATATTATTATTTCCATTTTTTGATGAGGTTTTTATAAAATTCATTCTCTCCTTTGGTTCTTCTTCAGGTTCTGTTGGCCTAAATTTAGTTATATTTACCATATTTATATCTTGATTATTATTCATTAATGATGAATTTTTCACATTGAAATTAGCCTTTGCTGCTACATCCCCTACTTCACCTTTACTATCTATATACTCATATCCAAGTATATTTGTTATTCCTTCAAATCTGCTTTTATCAATATTTACATTATAATCAGGATTTTTCGAATCAAGATAGCTTGAATCTGTGTGAACTCTAACAAAATTTTCTGTAACGTTTGCTTTTGATTTAATATTACTATCACTTATATTGAAGTTTTTTTCTGTGTTAACTCCTTTTCCAAGCATATCCGTATTACAAATCTCAATTTCAGACACGCTATCTACAAATTTTTTATCACTTAAGTTGTTTATAAAAGAAGTATTTCTTATATCAAAATCAGCAATACTATCTGTTTCAATGAATAAGCCTTGATTTCTTATTAATTTAATATCATCAGAATATGGCGACATTCTCCTTTTTATTAAATGTTTAACGTCATCATCAATTTTAAATTTGACTTTACTATTACTAGAAATATCAATAGGTTTTAAGTTTCTTTTTTCTATCTCGTCTTCATCAAAAAATATAGACCCACCACAGAATGCAATATTATTTTCAAATTCAACTGATGCACTTTCATCAATTTTTAATATATTATTTTTAATTGCTCCTCCAAAATAAGAAAAATTATTTTTGAATATTGTTTTCCCTCCTTGTATGTGAATAGTAGCCAATATGTCTTCATTTAATTCACAGATATTGTTCTTTTTAATATTATTAATCTTACTTTCTTCTAAATAAGATTCTTCAGAATGAATTTTATTCTGAGCTTCTGGAGGTCCGCATGGAGTATTGCATGGAGGATTAAAATCTGAACGACCAATAGCTCCACCATGCTCCGAAAAATTATCTTCAAATAAATTATTTCCTTTAAGAATTATGTTTTTAGAATTTTCTATTGCCCCACCATTATGATTCTTATTTTTTGTAAAACTACAACTTTCTATAGTTGTATTAGCCATATTGTCTATACCCCCGATTAGTGCTTTGCCAACACCTTCATTAACACCTTCATAGACTCTCCCCTCAAAGATAATATTATTTAATACAACATTTATGTCAGGATTACACCATCCAATTTTAAACATCATATATCCATCAAAACCGTACCTGGCTGTTATTTTTTTACCATTGCCTTCTATGGTAACATCCTTTTCTATAAGTATCGCATCAAGAAGTTCTATATCATTGCTAAGTTTAATTTTCTTAGTACCAGTATTCTCTACTGCTTCCTTTAATTCATCATAGCTTGATACAGTTTTTTCTTCTACAGTTTTTTCTTCTACAGCTTCTGATTTTATATCATCAGCTACATTTGTTTCAGAGTTATTTTCTAAAGAGTTGTCTACACTCTGTTCTACAACTGGTACTTCTATATCTTCTGCATTTACAATTGGAGCTATTGGTGACAATATAGTACATACACTCATTCCTATGGCTAATGATATTGCTATTTTTTTGTTGTTTTTCATATTTTTAAACTCCTATTCAAATTATTGACTCAATTTTATTAACTAAAACCATATAATACCACCCCAGTTTTATATACTATGCTAATAGTATCATATGTAATCGAAATATTGTATATTTTCTAAATATTTTATTTTTTTATTATTTTCATAAATAAATTATTACACTATACATAAGTTGTCGATATTCAATTTACATTTATAATTTTTTTATTGATAACTTGTAAGTTAAAAATATTTTTCTGAACTGTATATTATTTAACTACTCCCATTTTTTATTACATCTAGGTAGTAGTTTACAAAATCACCGTAAACATTTTCTCTCATTTATTTTATAATTAATTCTTTTTAAATCATTCTTTTCTAAATCATATAGATTTTAATTATCCCTTGTGATATTATAAACATAAGAAAGAAATAAATATTAAAAAGGAGGTTATACCATGAAATTCAAAAAAATAATTAGTTTTTCTTTAGCTGCGTTTATAGCCCTTCCACTTCTAGGAAATATTTCTAATGCAGATACTATCAATGTGGAACGTATAGAGGGACAAAATCGTTATGAAACTTCGATTAATGTTTCGAAGGAAATCGAAGAGTCTGATTATGTTTTAATAGCAAGTGGACAAGGATATGCAGATGCTTTGATTGGTGGCACCATGGCATCACAAGAAAATGCTCCACTATTATTAACTGAGAAAAACAAACTAAGTAGTGGAATTAGTTCAGAAATAAAAAGAATTAACCCTAAAGAAATATACATTTTGGGTGGTGAGAAAGCGATTTCCAAAAAGGTAGAAAAAGAATTATTATCTTTAGGTTTCCCTGTTAGAAGGCTTCACGGAAATGATAGAGTAAAAACAGCCAAGGCTGTGTCTGAAGAAAGACTAAGACTTAGCAAACTGGAAACTGAAGGTAATAAAAATATTTTACAAGCAGGGACATATGGTTGGAATTTTCCAGATGCTCTAGTTGCTGGACCTTTTATTGGTATATATAGCTCTAATAGTGAAAATAAACAAATCAACTTAGAACTAGCTAATTTGTCACTTGAAAGAAAAAAGGATATGTATCGTGATACATATGATTGGTTCTTCGGCGGAAACGGATGTAACTCTGGTAAAACCAAATATTTTTCTGGCAAAAATAGATATGAAACATCTATATCAGTAGCAGATGGTTTTAAAAATATATTAAATAAGAATTTTGATACAATTATACTTGTTAGTGGTGAGAATTATCCAGATGCCCTATCAGCTTCTGTTTTGTCTGCCAAATATACTGCACCTATACTACTGACTCCTAGCAAAACACCATATAAAAATATTGCTAACTATATTAAAAACAACAATATTAAAAATATAATCGTTGTTGGTGGCAACAGGTCTGTAGATGAAAATGTTGTAAACTCATATGCGAAAAAATATACGACTGAATCAGATACTTCAACAGAAATTCTTGGTGGTAAAATTCATGCAAATAAAGAAAGCATGATCTATCACATGCCAGGACAGAGATACTACGGCAAAATAAAAGTAGATAACTTAGAGTTTTTCAACTCTGAAAAAGAGGCTATCGATGCTGGTTACAGAAAATCCATGGTATAAATATAACTACAGATTATAGATATTTTTAAAAACAAAATCTACTAAATTTTTGTTTTTTATATATTTAAAGGAGCCATTTATGGAAATTCTTATAACCATTTTTAATTTTTTTATTTTACTTGCTATTTTAGCTCTTATTTATTTTCTAGCTAAATTTTTTTTCAAACATTTAATAAGCAAACATAAATAAAAAACACTTGTTTATTTAGCTACTTTATAAATCCCAATATTTTATATTGGGATTTGTTTTTTTACTGATATTAGTGCCATTAAAAAGTTGTCTTGGCAAACAGATATGATACATGCTTGAAAATCTTCGAATATTATAATAATAAATATAATGCTGTTACCCGTAATAACTCTTCTTCCTACTATATTAGGTAGATGTGTAGGATTATTTGTTTTAATTAATATAATAAAAAGATTAGGAGAAAAAATAGCAAATACATAGTTGAAAACTACTGGATATATCGTAAATAATTAGAACACTTACTTTGAAATGGAGAGGGCTTTAATATTAAGTCCCTCTCCATTTTTATTTTATTTTTCCACTTATTTTTAATAAAATACTTATTTTATTTTATTAAAATTTATACTTAAGTTTTATTTTTATATATTATATCTTAATTAACAAAAATTATTTATTCAAATTTGACTAACAATATATAAAGTGCTATGTTTAAAATACAGAATATTTTTAATTTTTTGCATTTTAAGGGAGGTTATATTCTTTATATTTAAAAGGAGGTTATATTAAGGAGGTTATATTAATAAAAAATATGTTATATAAGGAGGTTGTGTAATGAAAAAAATTTTAACTCTAATTTTAGCTAGTACATTTGCAATCACGGGATTTACAGTTGGAAGTTCTTTTGCTGCAGAGAAAGGTATTTCCGAAACTCCACTATTTGTGGTTTCTAAAGATAAACCTGTTGATATGCTTTCTGCTATGCCACTAGTTAATAAAGAAAAAGGCGATATTTTATATGTTAGCAATAACGGTTTAACAAAAGAAGAAAACTTAAAAATGAAAAACTCAAGAAAGGTTATATTAATAGGTGGTGAAAACTCATTAAGAAATGAGCTTTTTAATGATATAAAAATAACAAAAAGATTATCTGGACAAAATAGATTTGATACATCTCTAAAAATATTTGAATATTATAATGATAATTATAGCACTAACCAAGTAAACCTTGTTTCTGGTAAATCATATGCAGATGCAAGCATTGTAGCTTCTAAGGATATACCTGTTCTACTTATAGATAATTATAGTAATTTAATAAATAATAAAATTAAGTCAGAGTTAGATAAATATTCACTTACTAAAACTATTATTGGTGGAGAGTCAGTAATTAATAATGAACAAAAAAAATTCTTTGAAGCTAATAGAATTGCTGGAAAAGACCGTTATGAAACAAGTAAATTATTTTCTGGAAATAATGAAAATGGATATATTGAATCAGATGATGTTTCATTTATAAATAATATAAATGATGCACATAAATCATTCATTGAAAATAAGGGTTTTATTTTAAAAAGATATAAAATAAATAAAGGTGACATTATATTTGATTTAGATCAAATAGCCAGTTCACATTCAAATCATCAAATTCTTGAATCCGGAAAAAATTTGTTAACAAATACTAATACATCAAAAAATCTTTATAAAAATTTAATGTTATTCATTAATGGTGTTGACTCTGGAAAATACAAAAAAACTTATCAAATGTATAATATAATCCTTCCTATGAAGGTATATTTTGAAGAATATGAATTGGAATTACCGTATCCAGTTAAAAGTATTGATAATTCACTCTATTTTAATTTAAATAAAGATGGAAAATATCAGGGTACATTTAAAATAAAAACTACAGATGTGCTTGCTGAAAATATATTAAATGAAATAAACAATATACTTGAAAAGGAGTTTTAATAATCTGATTAAAAATTTTTAACAAAAATTATTTCTATTGTATCAGCGTTTATTTTTGTATTTATAAATTTTTTTTCATTAGCAATGGCTCAAGGAAAAACATAATCTAACAAAGATAATATGTTTTACAACAATGGAGAAACTATTTAATCAACTGAAGAACTAAAAGATTTTGAAAAAAGTCTTTCAAAAAATAGAAATAAAAGAAGCCCTGAAAGAGATGTTTTTAATATAGATGATTTAAAATATGAACTCGATTCATATGGTATAAATGTAAGTAATTTTAAAAAAGAAGTTATAAAATCTAAAAAAAATACAGTGGATGAAGAGTATTATAAACTTTTCTTTAATAATGATGGTGTTGTAGATATATCTAATAAAGGTGAAATACTTAAAGTTCAAACATTAACTGATTCAAATTTTAAAAAAATTATATTGATAAAGAAGGTAAAGTAAGTAGCCTCGTTTTTCAGAAACCTATTATGAATAATGTATTCAATCCATATGACGCTGTAAGTGTAACTATAGATGAAAAAACTAATGTTTTACTAGGATATAGTGTTTATAAAAATAAATTTGAATATAAAGGAGATATAATTTCAGAAGATTCCGCTATTAATAATTCAATTTCTAATGCTAAAAATTTTAACTCTAATAGCGAAGTGATAGGCAAAAGATTAACAGTAATAAAACCTAAAGATCGTACACTTGATAATTCAAGCGATAGTCTTATGTTAGCTTATCAAATAGATTTTGAAGACATTGTGATTTTCATTGATGCATCTAATGGAAATTATATTGGAAATACTACTAAAAAGAATAAAAAGGAAGCCCAATCTTTTTCTGACGAAGGACTTTGGAATGCTGGATACTCTGGAAATATGGCCGCTGGTGGTCTAAAACAAATGGATTATAATGTTACTAAAAATTTAAAAGCATATACTTTTAAAAATGGGAATGTAGATCAATTAAAAAATTTTATAGAAACTGGAGATGGGGGCAAAGCAATGTTTGTTAACTGCCATGGAAATCCTTATAGTTTAGCGAACACTAGAAATAATTGGTCACTTAATATTGATCAAATTAAAAACCCTAGAGTATTTAGATTTGTATTTTTGAATTCATGTAAAGGTGCTTACTATGATAATTGGGCTAGAAAATTTGGTATAAAACCTGGTGAATGGGGAGCATTTTTAGGATGGACAGATAATGTTTACACAATAGATTCTGTATTGTTCCCTGAAAGATTTTGGAAATATGCAGATGGAAGAAGACCAATCTATAGGGCTATGCAAATGGCAAAAGATGAAATGCCATCTACATATACAACTAATGCAGGTGGAGGTGGTGCAACCGGTACACCTGGTGAAGAAGGATATATACCTTCAGGAACTCATTTTGTATCACAAAAGCCTTTACCAATAAGATTTATAGGAAGTAAAGATACAGATGCATCTGGAAGAATATATTAAGATTTAATTATATATATATTGAATTTAGCATGTTTTAGAAAAAGGGGAGATAAATTTATCCCCCCTTTTCTATTTAAAGTCATTTATTTAGTACATATCTTGCTGTCTCGAATCTATTCTCCCCTTGTCCACCAACATAAATCATATTATAATCTTTTTCAGTTCCATCATCTCTAAAGTATTCTAGACCTTTCATTTTTGCTATATACTCAGCAGTTATTTTATCACCTTACTTTGTAAATCCTAAACATGATGTAAGAACTGATATATTAAATGAATTAAAGAGATGAAATATTAATAGAGTTTATGTTATGGGATATTATAATATGTTAGATAAAAGTGCGGATAATACTTTTAAATCTAAGGTAATAAGAATTGAAAAGTTGTATGGATAAGTTGGTTATAATATAGGTAATATTATTTTCAATGATGGCTTATATTTAGAAATATATAAGGGTTATAAATACTATTCAGGATATTCTTCTTTAAATTTTTTAGCATTAAAGTTATTTCTAACCGTAGTTTTCCAAGTTATTTTATAATCCCCTAAAACTGCTCTATCATTTTCTTTCATCTCTTTTTGAAAAATCTGTTCTATTTCTTTTATTTTATTCTCTATACTTTTCTTTTCCTCTTTTAGTTTAAAATAGTTTTCAATCTTTTCCCTACCATTATTTAAATACTCCAGATTTATTTTTTCTCCATTTGAATCTTTATATTTATTTCTTAGGTAATCACTATATTGATTTGAACCATCTGGCAGTGGCATACTATCTCCAGTTATATACTTTTCCCAAAATTTTTCTTCTATTTTCATCAGATATTCAATTGTTTCTTCATCTCTTAATAAAGTATGAATTTTAAATTCTTGGTTTCCTATTAATACCGCTACATAGCATTTTTCAGCTCCTGTTACTGCCATATAATGCATACATTGTATTTCATAATGTGGAGGTATGCCTTCCTCCCATTCTTTAGATGCATAGCTATTAGTAGTCTTACACTCTAGTATTCTCTTTCCTCTTCAAAATCTATATCGCTTAATTTAATGTCTTCTAGTCTATACTTTTCTACAAGATCTGTTAGTTTATCCCTATCCATGTTCCTATCCTCCCAACCATTTTTTATCTTGCTTAAATCTTTGAATCTAGCCCCAATCTTTCTAATAGATATTTTCTAGGTGTCTTCCCTTGAATAGTCATATATCCCTTTTCTTTAAGCTCTTTATTGCATTGTCTTATTATCTTGTATGCACTGCTTTGTGACGAGCTTGTTAATTTCATTACTTCTTTATGTTCTATATAGTATTTTTCTTCCATTTTACGTCCTCCTGTTTGGAATCGTTTCCTCTTTATTTTTCTAATTTTGTTCAATTCTAGGGTATATTCCGTTTTCCCTTAATTTTTCATATAAAAATAATCTCCCTTTCTGTGTCCACTTTGTATTCATTACTATTTTTGTACTTCCATCTTCAAGTGGTAAATCTATTGTTTCAGAGTGCGTATATCCTTTATTTTGATACTTAGCATAAAGTAACCACTGTCCTGATTGCTTGTATTGCACTTTTAGTTGATGTAACTTTTCGTTCATGCTTCTGCCAGCCATTCCATAATCCTTAGCAATTTGACTTATAGTTACAAGTCCGTTATTTTTCAATATTCTATCTGTATAATCAGCACTTGGCTTTAATTCTGCAATCTGCTGATCTTTGATTTTATTCTCTACTACTAGCTTTTTATTTGACTCTTTCTCTTCTTTTAATTGAGTTGCTAGTTTTATTAGAAAATCAGGACTGGTAAGAGCTTCTTCTAGTGCATTTTCCGTCATGTATGCTCCATGTTTTCTAATAGAAGGTATTACCTCGTGAGTTATCCATCTTTTAAACTCTTTAGCACTCTTTTTTCTGCTTGATAATATCAAGTTGTAAAGCCCATATTCATTAACTATATTTGACTCCCCTTGTCGACCTAAGTTAAACTTAGAGCGTTCATCTTCATCTAATCCATTAACTGCAACTGTAGCATTTGATAGTTCTAAACTCTTACATATATCCGTAGCAACAAACCAAGGGGCTCCATCTTTTTCTAAAACTCTTATTTCTCCAAACTCGTTATTGTTAAAAATCTTTAATTCGTTCATTTTCTACCTCCATAAAATTAATCATTATTTAAATCAATTACATTGAAAGGGTCTGTCACATCCTTATTGACTGCCCAAGCTAAAAACTCCTCTACTGTATATATTTTCATGATATACCTCCTTAACTAAATAGAATTAAATTCTACTTATTATTTAAAATTTTTAAAAGCAAAATCTACGAAATCAATCGGTATGTCATAAGCCTTACATATTACATCTTGTTTTTCTGGATTTACTTTCCAAGGTTCTTTTTCCCACTTTATTAAAGTAGAATGGCTTATACCAAGTTCTTTAGAAGCTTCTTTTATTGTCAGCCCAGCATTAACTCTTGCTGCTTTTAGTGAAATCGACATCCTATTCATCCCCTTTCTTCTAAGTTATAAGTCAAGCATGCTAGAATTTAATTCTACTGTCAATGCTTTTTTTAGAATTAAATTCTATATTTTTTTATTTTCCATTGACTTTTTTGGAATATAATTCTATAATCATCTTAAAGGAGTTGATTATTATGTCAGATACAAAAAAGAATATTAGCTCAAATCTAAAGAGATTGATGAATGAAAACAACATCAATAACAGTGAGCTATCTAAAAAATTAGGAGTGAGCGAAAGCACAGTTGGGAAATGGCTTTTAGAAAAATCAGTACCTCGAATGGGGGTTATAGAGCAGATAGCTTCACTATTTAACGTTCAAAAGTCAGATATACTTGAGCAATATAAAAGTAACAACACAACAGAAGATATAATAACAAAAGATAAATACTTATTGTTATCTAAGTACAATTCATTAAATGTAATCGGCAAGAAAGAAGCTTTGAAAAGAGTCTCAGAGTTGACTGAAATCGATAAATACACTACTGAACTTACTTTAGCAGCGCATAATGATGATACAAGCGAAGATCAAATAGACTTGATGATAAAAGACTTTGAGGAAATGGACAAGTGGTAATTTATGACTTTGTATGAGCATCTTTTGGAGGAAGCATATCAGGAAGGAATAATGGTAAGAGAAGTATCATTAAATAGTAACGCTGCTGGACTATATATGAATAATAAAATAGCTATAAACAAGAAAGTTTCCACAACAAGTGAGAATACATGTATTTTAGCTGAAGAGTTAGGCCATCATCATTCATCATACGGAAACATTATTGATTACAACAATATTGAAAATATTAAACAAGAACGTTTAGCTAGAAAATTAGCATATGACAAACTCATTGACTTAAATATGATTGCTGGCTTAGTAATCAACGATAATTTAAATAAATTTGAAATAATAGAAAAACTAAATGTGACAGAAGAATTTTTTAATGAAGCAGTAGAATACTATTCTCAAAAATTTGGAGTCTACAAAGAATTTGAAAACTATTCTATTATTTTTTATCCACATTTATCTATTTTTAAAAAAATTTGAAAAATTTAAAAAAGGAGAATGACAAATTCTAAAATTAATTAATAATAACTTGTATCAAATAAAAGTATAATCATTTTTGGAGGATTTATCATTGAAAAAAATAAGCTCAGAAGATTTGAAACAATTAAAAGAACTCTTAGATCAAGGTATAATAACTGAGAAAGAATTCGAAATAAAGAAAAATGAATATTTAAATGGATTTAATGAAGGCCACAATGAAAAAAAAGATATATCTTCAAATACTGAAGTCTATAATAAAGATAAAAATACTCCTCAAGGCTGCTTTAAAGTAGGATGTTTCAGTATTCTAGGTATTTTTATCTTCCTAACAATAATTCCTTTAATTTTTGGAGGGTTGGAAAAAGAAAACAAATCAAATTCTCCCAAGGTCCCAAATAAAAATATCATTGAAAATAAACAAAACAAAAATTCTAATGCAACAGCCCCTTCCAACGTTTCAGATAAAAATATGATTGGGGATAAACAGAATAAAAATTTTAATATAATATATGACGCCAAAAAATATGCTTCCAAAGATAAGGAAACCGTTATTTCAAGTTTTGGATCTCCTAATGACACAGATAACTTTAACTGGACCTCTAATACAAATAATAAAAAATATAATATTAATACGCTCATATACAAAGTAAATAATATTAGCTATGAATTTTGGATATATGATAATAAAGTAGTTAGAGTTCGAATAGAATCCGAGCCAGATAGTGTAATTGATTTTTATAACAATGACCCTTTAGAAATACTAGGATTAGATGAAGGATATTATGGTTCAAAGAAGTTCCCACTAGGAATTCAATATGCTTTTAAAAGCTATAATATGCCAGATGGTTACCCAGACTCTATAAAATTTATGGATTTAGAAGATTCAAAAAAAGACAATGAGAAAATAGGGCACGCCACTCTAATACAAATAACGTATTATAGTCTTATTGCTGGATAGTTATGCTATAAAATATAACTTGCACAACTCAAATTAATATACAAAAACTTTATTTTAAAAAGGAGAATAATAAAATGAAAAAAAACAAATGGAATATAGCATTTAAAGTGTCCTTTTTCTTTGCTATTGTGTACGTAGTTTTATACATAGTCTCAGATCCTGCATTCTTAAGTGCTGCAGTAGTATTTGGATTGCTTTCAGCGTTCTTTTTTTATAAATCTAAATCAACTAATAAAACAAATAGTTCAGGTAATATAATTACTTCCAAAGCAAACTTATGCCCTATTTGCAATGAATTTAATGATAAAAATCTAATAAAGATAGCTGATGGAGAAATTTGTTATAGTTGTTATAAAAAAATAAATGACAATATGATAACTCCTGAAAACTTCAAGAAATCAAAAAATATGCTAACTCTAGATACTGCAAAAGATATTTTAAATGAAAAAGATATTATCTCAAGTAAAGGTTTTAAACCTGTTGTTAAGTACTCGACATTTTCTGCAGATACTAAATCTGGATTATTCAGAGTAAATCAGTTGTTTGATATTAACAAAAGTAAATCAGAAAATCAAGCAGAGTGTACCTATGAATTCAGCAAAATTTTATCATATGATGTGGTCGAAGATGGAGTTACAATAACATCTGGAGGACTTGGTCGAGCGGCTATTGGGGCTATAACTTTTGGAGGTATAGGAGCTATAGTAGGCTCAGTTACTGGTGCTAAAAAACAGAGGAAATACGTTGATAATCTTAAAATAATTGTTAATATGGACAATGTTTATACTCCAGTTATAAGGATTCCTATCTTACAGAAAAAAACAAAAACATCATCAAATAAATATAGACAAGCAACTGAAGATGTAGAAAACATCATCTCTATACTCGAAAATCAAGTCAAAAAACTTGAAAAAAATAATAATATAAATAATACTAAAAGCATTGCAGATGAAATTAGAGATTTTAAAACACTTTTTGACGATGGGATTATAACAAGTGAAGAGTTTGAACAAAAGAAAAAAGATTTATTAGGAATATAACTTAAAATCAGATTATTTTCAATTTATTAAATAGTATATTTTATGAGGAGGTCTTGTAATGAATAAAAAATTTATCAAATCATTAACTTTATCAATGGCACTCCTCTTTACTTCATCTATTTCAGTATTTGCAGATATGAATGTATCAAGGATTTCTGGATACGACAGGTACGAAACATCAGTAAATGCTAATAAAAAATATATGAATAAAGCAAACGGTAACCTTGCTGTAATAGCAAGTGGAAATGATTTTAAAACAGCCTTATACGGTGGCCAATTCTCATCAGCTTTAAATGTACCTTACTTTGTAAATCCTAAACATGGTATAAGAACTGATATATTAAATGAATTAAAGAGGTTAAAAGTTAATAGAATTTATATTATGGGAGATTATAATATATTAGATAAAAGTGTAGATAATACATTAAAATCTAAGGGTATAAAAGTTGAAAGATTAGATGAAGAGATTGACTATGATGTAGACAATATTATTTTTAATACTTTTCATTACGGAGAAAATAAAGGCGATATAGGCATGGGTGCTTTCATTAACGATGAAAAATTTCCTGATTTATTATCAGTAATACCATTATCCTCATCATTAACTAGAAATGTAGAAAATTAATTAAAAAATATAAGGTATAAGGTAATCTACGAAAATAATTAATATGGAAAATATTATTATAAATGTATAAAACTAACGGCTTGACTTTTTTTTTTATAAGTGCTATAATTTTTTTAAAGATTAACCTTATATCCTCAAGGGGAATAAGGAACAATGAACAGATTAAGCCTAATCCTTATGTGGGGTTGGGCATTTTTTTTGGAGGTTAACATGGCAAATGAAAAACCATTTAAAACAACAAATCAAATGTTGAAAATATTAAGAAACCGCAACCTAATCATTAAAAATGGTTCTGAGGCAAAAAGATTCTTAGAAAGGGAAAACTACTATTGTGTAATAAATGGATACAAAGACTTATTTTTAGATAAAGATAGATCTTCGAGTGAAGATTATTATAAAGATGGTTCAAGTATATTTGAAATTTTCGAATTATTTAAAATGGATAGAGAATTAAGGAATATACTGCTCCCTGAATTAATAAAATTTGAAAGCTTTATTAAAACTAGTGTAGCATATTATTTTCATGAATCATATCCAGATAAAAACTCATATTTAGCATTTGAAAACTATACATCTGATACTAAAAAAACTAAAGATATACTACTCGTGATATCTGTATTATCAAGTAATATTTCTAAGCAAAAGAAAAATGCTGTAACATACTATATAGAAAAGTATCAACACTGTCCTCTTTGGGTTTTAACAAATTATTTAACTTTCGGAAATATTTCAAAATTATATAAAGTATGCGAATCATCAGTAAGGTTACAAATAGCAAAAGAAGTCTCAAGGCATTACTATAATAATTATAAGACTAAAATTCATATTTCAGCTGAAATGCTAGATGAATGTTTAGGCGTTGCTGTTATGTTAAGAAATGTATGCGCTCATGATGAAAGGCTTTATAACTATAAGACTAGATTTAAAGAAGGATCTTTAGAGCGTTCTTTAAATTATGATAAATTAAGAAACAAAAACATATTTTCCATTGTTGTACTGCTAAAGCTGTTTCTACCTAAGAATGAATATAAAATGTTCTTAAAAAAGCTTGAAAATTTTATTCATACGTATAATACCAGCTTCACTACCATTTCTATAGATGATATCATAAATGCAATTGGATATGATCAGAATTGGATTGATAAGAATAAATAAAAAGAAGTAGTCTCAAGTTTGACCGCATGAACTACTTCTTATATCTATCACAGGCCTTTCATTAGGCTATTTTGTGATACCTATATTATAACATAAAGGTAGGTGTAAATAAACATGACTCAATATAAAGATACCACAACTAATACCTGGTACTGTAAATTTAGGTATAAAGATTATAAAGGTGAATCAAAACAAAAATTTAAACGTGGATTTAAAACAAAAAGAGAAGCTAAAGAATGGGAAATTAATTATCTTAATGAAAATATAAAAAATATGTATGTATTGGATGCTATCGAAGAATACTTTGCATATATATCAACTAGACTTAGAGAAAATACTATTCAAAATAAAAAATGGTATGCAAAGAATCTCTCTTTACTACATGGATTAACTATCAATCAAGTTACCCCTAAAATTATTTTATTTTGGCAAGAGGACCTCTCTAAGAATGGGAAAGCAAATAAAACTATAAATCAGTCTACTAATATACTGTATAGTGTGTTTAACCATAATAATAAAATATATAATACTATTTATAATCCCGTAAAGACTATATCTAAGCTACCAACGGAAACTAAAGAAAAACAAGTATGGACAAAAGAGTATTTTGATAAATTTCTAGACTATGTAACAGATCCTGAAAAAATTATCGCATATAAGATACTTTTTTATACAGGTATTAGATATGGAGAGCTACTAGGACTTACTATAGAAGATATATACGATACATATATAGATATTAACAAAGCCTATAATTATAGGCAAAAGAGAATGGATAAAACTAAAAATCAGCAATCGGTTAGGAAAGTTCTTATACCATCTTGGTTATATAAAGAGATTATGAGCTATATTGATACCTTATATAAACCAAACAAAAAAATGCAGTTATTTTCTCATCCAACTAACACATGGTTACAAACAAATTTAATGAAAATATGCAAAGATAATAATTTAAAACATATCCGAGTACATGACCTTAGACATTCTCATGCTACAATGCTGATTAATAATGGTATTGATATTATGATTGTATCAAAAAGACTTGGTCATAAAAATATTTCTACAACCATAAATACCTATGCACATCTTTATGAAACAAGGCACCAAGAAGTTATAGATTTTTTAGAAAAATTATAAAATGGTATCAAAATGGTATCAGCCGAGGGAAACCCTCGGCTGAACATATTGAAATTACTATTACTTGGCACTTAATGCAGCCATTGTAATATAGTTGTATGGCTGGTTAAAGTGAGGAAGGAAGAATATATCCAACAGTGCCAATCTTTCTATTGTTACCTTTTCTTGTATAGCTAATGAGAACATGTGTATACCCATTGACATATCATATTCTGATGCCATCTGAGCACCTAACACTACTCTAGTCTTCTTATCATATACTATTCTTATCTTAACTTCTGGATTAGTAGTTTCGATAAATCCAGGCTTCTGAGTATCTTCGAAATCAGTGTATTCAACGTCTAAGCCTAATTTTTCGGCCTTAGATACTGTAATACCTGTTGATACCATCTTTAAGTCATATATATTAATACCGTTAGATCCCTGTACACCGATAGACTCTAGCTCAGTTCCACCAGCATTATGAGCTGCTACAATACCACTTCTTACAGCGTTAGTAGCTAAAGCAATATAGTTTGTATTGTCTATTGAGTTATCATATACAGTTGCACAATCACCTATAGCATATACATCCTTAACACTAGTTTCTTGCTTCTTATTTACTAGGTATGATCCATTCTTGAATAATTCTAGCTTATCTTTACCTAAAGCGTTGTTTGGTCTAAATCCTATAGAAAGGATAACCATGTCTGCTTCTATTTCCTTCTTATCAGTTACTACTGAACTTACCTTTCCATTAGTACCCTTGATTTCCTTTACAGCCTGATTAAATTCTAGATTTATACCATGGTCTGATAGGTTCTTCTTCATAAGGTCAGTGAATGGCTTGTCATAGTAAGCTGGTAGGCAAGTGTCAGCTATATCCACCATAGTAACATTCTTGTGATGTCTTTCGAATGCTTCTGCAAGTTCAACACCTATATATCCAGCACCAACAACTACAACATTCTTAATTTCAGGATGCTGAAGTTTTTCTATTACTTCTTGAGCGTTCTGGAATAACTTAACTTGCTGAACATTTTCCAAGTCCTTACCTGGTATATTTGGTACTATTGGAAGTGATCCTGTACCTAGTATTAACTTATCATAATTATCTTCTATTTCTGTTCCATCTTTCAATCTAACAAATACTTTTTTGTTATCGAAATCTATATTGTGAACTTCAGCCTCCATATGAACCTTAGCTCCTTGCTTTTCAAATTCTTCCTTAGAAGCATAGAAAAGACCATCTGGCTTAGAAATCTGATTACCTATCCATAGAGCCATACCACATCCTAGAAATGATATATTACTATTCTTATCATATACTACTACCTCATCGTTTGGATAGTTTGCTAATAAAGTTCTTGTTGCTGCTGTACCACCGTGATTTGCGCCTATAATTATTACTTTACTCATGTATTCTTCCTCCAGTTAAATATAATTTTATTAATTAATTGTTTGTTAATTATTTTTTATGGAATATTAATAAAAGACTTAATTTTTTATTATATCTAATTTAATATTGCCTTATAGTTTAATATTTACCCAAGAAATTGTTTTCTTAACATATTTTTAATATATTTTTAACGTTTTTTTGTTATTATTTTTTATGTCTCTTTGTCAAACACTTTAAAATATTGTTATTTCAACGTTTTAACAGATAATATATTATGAAATCTTTTTATTATTTTTCAAACTATCCTTAATATTTTTTAATTAAGAATCACATATTAATCAATTTTAGATACGATTTTTAATTAGATAATTATTTTTCTATCTATCTTTTTTTAAAGCAAAACAAATATTTTACTTTTTTTATTTTTCACTCTATAAAATCACTTTCAAAATAGAAAGTTTCGAATTCAATTTAATAGCAATTTTAAATAATATTAATAGTAATTATAAAATGAAACATTTCCAAATTATATATATTCTAATACTAGCAATGATACTTGTACTGTGTTTTGATAGTTACAACAAAAACTACTCTCAAAGTTACTATAAAATCCATTTCATAAAATGTATTGCATAAAAGGATTCGAAGCTTAAAAAACTAAAATATACTAACTTTGGATGCGAAATTTTTAATTTTGGAGAAAGATGTTTTACATGTATTTGCCAAAAAATTCTCCAAAGAAAAAATTAAATAATAACTACATTGAAAAGAAACTCGAAATTGTTGCTACAACAAGAAATTTGAATGTTATTAGCCAGCTATACAATCTCATATAGGAGTTACTACTTTTCTTATAAAATATAAATATTTTACCACTCAAAGCCTCTAAATAATATGCATTTGATAATTTCTTTTATAGTGTATCATATTAGTATTATTCAATACAAGCAAATATAATTCATTATATAGTATTAACTCTACAACTAAATCTTTATTAATAGCTAGAATAAAAATAAGGATATAATTTCTATAGATTTAGTGTTTATAATATAAATGCCGCAGAAATTTATATTTCTGCGGCATTTATTTGATTTATATTAAGTTCATTTATTTTTACTTTACGAAATCATTCTTTCTTAAAACGTCTACTGCCTTATCCACATTTGCAGTAGAAACCATTACTACAGGTCCAGTACAACCCATACCACTCTCTGCATATATAGATTCTTTCCATAGTGACTTTACAGCATCTTCAAGGTCAAGTATATCTACCCCTGTTATAGCTTCAGTAACTACTTCTTTTTCTGGAGCCTTTACTTCTTCAGTAGCTTCTTTAGGTGCTTTCTTAGCCTTTAATTCTTCTATTTCTTTATCTAGGCCGCACTTAACTGCTTTTTTGTACTCATCTCTAGCAACTACATTTACTTCACCCTTTACTATGTCATATGCATATTTTAGGGCATTAGCAACTACTGGAGAACCACTTGCTCTTGATAATATAAGAACTCTTCTATCATAGTCTTCACCTATTCCAGGTCCATATCCATATCCCTGAGCTTCAAAATCTCCACCTGTATTAAATGAAGAGAATACCTTCATAAGTAAATTACCAGTAAGAGTGTCAGTTACCATTACATCAGGAACACCTATTAATAGATCATTCCCTCTCATAACAGCTCCACCATCTGCTCTCATCGATTCAGCAAAGTCAAAGTCATACCCATTATCCTTTAGGTTTATAAGTATTTTTTCAACCTGTCTAGCACCGTCAAGATTTAATATGCCTACTGTAGGTTTTTTCTTTCCACAAGCCTTTGCAGTAGCTATACCATAGATTGCATTTCTTGTCATAGCCTCTACTCTATCAGTAGCAGATGTACCTGTTGTAGTCGCTAAGAACATCTCACGTCCTCTTCCTGGAGCTACTACTCTACCTACTGTAGATACACCTATTGGGAAATTGTAGTGCATAGTTACACAGGCATCAATCTCTTTTGCATCTAATAGTTCTTCCATCTTCTTATACATTTCATCTTCAGTTTCAACTTCATAAGACTTAAAGTCTTCATCTCCCTTACCGATTAGAACTATTTCAAACATACCATTATTGGCAAGTCTCGCCCCTTGAATTAGATTTTCACTACCATGTTCGCTTCCAAGTGTAGTTAGACCTACTTTAATTTTCTTTCCAAAGTTGCCAGATTCTATTGCATCTGCAACTTCTAACAATGCGTCAGATATTAATTTATTAGACATATCTACACCCCCTATTCTTCTATCATATCTAGGGCAATATTTCTCATTGATTCTGCTATTATCTTTCTTATCTCATCCTTAGATATTGAAGAAGTTTCCTCTTCTACGCCTGGGTTTCTTTCTACTACAAAAGATATACCATCAAATAAGTTTGTCATTCTTCCTAAGAACAAACTACCCTTACCAACTATCATAGCTCTATTTCTATCACCAGTAGTCAAATCATCCATCATAAATCCTACATAAGGAACTCCTGAAGGAATATGTCCCTGTGTTGGAGCCCAACCTGGTAGACCATGTTCAGCGATAAAGCTCTTTAACTGCTTCTTTTCTATTTCTCCTCTAGTAGCTGCTAGGGCCCCTATCATCTTATAGTTTGCTTCTGGAACATTACCTGCACCAGCTGGCTTTGTAATATCTGGATTTTGCATTTCTACTGAGTATATATCTACATCTGGAATCTTTAGTCCTACTCTATCTAGTCCCTGAGTAATAAGAGATGTCATAACAGCCTGAGGAGCTGATCCAGTACCTACTGTATGCTTACCAACTAAATCAGTTCTAATAATTGGATGAACACCATCGTTTTCTGAAACTAATACTGCAAATCCTCCTACAACGTCCTCTAATACTGGAAGACCCTTCTTTAGATGATCCTTAGCATTCATACCTAGCTTTGCAGATGCACCACCAGCCACTACCATAACGTTTTTATGAACGCCTGATTTAACTAGAGCTGCTGCATTTATCAAAGCATGAGATGGAGCCGCACAGAATCCTCTTGTATCTGATCCACTTGCATGAGTCAGACCAACCATTTCAGCTATAGCCTTTGCAAAGTTTCCTCCGCCTCTTTGGTTCATATCTCCGCAAGCCTCTTCAGAGCATTCTATTACATAGTCTATCTCTTCTCTATGAACGCCTGAACTTCTAAGCAATTCTAAAGCAGATACAACACCAGATGCCTTAACTACTAGGTTTTCAAGCATAGTATGAGCACTTAAATTTACATCTACATCATGAGCTCTCTTTACATATCCTACCAACTTATGTTCAAAGTATAATCCTTCTGCTACATGGTTGTCTAAAAGCTCTTGAGCATTAGATATATCTTCACCCTTAAGATGGTTGAAGAATGGCTCTAACTCTTTGTAGTTCTCTTCCATAGTAGATCTGATGCCATTGACAAATTCTTCTGAAAGTTTTACAAGCTCGAATGCATCACATATCTGCATCAAAGCTAAAAACTCATCTTCTGGAACTATCTGACCAAATTTACCATGTCTTTCACCCTTGTGCTCTATTTCACACCAAGGAAGCTTCTTATCAGCTAAGAACTCTGGTCTTACATTTCCTATATACACCTGATTTGGAATATAGTTTACTACCTCTTCATAACTTCTTATCTTGCTATCGATCTCTTTTAAAAACTCAGAATCTGGGTTAATTTCCTGTTCAACAGTACAAGTAGTACCATTCTTAATTATCATGTCAGGAGTATGTACCAAAACATATCCTGCTCCTCTGAATACTGGGAATGACATAATATTACCTCCAAATTTAATAATATATTCATATATTAATATTGGTACACCTAGAAAAGTTAGATGTACCAATACTATTAACAGCTATAATCTTTTATTAATCTTCAAAAACAGTCTGTCCATCAACTTCTGTAGTTAATGCCTTCAATGCATTTTCAACTAATTTTCTTCTTAGAGCCTTTTCTTCATCATGTTCTAAAGCAGGATTTCCAAGAGGATGAGGTATAGCTATTGTTGGAACTATTCTATTAGCACCAACTGTTAGTGAAATAGGAACAACTGTACACATATGAACTACAGGTAGTCCAGCTCTTTCTATTTCCTTTACCATCGTTGCACCGCAACGAGTACAAGTACCTCACGTAGAAGTTAATATGACAGCATCTACACCATCAGCTATTAATTTCTTTGCATATTCTGCTGCAAAAGCCTTAGAAGAAGCAACTGCAGTACCGTTACCAACAGTTGTGTAGAACTTATTGTGTAACTTTCCTATTACGCCTTCTTTTTCAAGGTCTCTTAATACATCTACAGGAAGAACTCTATCAGAGTCTTCATTTGCATAAGATGGGTCATATCCACCATGTGCAGTTTCCCAACCTTCTTCAGTTAGGTCATCTATACCAGTGATATCATACTCACCATACTTAGTAGCATTTGATGATTCTATTCTGTCAGGGTTACCCTTTGGAACTATACCACCTGATGTACAAAGTGCTATTGTACACTTAGATAGATCTTTAACTGCTGGGTTTGGATCTACTCTATCAAATGTTGGCATTGGATATTCTGTAACATATTCTTCGCCATTTATTTTCTTTATTAGCATATCAACAGCTCTTTTAGATCCTCTATCTTCAGCAAAATAATTTACTCTTACACCCTTTTCGATGTATCCATCTTCTGCTGGAGAACCTATTTCTTCGCCCTTAGCAAGCTTAGTAGCTAATTTTGCGATCTTAGGTAGAGCCTTTCTCATACCAGCTGCAGAGTTTGAAGTCTCTACTATGTAAAGTTCCTTCTTATACATATCTGCACCAGGATTTTCTACATACATACCTGTTAAGCAAGGTATGTTTAATTCATTCTTTACAACACTAGTTATAGTACCACAAGCAACTCCGTATCTACCTGCATTGAATGCTGGTCCAGCTATAAATAACTGTGGATCAAATCCCTTGATCATATCTAATACTTCTTCACTTGCTTCATCTATATTTTCATTGAAATAACTATCTCCACAAACAACTGAAGCTACTACTTCAAAATCTTCACCCAATTTTTTCTGTAATTGAATACTTACTGGAGGAAGTTCTTCCATAACTTTTGGTTCAACATCTGCCTTTTCTTCTCCACCGATTCCTGCAAAGAATTGGTTGATATAATGAACTACTCTAATCTTTGACATTATTTTACCTCCCATTTAGAATTCTATAAATACTTGCAGAATTCGTCTCTAATTTCTGACATTTCTTCAGCTATATCATCGCAATCTAGAACCATTTCCATCATGCCTATCTGTTCTTCATAAACATCTTCATCAAACTGTTCTTTCATAGCGTCTTCTACAACGTGGAATACGCTTAATCCTAGCTCAACACCTGCTAGTGGTCCAGCAAAAGTTGGATCTCCTGCTGTTACTGTTTCAGCTGCAAGACCTGCAGCTTCGGCTTCAGCGGCACCTAGTAAAACCACAACATTTTCGTTACCGAATTTTTCGGCAGCGTCTTTTACTCTGTTCTGATTTTCTAAGTCCATAGCCCCAGCAGCTGTTCAGACGAAACATTCAGTAGATGAGAATACTACTTCTGCGCCGTCAACAGTTTTAACACATTCTTCGATAGCAGGACCTGGTATACCGTCTCTGTCACCGATTATTATAACTTTTTTATTCTGTAAAGTTGTCATAACGATTACTCCTTTTAATTTAATTTATTTTTATACGTTGGATAATATATCTCAACTCTTTTATTGCTTATACTTAATGTTTGTTTAATGCTATCAATAGTTCTTATAAATTAAGAACTATTTATCGAGATTAATTAAAATATGTCATCTAAATTAGAATGTCTTTGCAGATAGATAACCAAATCCTGTTTCATTAGTTGCACCAGTTATAGTCTGGATTTCACACTCGATAGAACCATCTTCTCTTAGTGAATGTTCATTACCACCAGCGATGATGTTTACATATTCTACATGTCCTATTACTCTGTCCATCTTAGGTAATACTACATATTGATTGGCGTTACCACCAGTAACAACTGCATCTGCCTTGACATCTGCATCTGCTAATGATTGAGAAGCACCATCTCTACCTGCGTATTCATCTGTTACTATAACAGTCTTTATTCCTTGGTTTTCTATCTTCTTACAGTTCATTATTAGGTCAGTATCTGGGTTACCAAATCCTTCCTGAGATACAATAGCTGCATCTAGACCTAAGAATTTACAAAGCTTAGATGTCCAGTTTGAAGATCTTTCCTTGTCAGCTAAATAAACATTTTCATTAGTTATTATTACACCTAAGAAGTTTATTGATTTACCGTGCTGAGCATATAATTCTTCTATTACACCGTTGTTTAAATGTACATAAGAAGGATTCTTATCACAAGCAGAAACACAGTTTCCTGATACTACTGCACCATCCATAGTTTCTGTAGGGTATAGTATAGTAGGAACTATCTGTTTAGCATCTACACCATACACATATGTATCATGTAAAAGTCCTTGTGTCTGTAACATATAAACATATCCAACCTTTGGAAGTTCTGGATATTGAGCTATTTGTTCTAACAATGGCTTAGTTTCAAAAGTCTTTACTTCTTCAGCTTCCATATCTCTAGCTAATTCGCCAAGATACTGAGCAGCCTTGAATCCTAAGAATCTAACAGCCTTTTCATGTTCGTGTTGCTTAACACCTTCAGCAGGTTCAGCTATTACTACTAGATTTACTGTCTTAGAAAATGGAGTATAATCAGCTCCTAGACCAGTCATATCAATGATACCTTCCTGGAAACCAACTATTTTACCAGTTGTTACAACTGCCATTCCCTTAAGTACATGAGTTCTACCTTCACCAACTGTTTCTACCTTTGAAAGTATTCCTGGGAATATTCCACCCTTACCTTCAACTTTTACTCTTGGTTCAATTACATCTTTTACTGGTGTTATTCTTACGCTTTCACCAGGTCTAGCGATATCTAGATCAACTGATGCAAGATGTTCATCATCCCATATTGTGTTGATCAATTCTTCCTTGTTTACAAATAAAACACCTTTTTCTATCTTCGTAACATCTGAAAACTGGATGTCTTTAATGAAGATTTTGCCTATTTCAAGACGCATAGGTTACCTCCTATAAAAAATAATTTAATATAATAAACTTGATTAATATAAAATAAACGATTTATCTACTATAATCCTTGACCCAGCTCAAGGATTGGATAGCAATCCTTGTCTGATGTCAATTATTTAATAATCATTAAATAAGCAGATGCAATACCTATTTAACTAAGTGGATAAACAATCTAATTTAGTAAAACTTCTTTATCATGGCTTCAATGTTTGCTATATTAGCATCATCTTTTGTTATTTCTTCAACCTTTTCGCCATCTTTATAAATAGTCATTGTAGGTAGTCCAAGTACCTTCTGCTTGATTGCAAGTCTTCTAGCCTTTGTTATATCCATAGAACAGAATTTAACCTTATCACCATACTGTTCAGCTAGCTTATGCACATCTGGCATTAATGCCTTGCAAGGTTCACAACCCTCGCTCCAGAAGTCAACGAATATATATCCTTCGCCCTGTAATACTTCTTCTTCAAAGTTTGCCTTTGTTAATTCGATCATTTCAACAACCTCCTATATTTACTTTAATTTATGTAAAGTTCCTTCAAATTGATGGAATCTTTCACTCTGATTATTTTCTTACAATAATTGACTAAATTCAACTTATTAATTGAATTTTTCTGCTATATATCTTTCTGCCATTACTGCTGCTACTGCTCCATCGCTAGTAGCTGTAACAACCTGTCTTACTGGCTTTTCTCTACAGTCACCTGCAACAAATACACCAGGTATCTTAGTTTCTGTACTATCTCCTGAAATGAAATATCCCGCTTCATCACAATCTAATACATCTCTATAAAGGTGTGTTTCTGGAACATATCCTATGAATACGAAGCATCCAAAAGTACCATCTTCTTCATCAGCAAAGTGTTCTGTAATTTCACCTGTAATCTTATTTTTAAATACTATAGATTCAAGTATTCCATCGCCCTTTACTTCTTCGATTACTGTATCTAATAAGAAGTCAATCTTTGGATTTTCTTTTGCTCTATCAAGTGCTGTAGGTGCACATCTGAATCCTTGTCTTCTATGTACTATTGTTACCTTTCTTGCAAACTTAGTTAGGTACTGAGCTTCTTCTATTGCACTATCTCCACCACCTATAACAAATACTTCAAAGTCTTCAAAGAAGTCTGCGTCACAAGTAGCACAGTATGATACACCCTTACCTATTAATGGGTCTTCACCTGGACAATTCATCTTTCTTGGATTAGCACCAGTTGCAATAATTACTGATCTTGTCTTATATTCTTTGTCAGCTGTCTTTAAAATTTTTATATCTCCATCAAAATCAAAAGATGTAACATCTCCTCTTTCAATTTCACAACCAAAAGCTTTGGCCTGTTCTACCATTCTTGCTGTAAGTGATGGGCCTGTTGCATTTTCAACTGATCCAGGATAGTTGTCTACCTGATGAGTAATTACTATCTGACCACCATTTTTTTGTTTTTCTAGGATAAGAGTTTTAAGTTTACCTCTAGCACCATATAAACCTGCTGATAGTCCAGCTGGACCTCCACCAATAATTATTAAATCATAAATATTTTCCATTTTATACCTCCACACATTTTAATGTTAATTGATTAACCTAAGTCATTTCGAAAAGATAAGTTATAATCGGCTAAATCTATTTTGCTTATCTTAAAATCTATTTTTCTAATTGAGTATTCTATCAATAGTTTTACTCATCAGATCGTAGTCAATTACTCTGAAATCATCTTTTACGCTCTCTGTCCATAAGGGAGTGATTTTATTTTTTTTAAACTTATTTGCAGTTTCAATTGCGTCTTCAATTAAACTTAATGAATTAAAATCCAATTCCTTATTTGCTTTCAAGATTAAGGTCCTATATATTGTTTCATTAGGTTTAACACTTCCATACAATGGATGAGTAAGCAATTCATAGCCTTTGTGTATCAAATCTCTTGAATATTCTAAAATCCCTATATAATCTTTATTATCTAAAAATTTAAGTTCTATATCGTTTGATTTTAGAAAATCCTCTGATTCAAGAAATTTTTCATTATTAGTAATTAAAAGCATCTAAATCACCTTTCATATATCATTTTTTTGAGATAACAGCTCTTCCCCATTGGAATAAATGTTTTCCTTATCTATTCATTTAAAGTTTAATAAATCAATAGTGGAGCAAACTCTATCTTAAATATTCATAAAATGTTAGACATCCAACTAATTTTGAATATAAAAAAGGGAAATAAAGTTGTCCTTTATTCCCCCTGTCATTCATTTACCTTCAGAGATACGTCCAATTCTACTTCCTTTACCTGAGAAATTCATAACATTCTTGACGGAAATGTTACTTGTCCCTTCGGTGGCGATTGCTCTCTCATAGAATCTTCATCCGCATATTTAATTGTCTTTGTCTAACTTTTGTACAATGCCTAAGCACATCTGTAAGATAATTGTACAACATACTCCAACAAAAAATCAAGACTTATTTTTTAAAAGTTTTCTAATCTTTATAACATCAAATCAATGATTATTGAATTAGATATCTCACGTCCAGATTGTGTAAGTTTTATCGTACCGTCCTTACACTTTTCAATATATCCCTTTTTCTGATAATTATCAATACTTTTTATTATACATTTTTCCAACTCTTGATTATTGATTTTATCTATAAGTGACAAATTTATTCCAGAATTCATCCTTAATCCCAACATTATTTTTTCGTTGAAATGTTCTTTAAAGTCCAACACCTCTTTAAACTCTATTGGGAAAACGTTGGCAGTAGTAGCTTCAGCATAAGCTTTAAGTGTCTTTACATTTGTATACCTTTCATTATTTATGTATCCTGAGGCAGCAACTCCAACCCCAAAATACTCCTCACAATTCCAGTATTTTATGTTATGTTTACACTCATATCCAACATTACAAAAATTCGATATCTCGTATTGATAAAATCCATAGTTGTTCAATTTATCGACAGTGTATCTATACATCTCCAAATATTTTTCTTCAGGAACATCTTTTAACTCTCCTTTTTCATACATATCAAAAAAGTCTGTCCCCTCTTCTATAATTAAAGAATATGCAGATATATGTTCTGCTTTCATTTCTGCAACATAATCAATTGTTTCTTTCCAATCGGCAACAGTTTGATTATCAAAAGCAAATATTACATCTATATTTATATTATCAAAGCCAATCTTTCTTGCATTATAAAAACTTTCTTCAAATTGTTTAAGATTATGAATTCTACCCATAAAAAGTAAATGTTTATCTTGTACAGCTTGAAGCCCGATACTTAGTCTGTTTACTCCACCAGATTTTATTACTTTTAATTTTTCAATTGATAATGTCCCAGGATTTGCTTCTATAGTATATTCTTCAAGTTTTTGCAAATTAACCCTGTCTTTTATCATTTTAAACAATCTATCAAGCTGTATGGTGCTCAATATTGTTGGAGTTCCACCTCCAATAAAGATTGTACTGATCTCTTCTTCATTTAATTTATACATTTCTAGTTCTTTTTCTAGAGAATCTAAATATCTATCTATTTCATTTCCACTTGCTACATATGATGTAAAATCACAATATCTACATTTCTGTACACAAAAAGGAATATGTATATATAGGCCTTTTGCCTCCATATTGCACCTCCTAATTTTTTTATAGTAATATATTTATTTTTCTATTATACCTCTTTTTAATAAAATTTAAGCACTCATATTTTGCTTTATTAAAAAATATATAGAGCTATCGACAGAAATAACCATCAATAGCTCCATTAAATATGTTTATTATTCACTTTTATTTATAAAACAAAATAACTTAAATAATATTTTTCGAAATAAAATTCTTTCTTTATTATAAAGTAAATATAATTTCAAAATAATAAATTAATTTTTTATTATTTTATTTGATTTTATTTCTTATATATTACAATATCCAACTACCTTATAGTTAGATGGTATACCGTAGTCCTTACCTAAGTCATCAAATCCCCACTTAGAATCAAACATAGTTATATCTAATATAACTCCAAAGTATAACATTATTATACCAGCGTCAATCTTATTTAGATAACTACCACTATAATTTTCATTATCTATTGCTAGTACAACTCGACCACCATCAACTATAAATCTCCATGGCTGTTTATTAAGAGCTGAAGGAGCCATTCTTGCATATGAGAAAGCATCCAATAGAGCTCTTTCTTCTAGTATTTCAGACGTAGCATCATTTCCCCACTTATCTATATATACCATATCCTCCAAAGAAATTCTCTCAGAAGTAGATCCCATCTTTTCAACAGACATATCAGCCTGAGAATAGTTATCTCCTGTTCTAGTTATTCCTTCAACTTTTTTAGTTGAGCTTGCGTACCCTAGAGCTATAAGAGCTACTACTTCCATATCAGTGTCTAAGTTTAAAACTCTCTTTACCATATCTCTATCAGAGTATGATATCCAACAGCTATCAAGACCTAAATCTCTAGCCTTTAATATTGCTCTTTCGCCTATATATCCTGCATTTTCAAGATGCTGTGGCTTGTCTTCTGAAAGTAATACCAAGTAGTTAGGTGCTTCAATCATAACTCCCTGATAACCAGCTATTCCATACAATCTCTTATAAGTATCATCTCCAGCAAAAAATCTTGATTCAACTGTTATAGATGGCACTAATTTCTTGCAATCAGCTATAAAATTTTCAATTTCTAATATTTTAGCTGCATCAACTGCTGTTTCTTTAAAATGTCTTACTGATCTTCCATTCACAATTAATGACTTATAGTCCATAAATTTACCTCCAAATTTTCGTAATTTTATGCTTTTCTAGCCAAACTCAAAAGTTGGTCTTTCTCATTATCAATCGGATTGTGTATTACATGCTCAAGTAGCCCACTAAGTATCTTGCCTACTTGGGCTCCACTTGCAATATCATTTTTTATTATGTCTCTTCCGTTTAACTTCAATTGAGAAATAGAAAAACATTCTCCTAATTCTATTATATCATTAAATAGCATAAAACAGATAGAAGGATTTGTATTTTTTTCAATAAACTTTGAATATATTGCATACTTTACAAGATATATGTTGTTTAAATCTCGTAAAATATACTTTAATAATAGTTTTTTATCGGCATCACTACTCGTATTTTCAGTTAACAATTCATATTTTTCATCTTTTAGTATAGAATGTATCGAAATAGTATATTCTATTTCTTTTTTTGAATACCTTAGATTTCTCATTATTTTATTTAATTCTTCTTTAGATATTTCTTCAAATATAAGAGCTCTTTTTAGAGCCTGTTTGTATTTTTTTTCTTGATCTTCACTATCTAAATATTTACAAAACTGGTGATCATCAATAAAGCTATCTAGCCTATATGCATTATCCAAATTCTCTCTATCTAAAATATAGCCATTAAATAGCCATTTTGAAAGCTTTACAGTATTAAAATACTCTAATTTAGAAGAATTATATTCTATTATTTCTTCTAATTCTTTATTTATTCTTTCTATAGATATGTTTTCTACATTTTTTGAATTTCTTAAAATAGAAGAAAAAGTTTTTTCTTCTATTTCAAATCCTAATTTAGCAGAAAATCTAATTGCTCTAACCATCCTTAAAGCATCTTCATTAAATCTTTGATCAGGATCACCAACACACCTAATAAGTTTCTTTTTTATATCCTCTACTCCATTAAAGCTATCTATCAAACCTACTTTATTATTATATGCCATAGCATTTATTGTAAAATCTCTTCTAGATAGGTCATCTATAATATTTTCACTAAATATAACATCACTTGGATGTCTCATATCTAAGTATTTTCCATCTATTCTGTATGTAGTTGCTTCGTATCCAATATGATCTTTCATTATTGTTACTGTTCCATGCTCAACGCCTGTAGGGATAGTTCTATCAAAGATATTCATCATCTCTTTTGGAGTTGCATTTGTGGTAATATCCCAATCGTTAGGCTTTCTTTTCATAATGGAATCTCTTACACATCCTCCTACCACAAACCCTTCAAAACCATATTTTTCCAATGTTTCAATTATAAAGCTTGCTCCGGAATCTATCTCCAGAGCAAGTTCTTTTCTATCTATATTTTTCAATTAAACACCTTCTTTAGTCATCTAACTTAAGAACTGACATAAATGCCTTTTGTGGTACCTCAACATTACCAATCTGGCGCATTCTCTTCTTACCTTCCTTCTGCTTTTCAAGAAGCTTTCTTTTTCTTGAGATATCTCCACCATAACATTTTGCAAGAACGTCTTTTCTATAAGCTGCGACAGTTTCTCTTGCTATGATTTTGTTGCCAACAGCAGCCTGAATAGGTACTGGGAACTGATGTCTAGGTATTTCTTCTTTTAATTTTTCGCACATAGACTTACCTCTAACGTAAGCTCTACTTTCATGTATTATAAAGCTAAGTGCGTCTACCTGTTCTTTATTTATTAGTATATCCATCTTTACAAGATCAGATACTATATACCCCTTCATTTCGTAATCTATAGAACCATAACCTCTTGTTCTAGATTTAAGAGCATCGAAAAAGTCATATATTACTTCATTTAATGGAAGTTCATAATGAAGCATAACTCTAGTGTCATCCATATACTCCATATTTTTCATATTTCCACGTCTTTCCTGACAAAGATCCATCACCACTCCAACATAATCTTTTGGAACAATAATATCACTATTTACTATTGGTTCTTCTATAGTAAGAATTTCACTAGGGTCAGGTAGGTTTGCTGGATTTTGTATCATTACCTCTTCACCATCTAGCTTTGTTACTTTGTATATAACAGATGGTGCAGTTGTAATAATATTTAGATCAAACTCTCTTTCGAGTCTTTCCTGAATGATCTCCATATGTAAAAGCCCCAAGAATCCACATCTAAAACCAAACCCTAAAGCTGCTGAAGATTCAGATTCAAACTCTAGAGCGGCATCATTTATTTGAAGCTTTTCTAACGCATCTCTAACATTTTCATACTTTTCTCCTTCTCCTGGATATATACCACAGTATACCATTGGTGTTGCCTTTTTATATCCTGGAAGTGCTGAATCAGTTCTATTGTCAGCATCTGTAATAGTATCTCCAACTCTACAGCTTCTAATGTCTTTTATACTTGCTGCAATATATCCAACATCACCTGCTGTAAGATCGTCAAGTACTGTTGGATCTGGTGCCATAACACCGACCTCAGTTACTTCAAACTGTTTCTTACTATTCATCATTTCGATAATCATGCCTTTTTTAACTGTACCTTCAAAAACTCTAACATATGCAACAACTCCCTTGTATGCATCATAGTAAGAATCAAATATCAAGGCTTTTAAAGGCGCTGAAGAATCTCCTTGTGGAGCTGGAACATTCTTTACTATATCTTCCAAAACGGCTTCTATATTAATTCCATTTTTTGCGGATATCATTGGTGCTTCAGCACTGTCTATTCCTATAAGGTCTTCTATTTCATTTTTTACAAACTCAGGTCTTGCACTTGGCAAGTCAATTTTGTTTATTACTGGTAAAATTTCTAAATCCTGCTCTAGAGCTAGGTATACATTTGCTAAAGTTTGAGCTTCTACTCCTTGGGCAGCATCTACAACTAGTAGTGCGCCCTCGCAAGCTGCCAAACTTCTAGATACTTCATAATTAAAGTCAACATGCCCTGGGGTATCTATTAGATTTAGATGGTATACTTCTCCATCTTTCGCCTTATAAAGTAACCTTACATTCTGTAACTTTATAGTGATACCTCTTTCCCTCTCCAGATCCATATTATCCAATAGCTGTGATTTCATATCTCTATCAGCTACTAGTCCAGTATTCTGAATTAATCTATCAGCAAGAGTTGATTTACCATGATCTATATGAGCAATAATACTAAAATTCCTAGTTTTACTTTGTCTATTTCCCATTTTAACTACTCCTTTTCAAATTTACATAAGTATTCATTATATATTTTACTTTAAAACTCCGTCAAGGTAAATAATAGAAATAAAATTATTAATTTTTTTATTAAAAATTGTTTTTTTCCTTGATTTTTACTTTTAGTTCTGTTAAAATTATGTATGTTGATTATGAATTTAGATTTACGACAGGGAGGTGAATTACGTGGCAAATATTAAATCTGCAAAGAAAAGAATCGGTGTTATTGAAAAGAAGACTGCTTTAAATAGAGTTAGAAAATCTCAGATAAAGACTGCTATAAGAAGATTTGATGAGGCCGTAGCTTCTGGAAATAAGGATGAAGCTTTAGCTAACTTCAGAGCAGCTCAGAAGAGAATCTATCAGGTTGCATCTAAGGGAACTATGCATAAGAATGCTGCTGATAGAAAGGTATCAAAGCTTGCTAATAAGCTTAACTCTATGAACGCTTAATTATGCGGGACAATTTGATATCGACGGGTATCATTTATAATTGTGACTACGCAATATATAGATTATATCTTGTGTGTCAAACGTTTGAAAATACTAGATAAAAGATAAGCTTTCCAATTGGAAAGCTTATCTTTTTTAGTTTTTCTAAATAAACTTTTCAAGTATAATTTTACTATTTCTTCCCTCATTTTTCTTATTTAATTTTCAATAAATCTATCTCAAAATATATCTCGTTATTTTAATGATATATTATCTTTCCCTTTAAAAACTCTCCAAAACATAAATGCGCTTTCTTACTTATTGTCTTTATTTGTCAAATATCTTTGATACTTTCATATTACATATAATAATAGTTTTTACTTCTATAATATTTAGAATTTTATTTAATTATATATACACTTTTATGTTAAACCTAAAACCATAACTTACTCTAAATTTAATTATATATTATATATAGGTTATTAAATTTTCTAATTTAAATATATTTTTCTGTACAAATAAAACTACCTAATTTAAACATAAGTTGTGTTTATGAAAAATTGGGTAGTTTTTTGTAAAATATTCATTTTAATATAATAATTATCTACAATATTTTGCTATTAGTATCTCTGCTGCCAAATTATCTTCCATCAATCCTTGTTTTATCTTATAATCAGAATCTGATATATAGTTTAAAATGCTTACAATTCCATTTTCATCATAATTTTTTGCCTGTCTAACAACCTTATTAAAAGTATAAGGGTGCATCTTAAGAGTATCCTTAATTACCGCTTGTGGCATCTTATCTTGCTGTAGGTACTTTACCTGTATTATATGATTGAATTGTCTAGAAAGCATAGCAAACACGCCGAGAATTGACTCTCCGCTATCTATCATATCGTTTAGAATCTTAAATGATCTTTTCGCATTTTTATTTCCGATCATATCAATCAATTGGAATATATCATTTTCAACTCTTGAATTCATTAGGTTTCTAATAATATCCTTGGTTATAGATTCATCATCACCAACATAAGAACAAAGCTTAATAATTTCTTGTTCTACATCTCCAAGGGTCATCTCAGATGTTCTATCTCTGTAGCCAGTAGATTCTATAAAATAGGTAATATCTGAATTACTTATTTCAACATTCCTATTTGAGAATTGAAGCTTGCACCAGTTTAAAAGTGACATATCATCTAATTTTTTCATCTCACAGACTACACCTAGCTTGTTTATAGATTTATATATTGCCTTTCTTTTATCTACATCTCCGTGTGTTATAAATACAAGTACTGTTGTATCAGAAATATTTTCCAAAATCTTTACTAATTCTTTTTCATCAGAATCATTAAAATTTTTCTTTTTCCCTTTTAAAAGTTCAAAATCCTTTACAATTATATATCTCTTCTCGTCCATAAAAGGAAGTGTTTCTACAGAGGATCTAAACTCCTCAAGATTACTTTCCCTTCCATCTAGAACACTAAGATTAAAATCCATCATATCTTTATCTACTAAAGTTTTAAATTTTTCCTGTATTTCCTCTATAAGAAAGCTTTCTTTTCCGTATATCAAATAAATCTGTTCAATTTTTCTATTTTCAAGATTTGACAGCAATTCTTTTCTTTCCATAATATCCCTCCATATTTAGAGTTTCCTTATTATTATATCATAAATTTTATGTTTTTTTCTATTAAATAGTAGAAAAGCTTTTCTTATATCCAATGTTTAAATATTAGAAATTGTATGTTTTTACTAACTATTTTACTCAAAATATATATGATTTACCCCGAATTAAAAATATAGCCTTCACTAGATTTTTATGAAAAAGCATATTAAATGACTTCTACTTTATCATTTGATTCTAAGCATACCTAAATCACACAATATTAAAGCAAATTTATAATACTTACTGTCATATAATTTATTATTACTGCTATATCATTTATTATTACTGTTAGTTATTTTATATCTATTTTTTTCTATCATATATATCTCTAACCCCACCATCAAAAAGGTTATTATAAAATAATACATGGCTACTCTATATAGGCTAATATGTCTAAATAAAAGGTTACTCACTCCAAAATTGCCTATTTTTTTCAATAAAAACAGTACTGAAGATAAAATAGAAGCATTTACATATGAAATAATAATCGCTAATCTTATAGATATAAAATACATACCTATCGATAAAAAATCTAAAAAAATTATTATACCCACAAATGGTATTGCTACTATGTTTCCCACTATCCCAACTAAAGAGACCTCTTTAAATGAATAAGCCACAATCGGAAATGTTAATATATTTGAAGATACTGTAACTGATAGAATATCTGAATATACATAGTTTTTTATATACTTATTAAAAATCAAAATAGAAAGTACTGCTAAAAAACTAAGCTGAAAGGAAATATTATAGATAATATATGAATTTTCAATTATCATAATACTTCCTATAATACATATTAAATTGATTGCATCAGCTCTTTCATCTATTAAAAAAGCTATTATACTCAATACTGCAAGTTCTATTGCTCTATTGACAGATGCTCCTCCACCCACTAATAAACTATAAATAATTAATAATATAGCCATCGATATGAGTCTTTTTATGTTTGTAATCCCTCCAAACATAGCTATCACCATAGAAAGTATAATTGATATATGTAATCCCGAAATAGCCATAATATGACTAGTTCCAGAATCTAAGAATATATACTTTGTGTCTTGATCTAAATTGTCCTTAATTCCAAGAGTTATTGCATTTAAAACATCAGCTTTTTCCTTATAGAGATAGTCGTTGGTATCTGCCAGAGTATTTTTAAAGCTTCCAAGATATTTAAAAAATTTATTCTCACCCAATATTTCTACTTCTTTCACTTTGATACTTTTTTCTATACCCTTACTTCTTAAGTGTCTTCCAAAATTAAAATCTTTAATATAAAAGTTATCTAGGTTATTATATTCACCAAATACCCTTATATCATCCCCAATTGAAATTTCTCTATCCTTTCCAGACATATCACTAGCTAGATAGCTTCCTATATAGTACTGTTTGCATTTTTTTGATGATACTATATTAGTTACTGTTCCCTCTACAGCGCCCGTCTTAGAATGGACATCAGGGCTCTTTTGCACATTTGTAGTTAAGAAACTATAAAGTATTAATATTATAAATATCAATACGCCAATTCTTCTTACCTTCATACCATCATCCATTTCTGATAAAATAAATTTACATTTTAATTGAGATATAAATATTATCTTAGATATCTGAACTTTAGTAGTATATAGTCAAAAAAACAAAATAAGCACAGATATTTATCTGCACTTATTTAAAATTCGTTATTATATTTTAAACATATTCATTTATATGATTTATAGTAAGTTCATTCTTGATATTAGAAAAAATATCTCTAATATCTATTATATTTGCAATTTTTTTCTCCCTAATATGATCAATTTCATCGATGCTATGGTAAGAAAAACACATACAAGTAAGTTCATTTATAGTAAAAACATCCAAATCATCGTTTTTATCTTTTAAATCGCCTACCTTTTCTGTCTTTAATCGTCTATCTTCAGTATACATTTTAAAGATACCATTATTTTCTTCTATTTGGTCATCTTTTATACCGATCAAGATCTCTTCACCATTTTCTAACTCTGGATAAGGCATTGTGACATCCAACTCATCTATTAGTTTTGAAAAATTGATTATCCTTGCCATCATAAACGGGCTTATCTCAAAAGATGACTCTCTAGGATTATCCAACATAAATCTCAAAGGATCGTCCATTGGAGAATTCATTGTTACATTTTTACACTGTGTATTATGGTTGAAGATAAATTTAAGTAATGACTTGTAAGATATTATATCCTTGTAGTAACATTCTCTTACATTAAAGTCATCTGAATCAATAGAGTATACTATGTATCCAACAGGAACACCATCTCTATAATTTATATAGATATAGCCTTTTTCTGCTCTCATTTCTTCAATAAATTCTTCGAAATATTTTGTATCTCTTATTGCATATCCATTGTATCTAGACACTGCACAACTGTATATGTCTTCCAAATCGCCTGCATTATCTGCCCTTTTAAATATTCCATTTGTTTTATATTTTCTCAAATTGTATATGCTAAGCTTTTGTACTAACATATCATAGCAATTTTCATAGCCATATTTTGTATATAATCTAAAGTCAATCGGCATAAGTATTGATACTGATTGATCTAAATCATACATATGTCTAAGCGATTTATTCATAAGGTCGTTCATCTTGCCTATTCCCCTAGCTTCTGGAAGAGTAGACACCCCTACTACGTATGAAGTTTCATATTCTTTAAAATTTAAATGTATCTTATGTTGATTCAAATGAAGTGAAGATATTATATTGCCTTCATCCTCAAGAACGATTGTATTTTGGGGATTAAACTTGTATTTAAAGTAAAATTCTACATATTCATCACTATCATTAAAACAGTATTTCCAAATATCTTTTACCTGACTAGTCTCATTTTTATTACACAATCTAATATTCATAGTATCAACCTCTTTTTCTATTTTTACACTTCTCTTACTGTGTATTTTTCGACGAATCTCTCTGGATAATAAGAAAGTTTTGCCTTTCTCAAGCCTTCAACTCCCATATCTTCTTCTCTATTGACCCATTCTACATCTGGGAACTCATCTACTAAGAACATTTTGTTTATATATGGATAAAGACCTCTTATATCTGCATTCGCTTTTTCAATATGTATAAGAGCCATATTGTCATTTATCTTTTCACCCATACTGAAAGCTTCTAATTTTCCGTCTATAAATACACCATAGATTTTTAGTTTGTCACTTATTACATCATAGTTATCAAAAAGTTTTTTCATGCCTATAAATTCTTCGTCTATACTATCTTCATATTCATCATCACCACTCTTTGTTTTATTCCAACTTCTAAGAAGTTCAAAACACTCGGGAAAATCTTCTTTTGTCAATAGACGTCTCTCTACTCTGCCTTCATATTCCTTGGCAAAATGGTTAAGGTGGTTTCTCTTTCCACTCAACTTTCTACCTCTAACAGTTCTCATTTTTTCAGCATCGTATACATAGTCAAATATATCTCTTTCTGCTGTATATTCAAATCTTCCAGGGTGTAATTCCTTCAGCATCTCTACAACATCTTTATCTATACCTCTAAAATAAATCTTACGCTTATCAGTATTGAACCAATTAAGTGCATAATCTATTGCTTCTGGTATTTTTTCCTTTGGTGCTAATGGAAGTATAGAGAATACCTCTCCATTATGTTCACCGACCAATACCGCAAAGCCATCACCTATATGATAACACGTTTTATATGAGTGCTGCCACATAAAAAGTGTATTAAAACAGTATTCACAAGCCTCATAATCTACCATACCAAAATACTTATCTAATACTTCCTTTGCCTCTATATTTATTTCTTTAAACTCCATAAAAAAAACAACTCCTTATATCTTTTATACTATAACCAATTTCATATTATTTATAACAGCACACTTCACTGTACCATTAATGTTCTATATTTATTAAATTACCTTTTATAAATTTACCAAATTAACCTTTAAAAAAACTTATCTATTTTATTTTTCATAAACTCAGCAAATTGCTATTAAATATTACTTACATTAAATTTCACCTAAAACAGTAAAATCATCATCTAAAATTCATACAGCAACTCCTTTTTAAATATCTTTTTAAAAAAGCTTATATATTATTATTTTAGCCTATAATAATATATTCTTCCAACTACCCTAGTTTATACCCTATATCACTAAGTGTAAACCCTAAAATTACATTTACGGAAAGGATAACGTTTTATATGAATAGAAATTTAATTAAATTTTTTTTGAAAATTATATTTTGTATTCTATCATGTTTTATTTTAATTTCTTGTTCTAAAAGCCAAGAAGAACTACAAATAGATGTGATAGATGTTGGTCAAGGTGACTCTATTTTGATAAAAACACCTGATAATAAAAGCCTTTTAGTGGATTCAGGAGAGGAAGATTTTGCTAGAAATGTAATAAGAGATTTGAAAATTAATAAAATAAAAAAACTGGACTATCTATTATTAACACATTCAGATAGTGATCATTCAGGTGGTGCCTCAAAGCTATTGGATGAAATAAAGGCTAAAACAATTCTTCTTTCCAAAGAAGAAAAATTAAGCCCAATAACAGAGAACATATTGAAAAAATCAATGGATTTTAATATCAATATAGAATATTTAAAATCAGATGATAATATTAATATAGGAAATTATGTCAATGTATATATACTTTCTCCGTCAAAAATTTCTTCTGACCCAAATAAAGATTCTATTGTATTTTTAATGAGTTATGATAAATATTCATTTGTATTTACAGGAGATGCAGATTGTGAAATAGAAAAAGATATTTTAAATAAATATTCACTAACACATTGCAACTTTCTAAAGGTAGGACATCACGGAAGCAAAACTTCTTCTAGTGAGGAATTTATATCTTTACTTTCACCTGACATAGCAGTTATTTCTTGTGGATATAAAAATAGATACGGCCACCCAAATGAAGAAACAATCGCTAAGCTTCAAGAGTGTAATTCCAAGATATATAGAACCGATGAATATTCTAATATTAGTTTTTATTTTAATAAAGAAGGCATTTTTATATCTAAATAGAGCAGATAGCTATCTGCTCTATTTAGATATTTTTATAGGTACTTTCCAATTACTTATATACTTATAAAACTTATTATATAATTTTTTATGATTACCTATTATTATAAGTCTCTACTTAAATATTTATTTTATATTCATAAATATTTAAATCATCTTCCTTATCTAATCATAAATGCTTATAAAGATTGTATTTATTTTTCAGAGATTATATCTCTGACAATATATGATGCAATAGTTAAGCCAGCTACAGGTGGCACAAATGACATACTGCCGTTGACTCTTTTCATCACACCATCTTCTAATAGCTCTGCAGTATCTTTTGGTTTCTCTTTTGAAAATACTACTTTTAGTTTTTTGACTCCTCTTTTTTTAAGTTCTCTACGCATAACTTTTGCAAGAGGACACATTTCTGTTTTGTACAAATCAGTTATTTCTATCATTGTTGGATCTAATTTATTTCCCATTCCCATAGAACTGATAATATTTAAATCCTTATTATATGCACTTTCTATTAGATGTATTTTTGATTTAACCATATCTATGGCATCTACAACATAATCATAATCTCCACTTAATAGCTCCTCTGAGTTGGACTCATCAAATAGGGATTGATGTTTTGTAAGATTTATATCTGGATTGATATCTTTTATTCTTTTTTCCAATACATCTACCTTGTATTGGCCTATAGTTGAGTAAAGTGCAGGTATTTGTCTATTTATATTTGTTTCATCTACCGTATCAAAGTCAACTATTGTTAGATTGCCTATTCCAGCTCTTACAAGCCCCTCTACAACATAACTACCTACACCACCCAAGCCAAATACTATTACGCTTGCATCTTTTAGTTTATCTATACCTTCTTGCCCTATAACTATCTTTGTTCTCTCTTTAAATTTTTCTGACATCTATTTACCACCCTTTATATGTAATATTATTGAATTTTAATCGTCTTTACAATCTATAATTATAATTCGACCAAAGAGATATTGTCAACATTTCTATATATTTTGTACATACTACCACTCTTATCTATAATATATCACTAAATATTTATGCAAACATAGTTTTTCATATTATTTCATTTAGAATTTTAAAGTTCTAAAAAAAATATTTTTTCTCCATTTTCTTCAGTTTCATACAAAAAATTTAGTTTCTTTATAAGGGCTATAGACGCTGCATTATCAACATCTATTACTGCTTTTATATATTTCACATCAATATCTTTTAAAAACTCAACAGTGGCTAACAAGACTTCATAGGCATAATGCTGTCTAGACATTGACTTGGCTATTGAATATCCTATCCAAATGATATTCTCCTCTTTTTTGAGATACAGGTCACCTATCAATTTATTTTTATCCTTTTCGATTATCGCTAATTGAAATCCTTCTTCTAGATTATTTTGACCTATTATACTTTTTATATACTCTTCTTTTTTCAATCCTTTAAAACCTTGATATTTCATCCATTCCAAGTCATTTCTATAATCCATAAAGCTATCCATATCTTCTTTCCTAAACTCTCTTATTAAACAACGTTCACTTTCTATTTTCATTTACCGTATCCTCCATTATTTAAATATAATCCTATTTAAGCAGTCTTACACTTATTATTTAAAATTATATTGCCTATCATTTAAAATATTCAAATTATAAACACTATTTATTTAATAATAGCCACTTTAAAAATAATTATCAAGATTTATTATTTCTTATTTCAGTAGTATCTCTTATGCAAAGACTTAATACTAATATACCCATTATCTATATTGTCTATAAAGCCCAACTAAAGCTCCTAAAATAATCTTTCATACCTATTAGCTATACTGTCTATAAATATTTGTAAAAAGCACTATAACTTTTTATAAATCAAATAGTGAAATAATATAAAAATTAATTCACTTTACAATTCACTCTTTATTTTCAGCAAAATACCCAATTAGTTATATAAATATCTTTCTTTATATTTTAAAATCAAAGAAAGATCTCTTCTTTTTAAATTAATTCTATTTTAAAAAATAAATATCTTATATTAAATTGAAAATATCCACTATATTATGTATAATTAAGTTATGATATTATCAAAAATATTTGAAAATTAAACAAAAACTGGAGGGAATTGATTTGAAGAAAAAAGGTAACAACTTTAATCCTGATGAACAATTTGATGATTCTAATAATTCATCAGACAATATTGAACAAACATACAACTCTGATGGTAATAAAAGAAAAACACTATTTATAATTATTGGAATTATTGCAGCGATTGCTATTGTGTTTGGAGGATTCTTTTTAAAGAGCAAATATGAGATATCTTCTCTTGAAAAGAAAGCTGAAAACTTTATAGAAATAGAAGACTATGATGAAGCTCTAAAATTGTATTCTGATTTATATTCTAAAACAGGAAATATTGAGTATAAATCTCTTAAAAACCAGTTAGAAATCAAAAAAGAAATAGTTGATACAATAAAAGAAGCTGATGATCAGGAAAAAAGAGGAGAATTAATAAAATCCTTAACTTTATACAAAATGATTCCTAAAGAAGATGAAGAAAGCTATAAAATAGCTTCAAAGGAAATTGATACTATTCAAAAGGATATTCTCAGTAAGGCAAATTCTTTAATAGAATCAGGAAACAATTCTGAGGCGGCCTCTTTATTATCTGAGTATATTTCTATAATGCCAGAGGATAAAAAGGGAATTGAAATGTATAAAACCGCTTCTGGAAAGACAGACTCTCAGGTAAAAGAAATTATTGTAAATAAAGAAATACCAGTAGCAGTAGCGAGTACAGGTAATTCTGGTGGTGGAAATAGTGTTGCAAATGCTATTAAAAACACATATCAATATATCACTGCGGGAGAAGCCAATGTCAGGTCTTCACCAAGCAAGGGTGCTTCAGTGACTGGTACAGTTACTCGAGGTGATGAAGTATACATATATGACACATATGTAGAATCAGCCAGTAGAATCTGGTGTAGAACCGATTTAGGATGGGTATCTTACAATACAATGAATAACACTATAAGATAATTTTTAAATATTATTAAAAGTTTAAATAAAAAGGCTATCTCTGAAGAGATAGCCTTTTAAAATCATATCATTTATTTTCTACCTTAACAACATGATTGTATTATTTATTTTTAGATTTTAGATATTTATCCTCTGCTATCAATGATGCTCCTAAAGCTCCTGCATATCTACCATATTCTGCTGTATGAACAGGTAACTTTATCTTCTTTGAAAGAGAATCTGCAAAAAATTCGCTATGACTTAGTCCACCAGTAAGTACAACGTATTCAGAGTTTGCAAACTTGCTAAATAGTTGAGCTACCTTACCTGCGACAGAATCTACTACTCCTGCAGCAATATCTGATCTATTTCTTCCTTCACCAATATAATTGATTATCTCTGATTCAGCAAATACAGTACATAATGAGCTTATTGGAAGGATTTCGCCTTCTTGAGCTAGTTTAAACAAATTGTTTATATCTACTCCCAATCTATTAGCCATAACTTCAATAAACTTACCAGTACCAGCAGAACATTTATCATTCATTAGAAAATCTGAAACAAAACCATCTTCTATCTTAATGATTTTTGTATCTTGACCTCCAATATCTACAATGGTGCAGTTTCCTCCTACCATTTCATGACCGCCTCTTCCATGGCATGTAATCTCTGTTACTACATAATCTGCAAAATCAACAGCTACTCTTCCATATCCAGTGGCTCCGACTACTACCTCATCACTATTTACATCAATATCGTTGTCTTTTAATTTATCAACAATAGCTGATGCAGTTTCTTTACTGCTCCATCCAGTAGGTATAACAAATTCATACCTTTTGTCTTCTTTTCTAGCAACAACTTTTGATGCAGTAGAGCCTATGTCTATCCCTACATAAATCATATTTCACATCCTCACTAACAATATACGTCTCTATTAGGGTTCATATCCCTCTCTATCGATTCTATTGCTATTATTTCTATATCATTTTCTTTAACCACTTTCATAACGTCTTCAAGTTCTTTTTCTTCTACAATCAAAGAAATACCACAACACTTGCTAAGCGACCTCGGCGTTGGAGATATAGTAGATTTCAAAGAATTTTCTTTTAATAAAGAATTTAATTTTAAACCGTTTTCGTGATTATTAAATAATACATAAAAAATCTTTTCCATTAAAACAACTCCTCAAACTATCTGTCTAACATTTCTATAAATGCACCCACTCTAGTTCTTAACTGTTGTACATCAGAATCTGTGTAATCAGTTTCTATACCTAATACTGGTATTCCAGCCTTTTTTAATTCTCTTTCTACTAGGAATCCTTCTGTGTCGTATAGGTTACAGAACTTAAGGTTAACGTCTATTACACCATCTACATCATATTCTTTACATAATCTAATTATATCATCTATTCTAGCATCATTAGGAGTAAAACAAGCACAGTTTATTCCCATATATCTTTCAGCTAGTGCATCTATTTGTCCTTCTAAAGTAGTTTGTGTTTCGTCTACTGGTCTTTCAAAGTATCTAGTACCTGTACACATTTCTTCGCATACTACAGCTCCACCAGAAGTTTCTACTATATTATGTATCTTCCAGTTTGGTATTGCAAGTGGAGTACCTGCAAGAAGTATTCTCTTTGTTCCAGATTCGAAGACACTAACACCTTCTTCAACTCTCTTGTCTAACTCATCACAGATCTTGTTAGTCATTTCTGCAAATCTTGTTGGATCATCATAGAAAGCTATCTGAGATATTAATAAACAATCTTTTCCTGAAATAGGAATATTTTTATTCTTTCTTGTAGAATAAAGTCTTTCAAGAGCACGTCTCTTATCATTTATCATTTTTATAGAATCAGCTAGATTTTCTCTAGTAACTTCATTTCCTGTAAATTCTTGAACCTTTTCCTTAAAGTCTGTTATTTCTTCAGCCCATGCCTTATAGTCTTTTCTTCTCTTCATCTGAGGTAAATCCATGATGTACATAGGAACATCTTCCCCTAATATTTCCCAAGCCTTTTTCTTACCATCACAAGTAGTTTCACCTACATACATATCTGCTATTTTGAAGAAAGGACATGTTCCATCAAGTCTTGCTCCTACAGATGCCTTTATAAGTGGACAGGTATTAGTTGGAAGAACCTTTTCTCCTCCTGGAACCCAAAACTGTGATCCACCACATAGACCTGTGGCAATACCACCTGCTGCAAATATCACTTCATCTGGAACATATACACAAAAAGTACCAAATACCTTTGTTCCATTTTCTTTTTGAGCTTTTACTAATTCTGCTGGTCTAACACCATGTATTTCAGACACAACAAAGTCAAAATATCCCATATTTTCTGGTCTATTTTTTTGAGATAGATAGACATCTGTAAATGCCATTGGTAAAACTTCACATAATTGATCATGAGCTTCTACATCCATTCCCAAATCTTTCCACATTTCTCTGTAATCAGCCATTAATATTTCCTCCCCTAATTATTAATTATAAAAATATTTTTTACTAAAAATCTAGGTTAAACTTAAAAAGTAAATTCAATCAGACCTCAATCTCAATGTTATCATATTAAGTAATAAACTTAAATATTATTATTTATTAATTCGTTTTTTCAATAAAGCGACCTTACATTATTTGTTTTATCTATCATTAATTAAGTAATCTAATTATAAAAGTATGATTTCTATATAAATAACCTTCCTTAAGGTACTTTTTATTTAAATAAAAGAGATTTAAATTTGATAAATAAACTCTATTTATGTCTTACTCATCAAAACTTAATATACTAATTTTATAGTTAAAAATTTGATTCCATATACAAAATAGCATCTATAATTTCATCAATGTCGTATTCATTACTAAAGTATCCTGGAGTAAATCTAATGCTTCCGTTTGGAAAACTTCCTTCGACTATATGTGTGCAAGGTGAACATTGAATGCCTACTCTCGTCATAATACGTCTTCTTGCATCTATATTAAAAGCAACCATGGCATCATCTTGCTCAGTCATAGATAGTGAACAAAATGACCCATTACCTGATACCTCTGTACCATCTATCTTTTTCAGACCTTCTCTTAATCTTTCTCCAAGCCTATGCTTTTTTTCTATAATTTTATCTATTCCTACTTTTTCTACATAGTCAATTGCTGCACCTAAGGCTATTATTGCAGGGGTTGGCATTGTACCTGCTTCTAGCTTATCTGGAAGAGTGTCAGGCATATTGGGACTGTTTGATTGACTTCCTGTCCCTCCATAAATTAATGCTTCCATATCTTTTGCCATATCATCCCTTATGACAGTTGCTGCTATACCTTCTGGTCCCATCAATCCTATGTGACCACTCAAAATAAATGCATCTGCCTTTAATTTTTCCAAATCTAGCTCTCGTTCACAAATACTTTGAACTCCATCTACTATATAATAAATGTTTTTTTCAGCACATATTCTGCCTATTTCTTCAGCTTCATTCAAATAATGACCTGTAATATTATCTACAAGTGTAACAAACACAACTTTTGTTTTATTTGTTATTAATTTTTTAAACTCCATAATATCATATTTTTTATTTATTGTTTGATTTGAATTGTCACTTTTACAGATTATTTCTTTATTTGATATACAATTTTCTTCATACTTTCTAACCTCTTCTTCAGCGTCTGCTATCAATCCAAAGCTAGAGCTACCTTCTCCAGTGCTCTCACACCAAACCTTTACTCCAACATCCTTATTTTTCAAGTATTCAACCGTTCTCCATGAAGAATTATGCATGCGATCATCTACTATTATTTCGTCCCCCTTATAAAGACACCCTCTCAAAGTCATATTTATGGCTTCAGTTGCTGAGGGTGAAAATATAGTATTATAGCCCTTAGGCGCCTTTAATAACTTAGTTAGCTTATCTCTTACATCTATCACCTGCGAGGACAAGTTGTATGCCTTCATATATGTTCCTCTATTTATGCTATATGATTCATTGTCTATAAACTCACTTAGTCTTGTACTTACGCTTGGTGCCTTTGGAAAGCAGGTAGACGCATTATCTACGTAGATATCTGCCCCCAAGACTTTTCTAAGTGACTCTAAATCAATCACTGTGTGAAATTCTCCATTTTCTCCACAAATATCAACATTTTTTATTTTCTTTATTTTTTCTACAAATTCTATATCAAAATTTATCCCCAACATATCTTTAGGTATTTTTTTCTCGTCTATCTTTTTTATTTTTGCTTTCAAACCACTTGTCAAAAACTTTTCTACTATCTCTTCTCGATCCTCAAACATTAAAGGGTGTATACATTCCATGCAGACATTATCACACCTTCTTTTATTCCAAGAGAGATGATCTGATATATCAATATCTCCAAATATACAGGCTCTAGCCCCTAATTTTTTGGATTTTACTAAAGCATTTTCAAACTGTTCTTCATAATTATCTACATCTGTATCTGTAAATATTACTTCACATCTCAAAATATCCGCTACTTTTTCAAAATATTTCTTATCAAGATCATGTGTCCATGAAGTATTCATATCTTCTTTCGTTGAAACTATTATTGCTATCAAACGATGGCCTCTTTCTATCATTCTCTTAATAGACAAGGCAGAATCTTTACCACCACTAAAAGACGCTACAAATTCCACAATACATCCCCCCTAATTATTAATTTTTGCAATAAAAAAACTACTATTTTAAGTATAACACATAAAATAGTAGTAAAATATACAATATTGGCGGGAGTGTGTGAGAATCGAACTCACCCAAGAAGCTACTAACCCCTCATACTAGTTTTGAAGACTAGAGAGCACACCAGCACTCATTCACCCCCGAATACCTTATAATAGTATCATAAATACAATTTCAAAGCAATAGTTTTCATAAAAAGTCTTATTTGATTTTTGAATTAGAATTATTGCTTATCTAAATCTTTTGTAGGTATTCAAGTTTAGCTCTAATATCCTATAAAACTTAGCTAAAATCAGAATTCATAAAAATTTTTTGCATTTTCATTGACCAGAATTATATATTTTCTATCTGCCAATCAATTTTTTCTTTTCCTATAGATTCTAAAATTTCATTTATCTTCAAGAAATGTCCACATCCAAAAAATCCCCTATAAGCTGAAAGTGGACTTGGATGAGGTGCTTCTAATATATAATGTTTACTTTTGTCTATTAGCTTTTTCTTGCTCCTTGCATTTGCTCCCCATAGAACAAATATTACTGGATCTTCTCTATCACTAAGTATTTTTATTATATTATCTGTGAAAATTTCCCATCCCATACCTTTATGAGAATTTGCTTGATGAGCTCTTACAGTCAGCGCTGTATTTAAAAGCAGAACTCCTTGTTTGGCCCACTTTACTAGATAACCATTATTTGGTATATATAGACCCATTTCTTCATTTAACTCTTTATACATATTTAAAAGTGATGGTGGTGTTTTTATTCCTTCTTTTACAGAAAACGCCAAACCATGTGCCTGCCCGTCATTGTGATACGGATCTTGACCCAATATAATAACTTTTGTATCCTTGTATGATGTGTATTTCAAAGCATTAAATATGTCATACATATCTGGAAATATTTGCCCACTCGAATACTCATTTTTAAGAAATTCTCTTAGCTTTTTATAGTAATCCTTTTCAAATTCTCCTTTTAGTACTTCATCCCAATCGTTATCTATATTTACCATTTTTTCCCCCCATAACATTATTTTAAATCTAGCTATGTTTGATTTTAATATATTTTAAGATCTTATATAGTCCAAACTTTTTCTAATCTCTAAATTTTTATTAACATCAAAATTTTTATAGTTGGATAAGACCTTATTTTGTCGTCACATCAAGATCTTTTTTCGTCTTATCATCTGTTACTATTTTTATATTTATTTTGTGAGGCAAGCATACAATACTTTGCCCTGCTTTATTTATAAATCCAGCCTTTATGCATACTTCATCTGGACAATTCGCCTCTAGCATTTCAACTCCCTTGTCATGAATGTATATCACATTTTTTTCATTTCCATTTTCAATAGTTATTTTCTCATCTGCATCTATTGGATACTCTTTGTACAATTTATTTTTTACATATATTTCTATTCTATCACTATCTCCCGAATTGATAACCTTATTAGCAAAAATTGATACTAATATCGCTAGCAATATTACGCCTATCAAAATTACATCTTTCTTCTTCATTATAGCTCCTTATTTATGATATAATAGTTTGTGTGATTGTTTCACATAAATGATTATAACACATTTATCGGAGGAAAATATGAAAAAAAATATGAAAGTCATAGTATCGATAATAACTCTCGTTGTTATTGCTGCTATATTTGCATTTAATCAGTATGATAAAAAAGGCGTTTATTCTACTACAAACTATTATCTAGATACTGTAAATGAAATTTCTGTAATCAATGTTAGAAAAAGTAAAGCAGATAAAATTTTACCTGGAGCAGATAAAGTAGTTCTAGATATAAATAATGCCATGAGTTCACATCTACCATCTAGTGAGGTATCTAAAATTAATGACAACGCAGGTATTTCACCAGTTAAAGTAAGTAATGATACTTTTAAAGTCATACAAAAGTCAATTGCATATTCAAAACTTACCAATGGAAAATTTGATATCGCTATAGGACCACTCACTTCTATGTGGAATATTGGAAATGACAAGGCAAGAGTTCCAGAAAAATCTGAAATAGATAAAGCTCTTCCTCTTATCAATTCAGATAATATAATATTAAATAGCAAAAATACTACTGTCTATCTAAAAGAAAAAGGAATGAAGCTCGATTTAGGTGGAATTGCTAAAGGCTATTGCGCTGATAAGGTCGCTGAGTATCTAAAGGAAAACGGAGTAGATAATGCAATAGTAAATCTTGGTGGTAACATATATGTAATGGGAAAAAATGAAGTAAAAAAAGATTTTGTGGTTGGAATTCAAAATCCACTACAAAAGTCGAGTGATTCGATGGCAAGTGTAAAACTTTCAAATAAATCTATTGTCACTTCAGGCATTTATGAAAGATTCTTAGAAAAAGATGGAAAAATATATCATCATATGTTAGATCCCGATACAGGCTATCCATTTGATAATGAACTTAGCAGTGTCACGATTTTTTCAGATAAATCTGTAGATGGAGATGCTCTTTCTACTTCCATATATGGGCTTGGTCTTGAAAATGGAATGAAGAAAGTAAAATCAATGGATGGAATTGACGCTGTCTTTATTACAAAAGATAATAAAGTATATATTACAGATGGAATAAGAAAAGATTTCAAAATTTTGGATGATAAATATACTTTAGTTAATTAAAACGAATTACTTTAGTAAGGATTTAAAATTTCTGATATTTTAGACCAGTTTATATAATTTTCATTGAACTTGCTTCTAGTGTGTTATTGAAGCTAATCAAGCATTTATAGGAATTTTATTAATCTATAAGCCAATATATTTTGCCCCTAGTTTTGTACTGGGGGTCTTTATTATACAAAAAAAGAACTGTAAATTATACAGTTCTTTTTATTAGTTTATTAACTATTTTCCGATTACACTACCTAATATACCATTTATATATTTATAGGCATTGTCATCACAATATTTTTTAGCCAAAGTAACAGCTTGATCACATGCTACTCCATTTGGAACTATAAAAGAGTATTTTATTTCAGCAACTGCAACTCTTAATATAGCCACATCCACTGCTGGTAAAGTTTCTATAGTCCAGTTTCTCGCATATTTGTTGATATATTCATCTATCTCAGTAATATGTTCTTCTATCGCACTTGACATATCCATAAGATAGGCACTATCGAATAATGCATCTCTGTAAGTTTCTAAAGTATCAAGTTCTTTTCCTTCGTTTGCATTATGTATTTCCATTGCATCTTCTTCTACTAAGTCTAAAAAGTTATTTAGATCTTCATATATATTTGTCCAATCTTCTCCCATTAGAGCTTTTTGGTACATATACTTCATAAAAACTTCTCTTGATACAATTCTTCTTGTTAGTAAATCTTTAGTTGGATTATTTTTCATTATCTTTTTTTTCTCTTTCTTTCTTTACTTCTACACTAGCAACATGAACATTAACTTGAGATACTTTTAGTCCTGCCATAGTTTCTACTGCATTGATTATATTTTCTTGAACTTTATAACATATTTCAGGTATTACTTCTCCATGTATTACAGATAGATTAACGTCTATTACGGCCTTGTCACTATCTATCTTGACCTCTATACCGTGATTGCCTAACAATTTATCCGTAAAAGATGTAGTTTTATCTATTCCTTCAATTTCCATAGCTGCATATCCAGCTATTGTCTGAATAACGTCATTTGATATCTTTATCTGACCTAAATTCTCCATTGTACACCTCCATAAAATACTTCTAATATTATACCATATTTTTAAACTATTCGCCATTATACTCATTCTAAAAGTATAATGTTTTTCTTATTTTTTTGTAGTATAATAAATTTTTATCTATATTTAGCATAATAAAACAAGAATCTAACTACAAATGTTATATTATATTATAGACTATTTTATAAAAAATTCAAGAATATTTTTCTAATAAAAGTTAGAAATCTTATTTTTCTTTTATTAAACCACTTCTATATGCTGCCAACAAAGTCTTTAAATCTTCCACCTTCTCAGATAGTTGTTGACCATCATTTGTATTTGCAATCATCCTTCTCTTAGATTTATGCTCTACCAAAACAGTTGAAGATATAATATCTCTTTCGTTTTCAACTGCATCTTCTTTAGATGTAAAAGGCTCATGAGCTACTAGTTGTAATGTTCTAGAGTTATAGATTAGTGTGTAGCCAGCCATACCTGTCTTGCACTGATATGCCTTAGAGAATCCTCCATCTATTACAAAGACCTTTCCGTTTGCCTTAACTGGGCTCTCTCCTCTTTTAAACTTTACTGGTACATGCCCATTGATAATATGATCTTCTTCAAAATCCATACCAAACTCTTCAAAGATATCTTTTAAGACATCCATATTTTCTCTTAAAATATAGTATGGATTCTTATTTTCTTCATGAGTCTCTTTTTCCGCTATAAAATATCTTTCAAATGTAGTCATCTCGTCTTTTCCAAATAAAGATGAGCACTTGCCTGTCCAAAGATACCAAAACAAATCTAACCCATACAACCTTTTATCTTCATTGCTTTCATAATATCCTTCTCTAACCAATTTTTCCATTCGATCTAATAGTGCTTTTCCCTTATACTTTGTTCCTTTTAACTTCATCTCCATAAAACTGCCATCTTCATTAAGTGGTACTCCACCATGTATCAGAAGATTTCCATTGTACTTTAAATAGATACTACCTTTTATAAATAAGAAGTTTACATGTTTTTGAAGTTTATCACTCATTCTAAATGATCTTACAAGCTTGTCTACTATATCGTTTTCTTCCTCTGTAAGAGTATATGGTGATTTTGGATCTATTGTAGGGAAATTTTTATCCTTTAGTTCGTAATCTTTTCCATCTATTCTAATTGTTCCTCTATCATAGTCAATCTTATCTAAAAGAAGTCTATGTTCCATTTCGTATTCTGGTCTTCTATTAATTATTTCGCCTTCCAACTTGAACTGAATAATGCTAATTGCCTTGTGCATTTTAGCCACAAGTGGCACCTCTTGAGTATTAAACTCCGCATTTTCTGTCTTTGGCATAAACTCTTTACAAGGGTCATCCTTGTACATAGACATTGAAAATGTAGCTAAAGGTAAGAGATTAATCCCATAAACATCTTCTATTACATCTAAATTTGCATACCTAGAAGATATTCTTAGGGCATTAGCTATACACGTCTTCTCACCCGCAGCGGCTCCCATCCATAGTATATCATGGTTACCCCACTGTATGTCCACACAGTGATGATCCATCAGCCTATCAACAATAATATCTGGTCTAGGTCCTCTATCATATATATCCCCAACTATATGTAGCCTATCTACTACTAGTCTTTGTATTGTAGTACATATTGCTACTATAAAATCCTCGGACTGACCAAGCTCTATAATGGACTCCACAATCGATCTATAATACTCTTCTTTATGCTCACTTTTCCTATGTTCATGAAGTAATTCTTCTATTACATATCCAAATTCTTCTGGAAGAAGTTTTCTAACCTTAGATCTAGTATACTTACTTGAGCAATATTTGCAAAGTTCTACTAGTCTATAAATACTTATTCTATAGAAATCTTCTATATTTTTATCATTTTTTTTGATTAAATCCAACTTACTATGTGGATAGTATACCAAAGTAGCCAATGTCTTTTTCTCAGACTCCCTCATAGTATCGGTGAATAGTTCTTCTATTTTTCTTCTTACAGCTCCAGAACCATTCTTTAGTACATGAATAAAAGCTTCATACTCTCCATGTAAATCTGATAAAAAATGTTCAGTTCCCTTTGGAAGATTTAATATTGCTTCCAAATTAATTATCTCAGTACTAGCCTTTGATATTGTAGGATACTGATTTGCTAAAAGTTTTAAATACTTCATTTTAGATTTAAGCTCTTGATATGAGTATTTTTCTTTCATAATATAATACCTCCAAAAAAACTATTTTGCCTTTTCTTCTACGTATTTCTTTATTTCTTCAACTACTTCACCCTCATGAAACATTATGCCTTGATTTATAGCATTTTTAAATGATTTTGCATCAGAACTTCCATGTGCTTTGATTACTCCACCATCTACTCCTAGAAATGGTGCCCCACCATATGAGGTATAATCAAGTAAATCTTTTATTTTCATAAGCTCACTCTTCATAAGCAATGCACCTAGTTTGGACTTTGTAGATGACATCATTGCCTCTTTTAATTTTTTAAACAGTGAAAGTACAGATCCTTCGACTGTCTTGAGTACTATATTTCCTACAAAACCGTCACATACCACTATATCACACACTCCATTTAGTATATCTCTAGTCTCCATATTTCCAGTAAAGTTAATTGATTTCTCATCTTTTAATAATTCATATGTCTTTTTAACAAGATCATTTCCCTTGCCTTCTTCAGTCCCTATATTTGCAAGTGCAACGCGTGGATTTTTATTTTTCAAAACTTTTTTTGCATATATATCTGTCATAAATGCAAAGTCCATTAAATTTTGCGTATCGCAGTCCACATTAGCCCCAGTATCCGCCAACATAGTAGAACCCCCATTAATTGTAGGTAGGGTTGCACATATACAAGGTCTTGATATTCCCTTTATTCTCTTTATAATAAACACACCTCCACTTAGAAGTGCGCCTGTACTTCCTGCAGATATCACCAAATCAGCCTTTTTATCTTTCACCATATTCAGTGCTACAACCATAGAACTGTCTTTTTTCTTTCTTATTGCTTGAACTGGTTTTTCTTCATTTTCGATCACTTCTGTTGTATGAACTACTGATATCTTATCTTTATCATAAGCATGTTTCTTTAGTTCATCATTAATTATTTCTTCATCACCAGTTATTATTATTTCTACACCGTATTCGTTTACAGCCATACAAGCTCCTTCAACAGTGGCTTGTGGGGCGTTATCTCCACCCATTCCATCTATGACAATTTTCATATAATTCCTCCATCTGTATATATACCTCTAATGTATATAAAGAAAATGCTTTAAATAAATGTCTTTTCCAAAATCTGATACATATTTTTTATTATTAAATTTTGGAATTATATTTATTATCTAAAGTTTTATAAACATAATTAGTACAAAATATTCAAATAAGCATAACATCCTAATAATATTATATCACAAAAAAAGCATAAAAAATGTGAATGAGACAATAATCTCATTCACATTATTAACAAATTTACATTTTTCTAAAATCTAATTAGTCAACAGAAACAACTTCTTTTCCATTGTAGCTTCCACAAGTCTTGCAAACTCTATGTGGTAACTTTGGTTCGTGGCACTGAGAGCACTCTACGAAACCAGTTGGAACCATCTTTGAGTTAGCTGCTCTTCTCATATTCTTTTTAGATTTAGATGTTCTACGCTTTGGTACTGCCATGAAGACACCTCCTTACTCTATTTTAACAATTCTTTTAGTTTAGCAAATCTAGGATCAACATCATCGACATCTATGGAGTCTTCACACTTACAGTTTTCAGTATTTAAATCTACCCCACAGCCCGAACATATTCCTTTACAATATTCGCTACAAAGAAGACGTTGAGGCATATTAAAGCTCAATGTAGAATTGATAATATCCATCAAATTAACATCTGATGAATCTATCTTAAATACATCAATATCTTCAAATTCACTCTCGTCGTAATCTTCCTTCATTAGATAAGCATCAATATTATATTTCACCGGAACTTCAATATCCGCAAGACATCTACCGCAACTGGCTTTAAAAGCAAAATCTACCTCTGCTTCCAGTAAACAATTACGCCCTGTTTTTGAAACTTTTCCGGCTAGATGAATTGGTGATATTAAATTATACTCTATTCCTGAAAATTCAATGCTTGATACATCTTCGCTTAAATCGAAGTCTATACTTTTAATTTCCTTCCCATATAGAGAATCAATATTTAGCTTCATACTATTATCACCTCTAAAAACATTACTTGTCTATTATACATATTCAAAATTTATTTGTCAAGCGTTTTTGCCTTATACTTATATATTTTGTATATTTTTTATTTTATTCACCTAATTAGTGATTAAATATTAATATTTTTCCTATTTTCTGCTTAAATTTATTATTTTGCAAGTTTTAATGTATCTCTTGCTATCATTAACTCTTCATTAGTTGGTATTAATAATACCTTAACCTTAGAATCATCAGAAGAAATTACAGTATCTTTTCCTCTTACATTATTCTTTTCAGCGTCTACGCTTACTCCTAGGTATTCCATATCCTTACAGATATCAGATCTCATTCCTATACCATTTTCACCTAATCCTGCTGTAAATACTATTGCGTCTACACCATTCATTTCTGCTGCATAAGCACCTATGTACTTCTTAACTCTCTGAACATATGCATCTAAAGCATTTATAGCAAGCTTGTTGCCTTCCTTAGCTGCATCTTCTATATCTCTAAAGTCAGAAGATATACCAGTCATTCCATAAACACCTGACTGCTTGTTCATTAGATTATCTACACCATCTGCATCTAGACCTTCCTTGTTCATGATGAAAGGTATAATCGCTGGATCTATATCACCACATCTTGTTCCCATTATAAGGCCTTCAAGTGGAGTAAGTCCCATACTTGTATCTAAGCACTTACCGTGGTTAACAGCAGCTATAGAAGCACCATTACCTAAGTGGCAAGTAATTATCTTTAGATCCTCTGGAGACTTTCCTAGCATCTCTGCAGCTTTCTGAGTTACATACATATGGCTTGTTCCGTGGAAACCATATCTTCTTATTCCATACTTTGTGTATAGTTCGTGTGGAAGACCATATAAAAATGTTTTTTCTGGCATAGTCTGATGGAATGCAGTATCAAATACTCCTACCTGTACTACACCTGGTAGTATTGCCTGGCAAGCTTCTACACCCATTAAGTTTGCTGGATTGTGAAGAGGAGCTAAAGCTGAACAATCTTCTATAGCCTTTATAACTTCATCAGTTAATACTGCTGAAGAAGCGAACTTTTCTCCACCGTGTACGATTCTATGACCTACAGCGTCTATTTCCTTCATATCCTTTACAGCGCCAACCTTTGCGTCTACTACTGCATTTAGTACGTGCTTTATAGCATCCTTATGATCATTCATAGCTTCTTCTACTATATGCTTTCCTTCTAGACCTGGCTTTTCATGCTTAAGAATAGACCCTTCGATTCCAATTCTTTCCACCAAACCCTTGCATAGTACTTCTTCATTTTTCATATCTATTAACTGATACTTTAATGACGAACTTCCACAGTTTAATACTAAAACCTTCATTATATCGTTTACCTCCATAAATTTATTATTAATAATCCAATGATAATATAACACTTTTTAATATAAATGTACACATTTTTAATAGAAATAATCTATCTAGTTTTTAAAATATCAATAATAATATGTATTTATCTCTATCAATGCTATAAAAAGCTATTATTACAATAAAAAAGTGAGTTCATTATGGCCAAAAATACACGACTATTTCCTAATAGTTAATGGCTAATCATCCACAATAACTCAAATAAATTTAGTATAAGCTTTATTCATTTCATAGAACTCAAATACAAACTGAAAATTGATTTCTATTAAAAATATTAATTTTATATTTAATAATTATAAAAAGGAACACTGAGTAATAAAGTCAGGTTCACCTTTTGATAAAAGATCTCTATTATTTTTATAATAATTTTGATAGTAGATATTAGAAGAACATATATCAAAATCAAACATTTTTTTAAAAATAGGATCTTCTTTATAATCCTTCGAATTTCTAGCTTTTGCTGGAGAATTAATTAAAAAAGCATTGGATTTATTTTTAATTTGTTTCAAAACTTCTGTGCCCTTTTTATTAAATGCGAGCACTCTTATATATGGAACCTCTTTAATTTGCTTAATTATTTCCATATCTTCTTTTTTTATTCCCAATAAAATATTAAAAATACTTCTTCTTATTTTAGAAGAGCTATAACTCTTACTTGTTAGATTTGATACTAACTCTTCAAATCCTGAAGATAAAATTGCTTGCTTCCTTATAGAATTTTCCAAACCATCTTTTATCTCAAAGTATTTTTCTAAACAAGCTTCATCTCTCAGTATACTATAACAGATTTCCCCATGGAAATCTTCTCCTTCTAGAGGAATTAAATCTTTTTTTATGTTCTCAATTATTTTTTCATATGAAAAAGTAGGAACATATTTTTTAATATCATCAACTATTTTTTCCACAATTAAATCCAAATTATATCCATTATTTGTAACTGTTTTTAAGTCTGTTTCTATTGTTTTCATTTTTTCTAAAACTTCTAAATAATTCTTATAATAAAGGATTGAGCTTCTAATTGAAGTTGCCGAGCTAAAATCACCCTCTGCCACACTACTTGTATGCTCTACAGCAAATCTCTTAATAGTCCTAGCCTCAATCGTTGAGTTTAATCTCATTAATTCTTTAAGATATTCTATTCCTAGTATATTGTTTGATAAATTTAAGAAATCGTTTTTATCGTTACTATCATTTGCTAAATTTTTTCTAATAGCCTTTTCTCTAGCTATAGGAAAGGCTATTTTTTCATCTAAATATTTCGATAAATCCTTTTCATAGCTACCTTTAGTCCCAGACAATATCATAGCTACTTCCCTCAATTTTTCAAGAGTACCTTCTTCTGAACCAAAGCAGACCGAGTCTAGACATTTTAATGAATCTAGACTCAGTATTGCTCCTCTAGCATATAGTTCAGCTGTTTGAGTAGCAAAGTATGCTGGAATTTCTATCACTAAATCGGCTCCATTTCTTATAGCCATTTCTGCTCTAGAAAACTTATCTGTTATAGCAGGGCCACCTCTTTGAACAAAGTTTCCACTCATAGCTACCACTATATGAGAAATATCTTCTGTTTTTCTATATCTATCAATCTGGTACTTATGACCATTATGAAACGGATTGTATTCGGCAATAATTCCTCCTATTTTCATATCGACCTCGATTTAAAGCTGAGTCTTATTATTTCTAACTTCTGCCAACATAGCAGCAAGAGTTGCCTCAACGCTTTCTAATTGATCTATAGAATATCCTCTTGCACCTTCTCTTATGCTTCTAGAGTATTCTTGTGCTTCTCTTATCATTTTCTCAGCCTTTGCCTTTGAATCTTTGGTAATCTTACTATCCCCTACCAATTCTTGAGCTCTTATTGTAGCTTCTTTCATCATATTTTCTATTTCAGAATCAACTTGCTTATTTTTAATTATTATTTCATCATTGCATGCCTTTATTTGCTGTTCTCTTTCCCTTTTTGCATCTTCTAAAATAAAGTTTGCATCATTTCTAGCTGATTCAAGAATAGTATCTTGTTCCTTTATAATCTTAATAGCAGTATCTAACTCATATGGAAGAGCTTCCTTTAGTTCATCAATAAGGTCTAGCATATCATCTCTATCTACGCCTACCTTCTTAGATAGTGGAAAACCACTAGCCTCATTCAATATATTTTCCATATCACTTAATATTTCCATAATTTTAATATCTTCGCTCATAATGACCTCCATCAAAAATAACTTTCATAAGCCATAAAATAAACTTTATAATCTTACATAATACGAATACCTAAGATATAAACTATATTTTCACTATACTATTATACCTCAATAACTCCTATTATAGGGTATTTCTTTTCTTTTTTAATTCTTCTAAAACACATTTTGGAACCAAATTATCTATATTGGCATCAAAGTTAAGAACTTCCTTGATCAATGAAGAACTGATAAAAGAATATTTCGTATTAGTTGGCAAGATTACAGTTTCTATGCTGTCTTCCAGTTCTTTGTTCATATGCGCCATCTGTAGCTCATATGAAACATCTGCAGAGGATCTCACGCCTCTAACTAATACAGTAATATCATTTCTTCTGCAATAATCTATAAGCAATCCTTCAAAGAATATAACTTCTACATTGTCTAAGTGTTCAGTAGATTTTTTGATCAAATCTAGCCTCTCCTCAATAGTAAAAAGAGTCTTTTTATTTGGATTAATTAAAATACCAATCTGTAATTCACTAAACAATTTAGATGCTCTTTCTATTATGTCTACATGACCGTTTGTAATAGGATCAAATGTTCCTGCAAAGATTGCCTTTATAGGTCTATTATTCATCTTCTTCCTCCAAGCCATAGAATGACAATGTCGTAATTCCATACTTTTTTTCTTTATAATTAGATAGATTCCCTACATTTTCCATTTTAATCTTACTATCGTGCTCTACAACTATAATTCCATCTTCAGATAAAATATTGTGTTGATCTATCATACTCAAAATGTCTTCAAATAAGCCTTTGTAATATGGTGGATCTACAAATATAATATCAAACTTTTTTTTCTGAGATGAAAGCTTCTTAATAGCTGATTTATAATCATCCTTTATTATAAAGCTACTATCACTAAACTTTGTCTTATCTATGTTACTTTTTAAAATTTTTATACTTTCACTGCTTTTATCGCAAAAATATGCTTCTTTAGCACCTCTAGATAGACTCTCTATTCCTAAGGCACCACTACCTGAGAAAAGGTCCAGTACAATGCTATCATACATATGCATAGATATAACATTAAACATAGACTCTTTAACCCTATCAGTTGTGGGTCTTATATCATCGTTTATAGGCGCATTTAATTTAAGTCCTCTCGCACTGCCAGATATTACTCTCATTGTCGACCTCCTTTTTTACATTACTATTTATATTTTATCATACAATACACATTTTAACTAGAGTTAACTTCTCATTTAACTTGTATTTTTTTAAGTATTTCTTGTAAAAAATAAATAAACTAAAGGGAAATATTTTCACCTATATTCCTAAACATATATTCTACTTTTTCTCTTATTCCTTGATTATTCAAGTCTTTTAGGGAAGGATCTTTAGAGTATATCTCTCTTGCCTCTTTTTGCGCCATTTTTAGTATTTTCATATGCTTAAATAAGTTTGCTACTTTTAATTCTGGTAGACCATGTTGCCTAGTTCCAAAAAAATCTCCTGGTCCTCTTATCTCTAAATCTTTTTCTGATATTTTAAATCCGTCATTGCTTTCTTCCATAATGTTCATTCTTTGCTTACAAACTTCTGATTTTGAGTCATAAATCAAAGTACAGTAAGATTTATCGCTTCCTCTACCAACACGACCTCTTAGCTGATGAAGCTGAGCAAGACCAAATCTTTCTGCATTTTCAATTATCATGTAACTTGCATTAGGAACATTTACACCTACCTCAATTACTGTAGTAGATACCAATATATCTATTTTATGATTTTTAAAATCATCCATCACACTATCTTTTTCCTTACTTTTCATCCTACCATGCAGGAGTCCAATTCTCAAATCCTTAAAGAAATAATGTTGCAATTCTTCATATACTTCAGTTGCTGATTGAAGCTCCAACAGTTCACTTTCTTCCACGAGTGGACATACCACATATGCTTGTCTTCCCTTTTTTATTTCGCTTCTCACATTAGAAAGATAAAATCTTTCTCTTTTATTTTTTTCAATAGCAATTGTTTCTATCGGTTTTCTTCCAGGTGGTAGTTCATCTATAATTGATATGTCCAGATCACCATAGAGTATCAAGGCTAAAGTTCTAGGAATGGGAGTTGCTGTCATTACGATTACATCTGGATTATCTGCTTTAGATGAGAGTTTGGCTCTTTGCCTTACTCCAAACCTATGTTGTTCATCAGTTATAACAAGACCCAACTTTTTAAACTCAATCTTATCTTCTAATAATGCGTGCGTTCCTATTATTATATCTATCTGACCCTCTTTTAATTCCTCAAGTATTCTAGTTGATTCTTTTTTACTAGTACTTCCCGTTAATACCTCTACTTTTATATTTGTATTTTTAAAAAAATCGTTAAAACTTTCAAAGTGCTGTTTCGCCAATATTTCTGTAGGAGCCATGTATGCTCCTTGATATCCATTAAGAGCACAATTAGCAAGTGATAGTTGAGCGACTACTGTCTTACCACTTCCTACATCACCTTGAACCAATCTATTCATTACTTTTTTTGAGTTCATATCCTCTAAAATCTCATTATATGCTCTTTTTTGAGCCTTAGTTAGATTAAATGATAGAGATTTTTCTATATTTTCTAATTCATTACTTTTTTCAAAGCATATTCCTTCCGCGACACTAGTTCCACCTTTAATTGAAAATAGTCCCAACTGCATAAATAAGAACTCCTCAAATATTAGTCTGAACATAGCTATTTTTATATTATCCCTCGTTACAGGAAAGTGCATGCTCTTAATTGCAAAATTTATGTCACATAAACCGTATTTATCAACTAAAGACTTTGGAATGTATTCCCTGATTTTAACATCAGATGTTTCAAATATATTTCTCAGCACTCCCATTATATCTTTATTTGTAACTCCATATGTCAGTGGATAAACAGGAACTATTATACCTATATTTTTATCCAATTTATCATATTCAATCTCACAGTTGTGCATCTCTACGTTTCCAGTATTGTCTAGCTTGACAGTTCCAAATACTTTGACTATATCCCCTACCCTAAAGGTATTTCTCAGATAAGATTTATTAAAAAATACTAATTTTGCTCCAGCTGTTTCATCGCTAACAAAAAACTCAGTGATTTCCATTTTTTTAAGCTTTACACTTGAGATTCTATTTATTTTTACCTTTACGGTTATTTTCTCTGAGTCTTCAAGCTGAAATATCTTTTTTTCTCTACTTCTATCTTCAAATTGTCTAGGAAAGTAATACAAGGCATCATTTATTGTATACACACCCAGTTTTGCCATTTTATCTGCTTTTCTAGGTCCTACACCCTTTATATACTGTATGCTTTCATTCAATACACTGTACATTTTTTCACCCACATTTATAAATTTATCAGAAAAGGAGAAGATTTAATTTCACCTTCTCCCCTTTTATATCAATTATTAAATATTAATTATCCACATCAATAATAACAGGCAATTAAGTGCCCTCTAAAACAATCTCAATATTTTTACTAAAATATTTATTCAACAGATACCAAATAGTAATAAAGTGGCTGACCACCATAATACAATTCTACATCGACATCTTCAAATTGTTCCTGAATTAATTCTGCAAACTCTCTTGCACTATCTTCTTCTACACTTTCTCCATAGTATAAAGTTACTATGTCTGAATCATCATCTATCATATCAGTTATGACTTTTTTGGTAACGTCTTCTATACTCTTTCCAGATGATATAAGTTTTTTTCCTGTAATACCTATTACGTCTCCTTCTTTTACTTCTATTCCATCCATAATAGTATCTCTTACAGCATATGTAACTTCGCCTGATTTTATATTTTCTAATGTATCCGCAAAGTTTTCCATGTTCTGATCTGCATCTGCATCTGGATCAAACCCTATTAAGCATCCAATTCCCTGAGGAATATTCTTTGTAGGAACTACATATATATTCTTCTCAGAAATTTCCTTGGCTTGATTTGCAGCCATAATTACATTTCCATTATTAGGAAGTATAAATATATTTTCTGCATTGATCATATCAATTGCATTCATAAAATCTTCTGTAGAAGGATTCATTGTCTGTCCACCTTCTATTACAATGTCTACCCCTAATTCTTCAAAGATTTCTGCCAGTCCTCTTCCCATTGTAGTTGTTACAAATCCATATCTTTTCTTATTTTCATTTAGTACAAAACCTTCACTTTTGTTTACCAATTCTGTCTCTGGTTTTGCTTCTTTCTTTTCTATTTCTTCTTGCTCATCATCAGGTATTATCTGATTTTCATGTTGCAATCTCATATTTTCTATCTTAATTGTCAACAACTGACCATATTTAAGCGCTTCTTGAAGTACATTTCCTGGATTATTGGTATGAACATGAACCTTAACTACTCCATCATATCCAACTACTACCAAGCTGTCTCCATACTTAAGCATTAAATCTCTCATTGTGTCAGAATCAATATCGTCAGACTCTAGTATAAACTCTGTGCAATATCCAAATTCTATATCTACACACCTAGCACTTTCACTTGCAGTTCCAACCTTATGATTTTCTTTTACTTTTGGTTTTTCTTCCTTTTGTCCTTCTAACTTTATTGGCTGTCCCTTGATAGCCTCTAGCATACCTTCATATAGACATACTAACCCCTTACCACCAGAGTCTACAACTCCAGCATCCTTTAGATTTATTAGTAAGTCTGGGGTTCTTTCTAAAGATGCGTTTGATTCATTAACTACTAGTTCAAAGAATTCTATAATGTCATTATGTCTCTTTGCATTTTTTACTGCAAAATCTCCTGACTCTCTTACAACTGTTAAAACAGTACCCTCAATTGGCTTTATTACTGCTTTATATGCTGTATCTGATCCTGCCTTCAATGCCTTTGAAAAAGCAATTACATCTAGTTCTTTTTTTCCTTCAACTGATTGAGCTATACCTCTAATTATCTGAGATAATATTACACCTGAGTTACCTCTAGCTCCCATCAGAGATCCTTTTGATAGAGCCTTACCTATCTCTTCAATGTCATCCTTTTTTAGCTTATCAAGCTCTCTGATAGCAGATGCTATTGTAAGCGACATATTCGTTCCTGTGTCTCCATCAGGAACAGGGAATACATTTAGCCTATCAATCAAATCCTTGTTATTTTGAAGATGATTAGCACCAGATATAAACATCTCTCTAAGTAATTTTCCGTCTATAGTTTGTTTCATTCCTTCTCCTCCTGATTATTTGACTCTTATTCCTTGCACACTTACAGTAACTTGGTTCACTTTGATACCAGAATAAGTTTCAACTGTGTATTTAATTCTTTCAATAATATTGTTTGCTACAGTAGTTATATTAGTACCGTACTGTAGTATAACAAAGATTTCTATATCTATTTCTTTATCATTTAATTCTACAATATTTACACCTTTAGTTGCGTTTTCTCCCTTTAAAAGTTCTACAATACCTTTTGATTTAGATGAAAATCCAACTAAACCATAGCTTTCAGTAGCTGCTTTATAAGTTAATTGAGCAAGAACGTGCTTGTTTATTTCTATCTGTCCTAAATTATTGCTGATTACTGAGCTCATAAACTACCTCCTAATTCATATATAAAATTTAATATCCAAAAAGATTGTCTTTAATCTTTTTAAAATGAATTTTCCACTATTAAATCCTGTACCTTACATTATACAAAAAAATCCGCATTAATGCAATTTTTTACTTGATTTTTAGATTTTACTATGATATGATTAATTATGTTTTTAGGCTTAATATTTTAGTATTAAGGAGGTGTACATAGTGTCAAGAATATGTAGCGTGTGCGGTAAAGGTAAGGTATCTGGAAATAAGGTATCACACTCAAATAAGCATAATAGAAGAACTTGGTCAGCAAACTTAAGAAACGTAAGAGTTGTTGAAGAAGGAACTGCAAAGAGAGTTTCTGTTTGTACAAGATGTTTACGTTCAGGAAAAGTTGAAAGAGCATAGTAATTATTAAATAGGCTGTGGGATTAATTCCACAGCCCTTTTTATGCCTTTATTTTTTTTAAATATTTATTTATTAAAAATAATCACAGCTTTAAATAAATCTCCATCTAAATATAAATCTAAACTGCCACCCTGAGCTTCTACATAACCTTTGGCTATAGATAGGCCTAATCCAGACCCCTCAGTATTTCTGGACTTGTCTCCACGCTTAAATCTCTCTAATATATCATCCACCTCATAATCAATTTCAGTCTCTGATACATTCTTAAATACTATTTCTACTTGATTATTTTCTATGTTATCTATTTCAATATATGCCCTAGTATTTTCCATTGCATACTTAGAAATATTCACCAATAAATTTTCAAAAATTCTATATGTTTTCTCACCATCTAAATTTAAAATTACTTTTTCTTCTGGAAAATCTGTTTTTATAGTAATATTTTTTTCATTCATTCTATCACCTAATTCAAATATGCTCTGCTTCATTAGCTCTACCACATCTATATCATTCATATCTAAATTAATATTTCCAGTTTGTGCCTTAGATATCTCAAACATATCATCTATTAAAACTTTTAATCTTTCCGATTTTTTATATATCGTATCTATATATTTTTGTGACTCTTCGCTAGTTTCTACTGTTTTCAAAAGATCTGTATATGTAAGTATAGATGTTAAAGGCGTCTTTAAATCATGAGAAACATTTGATATAAGCTCACTTTTCATTTTTTGACTCTTTATTTCTTCATCTACAGATTTTTTATAAGCCTTTTGTATACTCACTAACTGCCTTTTTACTTCTTCATATACACCTACATTTTTACCTGTTATATCTTTTTCCAAATTTCCATTTGCTATTTCCTTAGTTAGATCTAAAAGATTCACATAGTCTTTAGATCCTTGCTTTATTTCACAGGCAACTACCTTAGCAAATACTATAAATACAATAAGATATACAATCAAAATAACTATCCAAACTGATGGATCCAATACAAACACAGATACTACAGATAAAAATCCTACTGCCACTATTATTATACCTATCAAATATAAGCGATTGTATCTTTTTTCAAAATCAGTATTTATAAGATTGGTAAATACTCTAGCTATTTCACTAAAGAGTGTACTAAATAACCTCACAATTAAACTTTTTTGTGACATATATTTTAATATTCCCATCTTAAAAGCCATTTTTATAAGGGATGTACAGATAAATGCCATTAAAAATACTAAAAACCAATATCCTATATTCATTAGGTTAACTACTTGTTTTGCTATACTCAAATTAACACCATTTGCTATTATAAGTTTTAACAAATTTCCTGTTATCGTTTCCCTTACAATTCTTATAGGTACATTATCACTAAGCAGTGATGAGTATAGAAATATAAATATGGTGAAAATTATCTCAAAAGGAAGCTTATTAAATCTATTCAAAGCTCTAAACCATTTCAATTTTTCGGTTGGTATTAAAAGTGTAATAACAACAATAATAAAAATCAGTGCCCTAGCTATAGTTTCTATCATTTTGTATGAATTTCTCTCACTTTTATTTATATAATTACTTACAGAATCATAGCTTGTATAGAAGTTGGCGTTAATACTTCTCGGAATAGCATACACAAACTTCATATTTTTGATAGGTTCTATTTTATAATTAGAAAAATCACTAGAAGGTTCTCCATTTATAAAAGACATTTCTCCAATATTTTTATTGGACTCCATATCTAAAAAATAGTTATTCATAGAATCTTTGTTTATACCATAACAAGCCACCAACTTACCATGTCCTTTGTCATCATATTCAACCACAACATAGTTCATAAATACTTTTTTTAAAGACTTTATATCAAAATTTTTAAAGTCATAATTTGCTAAATTATATCCAGTTTCTGTGTTTTCGCAATAATATTTTACATTTCCGTAAGAGTTCAATAAAAAGTCATTTAAATCATCAAAACTATCATTAAAAGCATTTTTTATGCTATAGCTATCCATTTCACTTGAATAATAGTCAACATTAACATTATCCATCATAGACTTTATCGTTCCTTCTGATAAAAATAAATCTGATGGTTTTATTAATTTATTTTTTTCAGCCTGATAGCTTTTATAGTATAAATAATAATTTGTATTATATAAATCTGATGCATACTCCTCTGATTCAAATGGATTCGACTTATCTTTTTGAACTTTAACTTCAACGTAATGATATCTATAAATCATGGTAAAAGAAAGCACCAACATTACTGCCAAAACGATAAATGTAAATATATTTCTTTTTTTATTATTAGATTTTGTCGATTTTATATCCAACGCCCCACACCACCTTTAAATATTTCGGGTTTTTGGAGTCAAGTTCTATCTTCTCTCTTATATTTCTTATATGAACCATCACAGTATCTGTATTGATAGCACTTTCATTCCATACTTTTTCATAGATTTCTTCTGAAGAAAATACTCTCCCTGGATTTTTCATCAATAAATTTAATATTTTAAATTCTATCGGAGTCAACTTTACAGGATTACCATCTATGGATACTATTTTTGTGTTTTCATTTAGCTCCAATCCGCCTATTACATAGAGACCTTCTGTCATCTCATCTTCTTCATTGCTATCAACTAAATTAAGATATTTTGTATATCTTCTAAGTTGTGAATTCACTCTTGCCAATAATTCTAAGGGCTTAAAAGGTTTGTTTACAAAATCATCTGCTCCTATATTGAGCCCCATAATTTTATCTACTTCTTCAGACTTTGCTGATAATATAATAACTGGAAAATCATGTTTTTCCCTCAATTTCATTATCATAGTTACACCATCCATTACAGGCATCATAATGTCAACTATTGCAAGATGTATCTCATTTTCTTCTATAGCCTTTAGCCCCTCCAGTCCATTATACGCCTTGTGCACTTCATATCCCTGATTTAGTAAATATATCTCAATAGCATCTGCTATTTCTTTTTCATCTTCTACCACCAATATACTATAAGAATTCATATAATCCTCCCTTCCAACTTTATCTATATATTACCACTATAGTAATAAAGAATATACATAGCAATCAAAAATCTGCCACATATATTCTTTATCATCTTAATAACTATAATAATCTACTTTATTTTTACCACTAATACGCAGCCATCTCTAACATCTATATGGCAAATATTATCCAACATTACATTTGACACGCCCCTTGGTACAGAATACTCCATATCAAACTCATCCAATGGATACTCCAAATTTCTAAGAGTAACCCCTTTAGCGTCCCCTCTGAAAGGTATTACAGATACTAAATCTCCTGGATTGCCTTCAAGTGTAAGCTCGTCGTTTTCAAGAATATATACCTCTTCTTTTTCACTTATTATTCTAGGATATGCGCCTCTTTTTAATATATAGTATAAAAGTCCTATATTACTGATTTCATGATCTATTCTCCCACCCAGAGCTGCAAATACATCTATACACATATTACCGCGCTCTATAGCAAGAATAATACCTAGCTCTGAATCAGTCTCATTTTTTTTGGATGGATACTTGAAAAATTCTACTTCTTTGTTATCATAGTAATCCAATACATCCTTATCTATGGAATCTAGGTCACCGACTATATAATCAGGTAGAATTCCCATATTATATAGATGATTTGATCCTCCATCCACAGCTATTATCGTTCCATAATTTTTTGACTTTATTATTTCTTTTAATACATCGTAATCTTCAACTTCTCCATTTAACATCAAACACGCTCTGTTTGAAGACATAAATTCTCCGTACAATTATATCAACTACTTTCCTTGAGCAGCTTCTCTTAAATCCTTCACTGCCTTATTTATATCATCTTGTCCAAATATTGCAGATCCAGCTACCAAAACGTCAGCTCCTGCATCTACTACTTCTTTAATATTTGATGCTTTTATTCCACCATCTATTTCTATTAAAACATTTGGATTTTTTTCTTCAATCATCGCTTTTAATTCTTTTGTTTTTTCTATAATTTCTGGTATAAACTTCTGTCCGCCAAATCCAGGATTCACTGACATAAGAAGAACCATGTCAATATCTTTGATTACATGTTTTATAGTACATACTGGTGTAGCAGGGTTAAGTACTACTCCTGCCTTCATTCCATGTGATTTAATATTTTGAATTGTTCTATGAAGATGTGTACAAGTTTCTTGGTGAACTGTTATAATATCACATCCTGCATCTGCTAAAGCTGCTATATAATCATCTGGATCTGTTATCATAAGATGGGCATCAAATATCATATTTATATCTTTTCTTATGCTCTTAATGATTGCAGGTCCAAAAGTAATATTTGGTACAAAATGTCCATCCATTACGTCAAGATGTAAGTATTCACACCCTGCGTCTTCTACCTTCTTACAATCTTCTAATAAATTGGCAAAGTTTGCCGATAGTATTGATGGTGCTAATTTCATATTAATTCCTCCTAATAAAACCTATTTAATTTATAATTTTCTTTTGAATTTTCCTCTTAAACTATTTATCTCATCCAAGATATGAAGATAACTTTCATACCTTCTTTTGGAAATATTTCCTTCTTCAACCGCTTCTTTTACTCCACATCCAGGTTCATTTTTATGGATGCACTTAGATCCAAATCTACAATCAGCATATTTTTCAAACTCTATAAAATATTCCTGTAACTCCTCTATTTCTATGTTGTTTAGCTCAAACGAGCTAAACCCTGGTGTATCTGCAATAATAGCATTTTTGCCAATCTTATATAATTGAGCGTGTCTAGTTGTATGCTTACCTCTGCCCAATTTTTTAGATATTTCAGCGGTTTCTAACCTAAAATCGGGTTCTATTGCATTTAGTATACTTGATTTACCCACTCCCGATTGGCCAGCAAATACAGATATAGAATCCTCTAGTTCTTCTTCTACTTTATCTATATTTTCACCTGTCATAGTGCTTACAGCTATCACCTTATATCCTATATTTTCAAATTCTTCTTTTATAGCTTTTGTTATTTCACCATCTTCATCAAGATCTATCTTAGATAGTACTATTACAACCTCTAAATTTTCTTTTTCTGAGAAAATGATGAATTTATCTAATAGTGACATGTTTGGATTAGGTTCTTTAATCGAAAATGTGATAATAACTTTTTCAACATTTGCAATAGGTGGTCTAACCAATTCAGACACCCTAGGGTGAATTTCTTCTACAACACCCTTTTTTGTATCTTCATCTACTACGCTTATAGAGACTCTATCTCCCACTAAAGGTGTTATATTTTTCTTTCTAAATAATCCTCTAGCCTTGCACTCATATATTTTATCTCCTACTTCGACATAGTAAAAACCACTTATGCCTTTTATTATTATTCCTTTTAACATTATTCCTCCATTCTCGATTAATATTCGCATCTGTCTATCTACATCTACGCTATTGATATCTATATTACATGATAACATATTAAAGATTTCAATAAAAGATTTAATAGGACACAAATCAAATTTATTTAAGCAAATAATATATACTAGTTCATCTAATTCATACTCTAAATATTATATAACAAATCCACCATTTACACCTATTATTTGCCCTGTTATAAAATCCGCTTTTTCTGATGCCAAAAATAATACCATAGCTGCAACATCTTCTGGATACCCCAACTTCATCAAAGGTGTATCTTCTTTCAATTCATTTACATCATCCTCTGAAAAAGAACTCATCATATCTGTCATTATCACTCCTGGGGCTACAGCATTGACATTTACACCCGATGGTCCAACTTCCTTTGCAAGAGCCTTTGTAAAGCCTATAACACCCGCTTTCGATGCTGAATAAGCTACTTCGCAGCTTCCACCGGTAACTCCCCACATAGATGCTAAATTTATTATTTTTCCACTATGGTTTGATACCATCACCTTGAGTGCTTCTTTAGAGCAGAGGAAAACAGATTTTAAGTTAGTGTTTATTAGACTATCCCACTCTTCTTCGCTCATATCTGTTATCAAGCCCTCCATACTAATTCCTGCATTATTAACTAATAAATCTAAATTTCCATATCTCTGTATACAGTAATCAATCAGCCCCTTAACTTCATCACCATTAGAAACATTAGCAGGATATGTATCCACCTCACAGCCTTCATCCTCAAGCATTTGTTTTAGTTCTTGAGCACATTTTTCAGACTTATTATAATTTATTATTACCTTATAATTATTTTTCGCGAGATCTATACATATTTGTCTCCCTATACCTCTAGATCCACCCGTTACTATAGCTATTTTCTTCAATTTATTTACGCCCTTTCACAATCAAAAAGAGTTATCAATTAAGATAACTCTTTTTAGTTTTTATTTAATTTGTGCTACCAGTATGTCCATTTCCAGTGCTTCCACCAGTATTTCCACCTGTGTTTCCACCTGTGTTTCCGCCTGTGTTTCCGCCTGTGTTTCCACCAGTATTTCCGCCAGTGCTTCCATCTGTTTCTCCACCAGTATTTCCATCTGTTTCTCCACCTGTGTTTCCACCAGTATTTCCATCTGTTTCTCCACCTGTGTTTCCACCAGTATTTCCACCTGTATTTCCGCCAGTATTTCCACCTGTGTTTCCACCAGTATTTCCATCATCAGTTGATGGAGTCTCAGTATCTGGAACTTCCTCAACTATGCTCGGACTTTCTTTCTTTGGTTTTCTTCCCTTACTCACTACCAAAGATACTTTTTGTCCTTCATCATTAGATCCACCAATTAAGCTTTGACTTAATACCGTGCCTTCTTCTGCACTATTATATTCATATTTTATATTGCCTAATAAAAGCCCATTATCATTTAGTAGTTTTTCTGCTTGAGTTAGCTTTAGACCTACTACATTAGGTACAGGAACTTTTGAATTTCCTTTACTAACAACAACACCTACCGAATCTCCCTTTTTAAGCTTTGCACCAGGACTAGGGGTCTGTGTTATTATCTTACCTTCACTTACTTGACTACTATATTCCTGCGATTTGACGACTATATTAAGCCCAGTGCCATTGACCGAGTTTTGTGCCTGTTCTATCGTCATATTAATTACACTTGGAACAGCTACATCCTCTCCACTCTTTCCTCCAAAGGGACTAAATCCGAAATACTTTGCCGCTACAACTCCATAACCTATTAGTATCATTACAAGTATAGCCGCTATTATCTTTAATCTCTTTTTTGACTTTGGAGATTCTTTTTTATTTGCTTTTTTCTTTTCTTTTCTTAATTCTCTTCTTGATTTAGTTGGCTCTTCATCTTCGTCATAATAACCATCATCGTCATCATAATCACCATCTTCATCATAGTAATCCTCATCATCATAATAGCCTTCATCAGCATATGCATCTTCTGGACCACCATACATAGCAGGTCTTCTGCCATTGAATAGACTTGGATCCCTTCTATTCATATCTGTCGTAGCAAAGTTATCATAATCTTTTACATACGGCAAATCTATATTTTTCTCTACAAATTCTATATCTTCAATCAACTCTTCAGCAGTTTGATATCTATTTGCAGGTTCTTTTTCTGTTAATTTTCCTATAATAGTTCTAACACTTTTTGGAATTCTAACAATCTCTTCCTCAGAAAAAGTAACTTCTTCATTGATATGCTTTAAAGCTATTGATATTGGGCTGTCTCCAACAAACGGAACTCTCCCCACTACCATTTCATACATCACTATTCCCAAAGAATAAAGGTCTGCATTGCTTGTTAAATGCTTGCCCTTAGCCTGCTCTGGAGAAATATAATGGACTGAACCTATTACACTTCCCATATTTGTCATAGTAGAGCTGGTTACGGCCTTTGCTATACCGAAGTCAGCAACCTTAACGAGTCTACCATCTTTTGATATCAAAATATTATGTGGTTTTATATCTCTATGAATAATACCACTTCTATGTGCAGCTCCCAAAGCTTGAGCAATCTGCTTTGCTATGTCTAGGGCTGTATACTCCTCTAAAGAACCTTCATTTTGTATTATTTCTTTAAGATTTTGACCATCTACATATTCCATTACTATGTAGTGAACTTTGCCATCCTCACCGACATCATAGACATTTACTATGTTTGGGTGAGACAAGCTTGCCACGGCTTCTGCTTCTCTTTTAAACTTCACCAAAAACTCTTGGTCATCCACATATTCTGGTCTCAAAACCTTTACTGCTACTATTCTATTTAACAACTTATCCCTAGCTTGATATACAAAGGCCATTCCACCGTCGCCTATTTTTCTAAGAATTTCATATCTATTTCCTAATACTGTCGCTCCCATAATAACACCACCTTACGCCATAACTATTATTACAGTAACATTATCTTTGCCCGAAGAACTATTAGCTAGATCTATTAGGTTATCGGCGATAACATTAGCATCGTCATCATTTACAAATACATTTTCGATTTCTTCCCTATCCGCAGCCCCAGTCAATCCGTCAGTAGCTAGCAAAAGTTTTTCTCCTTCTTCTAACTCTCTAGTAAAGATATCTACTACTACCACTGGTTCTGTACCAACAGCTCTAGTTATCTTGTTTCTATCTGGATGCACTCTAGCTTCTTCTTCTGTAATAATATTGGCCTTTACATATTCTTCTACTATTGAATGATCTGAAGTTATTTTTTCTAGCTTGCCTTCCTTATTCACCAAATAGCATCTACTATCTCCTACATTCGCTACATATGCTGTCCCTTGGTACAATACAGCAAGAGTAAGAGTTGTTCCCATTCCTTCATAGGATATGTCTTCCTTAGATTTTTCATATATCATTGAATTCACAGTATTGTATGATTGCTTTATTATATCATCAATATATTCAATCTTTATAGTATCATTTTGTATTAGCTTATCATTAAATAGCTCTATAATATTTTCAACAGCTAGCTGACTAGCTACCTCACCTTTATTATGGCCACCCATTCCATCAGCTATAGCAAAAATACCTACTTCACTATCCTCTCCAACTTCCACAATTTCTCCCTTGCAATAGTCTTCATTATTTTTTCTGACCATTCCTATGTGAGAAGTACATACAAAATCCATAATCTTCCTCCTTCAACTGTTACTTGAACTTTCTTCTTAACTGACCACAGGCACCACTTATATCTGACCCCATAGAGTTTCTGATAGTAACAGGTATATTCTTTTTGTCTAGATAATTTTTAAACCTATTAATATACTCCATATCCGGCTTTTCAAAGTCTCTTTCTTCTATTGGATTGATTGGAATCAAATTGACATGACAAAGCATACCTCTCAATAGTTCTACCAATCTCTTTGCTTCTTTTTCCGAATCATTAGTATCTTTTATTAATGAATATTCAAACGTAACTCTTCTATTTGTTTTTGAAATATAATAATTACATGCATCTATAATTTCTTCTATTGAATATTTTTTTGCCACTGGCATTATTTTCTGTCTCTCATCATCAAATGGAGAGTGCAGAGAAATTGCAATATTTATAGGTAGTTCAAGATCAGCCAATTCTATCATTTTATCTACAAGACCGCAAGTGGATAGTGTTATATGTCTATAACCTATATTTAGACCATTATCTTCATTTACAAGTTTCAAAAACCTCTTTGTATTTTCAAAGTTGTCTAATGGTTCCCCACTTCCCATCATTACAATATTTGATACTCTTTTTCCTAAATCTTGCTGTACCTTCATTATTTGGTCTAGTATCTCCCAGGCTTCTAGGTTTCTTTCCAAACCATCTATTGTTGAAGCACAGAACCTACACCCCATTCTACATCCTACTTGATTAGAAACACATACTGTAATTCTATCTTCATATTCCATAGCCACTGTTTCTATTATATTTCCATCATTTAATAAAAATAAATATTTCTTTGTTTTATCTATTTTAGAGTCCAATCTAAGGTCAATATCTATATTTCCTATAATTGATTTTTCTCTTAATTTATCTCTTAATGACTTTGGAATATTTTTCATATCATCAAAATCTCTTACATCTTTGTATATCCAAGAAAAAATTTGACTAGCTCTAAACTTTTTTTCTCCTATACTTATTAGAAAATCTCTCATTTCTTCTTCTGTAAGATTTTTTAACACTATCTTCCCTTTATACATTATATCACACCTCTAATACTTTTTAAATTTTTTTCATCTTACAAATAAAGAATCCATCCATATCACTCTCATCTGGGTATATATTAACATATCCACTATCTGATATTTTATCCTTTATTTCTATATTATTAATAGGTTCTAGTGTAAAGTTTTTATTTTCTTCTAAAAATCTTTTGATTATATCAATATTTTCTTCTTTAAACATAGTACAAGTAGAGTATAGTAAAATTCCACCTTTTTTTACATATTTAGATGCATTTTTAAGTATGTCCATCTGTATATCTGGCAAATTATTTACATCTTCCTCACTTTTGTATTTAATTTCGGGTTTTCTTCTCACTATACCCATACCTGAGCAAGGAACATCACTTAAAACATAGTCAAATTTTTCTATATATTCATCATTTAAGACTGTAGCATCTGATTTTTCTGATATAATATTTTTTAAGCCTAATCTTTTGCTATATCCATCTATTAATTTTATTTTGTGATCGTATATATCCTGCGATAAAACTTTTCCCGTATTATTCATCATTTCTGCAATGTGTGTGCTTTTTCCACCTGGAGCTGCACATAAATCTAAAACTCTTGAACCTTCTTTTGGATCTAACACCTTAGCAACCATCATTGAGCTAATATCCTGAATACTTATATAACCTTTTCTAAACATTATATTTTTCTCAATATTTTTAAAATTTTCAACTTCTAAAGCTTCATCAAATCCTTCCACTCTTTTGGCCACTATTTGATCTGCCTCTAGATTACTTATTACAAAGTCCAACATATCTTCATAGTTTTTATGTCTATTTGATTTTGTTTTATTTACTCTTATGTATAACTTTGGTTTCTCATCCAATGCCTTTATAATACTCTTTGTTTTTTCTTTTCCATACTCTTTTATCAATCTATCTACTATCCACTTTTCATATGAATATTTTATAGCAATATTATCCGCTGTATCTTCTTTTATTTTCGAAATCTCTTCTTTTTGTCTAGATACATTTCTAAGAACAGCATTTACAAAGTTGGAAGATTTTTTATCTATTTTTTTCATCATATTAACAGATTCATTAATAGCTGCATAATCAGCTACTCTATCAAGAAATACCAACTGATACACACCCATTCTCAATATTGTTTTTACAGAGTGCTCCATTTTTCTAACTTTTATTTTTGATACCTTATTTATCATATAGTCTATATATCTTTTATTCTCGATTACACCATAGACAAGTTCTGTTACCAAGCCTCTATCCCTATCATCAATATTCTCTTTATCTAAATGAGAGTTTAATGATATATTAGAATAATTTTTATTTATTTCTATATCCATCAGTACTTTATACGCAATTTTTCTTGCCGACATACAATCTCCTTCCAAGATCTTTATATCTTTTCCTATTATCTATATATAACTTTTATAATACAGCTACACTTAGCTCGTATTAACAGCCAATATTATCTATTATAACCTAACATTCATATTAAATAATATAAATAATGAAATTTTTCAAGTCATTTTTAATTTTTTTATTTTTACCAGCATAATTCATCCCTTTAAAGTGCTTAATTTGTTTATTTATTTTTATAGATTTTATATTTTTATGATTTATATAATATGTATTATTCCTTTTTTACTTTCTCTAAATAAATAATTTTATGACTATCATGACAATAAATAATATGACTATGTGCAGAGCACATAGTCATATTAAATAATTTTTATTAATCATTATTTCTTGCTATCACTACTAATCTCAATAATTGTAAAATAGCTGAAAGAGCTGCTGCTACATATGTTAAAGCTGCTGCTTTCAATACTTTCTTGCTCTGATATTTCTCCTCTTGTCCAACTATTCCCAAAGAATCTAACTGAACCAAAGCTCTTCTTGAAGCATTAAACTCTACTGGAAGAGTAACTAGTTGAAATAATACAGTTGCAGAAAATAGTACTATACCTACCCACAATAAGTTTTTATTTACAAAGAATCCCATTAAAATTATTATCCAAGATGCTGATGATGCAAAGTTCACGGCTGGAACTATTTTACTTCTAAGCACTAGTGGTATATACGATTCTTTATGTTGCATTGCATGACCACACTCATGTGCTGCAACTGAAATTGAGGTAATAGATGTTCCATAATATACTTCTTCAGAAAGATTAACCTTTCTACTTCTTGGATCATAGTGATCTGATAGGGTTCCCTTCACTGGGTATATTGGTACGGAGGCAAGACCATTAGAATCTAATATTCTTCTTGCAACCTGTTCACCTGTCATTCCCCTTGCAGATCTTACTTTAAAGTATCTGTTTGTTACAGAATTTACCTTAAAAGATGCATATGCTGATAATATTACTGCTGGTAATAATATTAGCATTGTACTGTCCCAATAAAATCCAAATGGATACATAAAACTCACTCCTTATCTGACAAATACTATCTAAAAATTACTCCTTTTTCGATAGTATTTCCTTTTATATATTCTGCTACAGGCATTCTTTTTTTATTTGGCATCTGAATATCAATTATCAAAAGAACATTGCTTCCGCAAGCTACTTCTATGCCATCTTTACTTACACTGATTACTGTTCCTGGAGCACTATTGCTGTTTTCATTAATTACCTTTGTCTTCCAAATTTTTATTTTTCCATAATCTGATTCACACCATGCCCCTGGCCAAGGTATTGTGCCTCTTACAAGATTATGTATAGTTTGGGCATCCTTTGTAAAATCTATATGTCCCAAATTTTTATCCATCATAGGTGCATATGTGGACTTGGAATTATCTTGCTTAGTTCTAGTATATGTTTTATTTTCAATTGACTTGATTGTTTCGCTCAGTACATTTGCACCCTCTACCTTCATCCAATCTTGAAGCTCTCCAGCATTAATTTCATTATCGAGTTCAAACTCTTGACTCATTATTATGTCTCCAGTATCTAGACCTTCATCCATAAACATAGTTGTGACACCAGTTTTTGAATCACCATTTATTATAGACCAATTAATAGGAGCGGCTCCTCTTAATTTTGGTAAAAGGGATACGTGAACATTTACACACCCATACTTAGCTATTTCCAATACTTCTTTTTTTAGAATTTGACCGTATGCAATTACGACTATAAGTTCTGGCTCTAATTCTTTTAATTCTTCTATAAATTCTACATCAGATGCTTTCACTGGCTGCATTACCTTTATATCATGTTTTATGGCAAGTTCCTTTACAGGCGACATAGTGAGTTTTTTCCCTCTTCCTTTTGGCCTGTCTGGCATAGTTACTACTGCGCATACATCATGTCCATCATTTATTATTCTTTCTAGAGAATCTACAGAAATGTCTGGTGTTCCCATAAAAACAATACGCATATTACTCACCCTTTTCTTCGTCTATATTTTCTTTCTCAACAATACTTTCTTCATTTACTTTTTCAACAAACAATATTCCTTCTAAGTGGTCTAGTTCATGGCAGTAAGCTCTTGCCAAGAAACCCTCACCTTCTAATTCAATCTCTTCACCGAATCTATTCTGTGCCTTAACCTTTACATAGTATGGTCTAGTCACATCACCTATGAAATTTTCTACACTTAGGCAACCTTCAGGATCTGTCTGCTCTCCAGATGACTCAACTATTACTGGGTTAACTAATTCTACCAATCCATCGCCTACATCTACTACTACTGCTCTCCTAATGATACCTACCTGAGGTGCCGCAAGTCCCACACCTTCATTTTCGTACATAGTATCTGCCATATCATCTAGCAAAGTATGTAATCTTTCATTAAAATCTACTACCATTTTACACTTTTTATTTAAAATTGGATCTCCCATTTTTACTACGTTTCTAATCGCCATTTTGTCCTCCTTGGATTTCAATTAATTATATTTAATAGAGCTATTAGCACACTGCTCTTTATATAACTATATTAACATTTTTTTTTATATTTTTTAATCTTTTTATTAAAATTTATTTTTTTATATAAAACTATTCGGATTTTGTTCAATATTGATGATAATATCTTGATCAAATATTTCATCAAACTTGTTAATACAAATGTATTTTATCATAGATTTTAGTTTTTTTACATCTATAAATCTATCTTTTACAATAACTTGCCACCTGTATTTATCATTTATCTTATTTATAGAACATTCATTTGGTCCCAAGATTGAGTTTTCTACTAAAATATCTTGTGACTTCATTAAATATTCAACTGTCATAAAGAATTTATTAGCATTTTCTCTTACTTTTGAATAATTTATTCCTGAAAATACAACTCTTATAATATTATTAAATGGTTCATATCCAAATATCTCTCTTATCTTTATCTCATCATTATAGAATCCTTCATAGTCATGTTCTACAGCCCTTTGTATTGCATAATGATCTGTATTATAAGTTTGAAGAATTACATGACCTTCTTTATCTGATCTTCCCGCTCTTCCCGATACCTGAGTAATCAATTGAAATGTTGATTCAAACGCCCTGTAATCAGGGTAATTAAGCATCATATCTGCAGATATAATACCTACAAGTGTAACATCCTTAAAATCGTGTCCCTTGCTAAGTATTTGAGTTCCTATCAAAATATCTGCCTCATGAGAATTAAATGTATTCAATATTTTTTCTAATTCACCTTTTTTTGATGTGGTATCCTTATCTACTCTAAGAACTCTGTAATCCGGAAATCTTTCTTTTAAAAGTTCCTCAATTTTTTCTGTTCCTACACCTAAAGAACTTATATGGTTTTTCCCACATTCTGGACATACATTTGGAATTTCTTTTTCCATCCCACAATAATGACATATTCCCTTATTATTATACTTGTGATAAGTAAGGGATATATCACACCTACTACATTTAAATACATACCCACAATCTTTACAAGTAACAAAGTTTGAATAACCTCTTCTATTCAAAAAGAGAATTACTTGATTTTTATCTTCAACTGTTTTTTCAATAGACTCTAGTAGCTTTCTACTTAAATCAGACGTATTCCCACTATGTAGCTCATCTCTCATATCTACTACTTCTATATCTGGAAGCTTCATCTGATTTGCTCTTTTGTATAGCTTAAGTAGTTGATAATCTCCATTTTCTGCTCTATAATAATCCGATATTGATGGTGTTGCCGAACCCAAAACCACTGACACATTTTGCTTATATGCCATATATCTAGCGACTTCTATTGAATCATACTTCGGTGTCATCTCTGACTTATAACTTATTTCATGAGCCTCATCAATTACTACTAATCCTAATGTCTGAAATGGAAGAAAAAGTGCAGATCTTGTCCCTATTACTACTCTTATATTTCCCTCTTTTATTTCTCTAAAGACATCATGTTTTTCACCTTCTGATAGCATACTGTGAAAAACCCCAACTATATTTCCAAATCTATTTCTTACTCTAGCAATTGTCTGTGGAGTAAGAGCAATTTCAGGTACTAAAAATATACTATCTAAACCTTGATCTAGCATATATTGAATAAGCTCTAAATAAACTTCCGTTTTACCACTACCAGTAACACCGTGAAGTAAGAATGGTTTTTTGTTTCCATTTTCTATTCCATTTATCATTTCTTTTAGAACATTTTCTTGTTCCAAATTAAGTTTAATATCCTTGTTTTCGTACTTCAATTTAGTTTCTATTTTTCTATAATACTTTACTTCATCTACCTTAATTAGTCCTTTAGATTTCAAACTTTTTATGGTATTTGTTGAAATACCTAATATTTGCATCAATGACTGCTGCTCGACTTCTTCATTTATTTTAAGAAAATCCAAGATGTCCTCTTGCTTGTGACCTAATCTATATTTATTGTCCGCAATTTTTTTATCCACATCTTCTTTTTTTCCGTCTAAAGAAATATATTTAATAAATTTTTCATTTTTTTTATCCTCATAAGTCCATAGTATTTTTATAAGCTTCTTTTTTTTCATATCTGAAATCAATTTTTTAGTATATATTTCAGTTAAAAGCTTATATTCAATTGAATCTGAATTTATACGAATAGTATTTATTAATTTTTTTTCATCAGTTTCTAATTCAAACTCATCTTCTATAGTATCTATTTGAACAACTTTTTTTGTTTCAAAACTGTAGCCTTTTGGATAAAATAGATATAGACAATCTGCATAAGTACACATATATCTATTTCTCATCCAAAACAGTAGTCTAATCTTATCTTTACTGAGAAATGGTCTCTCATCTAATATATCATCTATTTCTTTTATTTTCTTAGGGTCAAATTTATAGTCAATCAATTCTTTTTTAAGACCTACGACTATAGCTTCTGTGGGCTTATTAGAGCGTCCAAATGGTACGCTGACCCTATGTCCTATCTTTATATCTTCCAACATATGAGAAGGCACCTCATATGTAAAAAGCATATCAGCGAATCTTCCCTTAGATCGCAATATTACATCTGTATACACACAAAGCACCTCCTTTAAAAAAGGGAAAAGCCTCAACTCTCCCCTTAGAAAACTAATTTATTATTTCTTTTGACTCAAAATCTTTGATACCCTATCCAATATTACATCTGCAACTTCAGTTTTTAAAAGCTTTGGATACTCACAGACATCTCCATCTGCACCGATTATCTTAACGATATTCGTGTCAGAGCTAAAGCCTGCTCCTTGCTTTGTAAGATCATTGGCTACTATAAAGTCTAGATTCTTCTTTTTAATCTTTCTCGAAGCATTTTCCAAAATATCATTGGTTTCTGCTGCAAATCCGACCAATACTTTTCCATCCTTTATTTTACCAAGTTCTTGAGCTATATCTTTATTTCTAGATAACTCTATTACAAGATCTCCATCACTTTTTTTGATTTTTCTATCAGAATAACTCTTTGGCTTATAATCTGCTACTGCTGCGCTTTGTATTACAACATCACACTCAGAAAACTCTGCTAAAATCTCTCTATATAGATCATCAGCACTTTCTATTTCTATGTATTTATATAATTCCTTTGGTTTTTCTATATTAGTTTTTCCAGATACCAATATTACATTAGCACCTCTTTTGCTTGCCCTTTGAGCTATTGAATATCCCATCTTGCCACTTGATCTATTAGTTAGGTATCTTACAGGATCAATTGATTCTATAGTAGGACCTGCAGTTACGAGTATATTGAGACCTTCTAAATCTTTTTTATTATCGTCCACTGCCATATTATCAAAATAATTTTCAACATATTCTACTATTTTTTCAGTGTCTTCTAGCTTTCCTGCACCTACATCTCCACATGCCAATAGCCCTGATGCTGGATTTATAAATTCACATCCATAAGCTTCAAGCTTGGCAATATTATCCTGTACAATAGGATTGTTATACATATTTGTATTCATTGCGGGAGCAATCACCAACTGTGAAGTTCTTGCCATTACAGTAGTAGTGAGCATATCATCAGCAATTCCATTTGCAATCTTACCTATAAAATTTGCAGTTGCTGGAACTACCAAAAATAAATCTGCGGCTTTGGCCAACTCAATATGTTCAACTTCCCAAGTTTTGGGTTCTTCAAACATATCATCGATAACAAAATTATTACTCAAAGTCTGAAAAGTCATTGGGGAGACAAATTCTTTAGCAGATTTTGTCATTATTACATGAATATTAGCACCCAATTTCTTTAATTTACTCACAACATCACATGCTTTATATGCTGCAATGCCTCCAGTTACTCCTACAACAATAGTCTTATTATTTAGCATTGTCATCAATTCATCCTTTACTATTTAATCTTATTCCTGTTCTAAAAGCTTTCTTTCTTGTTCTAGCTTATGAGCTATATCTTTTGCCTTTATTTCTTCGTCTGTAAGAAGTCTATATCCTACTTTTCCTGCTATTATTTCTTCACTTGCTACCACTACTGGCTTGTCAGTCGGATCAACTTCTATTAAAGGAGCATCTCCATCCACTATTTCTCTCGCTCTCTTAGATACAGTAGCTATTAAGTAATATCTATTCTCTATCTTTTCTACTATGTCATTTAATGATGGTTTTAACATTCTTTTATCTCCTTTTCAAACATCTCTAATACTTCTAATTTGTATCTTCCCACTTTGTTCTTTTCTGCACCCACTATATTTTTTATATCAGCAACTGATTTTTCTACCACATTATTAAATATAAAATAATCATAATCGCCAATCAACTTGATTTCATTATAGGCACTTCCAAATCTTTTTTCTATCTGCTCAAATGTTTCTGTTCCTCTTCCAACTATTCTATGCTTTAATTCCAATAAACTTGGTGGAAGTATAAATATAAAAACTGCTTCTGGGTATGCTTTTTTTATCTGCATCGCCCCTTGCATTTCTATTTCCAAAATCACATCATTGCCTTTATCTAATTCATCAAATATAGCTTTACGTGGTGTTCCGTAATAGTTGTCATAAATTTTGGCGTACTCCAAGAATTCTTCTTCCTCGATCATACTCTCAAATTCTTGCATACTCTTATAAAAATAATTAATTCCTTCTTTCTCTCCATCTCTAGGTGCTCTAGTCGTTGCAGAAATTGATAATCTCATATGTTCCTTACTTACTTTCATAAGCTCTTTACATATAGTTCCCTTTCCTGCACCACTAGGACCAGAAATTACAAGTAAAAGTCCTCTTTTCTTTATGCCCATTATTTCCTCCCATAGCTACTCAATGTTTTGAATCTGTTCTCTAATCTTTTCTAGCTCTGCCTTAATATCTATAACCAAATTAGTTATATCTATGTTAGAAGATTTAGATCCTATAGTGTTTACTTCACGGTTCATTTCTTGAATCAAAAAGTCCATTTTTCTTCCTATAGTATCATCTTTTTTAACTGTATTTCTCAATTGAACAATATGACTCTTAAATCTTACAATCTCTTCTGTGATATTAGACTTATCTGCATAAATAGCAACTTCTTGTGCTAACCTAGACTCATCAACTACACTAGGATCTTCTAGTATTTCACTAATCTTATTATTCAACTTATCCTTATACTCTTTTACTACATTATCAGAATACTTCTCTATATCCAAAATAGAATTTTCTAATATATTAGTTCTATTTAGTATATCCTCTTCTAGCTTTTCTCCTTCTAAAACTCTCATCTCACAAAGTTTTTTTAAAGAAATTTCTGCAGCTTCTGATAACATATCCCATAGTAATTCTTCATCTTCTTCAGATTCTGAAGCTGTGATTATATCAGGAAACTTTGCTATATCAGTTACATTTAGATCATCCTCTATATCAAAATCTCTCTTAATTCTTCTTAGAATATCATAGTACTGAGATGCCAATTCATCATCGTATTGTAATTTGACACCAGATGATTTTACTGTCTCAAACTTGATAAATAAATCAATTCTTCCCCTACTTAGATAGTCCTTTACCAAAGCTCTCAACTTGTCTTCTAAAAAAGATATTTTTCTTGGCAATCTAGGATTGATATCTAAATACTTGTGATTAATGGCCTTGCATTCTACAGATACATTATAACTATCATTTTTGTATTCGCCAATGCCAAACCCTGTCATACTCTTTGCCATATTCATTCTCCAATTCAATTATATTATTACCGTACCTTTTATTATAACATAAAATTTTATCATTTTAAGGTTTTTAAAAATAATTCTAGCTCTCTTGTGAATTTTTTTGGCTTATAATTTACAAAACTATGAGAACTCTTTTCAAATAAACAAGTATAGGTGTTTTTTATATTATTTTCCAAATATTTTACTGTTTCAGGATTAACTAAAGATCCTGGATTTGCAAAAAATAGAGCTGTTGGAAGTGTTATTTTCTTGATAGTGTCTCTAAAATCCTCATATCCTATAGAAAACCACATCGATGTAATCGAATAAAAAGAGTTTCCTTTTAGATCTGATTCTATTATTCTTTTTAATGCATCATTATTTCTTCCCTTTAACTCTGGGTTGATATCCAAATACATCTTCAAATAAGCATCATGCATATCATCAAACTGATTTGCTATGCTATCTAGAAATTCTTTCTCACCAAACCTTCCACCCATCACTCCATACTTCCACTTCTTATCGCTTACAACCTTTGGGGTCATATCACAAATAACTATGGATGAAATTTTGTCCTCTCCATATATCTGAAGATATTTATACACTACGCAAGCTCCCATAGAATATCCAACCAATACTACATCTTTTAACTCTAAGTATTCAATCAATTCTTTTAAGTCATTAGCTAAATGTCTTAAAGACATATTTTCATTTGGCTTATCTGACTGTCCAAATCCTCTATGATCGTATATGATTCTTCTGTATCCCTCTAGATTTTCTGATGCATACTTAAAATCATTATGATCTGATCCCCACGCATGTAAAAATATTATTGCTTTGTCTTCTTTCTTTCCAAAGTCTTCATAATAAATGTTATAAGCATAACTATTTTTAAAAAACATTACTCTTCTCCTAGATCATCAAGATTTTCAAACTTCTTAATTTTTGCCTTTGCTTCATCTGAAGGAGTAACATACATAGTTTTATTCTTTTCATAAATTACTAGACCTGGCTTTGCTCCACTTGGTTTTCTAACATTTCTCTTACTAGTATAATCTACTGGAACATTTTCAGACATCTTTGCCTTACTATAATAAGCTGCCAAAGTTGCCGCTTCTAGTATTTCACTTTCTTCAAATTTCTTGCCTCCAACCTTTAAAAGAACATGAGATCCTGGAATATCTTTTGTATGAAACCATAGATCTTCATTATCTGCTAACCTCAAAGTTAGATAATCATTTTGCTTGTTATTTTTTCCAACCATTATAAGGTTTCCATTAGAAGATACATATTTCATGATATTAGTTCCAGGCTTATTATTCTTCTTAGGCATTTTGTAAGTCTTTATATATCCTTCTCTCATAAGCTCTTCTTTTATCTCTTTTAATTCCTTTTCATTATCACAGTTTTCAATACTCAAAAGTGTATTTTCTAGATACTCTGCTTCTTCTTTATTTATTATGATCTGTTTTGTAAGCTCTTCAGTAGCATTTTTTAATTTATTATATTTTTTAAAGTATTTTTGTGCATTTTCTGAAGGTGTAAAATGAGGCCTTAATTTAATTTCTATTTCTTCATTATTATCATAGAAGTTTGCGAGTTTGATAGACTCCATTCCTTGCTTTACCATATAAATATATGCAGTTAAAAGCTCCCCTCTTACCTTATACTCATCTGCCTTTTCTGAATCCTTTAGTTCTTTTGCTTGCTTTTCAAGCTTATGGTTTATACGTTCTAATTTAAGACTTATATTTTTTTTCATATTAGAAGATTTTTGATTTATTCTTTCTTTTTTATCTTTAGTCAAATAATAATCTTCTATTGCTTGAGAAACTGTATCTTTTTTTATTTCTGTTAGATCTTCATATTGTTTCAATCTTATAGAACTAAATTCAATAATCTTATCTTTTTTTTCATCTATTACTATGTTTGGCTCTATATTATGATTTTTTAAATCATCAAAAATACTATTTATTTCATTAGATATTTTTCTTGAATCTTCTAACACGATATCCTCAACATTTTTAGACTTATCTATTCCAACTCTTAAGCAAATATCTTTTGCTATCAAAGGTGATATTCCCAATACATTTCCATATATTGCTTTAAATATTGCACCTTTTTCAGACTTCATTCTATTTAAAAGTTCCAGCTCATCTACTTTTGATAGAGGGTTTATTTTATCCTGCACTGGTGGCAACTCATACTCATTGCCAGGGAGAATCTGTCTTACTCTACTTATGCTTATAGGTACTCTTTTTATAGAGTCCAAAATCTTATTTTCATTCTCTGCAACTAAAATAATATTACTGTGTTTACCCATTATTTCAACATAAAGATTTTTTACAGTCTTTTCCTTTAATTCATCGTATGACTCTACTGATATTTTTATTATTCTTTCAAAGCCTACCTGTTCTATGGCAACTATTATCCCATTTTGTATATGCTTTCTCAAAGTCATACAAAATACAGGAGCCTTTTTAGGATTGTTTTTTTCATACTTATCTGCCAAGTAAACTCTTGGGTTAGATGCACTTGCACTTATTACAAGCTTTTTATTTCCCTCTCTAGATCTTACTTTTAGACAAATTTCATCTCTTTCTGGTTGATATACCTTATCTATTTTTGATCCATCTAGAGCTTTATTTAATTCTCTTGCTAGAGAATTTACTACTATTCCATCAAATGCCATTGTTAAAACCGCCTTTTCAAAGTTTAACCAATAGATACTTTTATTCTATCAGCCAAAGCTTACTATAATTCTCAAATTATATCTTTATTAATTTAAATATTCATTATTTAAATTCCCAGCAATAATTTAATTGTATGTATTTTTATTTGAAACTCCAATTGTCAACACACACCTTTATGATTTTATATACTTTATATATTCTATAAAATCTTTATATTTACTCATGTTTAATATTTAGAAGTAAAGTCTTGTATTACTCCCAAATAGTAACTGATCCTTCTTCATTTTCTTGGGCAAATTTTACCTTCACAGACTCATTTTTTGATGTAGGAACATTTTTACCCACGTAATCTGCCCTAATAGGTAGTTCTCTATGTCCTCTATCTATTAATACAGCTAATTGTATTAATTTTGGTCTTCCATTATCTATAATATAGTCTAGCGCTGCCCTGATTGTTCTTCCTGTATAAAGAACATCATCTATTAATACTACTGTCTTATTTTCTACATCTAGATTAAAGTTTTCATCCATAGTATCCAATACTTTATCGTGAGTGATATCATCTCTATACCTAGTAATATCTATAGAATCACAAGCTATCTTAGTTTCTTCTATTTCACCGATCTTTTGTGCTATTAAATTTGCCAATGGTGTACCTTTTGTTTCTACACCTATTATATAAATATCTTTTACACCTTTATTTTTCTCTATAATTTCATGGCTTATTCTAGTAATTGCTCTAGACATAGCCTTTTGATCCATTATCTGTGCCTTTTCCATTTTACAGTTGAGCCTCCTAATATGATTTTATAAGTGTCTTATTATGTCCAATGTTTTATTAAAATACTCAGGCAAATCAGAAGTGAATTCCATATATTCACCTGTTGTCGGATGTATAAACCCAAGCTTTCTAGCATGCAACATCTGACCCTCTAGATGAGCAAATTTTTTAATTGGATATCCATATAGATTATCCCCTATTATCGGATGTTTTAGATAGCTTGAATGAACTCTTATCTGATGAGTTCTTCCTGTCTCTAAATTTGCCTTCATATATGTAAAGCCTGGCAAATGTTCCAAAACTTCAAAGTGAGTGACTGCTCTTTTTCCTCCACTTTTAACTACTGCCATCTTCAGCCTATTTTTAGGATTTCTTCCTAAAGATGTATCTACAGTTATTTTGTCCCAATCCACTCTACCTGAGCAAATCATCTCATATTCTCTCGTGATCGAGTGAACTGCAAACTGCTCAGCAAGCTTTTTATGGGCATTATTATTTTTTGCAACTACCAGCAATCCAGATGTATTTTTGTCAATTCTATGTACTATTCCTGGTCTTATAACACCATTTATAGAAGATAGTTTCCCCTTGCAATGATACATTATTGCATTTACTAATGTTTGGTCTGGATTTCCAGGAGCTGGATGTACTACCATACCTTGCGATTTATTGACTATCAATAGATCGTCATCTTCATAAACTATATCTATATCTATATTTTGTGCTTCTATTAATAACTCTTTTGGTTCTGGCATAGCTACTGTAATTGAATCTCCCAAGCTCACTTTGTAGCTTGATTTTTCCTTTTTTGAGTTCACTAAAATTCTGTCTTCTTTTATCAGCTTTTGTATGTTACTTCTAGAGATATCTATATACTGTTCAGATGTAAAAAGATCTAATCTCTTACCCACTGAATCCTCTTCTACAACAAATCCATCTATCTCTTCTGCAAATGGATTTGATGCCTCTATATTTTCTTTATTGTCTATTTTAAAATCCATAACTTATAATATTTTTCTTGTTTACAATAAATTTTAAATTAATTACTTAAAACTAACTGTAAACTAATTTTCTTCCTTTCCACTTTTTATCAAATAAATGCAGAGTAGCAAAGTTCCTACAACTACAAATATGTCTGCTATATTAAATACATAGTTCCAAATAAATCTAAAATCAAAAAAATCTATTACATATCCCATCTTGACCCTATCTATTAAATTACCTATAGCACCCGCTATAATTAAGCAAATAGATATATTGGCAAGTTTAGATGTTTTTACTTTATGTATATATACAAGTCCTGCTATAGTTACAACGATTGCTATTACTATGAAAAAAACCTGCATATTTTCAAACAAACCAAATGCTGCTCCACGGTTTTCAACGTATGTAAGGTGAAATACTCCATCTATAATAGCAACACTATTGCCATATTCTAAAAAGTTTTGCATAAAAATCTTTGATACCTGATCTAACAACACTAAAATTACTATAAAAATTTCGTACATAAAAACTCCTTTATCTACATTTAAGTTTTCATAATTACAATAAAACCATTGATTTCATCGTAATTGCATAATAGTCCATAATAAATTATTATACCATAAAAAATAAAAGTATCGGTCTAATTGCGATACTTTTATTTTTTATATTTTTTAATTGTTTTTATATTTTTATAACGAATATCGAGTATTGAATTTATAAACTTTTAAATCAAGCCGCTTATAAATTACTTATTCCTAGTAATTTCTTCTTACAAAACCTATCTGATCATATACTGAATCCAAAGTTTCCTTTGCTCTTTTTTCTGCCTTTTGAGCTCCCTTTATATATATACTTTCTAGATAGTCTCTGTTATCTAGTAGATAGTTATATTGTTCTCTCATAGGTCTAAGAGATTCTACTACTGCTTCTGCCATTTCTTTCTTGAAAGCTCCATATCCCTTACCTTCATACATTGCCACTATTTGATCTACAGTCTGATCAGTTAAAGCTGAATATATGTTAATTAAGTTTCTTAAACCTGGTTGTTCGTCGTTATACTTAACTATTCCAACTGAATCTGTAACTGCTTTTTTGATCTTCTTAGCTGTAGTATCAGCATCCTCTGCCAAAAGTATATAACCATTTTCATTAGAATCAGACTTACTCATCTTCTTTAATGGTTCCTGTAGACTCATTACTCTAGCTGTTCCCTTTGGATAATATCCTTCTGGTACTACAAAAGTATCAGAGAATCTATTATTAAATCTCTCAGCAAGATCTCTAGCTAGTTCCATATGTTGCTTTTGATCATCCCCTACAGGTACTACATCAGCCTTATATAAAAGTATATCAGAAGCCATAAGTACTGGGTATGTAAATAGACCTGCATTTAGATTAGCCTCACTCTTTTTTGACTTATCCTTATACTGTGTCATTCTACTTAGTTCACCCATATAAGTCATTGTACTTAACACCCAGTTGAGTTCTGCATGTTGTGGAACATGTGACTGTATAAATATTGTATTTAAATCAGGATCTATACCACACGCTATAAACTGTGCCAACAATTCTATTGTTTGCTTTCTAAGCACTTCTGGATCTTGAGGTACAGTTATAGCATGCATATTTACCATACTAAAATAGCACTCAAAATCATGCTGTAAATCTGTCCAGCTCTTTAGAGCTCCTAAATAATTACCTAATGTCATTTGACCAGATGGTTGAACACCACTGAATATTACTTTTTTTCCTTCTTCACTCATATCATTCTCTCCTTATATAGTTATTGCAGAACCTATATAATATATTAAAATCTTTTACCTAAATTCATTATATACTTCTTTAAATTTTGTGTCAATATCAAGCAAAATTGAGTTCATAGCACTTCAATTAATTTTCAAACTTATTTTTGATAAAAAAATATATACAAGATAATATTTAAAATTTATTCTAAAAAAAGAATCTATAAATTTCTATCTATAGACTCCTTTTTAGAATGTTACTCTGTTTTAATTTGTTTTAGTTTTTGGTGTTATTATATTTTATTTTAATTTTTGATGCTACTATATTTTTAATATACTAAATACATGCTTTGATACTGTATTCTCTCCCCCAACCACTATTTTGTTTTCAGACTTGATTTTTTTTGCAAAATCTTTAATAGAGTTAGGGATTTCCTTGTTTTTAGTAAGTAATATTGGTGATTTCAACTTTGCTCCTAAAGAATTTGCTATCAGAGCATCTGATAGATTTTCACCACTTACATAGACTGCATATTCGGAATTTGGCCATACCCCGACAGCTATTTGGGCTGCTGTTTCATACCTATCTTTACCTGCATATCTTGCAATTTTATTTGATCCAAGTTTTTCAACCTGTTTTTGAACGCTTTCTGATATTGAGTAATTACCTCCTGCATAAATTATACCCTCTATTTGTTTAAATTTTATGAATTTTTCTGTTTCATTAGAAAGTTTCTTTCCATCAGTTATAAGTATAGGCATTTTTTCCTTACTTGCCAAAGAGCTAATAGCTAGTGCATCTGAATAGGAATTCGATGATACTAATATTGCTTTTTTAGATGATGGATTTTTGTCCATTACTATGTTAGCTATAATATTTGAAGTATCAAACCTATTATTGCCTGCTACTCTTTGAACCTTATACTTTGATGAAAGTGTATCTTTAATTTGACTAGATACTGATTTTTCTCCGCCAATTATTATTATATTTTTTGCCTTAAGTCTTTCAATTTCATTCATTGTTTCTTTTGGTGTATTGTTCTCATTTGTATATAATACTGGAGATTTTAATATTTCTGACAGAGGTGATGTTGTTAAAATATAATTAAAGCACCTTTCATTTTTTCTTATTGTTTATTTAGTACGTTTTTATACATTTAGTTTTCATACTTATTCGAATATCTTATATTAACTATTGATTTAACTTTATATTTTTACTTTCTTAAATTATCTATAAAAAAATAGACATTTTGATAGAGTATACTCAATTGTTTGAGTTTCTATAAAATGTCTATTAATATATAGTTTCTAATATAAAATTAAAATTTATACTATGCTATTTCTGCACTCGCTTCATCATTAGAAGGCTTGTTCTTAAATGCTGCCTTAAGCATCATGAATGATGTTATTGCAACAACTATTATAACTAATACCTTTAACTTTTCTATTGGAAGTCCCTTTACAAAGAAAGCTGCTATAAATACACCTACTATACCTGCAAGTGATATTATTACAGAATTCTTCTTTGCATATGCATCTTCCTTAACGAATTTAGCAGATGCTACTGGCATAAGTAGAGCACATGATCCCATCATGATTGGGAATGCTGCTGATGGGTCCATTCCCATTGAATATACTACTACCATTGCTGGAGCGTATAGACCTATACCTGCTGTCATAAGAGCACCCAATACAAAGAATAGTACTATTGCTACTATTAACTTAGCTCCATGAAGACCTAAAGCTGTTCCGCCTATTGGTAATACGTTTAATGTTGATAATAATAACATTACTGCTGAAATTAACAGTGCAACACCCATTATCATCTGTATTTTTCTTTCATCAGTTCTTGCTATTACTCCTGCACCTAAGTATGATCCTACTACAGCTGCAGCAATTAGAGATACTAATGTCAATGGTTCTACCTTTGTAGCCTGTATAAATATTATAGCCTCACAAAGCACTGGTAATGTACATGAAACATTAAGAGTTGCAGGTATCTGCTTGTCTTTTATGTTACTCTTAAAAGCTTTAAATAAAAATACTGTTGGAGCAAATGCACCAATTCCTAATGTATCAAAAAAATTAGTAGAAAATCCTATTATAGCTGGTTTCCATGCCTTTTCTTCTTCTAAATTATCCTCTTTTTTCGCCTTGAATATATCCTTGAAAAATATTATTGCGAATCCTACTACTGCAACATATAGTAATATCTGTAATACCTTTATCATTTTGTTCTAACCCTTCCTTTTAAACTAAACTTAATTAAATTTATTTTGCCAAATAAATTGTTTCTAAAATCTCTAAATATTTTGTAAGCAAGGATATGACTATATGAATTCGCATAAAAATAAAACACCCCTCCTAATAATCAATCTATAGAAATTATATATTGATTTTCAGAAAAGTATTTTACTTTTAAAAAACTATCAAATATACGCTTTTAGAATTTTATAAAATTATTTAATTATTATAATCTCTTCAGCATATTTACTACCATATCTTTTGAGTTTATGGCAGCTATTTTGACAAATTCATCATATGTCATATCTGCTGAACTATCAGCTTTATCCGATATTGCACGTATTATAACAAATGGAATTTCATTTAAATAGGCTACATGAGCTATAGCTCCGCCTTCCATTTCACAGCAATATCCATTAAAATCGTTCTTTAAAATGCTTTTTGTTTCATTATCAGCTACAAACTGATCGCCTGTAACTACTCTGCCTTTGTAGGCTTTGAATTTTAAATCCTCTTCAAGAAAGGCATCATATGCTGCCTTGATCATTCTCTCATCAGATGTAAACACAGAAGTTTTCATTCTAGGTATAGTCCCTTTAGGGTCGCCTAATGGAGAAGCATCTACATCATATTCTATAGCATCTGTAGAGATAACTATATCATTGATATTTAATTTTTCATACAAAGCTCCTGCTACCCCAGTGTTGATTACTGAATCTACATTAAACTCACTAATTAATATCTGTGTACACATAGCTGCATTTACTTTAGCTATGCCACATTCTACTATAGCAACTTCTTTCCCCTCAATAACCCCTTCTTCAATAGATAGACCTGCTATCTTTGTAGTTTTTCTGTTTTCTAGCATTGAAGTAAGTTCTTTTACCTCTTCTTCCATCGCTCCTATTATACCTATTTTTTTCATGTGCATCAGTATACCAAAGGTATACTTTCCTCACTCCCTTCTATGTTTGTAGTTGTTTTGGTGTTAATGGTAATATAAAACATATTTCCATTCTAAAGTTCACATTAATTGTTAAAGTTAATATGAATCGTTTGTTTTGTGTGTTTTGTGTGTTTTGTTTTGTGTGTTTTGTATTTCTTTTTTATATTAAATGCGATCCTCCATACCTACAATAGGCCAGTGAACTTTTGCATCAATAAACTTACTGCTATAATTCCTATCCAGCAGAATGAACCAAGTAATATCGGTTTTCCACCAGTTTTTATTAGCTTAATAATGTCCGTATTAAGACCTATCGCTCCCATTGCCATCACTATAAAGAATTTACTTACTGTTTTCATCAATGAGAAAAATTCTGGAATCAAATTAGCTAGGCCACCTGATATTATACCATTACTTATCATAGATTGAAATACCGTTGTTATAATTGAGCAAAGAACAAAATATAATATAAATGAAGGTATCATTTTACTTATTTTGTAAGCTCCTACTGTAGAACCATTTGACTCTTTCTTAGAGTAGTATAGTGATAGGAAGAATGTTATTGGTATTATTGCCAAAGTTCTAGTCAATTTAACTACTGTGGCTGCATCCAATACCATTGTTCCTGTTTGGTGCATACTGTCCCAAGATGACGCTGCTGCAGTTACAGAAGATGTATCATTAATTGCTGTACCTGCAAATACCGCAAACCCTTGATTGCTTAATCCAATCAAATCTCCAATTGTAGGAAATATTAGAGCTGCTATTATGTTAAAGAAAAATATTACTGATATTGCCTGAGCTATTTCATCACTATCTGCGTCTATTACAGGCGCTGTAGCAGCTATTGCTGATCCACCACATATAGATGATCCAACACCTACTAATATTGATATTTTCTGTGGAATGTTCATCTTCTTGCTCAAGAAGTATGAAATTATTAAAGATGTAGCAATAGTACAAACTATTATAGGTAATGAAGCCTTTCCTACCTTTACTATCATCTGCAAATTAAGACCAAATCCTAATAAAATTACTGCATACTGCAATACTTTCTTTGATACAAAGTTTATACCACCTTGAAATCTTTCTTTTTTTTCATTCATTATTGTCCCGACAACTATACCTATAATTATAGAAAATACAGGCCCCCCAATTATCGGAAACATTTTCCCCAAAAACCAAGCTGGAATAGACATTAAAAAACAAAATATAATCCCTTGATACTTATTTTCTGACATGAATCTCTCCCCTTCCTTTTACTATCTTTAATACATCTCTATTTTACATTTCATTAGAGAAAAATTCAATGATTTAAGCAAATATTTTTATATAGTTTTTTAAATAACAATGCCTTAAATATAGCCAATTGTCTATTTATTTACAAACGCTATATTTATTGAAATTTCAGTCTTTTGAAGAATATTCATCCATATTTATTTTATAATTTTTTTTATATTTTTCACCTTAAATTACACTTATATTTTCATTAAAAACGCCCTTAGAGGATACATACCTCCAAGGGCATTAATGTTCATTATAAATTGAGTAAATTAATTTACTTTTGGTTCTTTTGGTCCCTTATTTGTAAATGCTGCCTTAAGCATCATGAATGCTGTAACAGTAACAACTATTATGACTAATATTGTTAATTTATCTGTTGCTAGGCTCTTTACAAAGAACGCAGCTATAAATACACCTACTAGACCACTTATTGCTATTATAAAAGCGTTCTTCTTAGCGTATGCATCTTCCTTAACGAACTTGGCAGACGCAACTGGCATAAGTAGTGCACATGATCCCATCATGATTGGGAAAGCCGCTGAAGGATCCATTCCCATTGAATATACTACTACCATTGCTGGAGCATATAGGCCTATACCTGCTGTCATCAACGCACCTAGTACGAAGAATATTACAATTCCTCCTATTAGCTTTCCACCATGTAGTCCTAAAGCTGTTCCACCGATTGGAACAATTCCTAATACTGACAATAAGAATAAAAGTGCTGATGCAAGAAGTGCAAATCCCATAATCAGCTGTATATTTCTTTCATTTAACTTAGATATAATACCAGCACCTATATATGAACCTACCACAGCTGAGGCTATCAAAGATACCAATGTTATAGGTTCAACATTAGTTGCCTGTATAAATATAATTGCCTCAAACATAACTGGTAAAGCATCAGCTGCATTAAGTGTAGCTGGTATCTGCTTATCATTTATATTGTGCTTGAATGCTTTAAAAAAGAAAACTGTAGGTGCAAATGACCCTATACCAAGTGTGTCAAAGAAATTCGTAATGAAACCAGTAGCTACTGGCTTCCAAATTTTTTCTTCTTCTAATCTGTCTTCCTTCTTAGCTTTCCAAATATCTCTAAAGAATATTATTGCATAAGCGACAAAAGCTACATACAATAATATTTGAAGTCCTTTAATCATAACGATTTCCTCCTCATTTTACAAAGAATCAGGGGGAAGCCCCCCTAATTAAATAACTAATTCCAAATAACTTTTCCTTTAAATCGCTAACAAAATAAATTAAGTAACTAGCTTAATTTATGAATAATTAATTTCTTTGTAAAGTAATTTTTGACGCAACTTACTTTAGTATAAATCCGTGCTTAACTGGGTCAGTATCATCTATTACAAAATGATTAAATCCAGTTATATAAGCTGAACCACTTATCTTAGGTATTACTGCATCAAATGTGTCAACCTTTGCAGTTCCTACGATTTCGCCTTCGAATACTGTTCCTAGGATTGATTCATAAACGAATTTTTCTCCCATTTTGAACTTACCCTTAGCATATAAAGTAGCAAGCTTTGCACTTGTACCAGTACCACATGGAGATCTATCTACCTGTCCCTGTCCAAATACAACACAGTTCTTTAAAGTAGCACCTGGTGTATCAGTTTCTGACCACCATTCAATTAAATCTACTGTATGAATATGTGGCATTTCTGGATGCTGAACTGGTATTTCAGCGTTTATGATGTCTCTTAACTGCATACCTAATCTGTTAAGTATATCAGCATTTTCTGGAACTATTTCAACGCCTATCTGATCAACCTTTACTATTGCAAAGAAGCTTCCACCAAATGATATATCAAACTTAATCTTTCCATATCCAGGTAGTTCTACTTCTTGATCTTCCTTATATAAGAATGCAGGAACATTTTCAAATGATACCTTCTTAGCTTTTCCATTTTCTACAGATACTTCACCCTTTATTATTCCAGCTGGTGCTTCCTGTATTATATGAGTAATTGGTTCATGTACTTCTACCATACCTGTTTCAACTGCTACAGTCATAGCTCCTATTGTTCCGTGGCCACACATGTTTAGGTATCCGCCACCATCCATAAAGATGATTCCATAATCAGCTTCTGGGTGTGTAGGCTGAGTTACTATTGAACCAAACATATCATTATGTCCTCTTGGCTCTAACATTATAGCTGTTCTAAGATAATCTAAATTATCCTCTAACCATTGTTTCTTTTCTGGCATTGAGTTTCCAACAACGTTTGGTATACCTCCAACTACAATTCTTGTAGCCTCACCTGCAGTATGGGAATCGATTGCATGAATACTTCTACTAAATTTCATAACTATGTACCTCCATTCAATTAATGTTATTAAATTATTAATTTATATCAAATTATTAATTTTTCTAATTTATTATTTAATTAACTATTTTTGACGCATTTTAAACTTTAAATATACAAGTGCCTTCCTTGCATCGACTACATCTACATTGTTTTCTCCAACAACTTCCGTTTCAATGCCTTCTTTGCTCTTGTTTATATCGACAATTGTGTCCATATATTTATTGGTTACTACAAACTTAGCTTGTACTCCATTAAATGTCACTCCAACCGTTGGTATACCTCTTTTTCCGATCTCTTCAAAGGTATTAGCATAATCCACATGAGAATTACCCCAACCATCAGAACTCAAAATAACACCGTCTACCCTCATAGCTTCACACCATGCAGCAGCTCTTTGTCCAACTAAGTTTTTATATTTATTATCATCTGGTGTACCAACTACGATTACACCGACAAAATCAACATCTGTATCCTCACCCATCACTTCTATCAATGGATCTCTAAACATATGTAGTGATGTTTCTTTTGTTGAAGGACCTATACCCATTATTACACCCCCTATACTAATGCTCTCAAGATTCCATCCCTATATTCATTAGGAGACAGTATCATCGGCATATTACACATATCAATTATAGATGTACCACCTTCGAAACCACTAGGTTCTTCAGGGAATAATAGATTATCGTACATTGCGCCCTGTCCTGCAACTTGTTTAACTAATACAACTTTCTTTTTTCCTGGTGAAACTTTATCTAAATATTCATATGAACCACTTGCAGCTCTTCCATCAACGATTTTTAGAGCTTTTCTAATTTCTTGAATAAAATTATCACAGGCTCTAAAGCAAGCGTTTGGAAGTGTTCTATCAAAAGGCAGACCACCCTTTATAGTGACATCCATATGTATAATGTAATCTTTGGTATCAGGAGTTCCCCTCTTACCAAATATCATTTGCTCACTAAGTATACCTTCAGATGATCCAAATTCATGCATTTGTCTACCATCTTCATCTACGCCAGTCAACATTACGCAGACACCAGTCAAAGTATGAGTTATACCTTCACCTATATCTCCTAAGACTTTTGTAGAAATAGGTATTATATCCATAATTGTATTAATCTGCCTGTCATAATCCCCAGGCTGTATAATCTCTAACTTTATATCACTGATTAAATCATCAGCTGCTTTCAATTCATCAATTTTCTCTTGAACAATTTCAAGAACGTCGCCTTTAATTGAGAATCTTTTACCATACTCAACATTGTTTATGGCAAAAGGCTTAATTACAAGGCGTCTGAGAATTTTCTCGTCCATAATATGACCACCTTTGGTATAAAATTAGCAATTGAGAATAAAAAACAATATTCTCAATTTTCAAAATAGTAAACTTACATCCCCTACATTGCTATAGAGGATGAGTTTACAATTTTATGTTTCTATATTTCTTTATTTCTTTATATTCTCAACATAACCAATCTTATCAGCTAACTATATAGCAGCGTGATATTCAAATGGTAGTGGAACTATCTTTCCTGCTGAAGGAATAGCTATTAATTGTTCTAAAGTAGCCTTTAATATTCCTGTCTGCATTTCTATGTTGTTTGGTTCACCAGCGTTAGCACCCATTGGTACCAATGGAGCTACGGCTCTTGGAGTACCATTCTGTCTAACTACTGGAGGAAGTGCTGCTATTATTATTGTAGGTATACCAGCTTCTTCTATTGCTCTCTGCACGATCACGGCAGTTCTATGACAAGTACCTCAGCCTGCTGTCATAACAACGCCATCTACACCTTCTTCTTTTAACTTGGCAGCTATTGCTGGACCAGTTTCGTGTGTAAATGCATCCTGGTTTCCACCACCACCCATGAAAGTGTAGTGACAAGGTGCAACTCCCTTTATGAATCCTTCCTTAGCAAGTTCATGTAATCTTTCGATTGGGAACATGCAGTTTACGTCTCTATTTACATCAGAGTTATCATATCCACCATGAGATACCATAAGATCTGCTGGAGTAGCTGTATCTGGAACCATTCTGAATCCAGTATCACCTGCTAGGTTAAATTTCTCATCACTCTTCATATGTACACCGGCAGCTGAAGCCAATGCTATTACCATTTCGTTTAATGGTTTTGTAACAGGAGTCCAAACTGGAGGTGGTGTTATTGGAACATATATCTCTGATTGAAGTCCTGGAACTGTTGTTAACTTACGACTCATTGTATTTCTCTCCCTTCAAAATCGATCTAAATTTCTGATTCAAGTTCCTTAATTTTAATCTTTTTTTCTAAATCAGCTAAAATAGCTGTTTTTTCTAAGATTTTTTTTTCAAGTCTTGTCAGATTTTCAATCTTCTTTTCTTCTTCTACTTTTTGCTGACTAACTATTTTTCTCAAATATTCCTCATTAGGTTCTGGACGTAATACCTCTGGATTGCTTAACATAAATCCAACTTCATGTCCTACCTGAGGATTATAGTCAGTAATAAGCATTCTGTTTGGTATTTTAAATTGTCCAAGCCTACCTTTTAAATCTATAGTCACAGCGCCACCTTCAACATTGGTGATGACACCTTCATAATATTTTTCTGAGGATATGTATCTTAAATCTTCTTCCATGTTATCCCCTTTCTAAAAAGCTCTTTGAACAACCTTAATTTAATATTATATACTACTTGCTTTCTACTGGAGTGTAAGTATCCTTAACTGTACCAGCATCTATATCTTCTCTTTCGTATAATCTGCTTCTCTTTTCAGTCATGTTAAGAGTAGTTTCATTATCTTCTAAAGGAATTGTTACTCCTAAAGCACTTTCTATAGCATCTATGTTGTTCAACTTAACGTTGTTATTCCACTTTCTTTCAGCAGGCTTAACTTCTTCGCCTTCGATAGCGTTCTTTAACATAGCTACTATTCTGTGAGCTTCTTCTGGAGCTAGTGTATTGTTTTCAAGTATTTCATTTTCTATACCCTGTCTAGACTTATTATTGTCTACCATGTTAGTCATGTACTTGTTACCAACAACTAGAGCACCCTGAACAGCACAGAAAGATACACCTACTACTGGTATTCCTCTCATACCTATCTGTTCGATATGTGAAGCGAAATCTATATGGTTATTACCGAAACCTTCAGTAGTTACTACTGCTCCGTCAACTTCCATAGATTCAACTAACATACCTAATCTCTTAGATACATAGAACTTTTCTGAGTTAGCCTGAGGTGATCCAACGAATACTACACCTACTAGGTCTAGTTCATCATCTTCCATTACTCTCTTAACTAATGGCTCTCTCCAGTAATGTCTTGACATTTCCTTAGAAGCAGGTCCTATACAAGTTAATGCATGGATACCACCATCTAATACTTCAAGTGGAGATAATACAACTGGAACGTTTCCTAAGTCAACGTTAGGTCTAGCGCCTAAAGTACCAACTGGTTCAACTGGTAGTATTAGGTTATCATGCATAGCACCCTGTCCCATTATTTCCTTTACTATTACTACTTTTCTCTTTCCGCTTCTTCTGTACTGGTTGATTTCTTCAGTATCAACTACTAAAGATTCATCTTCAACAGCCTTAAGAGCTTCTCTTATTTCCTGAGTGATGTAGTCAAATGCCTTATGAGCTGCAAGAGGTCCTGGTCTTTCCATGTTAGTACCTTCTTTTATTGTTACCTGTCCCTTAATGAATATTTCACCAAAGTCAGCTGCACCTGGTCTACCCCACATCATTGTTGTATCCATTGCACCTTCAGAAGAACCGAATTCACCTATCTGAACGCCATTTGCATCAGTACCAGTAAGTACCATTACAACACCGTCAAGAACTCTAGTAACACCTTCACCAAGATCACCTGATTCCTTAGTTGCTACTGGCTGTAAGTCAAGAACTGCTTCTGAATATTCATCATATCTGTCCTGAGTTATTATATCTAACTTCATGTCATATACAAGTTCTTCAGTATCTACAGCTTCCTTACATATTTCTTCTGGATGTCTTATTGTAAGAGTAGTTCCGTTGATTTCAGTTACATCACCGAATACTACCTTTTCTATCTTATAGTGCTTCTTAGTAAGACTTCTTATTAGCTTAGTTTCTTCAACTATTTCTTCAGCTGGAGCTGCTTCTACTATTGTACCAGCCTGTCCTGCTGCTGCAGCGATTCCTGTTGGTATTTCAAGATTGATATCTTTACCTTCACCTATATGAATCTTTATTGTTCCACCTAAAGCAGATGGAGCTGCTACTGTAGTTGTTGCTGGAGCTACTGCTTCTTCAGCTTCTTCTTCAGCATCCTCTTCAGTTTCTTCTACTAATTCAGAATACCCTTCCATATTATCTGTAGTCATTGTACCAAGCGCATCTAAAGTTTCCTTCATTGTAGCACCTAATGCCTGACCAATTGTTAGAGCATTTTCTGGAATTTCCAGTAAACCAGAATCAATTAAATCTGGGAATATAGCTGGATCTTCAAGATTTGCCGCCTCTACTACTGTTCCTGCTTCAAATCTGCAACAGCAGACTGCTGGATCATTAGCATGAGCTTTTGCTGTTTCATTAGTTATTGACATAGCAAAAAACCTCCTTAAAAGTTAAAATTTAATTTATAACAAATATATATAATTCCCACCGCAAAAAATTGTCTATTGTGTTTTTTAATTATAGTAAAACGGTTTTTCCTTATATATATTTTTTTGTGAATTGATCTTAAAATAGATCTGCAAAACATAAATATCTTCCATGATATACAAAGTAGATATTTATCTGTACTTCTTAGTGACATCGTCACACTTTTGTTGAGATACCTATATTATATTATTATACTGTTAATTCTATTATAATACAAATACTCCTTATTTAACACCCTTTAAACAACTACTTAAACAAAACATACTACCACCTCTATATATAGCAAACTTAATGCCAACTTTTTCATTTTTATTATAAAAAAGTAATTAAGTATATTTACTTATTTTTTTAAATATATACTTTTACAATTGTTGCTTTAACATGAATAGAAAATATCTATAACTAAGATGTATTTTTTCAATGTGTCTGTTTGCCGACAATTTTTATAAAAAAAACTACTAAAAACTTTTTTTATTTTTCCGCATAAAAGACTACATACGTGTAAAACACTTATGTGTAAACGTTTATCATGTAGGAAAAACTTTTTATGTCAGTTTTCCGCCTTTTTGTCAGAAATCAGACATAATATTTCAAATGTTTTTCAGTTGTTTTTTAACTCAATTTTTCGACTTTTTAAACTTTGTTTAAAATATCAATTTAAATTATATTTTATAAAATTTTTAAATCTTATAAAATTTTTAAATCTTATATCGATTTTCTATCACTTACTATATATCCTTGGTATTTCTAATAACACTTTAGTTTAGCTTAATCCCTCTTAAAGTTAAGTATGCATTAACTATTATATATATTTATTAATATATATGAGTAAATATCTAAACTTTCAAAACTACACATACAAACACTACTATTTGTTTTCACAAAATAAACACTCGACATCTATATAAGCAATTTTCATGCCAACTTATGTTATTTTGCACTTTTTAAAGTTTTTATCTATTTTACCTAATTATATTACAGTTTTTATCTATCATCTTTATTATTTTTATTTTTATTTTTTATTTCTTTTTTTACTCAACACTTTTTGTGTTCGTTTTTTGAACATATGTATCATTTTTAGACGTTTAAACGTTTTCTCGCTTATATTAAAGCAATTTTACATAATAATTCTTATATTCGTATAACATTTTTTATATCTTATTTTTTATATATATTTTATTTTCAAATGTATTTTTTAATTTTTTATCGTTTTTTCATATATTTTTTTATGTTGACCTTATTTAAATAAATTAAGTCAATATTTTAAAACACAAAAAAAGATGTTCAATTTTCTTACAGTAATACTGTATAAATTTAAACACCCTTTTTACATTTACATTCTAAACATTTTTAGTATATTTATTTTAATTGTCTATATCATATTGATTGATTTTATAATACAAGGTAGTTCTAGGTATATTCAATATTTTAGCAGCTTTACTCTTATTTCCCTTTGACATTTCAAGAGCTTCATTTATTTTATTAATCTCTAATATTTCAATAGCCCTGTTTAAGTCCATCGGATACACTACATTTGTAGGCTTCTTTACAGCCTCAATTATATACTCTGGTATATCATCTACTTCCAAAGTTGGTCTAGATGATAAAACTACCATATTTTCTATTGTATTTTTTAATTCTCTTATATTACCCTTCCATCTATATTTTTCTAGTACCTTAAATGCCTCTTTACTTATCTTAAGAAAAGGCTTAGCATTTTCTTTACACTGCTCTTCTAAGAAATGATATATCAATATTCCTACATCTTCATTTCTTTCTCTTAATGGTGGTAACTTTATTTCAACTACATTCAATCTATAAAATAAGTCTTCTCTAAATTTTTCTTCTCTTACCATTTCTTTTAAATCTTTATTGGTTGCAGAAATTATTCTCACATTCACTTTGATCATTTCTCTGCCACCAACTCTCATGAATTCTCTTTCCTGAAGAACTCTTAGTAGTTTGACTTGCATATTTAGTGGCATATCTCCAATTTCATCTAGAAATACCGTACCGTTATTTGCTAGTTCAAAAATACCACTCTTACCATTCTTTGTTGCTCCTGTAAATGCTCCTGGCGCGTACCCAAAAAATTCACTTTCAAATAATTCTTGAGGTATTGCACTGCAGTTTACTGGTATAAACGGTCCTTCTCTCTCGCTATACTTATGTATAGCCCTTGCAAACACTTCCTTACCAGTACCACTCTCACCATTTAACATTATAGAACTGTTAGTTTTGGCTACTTGCTTGGCAATATTTTTTGCCTTTTCAAACGGATAACTCTTACCTAATATCTGGTCAAACTCGCTCTTTGAAAGTGATTTTACTTCATCTTCTAAATATGCTAATCTGTCATTTGCAACTTCTAGCTCTTGAGATAACTTTGTTGCATCTGTAATATCCACCTCAGTACATACAACTCCAACAAATTCATCATTGAAATATATAGGGTTCGCTTGAACAAATCCGTATAAATCTGTATTATCATCAATCTTCTTAGAATAATAAAAATCATTCATACTTTCTCTAGTGGTCAACACTCTCTCCATAATTGTGTCTTCTAGAAAATCATTCATTTTCTCACCAACCATATCGCTGGCGCGAATATCATATCTTTCTTCCATAAATTTATTCCAAAGTATTACTACTCCATTTTTATCGATAGCAGCTATACCTTCATTTATTTGTTGCGTAACATATTTTAGAGTTACAAACTTCTCCTCTAATGTAGAATAATTATTGTATTTTATATTCTTCTCTGTCATATAGCCAACAATTTTTTCATCATCATCTATAATAATGTTTACATATGCTCCATTATCCAATAAATCTCTAAAAGATGAAAAATCATAATCGCTACTAACTAGCTTAAAATCCCTATTTAATACACTCTTTACTTCAACATCTCTATATTTAAAATCATATCTTTCAATTATTTCCGACATATCTAAAATAGACAAGTAACCTGCAATTGTATTACTAAGACTATCCATTACTATAATTAGTTTATTCTCGGTTACCATGTATTCAAACACTTCGCCTATAGTACAGTAGTCTTTTACAACTTTAAAATCCTTCTGAATTACATTTTCAAAAGATTCTTTGATGGGGACACCAAACATATATACACCTCCAATATCTATTATCTATTTATTCAATTATATCACAAGAAGTTGTCTTCTATAATCTAATTATTCGTGTTTTTTAATGAATATATTTGCTTGACCCATATTCTTAATTTTAAATTAAAAACAAATAAATAATATTGTTTCATATACACTAGTAACTACACAAGATCCAACTATTTCTTACTAGAAACATAATATACCATATTAGCTCTTAAATCTATATATTTTCTGATATTAGTTCAGAAAATATACAATAAAGTATAATTTTTATTAAAAATCAGTTCTATTTATTATTCTATCATAGTTTTTTTAGATTTTTCTATTAATAGTACTATTTTTAGTTATTATGATTTAGCCCATATCTTTAATAGATGATATCTATAATGATTATAGATATAATTTTGAGTATTTTTTCTAATTTATGATAATATGTAATTATATATTAATTTATCTATTTTTAATCAATTAATTTGTATCTGTTTTTTTCTTTGCCCATAAATTTTGCTTTTTCATGCTAACATATTCGCTATAAGTCATGCTATACAAGCTTTTGACTTTCAAAAAAACATATTTTATTATTATTCTCTACATTATATATAGTATCTTTTAAGACCTTTTTTTCTTATATATAAAAATATCTATGATATTAAGACGTTTTTTTATATATTTACAAATTAATAAATTAACTTTTATAAATACACTATTAACTTTTATCCATTATATGATATAATAGGAACGTGAGTAGATGAGCTTGCTATAAACAGTTCTTTACCCACATCATTTTATGTTAATATTTTAAATAAAACATATAAACTTAAACACTAGCGGCTCATATGCTTTTGACTTTTAGTCTAAAGTGGTTAGCTAAGCGATACTTAATAAAACTAATACACTTACAAATAAACTACAGATTATTAACACTACATACAATTTATTATTTTAAGGAGGCAGGATTATGTCAAATACTATTCACTTATTATTAAAGCAGAATATTGGCGCAAAGAATTCTCCAGTAGTCAAAGTTGGAGACGAAGTTAAGAGAGGACAGCTAGTAGCAGATTTCGAAGGTTTAGGTGCTTACCTACATGCCAGTGTAGATGGTAAGGTTATAGAAGTTACTGAAGATGAAATCGTTATACAGCCAAATGAAGTACAAGGTGAAGACTTTGTTAAAATTGAAAAGGGCGCAACTATAGCAGAAACAGTTAAAAATGCAGGTATCGTTGGTCTTGGTGGTGCTGGTTTCCCAGCTCATATCAAGTTAGGTACTGATCTTGGTGGAACTGGATACGTTCTATGTAATGCAGCTGAATGTGAACCAATATTAACTCACAATATGCAGCAATTACTTGCAGAACCTGAAAAACTACTAAGAGGTATGAAGCTTTGCATGGAATCTTGTAATGCAGCTCACGGTGTATTTGCTATAAAGGAAATTCACGAAAAAGAAATACTAACAATGCAAGAAATAATAGATGATGAAAGAATCTCTGTACATATATTACCAGATATGTACCCAATGGGAGAAGAAAGAGCTATCGTTAGAGAATGTTTAGGAATTGTTCTTGAAACTGATAAGCTACCAGCAGAAGCAAATGCTGTAGTAATAAACTCTGAAACAATGTGTGCAGTAGCTAGTGCAGTTGATGAACTTAAGCCTTTAATCGAAAAGGACTTAACAGTAGCTGGATACTTAAACACTGCTAATGCTCTTGAAATATTCAAGAACGTTCCAATTGGTACAAGAGTTGGAGATTTAATAGAAAGAGCTGGCGGATTATTTAAGCACGGCGAATACGGCGAAATAATCATGGGTGGACCTTTCACAGGAAAATCTACTAACTTAGATGCAGTTACAACTAAGACTACAGGTGGTATATTAGTTACTAAGCCATATCCAAAGGATGACAGAAAGATGGGTCTATTGGTTTGTGCTTGTGGTGGTAACGAAGATAGATTAAGAGAAATCGCTGGTTACATGGGATCTACAGTAGTAGGTGTTGAAAGATGTAAGCAAGCAATCGAAGGTAAGGGTGGCGCATTAAAGTGTGAAAACCCAGGACATTGCCCAGGACAGGCTCAGAAGATGCTTGCTCTAAAGAAGGCTGGTGCTCAGACAGTTCTTATTTCAAACTGTACTGACTGTACAAATACAGTTATGGGTATTGCTCCAAAGATGAATATACCAGTATATCATCAGACTGATACTTCATTAGATACTATGCACATCGAAAGAATTAGATTCTTAAAGGATGGACAAAAGAAGTAAATTACTTTTTATATAAAAGAAGACAGATAATCTGTCTTCTTTTTTTATTTGATGCTTTTTATAGTATACTTATTAAAGCTCTTAGTTCGCAGTAATTTTATAATGATTTTAAGGTACAAACTTCAATTAAATATGTGCTTATTACACAAAAAAATATTTATTTGTTCGACAAACACACATATGTTCAATCTATGACATTTCCTCTATAATCTATATCAATCGACCTCCCATTATTTCTTACATAATTCAATCTATTATTTGTAAATATTTTATACTTATTCAAGATATAAGTATTATTATTTCTAATATTCTGTTATATTTAGTATATAGGTATTAGAGTCTACTCTATCTATCTATTTATTTATAATAAATTATATAAATCAATTATTTTTTACGGAGGTATTATATGAAAGTATATATTTTGATGGGAAGTCCAAGAAAGGATGGCAATACTGCTTCATTACTAGACCCATTTGTAAGTGAACTTGCAAGAGATGATGTAGAAGTAGAAACAGTTTGGCTGCACGATAAAGAAATTAGTCCTTGTATTTCATGCAGAGTATGTCAAAATGATTGGACAAAGTTTGGATGTTTTCACAATGATGATGTCGCAGAAATTTTTGATAAAATACTAGAGTCCGACCTAATAATATTAGCTACACCTATATATTCTTGGTATTGCACTGCACCTATGAAGGCACTCTTAGATCGTTTAGTCTATGGTATGAATAAATATTATGGAGAAAAAAAAGGACCTTCTCTATGGGAAGGTAAGAAATTATCCATTATTACAACTTGCGGTTATAGACCTGAAAAAGGAGCAGACCTTTTTGAAACTGGAATGAAAAGATACTGTAAACATTCAAAGCTAGAATATTTGGGTATGCTTGCTGAGAGGAATCTCGGATACAATCATGACTTTATGAATACTGAAAAAAAGAAAAACGCTGAAGAATTTGCAAAGAAAATGTATGAACTTTGTAACTAGCCATAAAAATACTAGTAATAATCCTTATAAAATTTAAAAATAAGACTAATTATATACACATTTTCTAGATAAATAAGACTAATTATATACACACTTTCTAGATTTATATAAATGAACTCTTGTCTAATAAATACATTACAAATACACAAAATAATGGATAGGAATCCCCTATCCATTATTTAAAATCAATTAATATAACACTCTCTTATTTTCCACTCTTTTAGTTATCTTTTGTTTATCGAAACTTTCAAGTATTATCATGCAAATTTTTCTGCTAGAATCCATCATATCTCTAAACTCTGCAAGACTCATTTCACCATTTTTCTGAATGAAATCTACCATCTTCGTCTTTGCTTCTTCATATAGTTTTGTTGATATAATATATTCATCGTCTAAAAGTTGAACTTCCGAACCAATCATCGAGTCTAATACTTCTTTTTTTGCCTTATCTCCATCACAGATATCATCAATTGTTGAGATGTCATTATATCCCATAGAATTTAATTTCTTATCTAATTGTAATTTTAATTTCTTTTGTTCATCATTTAATTCTACACTAAATTCTTTCAAAGAAACGAGATTGTTTACAATTTTTATTCTATCATTATCAAGCACAAGCGATAAAAATCCATCTATATCTTTCGCCTTAAATGATGAATCAACTTTTGTACCTGCTTCTTGTTTCAACATGCCCGTTTTAAGAGGGTTTTCTTTATGATATTTTTCTAGTATTCTTATGAGTTTTGATTCTAGGAAATCAAAATACTCTTTATGTACTACTCTATTATTTATTTCAGATATTTTGCCTTCTACTTTTAACTCACTTAATATCTCTTCTATTTTTCCCTTAGATAGACTTACATAGCTCATCATATCAGATATTTTTGGATAAGTTGACGAATTATTTTTCAAAAATACTTCTAGTATTGATTTTTCATCACCTGATTCCTTAATTTTAAGCTCTTCTATTACACTTCCAATATATTTATTGATACTATGCTTTTCTTTGGAAACATCAATGATTACTCCACCACCAATTGTATCCATTGGGGAATAAGTTCTGATTACAAAAGGGTCTTGTTTTTTACAAACGATCTTTTCTTCAAGCCTTAATTGTACAAATCCTTCATCTCCAGCTTTCATTATTTCTTTTTCTAAAGGCACTGCTCTACATAAGATTTCTCTTGTACCATGATATAATTTTAATCTATCCCAATTTTCTATTTTACAGCCTTCGTGATTTAAAAGTTTTATTTTGACATCTATCATCATAGATTCAAGCAGGGAGTCTGGAGCTGCCAAAATATCTCCTCTTTCAATATCATTCACTTTGATATTTGCTAGATTTATCGCAGTTCTTTGACCTGCAAATGCTTCTTCTTCATTATTACCATGTACTTGAATATTTCTAACAACCGCCTTTTTGGCCCTTGGATATATTTCAAGTTCATCATTTAATTTTATTTGTCCTTCAATAATAGTTCCAGTAACAACCGTTCCAAACCCCTTAATAGAAAATACTCTATCTATATTTAATCTAGCAGGCAGATGATTATTTTTCTCTTCTACCTCATCGCTCATTTCATCTATTTTTTGAATTAACTCAGGTATACCTCTTTTGGATAAAGAATCTACTCTTATTATATCTGATCCTTCAAGAAATGTTCCTACTAGACCTTCTCTAATGTCATCTTCTGCTAGTTCAATCATCTCGTCATCTACCATATCACACTTAGTCATTACTACTAAGCCTTTTTTAATGTTTAAGTAAGACAATATATCTATATGTTCTATAGTTTGAGGCATCATACCTTCATCTGCAGCTATTACTAATAATACCATATCTAGCCCTGATGCTCCTGCTAACATATTTTTGATGAATTTTTCATGACCTGGAACATCAACAATACCAACATTTTTACCACTTGGTAGATTAAAATAAGTAAAGCCTAAATTTATAGATATACCTCTTTTTATTTCTTCATCAAGCGTATCAGTTGCTCTTCCTGTAAGAGCTTTTATAAGGCTCGTCTTTCCATGATCAATATGTCCTGCTGTACCTACTACTATATGTTTCATTAATTATCCCCTCCTAAAGCCTTAACTGTTTCTAAAGCAATTTCTTCAAATTGATCTTCAAAAATTGTTCTGACATCTAGGATGTATTTATCATCATAAACTCTTGCTATTATATGTGAATCACTAAGTCTTAGTTTTTCTTCAAAGTGACCTACACTCATTTTTTCTGGTTTAATAGCTACTGCTACTGAATTTAATTCCTCAGTAGGCATAGATCCCCCACCAACTTGACCTTTGCAGTCCTCAATTGATAAATCAACTGATATAGATTTCTCTAGTAAGGCTGATTTTATCGTTTTCAAAAGATTTTCAGCTTTTACTCTTAGCTCATCATATGTATATGTAAGCATTCTTAGTGTAGGTATATTTTTTATAGCTTTCTGCTCATCAAGATAAAATCTTAAGGTAGCTTCTAGCGCTGCTATTGTCATTTTGTCTACTCTAAGAGCTCTTGTAAGCTGATTTTTTTTCATTTTTTCTATATATTTTTTCTTTCCTACAATAATACCTGCCTGTGGTCCACCTAGCATTTTGTCTCCGCTAAAACTAACCACATCAACACCTTTATTGATTGAGTCAAATACTGTTGGTTCGTATGACATGCCATACTTAGAAAGATCTACAAATACACCGCTGCCCAAATCCTCAACTACAGGTAAGTCATATTTATCTCCCAATTCTCTCATTTGCTCAAGTCCTACATCTTCTGAGAAACCGACTATTCTATAGTTACTTGTATGAACCTTCATCAATACTTTTGTATTTTCTGTAATTGCGTCCTCATAATCATTATAGTGTGTTTTATTTGTTGATCCTACCTCTACCAAATCCGCACCACTAAGAGACATAATACTTGGTATTCTAAAAGCACCACCAACTTCTACTAGTTCTCCTCTTGAAACAATAGCTTCTCCACCCTTTGCCATTGTACTTAAAACCAATAAAACTGCTGCTGCATTATTGTTTACTACCAAGACATCTTCTGCCCCTGTAATTCTTTTAATCATTGCTGTTAAATGATTGTATCTAGATCCTCTATGACCTTCATCTATATTATATTCTAGATTTGAATATCTTGAAGCTGCATTCCATAGCTCTTCTTTTATATTTTCGCTAAGTAAAGACCTTCCCAGATTAGTATGAACAACAATGCCAGTGGCATTTATAACTTTTTTCAAAGATAGTTCATATGACTTTTGTGCCAAATTAATGCTTTCTATTATAATATCTTCCTCTTCTAATTTAAATGTTTCTATTTCTTTATCATCGATAGAAACTATTAACTTTCTATACTTGTCTACAGTAGTTCTTATTGAATCCAATACTATACTTCTAGGTAATTTTGTACACAACTCTATTATTCTATTGTCGCTTAATACTTCATCAACTGATGGAAGAACTGCGAATAATTCTTTTTTATTATTATCATTCATATTTTATACCTTCTCCAAACTTCAGATTTTATTTTTTAATATCTTATAATAGTTTCTATATAGACTCACCCAGTATTACTACTAGGTGCACCATATATATATTATACTATAATATTCAATTAATGTACTTCTAAATATTTTTCTTGTTTTGGAATGACTTCTCCTATTACTGCAGCAGATATTGTTCCATTTAATAACATATCCTTTACAATTTCATCTGCATATTCGCTTGGAAGTGATATCAATAATCCCCCAGATGTCTGTGGGTCGTGGAAAATATCTGAAAGAGCCTCTTCTACATTTTCAGATATATATGTATCATCTTGAACATAACCCATATTTTTGTATGCACCCTCGGGTATTATACCCATTCTGGCAAAATCTAGTGCATGATTCATAATAGGAACACTCTTAGAATCAATTGATATAGTTACCTCTGACGCCTTTGCCATCTCAAGAGAATGTCCTAAAAGGCCAAAACCAGTAATATCTGTTACAGAGTTTACTGGAAATTTATCCAAGCTTTTTGCTGCATATTTATTTAGGTGAATCATTACCTCTATTACATGATTAGATGTTTCCTTATCTACAAGTTCTGCCTTCATAGCCGTATTCATAATTCCTGCACCTATTGGTTTTGTTAGAACTAGCTTATCACCAGCCTTTGCTGTAGAATTTGCAAGTACTTTATTTGGGTGAACTATTCCCGATACTGATAAACCATACTTAGGTTCCTGATCATCTACAGTATGTCCACCTACAAGAAGGCATCCACTTTCATTTACCTTATCTGCTCCACCTCTAAGTATTTCTGCCAATACATTCATATCATGACAAGATGGGAAGCATACTATATTCATAGCAACAGTAGGTTCTCCACCCATAGCATATACATCTGATAGTGCATTTGCTGCAGCAATCTGTCCAAATATATATGGATCATCCACCATCGGTGTGAAAAAGTCCAAAGTCTGTATCAATGCCAAATCATCAGTCAACTTATATACAGCCGCATCATCAGCAGTATCAAGTCCTACCATAAGATTACTTACCTTGTCACTTGTATTTTGTGGTAATTTTGCAAGAACTGTAGCCAGCTCTTCTGGTCCTATTTTAGCTGCTCAGCCTCCTGCTTTTGTCATGTCTGTCAATTTTTTATATTCTTTTGCCATTTTTTCTCCTTAAAAAAATAATAAGAGGATTGCATTCCAAAAAATCGGTGGCATTTTCCTCTTATATTTTAAACTAATAATAAATGTTTTATTTTATAAAAATATTTATTATCTATATCTCAGCTCTTGCTATAAATAGAATATTAAATATTTATATTTATGAAAGAAACAAATTCTATCTTTCTTTAAAATTCATAACCAACTTTTTCTTCTTTTGCCTTGTCATATATAGCTTTTCCTGTTACTACATCCTGTGTACTTATTCCAACTGACTTGAATACAATTATTTCATCATCATTTTCTCTTGAAATAATTTTTCCATTAATCATGTCTCCAAGATCACCTGTAAAATCAGCTTCTGATATTTTGCCTTCTTTTAAAGGTGTTATAATACAACCTGCCTCTGATAATACTGCTTCTTTTGAGTCAAAGTATATTTTATCTGCCTTCATAAGAGTTTTTTCATCTATTTCGTGCATAGTAGGCATATAAGAACCTACTCCACATACAAGTGCACCCTTCTTTAAATTATCACCATTGATAATTGCTTTAGTAGAAGTCGTTACCAGTACTACTATATCTGAATCTAACACTGCTTCATCAGCACTGTTAGAAGCTATTACTTTTATCTTGCCTGAGTATTTATCTTGCATCTTTTTGGCAAAAGCTTCCCTCTTTGCTTGAGTTCTAGAGTGTACTTTGACCACCTTCACAGTATCACATCCAGCAACTATAGCATCAAATTGAGACTCAGCCTGTCCACCTGTACCTATCAAAGCTGCGGTTTCTGATCCTTTGCGAGCAAGAAGATCTATAGCTGAACCTGAAGCTGCCCCTGTTCTAATTTCTGTAACATATGTTCCATCTAATATACAGTTAACCACTCCAGTCTTGTCATCAACTAACAATACTGTTCCTGGTGTAACTGGTAAGTTTTGTTTTGTGTTATCAGGAAATACAGATACTATTTTTAGCCCTGCAACTCCTATATCGCCTACATATCCAGGCATAAAAAGTATATTTCCATTTGCATTTTCTGATGCAAAATTTGTTCTCAAAGGAGATATACTCTTTCCCTTACTGAATATTGAATAAGCTAATTTATCTGCCTTTATGGCATCTTTCATTGTAAAAATTTTTTCTATATCTTCTCTATTTAAAAGTAACATTTTTTGTCCTCCAGTAACCTTCATTAAAACCACAATTAGACACTTTTTCATACTACAATTATAACACAAAAATATATTCAATTCTATAAGTCTAAATAGTAATGATGATTTATTTCAACTATTATTTATTTGATCTTCAATTATCCCTTATAGAGAATAGCTATATCAATATTAAAGAATACTCTACCTTAAATATCAACCTTTCCCGTTGGCTAATATTTTTGAAAATTATTTTATATCAATATATTCTTTCATGTTTTCAAATTTTTTATCGCCTATTCCAGAAATATTTTTTATATCATCTATACTCGAAAATTTCCCTTCTTTTTCTCTGTAGTCAATAATTTTTTTGGCAGTAGATGGTCCAACACCAGTTATTGTTTGTAGTTGGTTTTCATCGGCAGAATTTATATTGATTTTAGATTCTTTTGAGCTTGAATTAGATGAATTGTTGGTATTATTATCAGCTGTTACATTTGGAGATTTTATACCATTGGAACTAACAGCAGATAGGTCATCTTCTCTACTGCCTTTATCATCTTGACCAATGTAAGGGATAATATAATGCTGAGAATCCTCAAGATTCATAGCCAAATTTATTCTATTAATATCTGCATCCTTAGTCGTACCACCTACCTTTTTTAATGCATCATCTAATCTCATATTTGAATCCAAGCTTATTACACCTGGGTTGGCAACAGCTCCTGTTATATATATCGTTATATTTCCACTTTTTTTATTATTTTGTGATAGTACATTCTCCTTGCCAACTTTCTTTTTTTCACTATCTAATACAACCCCATCTTTTTTATCAATTGAATAATTTATTTCAGAGTTACTTGACTCATTTAATTTTTCTCTTCTATCCAATAGTCCAAGTCCACCAGAAAATATGATCTTATAAAGCAAAAAAATTATAATTATAAACGTTATAATAGCTTTTTTCTTATCAATTTCTGAAAGTTTATTTTTAAAAATATCTAATTTTTCTCTCTCTTTATTTTTACCCATTTTATCCTCCATCTAATTCTAAATACACATAATTCTTTTGAATTTGCTATGTATAACAATTTTCTTATTATTTTTAATTCTATTTTCTATTTACATAATTTCTCATCTTGCTATTATATAATTATTCATTTTAAAATATAACTTATATGTTTTTTATATAAATTCAAATTTCCTTTAAAAACTAATTATTATTAGATTCTCTAATATATAAAGCAATCTATTCATATATATATAGTCATTAATTTGAAATTTCTACACCAAAAATAAGGAAATATGTGATATACTATTTTTGCGAACTATATTTAAATATAAATAGGCAAAGGAGGTCGATGCGTAGTACAAATATGTCTTATAAGAGGTATATTACAGCAATCTTATATTTTTTATAAACAAATTTTGATGTATTAGTACAATGCATCCTATAAAAATTATGCTCAAAAAATTTATTTCCATTTTTTCAGCAACTATACTATGTGTAGCTTTATTATCTAGCTCAGCAGTAGGTGTTTTTGCAGATGAAAAAACTGAATTAGATTCATTACCGTCAAAGCATATGGTTTTGATGGACTATAATTCTGGAAAGGTATTATACCAAAAGGATGCTGATACAAAAATGTATCCTGCCTCAACTACTAAAATATGGACTGCCTTTTGTGTTCTAAAAAAAGCTGATGATGTCAATGAAATTATAGAGATTAAAGATATGCCAACTGTAGAAGGTTCTAGTATGTATCTCGAAAATGGAGAAAAGTTCACTGTTTTGGAACTTTTACAAGCTCTCTTGATACACTCTTCAAATGACGTTGCGTATGTTTTGGCTAGACACTATGGAGATGGCAATGCAGATAACTTTATTAAATATATGAATGAAGAAGCCAAAAAATATGGTGCACTGCATACACATTTTAACAATCCACATGGTCTTCCAGATGAGGAACATTATACAACTGCACTAGATATGACAAATCTTTCTAGAGTAGCATTCGGTGATGAAACGATCAAAAAAATTGTTTCAACAAAGGAAGTCAGTTTCAAAAAAGGTGATAATTGTAAGCTTGATAGACAGATGTTTAATAGCAACAAATTTTTAGCTTGTAAACAAAATATGGAGTATAAGGGCAAAGAAGTTCCAATCAAATATGATATAGTTGATGGAATAAAAACTGGATATACAGATGATGCTGGAAACTGTCTTGTATCAACTGCACAAAAAAATGGTGTAAGGCTAGTTGCTGGTGTATTTGGTTCTCCAGGAGGAAGTTTGTACCATGATTCGAGAGCCCTGTTAGATTATGGATTTGATGGATTTAAGGTAGTTACTATTTTTAAGAAAGAAGATATGAAAGGCGAGAAAAAAGTAAAGTTTTCTACACCTTCTTCTATAAAATACAGCCTTGCCAATGACTACATCATAACAATACCAAAGAATGATAACACTTCTAAAAAAGATTATAAAACCAAGTTAGATTTTGAAAATTTGAAAATGCCCGTTAAAAAGGGTGATATCATTGGTACTTTAAATATCTTTGAAGATGGTGATATGGTCTCTAGTATAGGCTTGGTAGCAGAGAATGAATCAAAAACATATACTCAATACATGATGAGTATGCTACCTTTTGGAAATTCAAAAAAAGAAGATCCTAAAAAGGCTTCTTCCGATAAAAAAATTAGTAAAGATGAATCGAAAAAAACTAATAAAAAAGATTCTGATAAAAAAGAAAAAGAAGCAAAAGACAATGAAAACAATAATAGTAAAAGTTCAAAAGAAACAAAGGATGAATCTAAAACTTCTGACAAAGTAAAGACTGAAGTATCCAATTCCTTCAATGGATTTATAGGTATTTTTTATGGTATAGGAGATTTCTTTAAGAATATATTCTCATCAGATATAGTAAAAACTTTTGAATCTAGTAACTTCTATAAGTTCTTAGATAAACAAATAAGTAGTAAAATCAGTTTTATCCCTTCAAAAGTTATTATATTGGGAATACCTATTATAATAGTTCTTGCTGTTATAATGCTTATAATAGGAATATTAAGAGATAGCTTTAAGAAAAACTCAGATAAAAAAGAAAAAAAATCTAGAAAAGAAAGAAAAGCTGACAAAAAGGCTAGAAGCGAGAGAACGTCTAATAGAAAATCTGAAATGAACGTTGATGATATTGTTCCAAAAGACCTTGATAGTTCGGCTCCTGATGAAAATATTGATAACTCTAAGGACCGTAAGTCTAAAAAAAGAAAAAAACTTAATACAAAAGAAAAATCAACTTCAAAATCAAAGGCAAGCTATAAAGAAAGCACTGTAGATAACAGTGACTCTACAAAACGAATACCTGTCATAAAAGATTCCAAAGACAATAAATAAAGACAATAAATAAAGTAAAAAAGACTAGGAAAATATTCCTAGTCTTTTTATCTATTAAATATTATAATTTATACTCATTTTTATTAACATTTCTTAAATCTATTAATTTCCCTAAACAATCATAGGGTTTTATAATGACATCATACATAAAATATTTCTTAAAATATTATATCAGCCTCTAATACTTATATACACTTATAATCAAATACTAGTTCTTATTACATCCCTTACATTCCGCACAGTTACCTAGGCAATAATCAACATCTTCAAGACACTTAGTAAATGCAACCTTACTACTGTTTTTGTGTCTTATAATAGGTATAGACATTTTTTTTGCATGTGATTCTACAATTTTTGTCATTTTGTGTGACACAGTAGAAGTCAGTATCACTATTGCATCTGGACTTCCTATTGAATTTTTCACCTTACTAGACATAGTTGTATATACCTTCGCCTTATACCCCTTATTTTTTGCCAATTTGTAATAATCTTTCTCCATTCTCTCATGACCACCAATCACTAATAAACTCATAAATTACCTCCTAAAATATACTCTTTCTAATTAAACTATATTGATTAATATCCGAATAAGTAAAACATCCTCAAATTATTTTTTTATATATGATATAAGAATGTTATAATTATTATTTTTTATTCTAAACAAGGATGATAATAATTATCATCCTTGTTTATATAATATAAGAATATTTAATTTTTGTCAAGTCTTATTGATAACTTTTCTTAATTATTAATGATTTTCTTAATTTTATTTTTCTATATTCCTATCCATAAATAAATTATTTTCTAATTTTTTTAGTTACTTCCATACATAATACTGCTCCTAAAGAAAGTCCAACTGCTATTGCTAATTCTCTAAATGAGTATGCCATAGGTATAGCAAATATAGCTCTTACGCTTGGTAACAATACTATTCCCAAAAGTAATAAACAAATCAACACTGCATAAATTACATATTTGTTTGAGAAAAATCCTGCTGAAAATGCACTATTAAAGTCAGATCTACATGCAAATGTCTGGAAAGTTCTAGACAAAAGAAGTGTTGTAAATGCAAGTGCTACACCCATTTGTGAAGATGTTTTCATACCTATATATTGTGCTATTATAGCGGCTATACCTACAAATATACCACGCGATAGTATGGATTGTAGCGTTCCACCACCTAATAGACCTTCATTCTTTTCTCTAGGTGATATTTCCATTATTCCCTTTTCTGGCTTCTCCATTCCCAAAGCAATAGCTGGTAGAGAGTCATTTACCATATTTATAAATATTAATTGAAGTGCTGTATATGGGTTTGACCAGTCAGCAAACACAGCAAATAATATAGATATTATGGCACCAAGATTTCCTGAGAACAAGTAAGTTATTGATTTTTTGATATTACTATATACTGTTCTACCAACCTCTACTGCATCTATAATACTGGCGAAGTTATCATCCATTAAGACCATTGCAGAAGCGTCTTTAGCAACTTCTGTGCCACTTCCCATAGCAATACCTATGTCAGCATTTTTAAGAGCTGGTGCGTCGTTTACGCCGTCACCTGTCATAGCCGTAACTTTATTTTTTTTCTGCCAAGCTGCTACTATTCTAATTTTATTTTGTGGTGACACTCTTGCGTACACACTTATTTTTTCTAGATCTTTATCTAGCTGATCATCACTAATATTATCTAATTCTAATCCTGTATAGGCCATATTTCCATTTTCAAATATTCCTATTTCCTCTGCAATAGCCACAGCTGTTGTTTTGTGGTCTCCTGTAATCATTATCGGCTTAATACCTGCTGATTTTGCCTTTTCTACTGCATGTATTACTTCTTTTCTTGGAGGGTCGATCATAGCTATCAGACCTATAAATATAAAATCTTTTTCATAGTTTACATCAATTTTAACATCATCGCCCATTATTTTATATCCAAAAGCCAATACTCTAAGTGCTTTTTTTGAATAATTTTCATTTTGAAGTTTAATTTTATTTAAAATTTCATCTGTCATATCTATTACTTTATTGCCCTGCAAAACTTTTGTACATCTAGATAAAAGTATGTCTGGAGCTCCTTTTGTAAACATCAAATTCTCAGAATTGATATTATGGGCAGTTGACATCAGCTTTCTATCTGAGTCAAATGGTATCTCTTGAAGTCTAGGATATATTTCTCTTACTCTATTTGTCAAGTATCCTGTCTTATCAGCAAATACTGTAAGGGCAACTTCAGTTGGATCTCCCAGCTCGAGACCGTCTTCTTTTACAACTGAGTCATTACACAATGCTGCTGCATAATTAATCATAGCCTCTGATGAAAATTCATCCATTGAAATATCTTCCAATACTTCCCTATCTTCTACTTTTTCTGAAACTGATTCATTTCCATTTTTATAAGTGTAGTATCCTACTGCTGTCATTTTATTCATTGTAAGCGTTCCAGTCTTATCTGTACATATTACAGAAGTAGAACCCAATGTTTCTACAGCTGGCAGCTTTCTAATTATAGAGTTCTTCTTTGACATAGTCTTTGTTCCTGCAGACAACACTATAGTAACTATAGATGATAGTGCCTCTGGAATTGCTGCAACAGCTATTGCAACTGCAAACATAAATGAGTTAAGAACTACTTGCTTCATGTCAGCTCCAGTACTGTGTCTAGTAGCTCTAAATACCTGTATTGCAAAAATAAATATACACATTGCCACAATAGCTATTCCTAGCTTTTTAGAGAATTGTTCTATATTTGATTGCAGTGGCGTCTGCTTTGTCTCTGTACTTTCCAAAAGACCTGCTATTTTACCTATTTCAGTATCCATACCAGTGCTCGTACATACATATGTTGCTCTACCATTAACTACCATTGATGTTGAATATACCATATTGATTCTATCACCTACAGTACATTCTTCATTTATTCTTTCTGTATTTTTCTCTGCTGGTTCAGACTCTCCTGTCAACATTCCTTCCACAATTTTCAAGGACTCTGCTTCTAGAAGTCTACCATCTGCTGGTACATAATCTCCAGCTTCCAATAAAATAATATCTCCGGGTACTACATCTACTGAAGATATAGTTATTTTTTCGCCATTTCTTATTACTTTAGCATTTGGTACAGACATTTGCTTTAAGCTATTTATAGATGATTCCGCCTTTTTAGTCTGCACCGTTCCTAATACAGCATTTAGTATCAATACTAGAAATATTATCAGCGATTCTATTACAGAACCAGTTGCTATCTGTATTAAGGCCGCAACTATAAGAATAATTACCATAGGATCCTTAAAACTCTCTAGAAATATCTTCCAGGTTGGATCACCCTTTTTTTCTCTTAATTCATTTTTACCATATTCTGATAGCCTTTTTGAAGCTTCTTCATTGCTCAATCCATCTTTAAACGAATAAAGCGAATCTAGTGCTTCTTCACTACTCATCATATAGTGTTTTTCATTACTATTGTTTTTCATAATTTCCTCCTTAAAATAAGATTATTTTTTATCTAATCTAAAATGGTTCAAGCGAGCACTATATCTATTATTATACCCTAAAAAGGTTATTTAAAATAAAAAAAGCCCGACTGCAATACTTCAAAATAGGCGCACTTCACCAATTTTGAAAGTCTCGCTGCCAAGGCATAATAATCCTCGTTCCACTACCCGAGTACCAAAGGTACCGTCCTGACGAATAATGGCTGTACATGGGTGTACATCGCTACTCCCCTTCTATACTTTAGTATATAATAATTATATACAATTGTCAAAATATAATCGTTAATTTTACAAAAATATTACTATGTCTATTTCATTCTATTAAAACTTAGTTTCCTCGATTAATTTTATAGCTTTTTTTAATCTTGACTCCATAGTGTCCCTGAGTGATTCTGGATTCATTATCAATACCTCCTCTAAAAATTGGAAGAAGTATACCTCAGCCTGTGCCTGCGAACACTCAAATACCTTTGTATATTTATCTTTTAATTCATCTTCATCTAGATTTATAATTTTATTTATTTCTTCACTTTTGTATACTAGCTTTTTATCTAGCTCAATTGGTCTATTCAGAGTTATTTTACTTAAATTTTTTATACCTTCTTCGCTAAATTTAACTTTTACATATTCTCCATACGATAAAAACGCATCATAATATTCATCTACTCTTTTAAGTAGATCAGAATTTTCATCTTCAAAACTAACTTTATTAAATTTAATTTCCAAAATTCTAGAAATTCTAAAACTTCTAAAATCCTTTTTATTTTTACAATATGCAATTAAATAATTGTATTCCTCTTTTGCTGTTGTTTTGATACGGTAGGGCTCTACTATTCTATACTCACTCTTACCATCTTTAAAATACTTTATCTTCAAAGATTGTTTATTTAATATTGACTTTTCTAGATCCTTAACTATACTATTATATATTATTAACTCTCTGATATTTAGTGGCTTAGATAAATAAGAAACTATGTATCCTCTTAAAATTTCAGATTGATGCCTATCTTTTTGTTCGTTTATAATATCATTCCACTTGCTCTTATTTTTTTTATTAATGAGCACATTTACAGTTTTATTTTTTCTTTTGTCTTTATCTATTTCACTGTATGCTGGAACTAAATTTTCATTGCTTTCTATTAATCTATTTATAAAAGTATTGAATTTTAAGCCATTTTTTTTCAAATCTCTCTCAATTCTCTCATGAACATCTTTTTCAATAGTTAAACCAACCTTCATTATAATCACCTCTGTCTTAATTATACAATCTATAATATATGACTGCAAGACCTAACATCTGAAAAAATTATTCAGTTATATATTTTCATACATCTATTATCTAAATTTTTTTCTTGATTTCACCTTATATATATTGAGATTACTTGATTTTTATATTTATTTACTACTTATTTCATACATTTATCAATTAGAATAAATTCATTAGATAATTTTTATTTTATATAAGAATTTTATGTCTTTTTATTTAAAATAAAAAAGTGTGAGAGATAAATCTCCCACACCAAATATTTTAATATTATAGAACTACTAAAACTTCAACTTCTACCTTAGCACCCTTTGGTAATTCCTTTACAGCTACACAAGATCTAGCTGGCTTGTGATCTCCAAAGAAATCAGCATATACTTCATTTACTCCACCGAAGTCTGCCATATCAGTTAGGTAAACTGTAGTCTTAACTACATTAGTTTCCTTAGCACCTGCTTCAGTAAGTACAGCCTTTACATTCTTTAAAGCCTGAGCTGCCTGAGCCTTGATATCTCCCTGTACTAATTCACCAGTTTCTGGTACTAGTGGAATCTGACCTGAACAATATAATACATTACCTTCCTTTATAGCCTGTGAATATGGACCAACTGCTGCTGGAGCATTCTTTGTAAATAAAACTTCTGACATATTGATTTCCTCCTAATTTATTTGATAATCTTATTATACACTTATTTTATTAAAAAATCAAGCAAGTTAACCATGCTATACATCTTTAAAATAAGTCTTTTATTGTTTTTTTCTAATTATTTAAATTTTATAGATATTCTGCTTTTATACCATTTTCTACAAGAGCAGACTTTATTATATTTATTTGGTCAAAACTTACTGTTTCTATAGTAGCTTCAACAATTTGCTTTTTAATGTGCTTTCCTGTAGCTAGCTTGTCTTGATTTATACTTAAAACATTTGCTCCATTTTCTGCAAATATAGATACAAACTTTGCAAGAGCCCCTGGTTCATCTGCCAATTCAGCTACCATGCTCAATCTTCTTCCCTGTTCCTTTAATGCAACACTCATAATTCTATATAGTGTATTGATATCTATATTTCCACCTGATACCACGCATACAACATTTTCTCCCTTAGCTGGCTTATATTTACCAGATAAAAGTGCCGCTGTACTTACTGCACCTGCTCCTTCACTTACTAGCTTTTGATTTTCCATCATAAATAGTATTGCTTCAGCTATTTCTTCTTCAGTAACAGTTATTATCTCATCAACCTTTTTAGAGATTATATCAAATGTCAAATCTCCTGGTGTCTTAACAGCTATACCATCTGCTATTGTTACATCATTAAATGCTGAAGTAACCTTACCTGCTTCATAAGAAACCTTCATAGATGGAATATTACAAGTCTGAACTCCAACTATCTTAACATCTGGTTTTAGACCCTTAAGAGCTGTAGCTATGCCTGCTACTATACCACCTCCACCTACTGGAACTAATACAGTGTCTACATTTCCATCAAGCTGTTCAAATATTTCTAAACCAATTGTTCCCTGTCCAGCGATTACTTCTTTATCGTTGAATGGTTCTAGGAATGTAGCCCCTGTTTCTTGCTGAATTTCTACTGCCTTAGCATGAGCATCATCATATACATTACCGTGAAGCACTACCTCTGCACCATAGCTCTTTGTTGCTGCTACTTTTGATACTGGAGCTGTGGCTGGCATACAAATTGTCGCTTTTATTCCAACATTTTTTGCACTTAAAGCTACTCCTTGTGCGTGATTTCCTGCACTAGAAGCGATTACTCCATGAGCCTTTTCCTCATCTGTAAGATGGGCAATCTTATTACATGCTCCTCTTATCTTAAATGAACCAGTTCTCTGTAAGTTTTCACACTTATACCAAACCTTTGCACCTGTTTTCTCAGATAGTCTAATATTTTCAAGAAGGTCAGTCTTTAAAACGACATCCTTGATAGTCTCTCTTGCTTCTTTTACATCAGTTAATGTAACCTTTTCCATTTCCATGTCTCCTTTTTCTCGAGTTATACAAACACCCGCACCTAAAATTATTTCTATTTTTTGAGTTATACAAACACCCTTTTTGATGCAAGATACCTTTATATTTAAGATTTTTTGATATAAAATAAATAATTACGAACATATTTTATTTCTTAAACATAACTTGCCTACGTATTTAATATAATACTATCAGAGAAAAATTTCAACATCAAATTCAATTTTTTTATGTTTTTTTCAAAAAAAATAATAATCGGCATTAAACCGATTATTATAATAAATTTATTTTCTATTTCTCTTTCCTAGCTCACTTGCTTGTTTCTTAGTCATTCTTCCGCTCTTTGTTTCTCCCTTTTTCTTAGCCTTTGCAGGTCCATGTCCAGGGAAAAGAATTTTAGGTTCATCTAAATTTTTCTTATATATTGTAAATTTATTACCTATAGACTGTACATACTCCGCTCTTATAGCCTCACAAACCTCATTTGCAGCTTCTTTCGCATCTATTCCAGCCGTTTCTAATATAGTTACCTTTACAAGCTCTCTAACTCTTAACTGATCATCCAATTGAGATAAAAATTCTTCTGTAATACCTTCCTTACCTATCTGAGTAGTAGGTTTAGTTGTATTTGCAAGAGATCTCAAATATGAGCGTTTCTTTCCATTTAACATAATTTCACCTTTCTAAATAACCATTTCTTATGGTTATAATCTATATTATCAAAATAAAACTCCAATTATAATTTTTAAATTACTTTTTAAAATTTTATTCTAAATTTTATATTTATAATTAATTATAAAATTCAAATTCTAATTCGTATATTTTAACGGTATCACCGTCTTCTATTCCCATTTCTCTAAGTTTATCAAAAACTCCTCTTGACTCCATTTGTTGCTGGAAGAATTGTAGAGATTCCATATCTTCAAAGTTTACAGAATACATTATTCTTCTCAACTCTTTACCTGATACTACGAATATTCCATGTTCATCAATTTCTACTTTTAGACCTTCTTCTTCTGTGTCATCAAGCTCTGGTCTGTAGATTTCATCCTCTGATACCAACTCTATTTCTTCAGCATCTGCAAGTATAGCAGATACTCTATCTATTACTTCATCTACGCCTTCTCTTGTTGCAGCAGACATTTTGAAGACTTCATATCCTCTATCTTCCATAGTTTTCTTGAAGTTATCATATATTGACTCATCATATAACAAGTCTGCTTTATTTGCTACTACAAGCTGTGGTCTAGATGCAAGCTTTTCATTGTAAAGATTTAATTCTTGATTAATCTTGTCAAAATCTTCAATCGGATCTCTTCCTTCTATTCCAGATATGTCTACAATATGTACCAAAACTTTAGTTCTTTCCACATGTCTAAGGAACTCATGACCAAGTCCAACACCATCTGAAGCACCTTCTATTATTCCTGGGATATCTGCTATTACAAAGCTATCTCCATGTCTAGTCTTAACAACACCCAAATTTGGTGTAAGTGTTGTAAAATGATAGTTCGCTATCTTTGGTTTTGCAGAAGTTACAACAGAAAGGAAAGTAGATTTTCCTACATTAGGAAATCCTATTAATCCAACATCTGCAAGCATCTTCAATTCTAGAGTAATCCAACGTTCTTCTCCATCTGTTCCAGACTTCGCAAATGATGGAGCCTGTCTTACTGCGTTTGCAAAGTTAAAGTTACCCTTTCCACCAAATCCGCCCTTAGCAACGACTACAGAATCCCCTTCATTTTTTAGATCCGCTATTATTAGACCTGTTTTCTCATCTCTGACCAAGGTACCTTCTGGAACATTAAGCACTAGATCTTCACCGTTTTTACCAGCTCTATTTCTTTTTGATCCATCTTCACCGCTCTGTCCTGAATACTTTGTTTTATACTTAAAATCCATCAAAGTTCTAAGGCCTGTATCAGCTACAAGCTTAATGCTTGCTCCTTTTCCGCCATTTCCGCCATCTGGTCCTCCAGCTGGTACGTATTTTTCTCTTCTAAAAGAAACCGATCCGTTACCGCCATTTCCAGCCTTGACAAATATCCTCGCTTTATCTATAAACATATGCGTCCCTCCTTTTCAAAATAATCTATATATTTATATATTACCTTATTATTTTGTCTATATATCTATTATATCCCTATTTCATATAAATAATCTAGTTTTTATATTTTGGAAATTTGTATATAATTTAAAAATAGAGCTATCAATTATTTGATAGCTCTATAGCTTGTATTATTCAGCGATTTCTACTGGATATATACTAACTCTCTTTCTCTTCTTGTCTAATCTTTCGAACTTAACTTTACCGTCTACAAGTGCGAATAGAGTATCATCTCCACCCTTACCAACGTTAGTTCCTGGATGTATCTTAGTTCCTCTTTGTCTTACTAGTATAGAACCAGCTGTAACAGTCTGGCCATCAAATCTCTTGACACCTAGTCTCTTAGAGATAGAATCTCTACCATTCTTAGAAGAACCTACTCCCTTCTTAGATGCAAGAAGTTGTAAATTCATTTTCAACATCTGGAGTCACCCCCTACTTTTCAAATATTTTTATATTTTTTGGATATTCTCTGCTTATTTCCTCTAGTGCAAGTCTTAAATGTTGTAATAGAAGTTGAGATTTTTCTATATCATTGTCTTCTATTAAACAAGATATCAATCCCTCCTTGGCAATTACTTCACTAAAACTTACTTTCTGTAGGCTTTCTAGTGAATTAATTACAGCAACAGAGTTGCTAGTAGCGGCAGAACAAACTATGTCATATCCAAATTCGTCATAATCTGCGTGACCTTTTAATTCAAAACCCTTAATTTTAAAATCGTTATTATAAAAAAATGTTACCTTAATCATATACGATTATGCGTTGATCTTCTCAACTACTAACTTAGTATATAGCTGACGGTGACCATTCTTTCTTCTGTAGTCTTTCTTTGGCTTGTACTTGTAAACGATAATCTTCTTATCCTTACCCTGCTCAAGAACCTTCGCCTGAACATTAGCACCCTCAACTACAGGAGCTCCTATTTTAAGCTCACCATTGTTCACAGCTAATACTTCATTTAAAGTAACAACTTCACCTTCGTTAGCTTCTAACTTCTCAACGAAAAGAACATCTCCTTCAGAAACCTTATACTGCTTTCCTCCAGTTTTTACTATAGCGTACATATATACACCTCCTCGTTTCAGACTCGCCGGACCAGGTATCTATTTCAGGTATAAATATCTGTAATAGAGTTTCAATGCCGAGCACTGTTTACACGTGCAGCTACCCTTCCCGTGCGGCAATTACCTTATCATTATACTAAATTGATTTTAGTATGTCAATGTATTTTTTAAAGATTTTATTTGTTTTCATTTTCATTTCACTGTGCTATCTTTCGATTTTCAGTGTTTTGATCAAATTCATCTTCTATTTCTTTACTCTTTCTTAATGGCAACTGTACCTGAGCTATAAGTACTGATATTACCATTATCATACAGCCTACTATCTCTCTGCTACTCAAAATTTCACCTAGGAATAGTACTCCCGCTACTGCTGAAACTCCAGCTTCCATACTCATTATTAAAGAAGTAATTGTTGGAGGAAGATTCTTCTGTGCAACAATTTGAAGAGTAAATCCAACACCACTTGATAATAAACCAGTGTATAAAATAGCAACAAAAGCAGCTTTTACACCAAGTATAGTTGTAGTCTCTGTTGCAAGTGTTGCAACTAAAGATAATAATCCACTTGTCATAAACTCTACCATTGATAACTTTATTGCATCAACTCTTGGTGCAAATATATCAATTATAACTATCTGTAAAGCGAAAAATATAGCTGATATAAAGACTAATAAATCACCTTTTTCAATTACAAATCCTTCTTTTATTGATAGCATATAGATACCAACACATGCTATAGCAACACATAACCACATCTTTGGAGTAGTTTTTCTGCCATAGAAAATTCCCATTATAGGTACCAATACTATATACATAGTAGTGATGAATCCAGCCTTTGATGCTGTTGTACTAATCATTCCTACCTGCTGTGTACTCATAGCTAAGAATAGTGCAATACCTGCTAATATTCCACCTATAATTAATGACTTACTGCTAAACTCTGACTTGTCTACCTTGTATCCTTTTCTTTTATTTCTGATCTTAAATGTAGTACTAACCAACAATAAGAATACCAAACTTAATAAGCATCTAAAAAAGTTAAATGCAAAGGGACCAATAAATTCCATCCCTGTTCTCTGAAATACAAGTGCAAAACCCCAAATAACTGATGTTAATATCATTAATAAAGCACTTTGAGTTTCTTTCCTCTTCTGCATGTTCATAATAATTCCTCCTTCCAATTACTAAAAATTCTCAAATAAAAAGGGCATCGCTGACGCAATCACCCCTTATAATCATATCCACGTATTCTTTTCACATCTCAATATTATCATAATTTATTAGCTTATTCAACACCTTGAAGAGAAATATTTTTTGTTTTTTTATTATTAGTTTTCGCTTTAATTTTAATTAAATGTACAAAAATTTAGTGAAGCTACTTTTACAATATCTAAAGATAATCATTCTTATTGTTTTTCTTTTTAAAAGTAAATCTATTTTATTTTTTTACAAAATAAAATAAAGAGGCTTAATCTGTAGTTTCACCTACGAATTAAACCTCTTTTCCAAAAAAACTTTTTTTATTTTTATATTTATTTTTTTTGTTTTTATATTTACGTACAGAATTTTTATATTATATATAATATTTATACTTTTTATAGTAGCATCATAAATAAATATTTTCTTATATTTTTATTACTTTATTACAATATTTACAAGTTTGCCTGGTATAGCAATTACTTTTACAATATTTTTATCTCCAATAAAATCTTTTACTTTTTCATCCTCAAGAGCAATATTTTTCATATCTTCCTGAGTAACATCTGTTGGAGCCAATACCTTGCTTCTAACCTTACCATTTACCTGAACTACAAATTCAATTTCATCTAGTACAAGGGCATTTTCGTCATATTTTGGCCAAGCAATATCAAATACGCTTCCTTCTTTTCCAATTTTTGCCCAAAGTTCTTCACCTAAATGAGGAGCAAATGGAGATAGTATTATTACAACAGCTTCTAAGGCCTCTTTTATAACCGCATCATTTCTATCATCTAATTCTTTATACTTATAAATATCATTGATTAACTCCATCAACGATGCTATTGCAGTATTAAGACCAAACTTGCTACTCAAATCATCAGTAACTTTCTTTAGAGTTGCATGAGTCTTGGCTCTCATATCTCTATCTTCCTTACTTAATTCCCCAATTTGTGCATCAGACTTTGCTATATCTTCTAGCTCGTCTACCAATCTATACACTCTATTAAGGAACTTAAAACATCCTTCTACACCCTTATCTGACCAGTCAAGATCTCTTTCTGGAGGTGCAGCAAATAGTATGAATAATCTTGCAGTATCTGCTCCATACTTGCTGATTATTTCCATTGGAGAAACTATATTTCCCTTAGACTTACTCATCTTTGTTCCATCCATAAGTACCATTCCCTGAGTTAGAAGATTCTTAAATGGTTCTGTATGCTTAGTCCAGCCTAGCTTATGAAATGCCTTTGTAAACCATCTAGAATATAAAAGATGTAGTATTGCATGTTCTACTCCACCTATATACTGATCTACTGGAAGCCAATGATCTACCAAATCAGTGTCAAAAGCTTCTTCTGTATTTTGGCTATCAATATATCTCATAAAATACCAAGATGAATCGATAAATGTATCTATTGTATCAACCTCTCTTCTTGCAGGCTTTCCGCACTTAGGACAAATACATTCCTTAAATGATTCAGATGTAGATAGAGGTGATTCTCCTCTTCCTGTAAACTTAACATCTGTTGGAAGTAGCACTGGAAGATTTTCTTCAGGAACAGGAACTATTCCGCAATCATCACAATATATAATAGGTATTGGACAACCCCAATATCTCTGTCTAGATATTAGCCAGTCTCTTAATCTATAGTTTGTAGTCTTCTTTCCTCTTCCCAACTCTTCAAGTTTTTCTACTATTGAATCAAATGCCTCATCTTTATTCATTCCATCAAATTCGCCTGAATTTATCATATTGTCATCTTCATCAATTACAGGAACAATTTCTAAATCATACTTACTAGCAAAGTCTTCATCTCTTTCATCATGTCCAGGTACTCCCATTACTGCACCTGTTCCATAATCAGCCAAAACATAATTTGCTATCCAAATAGGCATCTTCTTTCCTGTCAAAGGATTAGTTACAGTTCTTCCAATGAATCTACCCTCTTTTTCTAGTTCTGTAGATTCTCTTTCTACCTCAGTTATAGCATGAAGGCTCTTTAAAAATTCATCTAATACAGCCTCATACTCAGTACCTTGAACCAATTCTCTAGCTATCTTAGATTCTGGTGCAAGTACCATAAATGTTGATCCATAAATAGTGTCTGGTCTAGTTGTATATACAGTTATATCCTTGTCCATATCATCTACCTTAAAGGTAACATTGGCTCCATAACTCTTCCCTATCCAGTTTTTCTGCATAAGTTTTACTTTTTCTGGCCATTCATCCAATTTATCTAAATCCTGAAGCAATTCTTCCGAAAATTCAGTTGTCTTAAAATACCACTGTTCCAACTCTTTTTTATCTACTGTAGATCCACATCTCTCACATTCGCCCTGAACTACCTGCTCATTGGCAAGAACTGTTTCGCAAGATGGACACCAGTTTACATATGAATTTTTCTTATATGCAAGTCCTGCTTCTAAAAACTTCAAGAAAATCTTTTGTGTCCATTTGTAGTATTCTGGAGTAGATGTTGCTATCTCTTTATCCCAATCATAGCTAAGACCTAGCATGCTTAACTGATCTCTCATTTCATCAATATTTGCCATTGTCCACTTATGAGGATGTATGTTATTTTTGATTGCTGCATTTTCAGCTGGTAGACCAAATGAATCCCATCCCATTGGATGTAATACATTATAACCTTCCATTTTTTTAAATCTAGCTATCACATCTCCTATAGAGTAATTTCTTACATGACCCATATGTATTTTTCCTGAAGGATAAGGAAACATCTCTAGACAATAATACTTTGGTTTTGATGTATCTCTTACATCCATTTTATACTGTCCATTGTCTTTCCATACCTTTTGCCACTTTTCTTCTATTTGCTTAAAATTATAAGTGCTCATTTCTTCCTCCTTAAACTATTAACTAAATAGTTTTTAATAAATATATAATACAATTGCTAATAATGACTCTGTCGCAAATATCTAAATTCTAAAATTTTAGAAAATAAAAAAAGCCCGTCACTAAACATTTCTGTTTAGGGACGAGCAATATTCTCGCGGTACCACCCTAATTAGCCTTAAAGGCTCTCTCGGATTAGTCTATAAGCCAACTACGGCCATACGGTTTAATCGACAAGTTCAATACTTTAAACTGCTACCCTCCCAGCAACGGCAGCTCTCTAAAAGTTTTATCATACCTACTACTTCGACCATATAATTCTTCAACTAAAATTTATATTCTAGTTATACTTACCTATATTAACATATATAAAAATATTCTGTCAATACAAAAATATAATACATTTTTTAATATACTATATTTTTATTACATTTCCACCTTAAGAGATTCTGCATCAATTGCTTCCAACTCTTCCATATCTACATATGGAGCGTCTTTCCAAAGTTTTTCAAGGTTATAAAAACCTCTATTTTCTTCATCAAATATATGGACCATAATATCTCCATAATCTAAAAGAATCCAGCTCTGAGTTTCTCTTCCTTCTTTACCTCTAGCTTCTATTCCTTCTTTTTTCATAGTATCTTCTACACTATCAGCTATAGATTTTACCTGTCTTGATGAAGTTCCAGATGCTATTATAAAATAATCACATAAACTGGATACCTTCCCTATATTTAGGACTGCGATGTCCTTTCCTAATTTGTCGCTGATAGAATCACATATCAGCTTTGTCATATTTTCAACTGTAATCATAACCTTACCCCTTTTTTACACTCTTCAACTTACGGATATAATAGTTTCTAGCCTCTACTGTTCTCACATGTAGTGGTAGCCTTCTATTTAAGATATTAATAATAGTATTGTCTATGGACTTAACTATTACTTCGTCAATTTTTCCAGAATATGCCAATTCTCGAAGTTCATCAACCCCTGGGTAATCCCTACCATCTTCTATGAGATCAGCAAGATATATTACCTTTTCGAGTGGCTTCATAGCTGGCCTCCCTGTTGTATGATATCTTATAGCATTTAATATTTCTTCATCTTCTATGCCAAACTCATACTTTGCAATATATGCACCTACAACACTGTGAGATAGTGCTGTACTATTTTTTTCTAATTCATCTAACTCTATGCCATACTTTTCGCAGTAGTCACCTACTTTAGCAAACTTTATATACTTTGCAGTATCATGAAGTATCCCTGCTATTTCAGCTTTCTCTTTATCACACTCACAAAATTCGCATAACTTTACAGCAGCCTTGGCTACATTTAAAGAGTGGCGTATTCTTTTTTCTGGTAGATAATCGCTTAGTTTTTCAATCATCTCAGATTTATTCATCTACCTTCTTGCACCTCCATATAAATTATACTTATTAATATATTCTTCCACCCTGCCTGGTACCAAATATTTTATGCTCTTTTTACTCTTGACTCTTGACCTAATATAAGTCGAAGATATCTCAAGTGACGGAACATATACCATATCAATATCAGCGCAATAGCATTTTCTATATCTTGTAATATTTTCCTGTGTCTCTAATAAATCTATTCCAGGTCTAATCGCTGCAATAAATTTTGCATATTTAAAATTCTCCTGAAAATCTTTCCATGATTCCATTTGATTAACTGCATCAGACCCTGTAATAAAGTATAGTTCTTCATTCGGATAAGTTTCCTCTAAATGTTTCAGTGTATCTATAGTATATGTGTTATTGCTATCAGACGTTATTTCAAAATCAGAAACAAAAAAATCATCATTTTTAAAAGTTGATAGAACAACCATATTATACCTATGTATCTTGTCCAATACATTCTTTTTATGAGGTGGATCACCAGTAGGAATGAATACTACCTTATCCAAATCGTATTTATCACGAATAAATTCCGCTGTTGCAAGATGAGCATTATGAATAGGATTGAAAGTACCTCCCATAACTCCCAGCTTCATTTTTTCTCCTGACTCTCTAAACGTCTTGAGTTTTTCATCATTACGCTTATGTGAACAAGCCAGTCTTTCCTCTAATTGCATGTCATTTCTTCCCTTCGTAACCATGATAAATTCATTTTATCACAGCTAACTGCATAAGTCCAATTAGAATTTACATTATCTTTACATTATTTTTATACTCTAAATAGCAAATAATTAAGAGTAAAAAGCCATCTTTTATAGCTCTTAATTTATTCAATAACTCTCAAAAGTATTTAATCAATTAACTTTGAATTTTATTTTTCACAAAAATCGTTTAAGCACTCGCCTAATGTAATAATATTATTAGATATTTTCTTAGATTTTTAATAATAAACTAGAACTGCAAAAAATTCAACTATTTATTTTCATCTATATACAATTTGAAAATATCGTATACACCTACAACAATGCTTATTGTAATTATAATCAGATTTTTCATATCAATATTTTCCATTCCTAGATTCTAAAGCCTATTATAAAAATAAAATATTTTATAAATATCTTTTATCTATATGATTATTTATCTATACCTCAATAGCTAATAAAAAATCTTTATAAGACTTTTAATCTAGAAGCAATTCTAAAAGCTATCAATAACCCTGTCTTACCTTAAAAACAGTAAAATTCATACTATTTCCAACTAGCTCTTTAGTCAAACAATGTTCAATATTTTAATATTAAGTAAGCTCTATAAACAAACTCTTTTCGTCATTATCGAATTAAAGAATGTATTTAATAATTTTCTTCTTCCAATACTTCATTGATTGCTAATTTAATAATATCATAGCTAAAACCCTTGTATGATAGATGTTGATATAGTTTATTTTTCACCTTGTTAATATCTTTATCTTTTATTCTTGGTAACCTTTTTCTTGCCAAATAAATTGCATTTTCTAATTCAACATCGCTATCGATTTCAGATATGGCAGAATCTATATATTCTCTTTTTATCCCTTTAGTATATAAATTTTGCTTAATTCTATTTTTTCCAACTCTTTTAAAATTCAAATCATTGGAAACTATCATATCGGCAAATCTTTCATCATCCACTAGCTCATGTTTCTTAAGAAATTCAATGACCATTTCTATTATTTCTTCATCAAAATCTCCTGAAAGTTTTTCCCTGATCTTTTTTTCTGATTTTTCAACTTTCGATAAAGAATTCAATGCTTTATTTTTTGCCTTTTCATAGTCATCCGCTCTTGCAATTTCTATCAATTTTTCCTTATCTATCTCCTGATTTTTACTTAGATTGTATTTATATACTAACTCTGCTTGTAAGGATAATAAATATTCATTGTCAACATACAAGTTTACTCTGTTTTTATTTCTCTTCTGTATCTCAATGCCTGTTATCTTGGACATTTTATCACAACCTTCCAAATAAATTATATCATAAATCTTATTAATTTAATTTATAAAACAATATCTTCACCTATTTGTAACTAATAAAGTTTCTTCAAATATTTTTTTCATTATTCTTTTTAAAATGCTTTTTTTATTTTTAAAAATAAATTATTTTTCTTTAAGTTCTCCAAAATCATTTTATCTTTAATCAATGGAGTAATTATAGCCTTATAGATGTTTTTGATTTTTGCTTCACTCTATCTTTATACTTTTTTGCCTATAACCAACCTTATCCAACTATTATTTTGAAACATTTTATATATAAGGCAACTAAATATTTTTTATAACTTTTTTAAGCAATATTATTCTTACTGTACTTGCTATATTTAATATACTTTTTTTGCTTTATTATAGATATAATATTTTATCTTATTTACCTTTAAGATTCAATTGTTATATAATGGAATTTGTAGAAATAAATATATGCAAAATTAAGAGGTGAATTAAATGGAATTTTTTTTAATAGGACTGGGCGGAGGATTAGGTGCAGCCACAAGATTCTCATTGGGCAAGTATATCAAGGGAAAAATAAACATACATTTTCCATTAAACACAATGATTATAAATATACTGGGATCTTTTTTGCTTGGAATAAGTGTCGTAAACACAAAAAATCCGAGTCTGGCTTTTTTTATACAAAGCGGTTTCTTAGGAGGTTTTACAACCTTTTCTACATTTATGCTTGAGGGTTTTAATCTATATAAAGTAGCTGACTTTTACAAAAGCATATTTTATTTATCCACTAGTGTACTTTTGGGAGCTATTTCATTTTTAATAGCTTTTCATATAAAATTTTAATACTGAGGTGATTAATTGAAAAAAATATTTTATATATTTTGTGGGGGATTTTTAGGAGCAATTTTAAGAGCATTGTTATTTAACATTCAAATTTTAAATGTTAAAAGCCTTTTTCCACTAAATACAATTGTAGTAAACTTACTCGGATGCTTTTTTCTTTCTCTAATAAGCTATAGTTTAGAGAAAAAAATAAAATTCAATGATAATTTATATTCTGCTATTACTGTAGGTTTAATAGGAGCCTTTACTACTTTTTCTACTTTCTCAAAAGATTTGGGAATTCTAATATATTCAAATTTTTGGCTTTATGCTATAGTATACTTACTTATATCTATCGTTGGTGGTTTTATATGTGTATTTTTAGGCTATAAAACCGTTGAAATAGCTTGTAAGAAAACTAAAACTAATTAGCTTGGTGGTGAAAAAATGGTAAATCTAACAATGCTTGGAACGGGGGGCAATGTTCCATCTCCAAATAGATTTTGTTCCAGCGCATTTATAAATTATAAAGGTAAAAAAATGTTAATTGACTGCGGTGAAGGAACCCAGATATCTATGAAAAGTATCGGCTGTGGCTTTAAGGGAATCGATCTAATAATGATCACACATCTTCATGGTGACCATATAAATGGTCTAATTGGACTTCTCGCAACTCTTGGAAATGCTGAAAAGAGAAGCCCTCTTACAATTATTGGTCCAAAGGGAATTAAAAGAGCAATATATGCAATGATGATCCTAATTGAAGGACTTCCCTATCAATTAAATATAATTGAAGATCCTATTGGAAGTTTTTGTATTAATGATGATCATTTAAGAGATATAGAAATTTCCACTCATACCTTAGAACATTCTACAGAGTGTATTGGATATAGTCTATACTTTAAAAGAAATAGGAAATTCTGTGCAAAAAATGCGATCAAGAATAATGTTCCTAAAGCTCTATGGAGCCATCTCCAAAAGGGGAAAAGCTATTTTGTAGACGATAATAGCTACACTCCTGATATGGTTCTAGGAGATGAGAGAAAGGGAATCAAAATAAGTTATATTACAGATACTAGACCTATAGAATCTATTGTTGACTTTGTAAATGATAGTGATCTATTTGTATGTGAGGCTATGTATGGTGATGATATGGACATCTCAAAGGCTGTAAAAAATAAACACATGACCTTTAGAGAAGCTGCAACACTTGCGAAAAATGCCAATGTAAAAAAACTTTTATTGACTCACTTTTCTCCCTCTGTTGAAAAGCCCGATTATTTTGTAGAAAATGCAACTTCAGTCTTTGAAAATACTATTGTCGGATATGATGGTATATCAGTTGAAGTTTCATACCCTGATAAGTAATCAACAAAAGAGTCTTTATAATTGATTTAATACTGTCTATATCTGTGTAAAATTATTATAAAGACTCTTTTTATGTATTTATTTTTTATATCTATTTTTCTATCTAGTTCTATAACTATTTTTCTATTTATTTCTATAACTATTTTTTCATTTATTTCTATACCTATTTTATCTTCTATATATACTAAGTATTTTAAAATCTTATTTTAGATCTTACTCTATATGAAAATCAAATTCTTCTTCCACCTTTAATGAAAAAATCGGTGATAGTGGCATGCTCCATTCAAAATGATCCGTATGAAGAAGCTTATGCGCTATATTTGAGTTTGTTTTTTCAAAATAATCACTATATATTTTTTGTATTGCTGGATTTTCGTGGGAATATCTTAAATACATTTTTTTATCTAAATTATATAGTTTTGAAGCTCTCTTATGTGCTAGTTCACATCCATCTTTTATTGGTTGTCCACCTCCACCAGCACATCCACCTGGACAGGCCATTATTTCAACAAAATCATAATTAACATCTCCTCTTTTTAGAGCTTCCAATAGATTTCTTGCATTTTTAAGTCCACTTGCCACTGCGATATTTATTTGATTTTCTGCTATTGAAAATTTAGCATCTCTCCAACCTTGTTGACCTCTTACCGATTCAAAAGCATCTGGACTTGTATTTTCACCTGTTACAAAATAATACGCAGATCTCAAGGCCGCCTCCATTACTCCTCCCGTTGCCCCAAATATTACTCCTGCCCCACTTCCAATTCCCAAAGGTGTGTCAAATGATTCTTCCTTTAACTTTGAAAACTCTATATTTTCAGCTTTTATCATTTTTTCTAATTCTCTTGTAGTGATTACTATATCTACATCTTTTTTAGCCCTGGTATCATTTATAGATTCTATATCCGCTTCTTGTTTTTTGGCTGTGCAAGGCATAACTGATACACAACATATTTTGCTGGGGTCTACTCCTAAAATATCCGCATAATATGATTTTGCAACAGCACCAAACATTTGTTGAGGTGACTTTGAAGTCGATAGATATTTTACCATATCTGGGTATTGTGACTTCATAAATCTTACCCAACCAGGACAACAAGACGTAAATAGAGGATACTCTCTTCCTCCAGAAGTATATATTTCTAAAAATTCACTTGCTTCTTCCATAATAGTTAAATCTGCGCTAAAATCAGTATCAAATACATAGTCAAAACCTATTTTTTTAAGCGCTGCCACCATTAAATTTGTAGTTGCATCCTCTTCCCTAATATCCAAGTGTTCCGCCCATGCTGTTCTAACAGCAGGTGCTACTTGAACTACAGTAATTAAATCTGAATTTTCTAAAGCATCATAAACTATAGAAGTGTCATTTCTTACCTTTAGAGCACCTACAGGACAATGAGTAATACATTGACCACATATTGCGCAATCACTTTCTTCAATAGTTCTATTATGTGACACATCAACAGTTGTCCTAGATCCACTATTTACAACATCCCAAACCCCTAAACTCTGTATTTTATCGCATATCTGAATACATCTCATGCATTTGATACACTTTGAAAAATCTTTTTGCAATGGAAAATCTTTACTCCATTGTCTGCTTTCATATTTTACCTTGTATGGCATAGTCTCTACACTTAAATCATTGGCTATCTCTTGAAGGGAGCAATTTCCACTTCTAACGCATGTCGCACACCTAAAATCATGTTGGGACAAAAGCAACTCTATATTCGTCCTCCTAGCCTTTCTTACTTTAGGGCTATTTGTTTTTATTACCATACCTTCTTCAACAATATTGTTACAAGATGTCAAAAGCTTACTCGTGCCTTCAACTTCTACAGAGCATATTCTACAAGCTCCTATCTCATTTATATCTTTAAGAAAACATAATTTTGGAATTTTTATTCCTATTTCTCTAGCCACATCTATTATTTTGCTGCCTTCTTCTACCTTTAGTTTTATATTATCTATAGTTAACTCTACCATATCGAAGTCCTACCTCCCTTGAAATTTCCCCATCCAAAGTGATCACACCTTAAACATCTGCTAGCCTCTTGAGAAGCCTCATCTGCAGTCAATCCTTGCTCTATCTCTTCAAAGTTATCCTTTCTCTCTTGAGTTGTAAGCTCTCTCATATTGGATCTTGCACATGGCTTTCTCTCATCCCATTTAATATTTGGAAGCTTGATATCGACACTTATTAGATGATTATACCCTAGATATTCGTCTATATTTGCAGCTGCAACTTTTCCCGCTCCTATTGCCTTAATTACTGTGGCAGGCCCTGTAACGCAGTCCCCACCTGCGAATATTCCAGGAATATTTTCTATTTCACTAGAGTTTAACGCTTCTATAATTCCTCTTCTAACAGGCATACCAAACTCACTAAAATGTTTGGATTCTATATTTTGTCCAATTGCAACTATAAGCTGATCACACTTTAATTTTTTTGCCTCTTCATTAGAGTTTCTTGGTCTAGGTCTAGCAGATTTGTCTATCTCACCAACTATCTGAGGCTGAAGCCAAAGAGATTTAACTTTATTATCATCATCAATTTCAATTTTTAGAGGTGCCATCAAAGAGTATAGTTCACAACCTTCTATCAGTGCTTCATCTATTTCTGCCTCAATACAAGTCATGTCTTCTTTTCTTCTCCTATAAGCAATCGATACACTTTTTGCACTACATCTTAAAGCTGTACGAGCTGCATCCATTGCAACATTCCCACCACCTATTACTACTACATCTTTGCCCTCAAAATTCGGAAATTCTTCATTTCCAATCTTTTTAAGCATCTCTACCGCTGGCATTACTCCAATCGCATTCTCACCTTCTATATTTAGCTTTTTATCTTCATGTGCCCCAATTGCTACATATATGGCATCATAATCTTTCGCTAAATCCTCTATTTTTATATCTTTTCCAACTTGAGTATTTCTATAAACATCTATTCCTGTTGATAAAATGGCATTTATATCTTCTTGAAGCTTTTCTCTAGGAAGTCTATATTTAGGAATACCATATCTCAACATTCCCCCCAATTTTTCTTTTCCCTCAAATATTGCCACCTTATGTCCCATCAAAGATAGGTAATAAGCTGAACTTAGTCCACTTGGCCCACCACCGACAATAGCTATTTTTTTACCTGTTGATTCTGCACATTCAGGAGCTTCTACTATACCCGCATTATCCACTGCATACTTTTTCATTCCTCGTATATTCATAGGCGCATCTATCATAGCTCTTCTACACCTCGCTTCACAAGGATGTTCACACACTAGAGCACATGCACTTGGAAATGGATTATCCTTTCTAATAAGACGCACTGCATCAGCATACCTTTGCTCTCCTAGCAAGGATATATATCCAGGTATATCCACACCTGCTGGACATAGTGTTACGCATGGGACAGAAATATTTCTATCCATAGAACACTTCAATGTCTCCACGTGAGATATATAATCATCTCTAAAACCTAAAACACCTTTTAAAACCATCTCTGCAGCTTCGTAGCCTATAGCACAATCTGCAGAATATAATATCATTCTTGATGTATGTTCTATTAGATCTATTGTTTCCTTACTTCCCTCTCCATCTAATACATCTTCAATTAATTCTTGTAATTTGCCTAGACCAACCCTGCAAGGAACACATTTCCCACAAGTTTGTGCATGACATAGCTTCAAAAATGCTAGAGATACCTCTACAGGGCATATACCTGGAGGGCTTGATACTATTCTTCTCTCAACATCTCGATATAATCCTTCAACTACTATTTGGGCAGTATCAGGTGTATTTATATACAATCTACTCATTAGCTTTACCTCCTAAAACTTTATATTAAATAAAATATTTTTCGCTATTTTTTTAACAATATTTTTGTAAATTAAAAATCTGGATAAAAGCAGATTTTTCAGTTTTTATTTAATTTTCTGATTATTTTAATAATATCATATTTGTTAGGCTTTTTCACTATTTTTTTTGATAGTTATGTTAAAAACAAAATTTATTAAACAATAAAAAAGCCCCCTTTTAATTAATAAATGAGGGCTTTTAGTACTTCATAGAATATATAAGAGCTTTTCTTATATATTTTATATTTTTTTTGCTTTTTTATATTATTTTAAAATCAATATTTCTTTTTTTTTACTTTTTTATTTTTTATTGCTAATGTTTTCTAATTTTATAATTATTTTTTTATCAAACATATTTTTACCTTATATTTTGCTTCTATTTCTTTTATTTTTGATTTTTCTTTATCCAAAATATTATAATATGATTCGCCGATTTCTATTTCTACCTGATCTAAATTTTTATGGTATTTGGAGTTTATTACTTTTCTTTCTATTTTGTCTATTTCATATAAATAAGACGAGTAAAAATCATCTATAGTATTTTCTTTTCTCATCCTTGATATTTCCATGAGTCCAAGCTGGGTAAAGCCATGAACATTAGATCTATTTCCCTCTACAGATAGATTTTCAGACATTCTCTGAAGTACTCTTTTTTTATTTTTATTTGTTTTCATATCTATAAAATCAACTATTATAATTCCACTAATATCTCTTGTTATTATCTGTCTTGATATTTCATCACAAGCTTGCATATTAGCTTGAAACACTGTATCTTCATAGCTTTTATCACCTTTAAAACTACCTGTATTAACATCTATTACTGTCATTGCCTCTGTCTTATCTAAAACTATATAGGCTCCACTTTTTAAACGAACAACTCTAGATAGATATTTTTTTAGTTCATTATTTATTCCATAGCCTTCAAATATATCCATATTATTTTTTCTATCCAATTTTTCTAAATACAATGGATTTATTGACTTTACTGTACTCCTAATTTCTGAGTCCATTTCACCCTCTAGATAGACTATGTTTTTTATTTCATCAGATAGATGTTCTCTTATATAAGCCAAAATAGTTTTTTCTTTTGAATATAGTTTTTTCGGATAAAAACTCACTTGATACTCTTGAACAATCTCTTGATATTTTTTTCTTAAATCCTCAACTTCTTGCCTTATTTCATCTTCCATACATCCCTGTGCTTCGGTTCTAAGTATAAATCCTTTTTCTCCATCAGATGCATTCAATAAAATTTTCTTGAGTCTCTTCTTCTCATCATTAGACTTTATCTGATTTGAAAACACTAATTTTTTATTACTAGGTATATATACCAGAATTCTTCCTGAAATGCTTATTTCTGTGCTTAATTTAACTCTTTTGTCTCCTTTTTCTTCTTTTATTACCTGTACTAATATGTTGTCTCCTTCAATCAAATTAGCCTCTGCCTCTTCAAGTTTAAGATAGCCAGGATTATTTTCACCAATATCAACAAAGCAAGCCTTCATAGCGGGCATTATTTTTTCAATTTTTCCTCTATATACATTTTTTAATTTTTGACTATTGTTTTTTTCTTCTATTAAAAGTTTTTCAATTTTTTTATCTTTAAGAACTGCAAGCTTACTTGAGCTGACAAAGTCTTCAATAAAATATTCTTTCATAAATTACTCCTTATATTATAATAAGTGGATAACCAAAGGCAATCCACTTATTTTTAAATTCTTATAGTGGAGAAACAAGCTCTCCTTGTATTTCAAAATAAAGATTATTCCTTTTTATATCTACATCTAAAGGATCTATCTCTATATCTAAGTACTCTAATAGCTTCGGCACAAAAACATTAGTATTTAAATTTTGCTTTGATCCAGTAGCTAATATTGAGGATATTGATATCTTTTCATCATCTACCTTTATTGTATCTATTGTTTTTATAAGCGGTCTAATATCAACCTCAACTATTCTTTTCTTTTTATTTCTTCTTGTAGTTATGATAGACTCACTACTTTTTAATTTCTCCAAATTTTCAAGTACAGTTTTTTCGTCAAATTTATTCACATTTGGTATATCAAATTCATAATCTCCAAAAACTATATTGGCAGCTAAAGCTCTTTCTCCACCTTCAAGCTCAATACATTTTTCAAATTGCATACCATCAGGAAGCTGTCTGTTAATCCTATCCATCAATTCTTGACAATTTATATCGTCTTCAATTTCTATATCTACGTATTCCCCGTAGCTTTCAACACCTAAAGCCAATGCGTTTCCATAACTCATTTTTGGATGTGGATTAAATCCTTTTGAAAATGAAAGCTCAACATCAGCTCTTCTAAATGCTCTTTGAAGAAGTCTTTGCACATCCAGATGGGATATATATATCATATCTTCATTTTTAACAAATTTTATTCTCATTGTTTTTGACATTAACATAACCCCCTTCCAATATCATGTACGTTGATACCACAGCCATTACAACCATGCCTACAATCTTCTGTTACCTTAGCCTGTTTTGCTGTTTCATTTTCTCTAACTAAAAATTCTTTTGTTACACCAACATCTATATGATCCCATGGGAAAACTTCATCGTATTCTCTTTGTCTATGTGCGTAAAAACTAGGATCTAAATTATTAACTTCCATTGCATTTAGCCATCTATCTAAATCAAAGTATTCTGACCAACCATCAAATTTCGCACCATTTTTAAAAGCTTCTAATAATACCTTACCTAATCTTCTATCGCCTCTAGCAAATACCGCCTCCATCAAACTTGTCTTTGAATCATGGTAGTTATATTTTATATTTCCATTTCTAAGTTTGCCTATTAGATGTTTTTGCTTATCTCTAATTTGTTCCTGAGTGTCCTGACCATGCCACTGGAAAGGTGTAAAAGGCTTTGGTACAAAAGTAGAAGTACTTACTGTCACGCCAAATCTTCCACCTATTCTACCGCCATGAACACCTTTATATATATCTATTACTTCATATGCAAGATCTCTTATACCATCTAGATCTTCATAACTTTCTGTTGGTAGTCCAATCATGAAGTATAATTTTACGCTATTCCATCCCATTTCAAATGCCTTACCAACTGCATTTCTCAGATCATCTTCAGTAACTCCCTTATTGATAACATCTCTAAGTCTTTGTGTTCCTGCTTCAGGAGCAAATGTAAGACCTGTTTTTCTTACCTGTTGCACCTTTTCTGCAATTTCCATAGAGAAGTTGTCAAGTCTAAGTGACGGAAGTGACACTCCTATATTCTGTGATGCGTATTCTTCTACCAAAAAATCTGTAATTTCTTGTATCTTAGAATAATCGCTTGTACTTAAAGAAGATAGAGAAATCTCATCATACCCTGTATTTTTTATCATATTATCGACTATTTCTTTTAGCCTATCAAGTGATTTTTCTCTTATCGGTCTATATATCATACCTGCCTGGCAGAACCTACATCCTCTTGTACAGCCCCTGAATAGCTCTAAAACTATTCTGTCATGTACAGTCTCTATGAATGGAACTATAAGTTTTTCTGGATATTCCGCCTCGTCCATATTTTCTATAATTCTTTTTCTAGGCTTATCTGGAACAAAATCTTTTAGTTTGTTTAATTTTTTAACAGTACCATCTTCATTGTATTCAAACTCATAAAAAGCTGGTATATAAACTCCCTCGATTTGAGATGCTATTTCTAGAAAACCTTCTCTTGTTTTTCCATTTTCGTAAGGATCTGTAGCAATCCACTCCTTGTATGCTCTTATTACGTCTAGATTCATATCCTCGCCTTCGCCAAGCACTACTATATCTACAAAATCTGCTAAAGGCTCAACATTATAAGCACAAGATCCTCCTACAAGTATAAATGGTTCTCTTTCTTTTCTATCCTTTGCTAGCAGTGGAATATCTGCTAAATCCATCATATTTAATATATTTGTATAACACATCTCATATTGAAGAGAAAATGTTACAAAATCAAAATTAGTGATTGCTTCCCTTGATTCTAGTCCAAAAAGAGGAATATTGTTTTCTCTCATCTTTTCTTCCATATCAACACCTGGAGCATATACTCTTTCGCAGAATACATCTTCTTCTTTATTTATACAGTTGTACAAAATATGACTTCCTAAATGGCTCATCCCAACTTCGTACATATCTGGGAAACAATGAGCATATCTTATCAATTTTTTATTTGAAGTATCTTTATGAATAGTATTTAATTCATTTCCAAGATATCTAGCTGGTTTTTCTACTTTTTTGAGTATACCTTTTATATTTACTTTCTCCAAAATTTACCTCCACAATCTTATCTTTACAATTATGTAGGGCTTCTATTTTTCAATACAAGCCCTTAAAATTAAATATTAATTTATTACCTATTACCTATTACCTATTACCTATTACCTATTACCTATTACCTATTACCTATTACCTATTCATTATACACTAAGAGTTCATATAATAAAATTTTATTTTATCCTTAATAAAGGTTCATTCTTTTTCTTCGCATATACACGTTGAGGACTATCCCAATATTTGCCATAGAAGTCAATATTGAGCTACCTCCGTAACTCACAAATGGAAGTGTTACACCAGTTACTGGCATCAAACCTACAGTCATTCCTATATTTTGTATTATCTGATAGGCAAACATACCTGTAATACCTGCCACTATAAATGTTCCATAAGTATTTTTTGACCTTTTAGCTATAGTCAAAAGCCTTGTTATCAACAAAATAAATAAAATAATTATAAACAACATTCCTAACAAACCGAATTCTTCTCCAATAACCGCAAATATAAAGTCGCTATCACGTACTGGAAGGAAGTTTTCTTGATTTTGTGAACCATTATATAAGCCTTTACCAGTTAATCCACCAGAACCTATCGCAATCATTGACTGCAACACCTGATAGTTACTGGAAGCTTCTGGATTAAAAAAGTTTACTATTCTAACCCTTTGGTGAGGTGCCATTAAAAAGAACATTACAGGAGCTAATATAATACCTGCAATTATAACATTTCTAATTATTTTTTTATCCAAACCAGCAATATAAAGCATGAAGAAAATAATGCACATAAATACTATTGCAGTACCTAGGTCAGGTTGTCCTAATAACAAACCTATAAACGGAAGTGCATATAAAATCAATTTTGCTAATGTTTTTAGTTCATTTATATTTTCTCTATTCATATCAACTATTTTAGCATAACTCAAAATAAAAGTTGTTTTTACTATTTCTGATGTTTGAAGATTGTAGCTACCTATACGAATCCAAGATCTAGCACCAAACTGCTTATCTCCTATTCCTGGTATCAAAACGATCAACAACATTAAGAAACTGAATATATATAGTTCTTTATAATACTTACCAATACTATTATAATCAAATAACAATAGAATTATTACTATCACTATCCCTAATGCAAATGCCAGTAACTGAGTAATCATCTGTTTAAAATCCCCAGTAACGTTCACATGTGTGGCACTACTCAACACAAGTATTCCAAAAGCAAATATTAATAAGACTATAGTAACCAATTTCCAATCAATATTTCTTATTATTCTCGCTTTTTTACTATAATCTATTTTTTTCATCATCCACCTCTTCCTCTATAAGCAGATCTTTTATTTTATCGACAAATGTTTTTCCTATTTTCTTTTCTTTATTTTCTTTAGAAATATCATTTGTATTGCTTTCAATTTTATCTGTTTTTTCATTTTTTATATCAAATGTCAACTTATCTAGCTTACTCTGTGATTTATTTTTTAAATGCTTATTTGACTCACTATCTTCTATTTCACTATCTTCGCTTATTTTGTTTTCTAAATGCCCGTCCAACTCTTTAAAAGAATTTCTTTTTCTAAGATTTTCCAATAAATTCAAAGTTTTACTTTCCTGTAAAGAATCTTGAACTTCATCTTCATCTTTTAAAATTTTTGTTTTTTTATGAAGTGGATTAATTTTTCTTCCACTACTTAAGGATTCTTTTTTAGAGTGATGTTTTATCTCATATGAAAAATCATCAAAGGATTGATTCTTTTCCATCATTACTCCTTGTTCTTCTATATCAAAAGCTCCATAACTGGTATCTTTAATACTTTCAGGAGCGTATTTAAATAAAACTTCTTTTTTCTGAGATATAGTAATCTCTTTGCTTTCATCAATATATGCTATTTCTGGATTGCTCATACTTGTTTTCCTCTTACTTATCACACTGTCACTTTGGCAATCAAATATTGCTAGCTTCTGAGAATTTATTTGTCTGGCTATAACACAGGCACTATCATTTCCATAAGCCCCTGCATATACCATTCCTCTTACTTCTCCCATTACTATTATATTTCCACCAGATATAACGGTTGAATCTATCTCAATACTTCCAAGAACAGTTATATCACAAGATGCTTTTATAACACAATTTTTAGGTGTAGTAGTCATTACAACCAAACTACCATTATAATCTATTACTTCACCTTGAGATAGATCCATTATATACATAGTTCTAATAGCTTTAAAAATAGCTGTTGCACCCTTGTATTCTTTTTGATTCATCTGTTCATTAAAGTGGAATTCATCTACACCAGTATACTTTATATCGTAGTTTTCATCTAAATATTCTATTATAAGCTTTTTTTGATATGGCGAAATATAATTACTGTCTATATCGGTTAATACTCCTCCAATAAAAAAGTTTGGGGATGACTTGATCTTGTTGGAGATTGAATCAAAAATAGACTCCATTGAACTTTCTCTGTCTATATACAGCACTAAACCTCGTCCAGTCCCTTTAAATTCAACTGCTTCTTTCTCCTTCAAGTTCATAATATCATCCCCTCAAACTAATATTCAAAACTATTCTACAGCTTTTATATCGCTGCTAACATCTCTTGTCCTATCCTCTGAATTATTATCATTCTCCGATTCTTCATTATTTTCTTCTTGTGATTTAGTACTTTCTTCATTACCTTCTGATTTTTCTTTTGCATTATCATCTTCAGTCGTAGCTTTTTTATCTTCCTTAGCATCCTTATCTTCTTCCTTTATAAGACCAAAGTACTGTCCCATGACTTCTCTTATTGGAAGAACAGCATAAGAACTCGATTCTCCTTGAGGTATTACACAAGCAACGGCAATTTCTGGGTCTTCTGCAGGTGCAAATGCTACACACCACGCAAATGATCCATAATCTGGCTTGAATTTGTCAATATCATCATCAGTAATCTTTCCATTTAAAGACTTTATTGCCTTTCTTAGGTAAAATGCATTTATTTTATCAGTGTCATCTAATTTTACTTTGACACCTCTTTCCAATTCTTTTTCATACTTTTCTTTGTCTTCCTCTTTTGTTTTAGGATCTTTAATCTTTGATTTTAATTCTTGTATCTTGGTATTAGTAAGTTCTATCTCTCTTTGTGATCTTAGTTCCCTATACCTTGCCAAAACATCCTCTTTCTCTACACCATATGAAGACAGGTGAGACATCAAATAATCATATTCGTTGTCACTAGGTATTTTACCACTTTTTTCTGCAGTACCGGTTTTAGAAGCTACCGTCACAGGGAAATCAGCAAAAGCTCTCTTTGCCAGACCAGTCTTAGATACCCTAACCATTCCCTCTGTCAATACATCTAAATTAGAATCATCCTTAAACTTGATTTTTTCAGATTTTTTCTTGGTTTTTTCAGTTACCTCTCCCTTTGGCGATTCTACCTTGTCTACTACATTCATATCTACAAGATATCCTCCATTGGCAATAGCTGCAATATATCTAACTATTTGTGATGGGTTATAGGCATTTTCACCTTGACCTATAGACAAGTTAAATGTATCACCTATGCCCCACTTAGCAAAATTAAAATAACTATAAACCATTAAATCTGCATCACTTTCAATATGTTCTTCCTTTACACCTAGCTTTCCTAATCTTTCCATAGTCTCTTTTCTTCCAGGTGTTTTTTCTTCATCGATCCAACTTACTATTTCATCTATTTTTTTCTCAAATTCATCTTTATCTTTATCATAATCAATTCCCTCAAAGTGATCTCTCATTTTTCTATCTAGAGCGACCTTTAATTGAGCTTTTGTGCCTTCAACCTTTTCAGTTTCACTAGGAACTTTTCCATTTCTTTCTTCAAGCTGATTTTCAAGACCAGTTCCTTCATTCAAACCGAATTTTTTGGCATATTCTAGAATCTTCTTTGCTCCCATACCAAGGTTTAGATCTTCTCCTGTAATCCAGTTTTTATCACTACCTATAATATAGAAGTATATATTACAAGATTCTTGTATAGCCTTGTATAAATTTTCAACTCCATGATTTTTTCCACCATGATGCCATACATAATCGGCAAAATCTCTTCCAGCAAATCTAATTACACCAGGGTCATTAATTGTATATCCTGGATCTAGTCCAGAATCTAATGCTGCCATAGCCGTAATTAACTTGAAAGTTGAACCTGGCTGGAAAGCTCCCTGAGTTGCAAGGTTTAAAAGTGGATTTGGAGCCAAGAAATCATTTGGATTTTTAGGAAGGTAACTATTATAATCTTCGGCGCTTATCCCTCCTGCAAACTTATTTGGATCATAGTCAGGATAGCTTGCCATAGACAGAACTTCTCCTGTTTTAACATCTATTGCAACCAAAGCACCCGATTTTGCATTCGGAGCATATTCTCCTATACTTATATTTCCAAACTGACTTTCAAATACAGAACCTGTTCTAGCTGAGTCAATAGCTCTTTCCAATGAATCTTCTGCTACTTTTTGTACCTTACTATCAATAGTTAGATAAACACTGCTTCCTGAAATAGGTGATACTGACTTCATCTCATCTATTACTCTACCTACACTGTCTACCTTCACTTCCTTATATCCTGATTTTCCTTTTAGTCTTTTTTCATAACTATGCTCTATTCCAGATAGACCTATTAAGTCATCTGGATTATATCCATCTTTCTTTAGTTCTTCTGCCTTAGATGATGGTATTTTACCAACATATCCAAGTACATGTGATGCCAAATCCTTTTCTGGATATACTCTTTTTTGTTCTACTGCAACCGACACCCCTGGTAGTTTCATAGCATTTTCCTCTATCTGAGCAACAGTTTCTTTTTTAATTCCCTTTGCTAGAGTTACTGGGTTGTACTGAGTATACACATTCGATTTTAACATATCTCTAACTAACATTATCTTTCTAGCTTCACTGTCAGACATGCTGACATCTATTTTATAGTATTTATTTCTTATTAGATCAAAAGCTTTTTTAGCTGATATATTTTCATCCAGTTTGTAGCTTTCGAGCCAATCATTTTTATTCTTTTGTTGAGTAAACATCCAGTCATTTACCAATATTGGAGGATAATATCCCAAAGAATTCATTTTTGATTGAAGTTCCAATGGTTCCATACCTCTATCAGAGGCAGATAGTATTCCATTATCAATTAAAGAATCTACCATGTAATAGAAACATTTTTTAGGTGAAAAATTCTTTGGTATTCCATTTTCTGACTTAAATTGTTCAATCTTTTTATCAAAAGTAAAGTAGTACTTCCCATCTTCTATGACAATAGGAAATTCATCAGTATATTCTTCCTCATTTCTTTCCAAAATATTGATTATAGAATAAGCAATTCTATTTGGACCATCTTTCTCACTTTTTCCAACCTTATTAAAGGTATCTGCTACAATCTGCACAGTAAACTCTGGTTTATTACCTGCGAGTAAGACCCCATTTCTATCTTTTATCTCTCCTCTAGGTGCCTGAACCATTATTTGTTTATATGTCTTTTGATTTGCTAACTCTAAGTAATGAGAATTTTTAACGGTAGTCATATACACGATTTTACCTAATATCACAATAAGTACTACTATTATTATTTTATTAATAGTTTTTAATCTTTTTTTAATAATTGTATTCTTATTCATATCTGCCACCACTATTCTTCTCTTAATTTTTTGAGTCTGTCCTCAAATATAGTATATGCAAAAAATGCAACTAATGTATTTGCCGCTGGTATTACTACAATACACTTTATCAGAGCTATTATAATGGGTGTAGGAACGAAAAATATCGCTGAGAACACTGCACTTATAATAGAGTAAAAGACACTTACAATAGCTACTAATAGGCAGACTATACCCCTTTTATCTTTGAATATAGACTTCTCTACCATCGATATAAAATAAGATACTACCAAAAATAAAATCGCACTAACTCCGACTATACCCCCAGACATAAAGTCGCTGATTAATCCCAACAGGCCGCACAAAATCAATGAATTATTCTTGTCTATATATAAAGAAATAAATATTATATATATCAGTAAAAAATTCACACTGACAAAGGAGTTGATAAAATTCGTAAAGAATACCTCTATCAACATAATTATCAAACCAATTATAAAAAGTATTATATTTTTCATTTTATCACCTACTCCAACTTTCTTGGAGGTATAATACTCACATCATCTATTTTCTTAAAATCTACATTTGGTCTAACCTTTATTATTTTCATAGACTTACTTTTATCATTAATTACCTGTGTAACCTTACCTATAGGTATGTTTTCTGGATATAAACCTAATCCAGATGTCACAATTTCATCGCCTTTTTTAACCTTTGATCTTGAATCAAACAAGTACCCCTGTAGAAGTTTGTCCATATCTTTCAGATCGGATTTTCCTACAGCAGAAGATGTTGTGATAACACCTTTATAATCTTCTTTTCCTACTATTTTAAAACTTACAGAAGCCCTAGAATCAATTAAAGATATTGCTTTAGAATAGTTATTGTTTACACTATAAACTATTCCTACAACACCTTTGCCATTAATTACTACGCTATCTTCTTTTATTCCTTTATCAGCACCTGCATCTATAATAAAAGACTGATACCAATCCCCATCATTTTTACCTATTACTCCTGCTGATACAAATTTTTCCTTTTGATCTCCTTGAACATAGTTCAAGGAGTCTTTTAAACTTTCAAGTGACTTTTGTTTATTTTCATCACTTTTTATATCTATTATCTCCTGCTTTAACTTTTCATTTTGTTTAGTTAGCGTCTTCACTTTATCAGAATTATTTCTAAAATTAGCAAGATCACCTATAAATCCTCCAGTTGCTTGAACAACCTTATTCGTGTGTTTTCCTACATCATAGAAAAACTCTGAAACAGTGTTATCTTTTAAAAATGATAGTTTGTCGTTACCAGAAATAGACATTACAGATACTACTATTAATGCCGCGACTACTCCAGTTGTTATTATAGACTTGATAGTGAATCGTGACCTATTGTCCTTCTTTAACTTCAAAACAATCACCAACTAACTTTCTGCATTAATCTTTACAATACTATTAAAGATAAGCTCATTTTCAATTGATCTACCTGCTCCTATAGCAACACTCTGTAGTGGATTTTCTGATATATGCACATCAAGTGCAGTTTCAGACTCTATTAACTTATCCATACCACTAAGAAGAGATCCTCCACCTGTCAGATAAATTCCTTTTTCCATAATATCAGATGCTAATTCTGGAGGAGTTTGCTCAAGAGTAGTTCTTATTTCTTCAACAATTTCAGCAATCGGTTCTCTAAGAGCCTCTCTTACTTCAGTAGAACCTATAGTAATAGTTCTTGGAAGTCCAGTTAGTATATCTCTACCGCTAACATTGATTTCTTGCTCTGTTTCAGAAGCATAGGCTGAACCTATTGCAAGTTTAATATTTTCAGCTGTTCTAGAACCTATGACTATATTGTATTCTCTTCTTACAAAGTTTTCTATAGCCTCATCAAACTCATTTCCACCAATTCTGATTGAATTTGCTACCACTATTCCTCCAAGTGAAATAACTGCTATTTCCGAAGTCCCTCCGCCTATATCAACTATCATATTTCCCTCAGGATCATTGACATTTAAGTCTGCTCCAATAGCTGCTGCCATAGGTTCTTCTAATATATATACTTCTCTTCCACCTGCTTGTATAGCTGCTTCTTCAATTGCCTTTTTTTCTACCTTTGTAATACCATATGGTACACAGATTACTATTCTAGGACTTACTACACCCTTTGAACCCTTTTGTATAAAATAGCTAATCATAGCCTGTGTTGCTTCAAAATCTGCTATAGCTCCTTCATTTATAGGTTTAATTGCAACTATATTTTCAGGTGTTCTACCTATCATCTCACTTGCTTTCTCACCTACTGCCAATATTTCATTATTATCTTCTCTTATTGCTACCACAGAGGGTTCATCTACTACTATCCCCTGACCTTTTATGTATACCAAAGTATTTGCTGTCCCCAAATCAATACCCATATCATTTGTAATTATATTATTAATATTTGATCCAAAAAATTTGCTAAAGAATCCCATCTTTTCCTCCTATGCTTTAATAATTATTCATTTAAAACATCAATATAATACCAGACAATATATACAAATATTATATTATAATGTTATATAAACATGTATTTTAAATTTAACTTATATAGATTCATTTTATAATAAAAATTCACTCTATTCAATAAATATCAAGATCTAAACTAATTCCCAAACAAACAAAATATTTTCTTTCAATAAAATACCCTTTCTTTAAAGAGATTCTTTATTTCAAAGCATAAATTTTTTACAATTAATTTTGAGTCTATAAATCTAGATAATGCTTATATAACCGCTGTTTATTTACATTTTTTCTCTACTATAGTATATCACATCCGTGACAAATATAACATAACAACATTGATACAACTAACTAATTAAATATAGTCATATCACTTTCAAAAGTTACATTTTGTATCAAATTAATCTAATTTTATTATTATACAAATAAATATTAAGAAAGTGATAAAAATTACTGTTATTTATATTTTAGACAATAGAGGCCACTAATTTATATATTTATTTAAAATATATAAATTCTTTTTACGCAATTTATATTTATTTTGCCTGCGTTTTTTAATAAATTATAAAATATATGAGAAATTTAATACATGCTCATATATTTTTATAGCTTATTTACAATATATTTTTTTGCCACATATTTATAGATAGACTATATCATAAAAGATATATATTAAGTTCATCTTTTACTGATTTTTAACTACTTTTCCCTTAAGTATAATCAATATTTTCGAGATTTATATTTACATTATATCCTCAAAATACCAATATTCACTTGATGTAGAGAGAAATAGATACAATTCTTTTTAGAAATCTATTAAAATTGCATATTTATAATACTAATATACTACATTTTTCTTAATTTGAGTTAAACCACAAGTTTTTTTAATGAATTTTTGAAATTTTATTTACTTAAATGTCACCCTCTTCCTTAAGGCTATAGTATATTCCATCTCCAATTATAATATGATCCAAAACATCTATTCCTATAATATTTCCTGAACATATCAGTCTTTTACTTATCTTTTTATCCTCTTCAGATGGGCTAGGATTTCCCGATGGGTGGTTGTGCATCAAAATTACCGAATTTGCACTTCTTTTTATTGCTTCTACAAACACCTCTCTAGGGTGTACAATTGAACTATTTAAACTTCCGACAGACACATCTATATCACATATTATTTCATTTTTAGTATTTAGTAAGATAACCTTAAAAATTTCTTTTTGCAGATACCTCATCTCCCCCATGTAATATATGTATACATCCCAAGGATTTTTAATTTTATATCTTTCAGGAATATACTTGTCCACTCGATTCCCTAGCTCAAGAGCCGCTTTTATTATTGTAGCCTTTGATGGTCCTATACCTTCTAACATGCAAAGCTCCTCTATAGTGAGCTTTTGTAGTCCTCTTATTCCATCAACACTCTTATTTATTATTTCTGAGCTCAAAGCCACTGCATCTTTTTCCTTGCTTCCTGTTCTAATTAAAATAGCTAACAATTCAGCGTTTGATAAGTACTTCACTCCCTTACTTATCATCTTTTCTCTTGGTTTTTCTTCGTCTAACAAGTCTTTTATTTTTATTGATGTCATTTTTCTCTCCTATTTATACACATATCTCTCTATCTATACACATACTTCTCTATAATAGTAAGCATAAATCTATAGGCAATTAAAATAATAAATAACATCAATTAAATTTAAACACTTAAATATCATCTACTCAGCTAGTTATCTAATAACTCGAATCTGTTTAATAACAAAATCAAATAAAAAAAAGCTATCATGAATTAAAATTCATAATAGCTTTTGATAATTTCTTATATACAATCTAAAATAGAATAAATATTATTCAGATTTAGCTTCTGCCTTTGCGTCTTCCTTAACTTCTGGAGTTGTAGTTGCTTTAGCAGCTACTGCAGGCTTTTTTCTTTCCTTAGGCTTAATAACCTTAGTTGGGCACTTATTAGCACACTTGTTACACTGCTTACATTTGTCATAGTCTATACGAGCTAACTTATTTTCAAATATGATAGCATCAAATGGACATTCCTTGAAACAAATTCCACAACCTATACAACCAACTGAGCAATTATCCTTTACAGCCTTACCAAAATCATTTGACATACACTCTACAGTTACTTCTTTGTTAACTGGCTTCTGTTCTATAAGTCCCTTTGGACATATATCTACACACTTACCACAGTTAACACATTTTTCTTCATCTACTACTGCTACTCCATCTACTATATGAAGAGCATCAAATGCACAAACCTGAACACAAGTTCCTAGACCTAAACAGCCATATGAACAACCTTTTGGTCCCCCTATCAATGAAGCTGCTGCTCTACAATCCTGTATTCCATTGTACTCATATTTATTCTTAGTAGCCTCACAAGTACCCTTACATCTAACATGAGCCACCATCTTTTCACCTGAACCAGCTTCTACGCCCATGATGTCTGCAACTTTTTCTGCAACAGCCACGCCACCAACTGGACAACCATTTACTGGAGCATCGCCTTTTGCAATTGCTGCTGCTAGACCACCACAACCTGGGTATCCACAACCACCACAATTTGCACCTGGCAATACTGTTAATATTTCAGCTTCCCTTTCATCCACTTCAACTGCGAACTTCTTTGAAGCAAAGTCAAGGATCATACCAAAGATTAGACCGAGTACTCCTAGTACTACTATAGCATAAACAATAACCATTCTTTAGTACCTCCCCTTATAATTTTATTAAACCTGTAAAACCTAAGAAAGCAATTGACATTAGGCTGGCAGATATTAGTGTTATAGGGAATCCTTCAAACGCTTCTTGAATATCAGCCAATTCAAGTCTTTCTCTTATACCTGCAAATATTACTATTGCAAGAGTGAAACCTATACCGGCACCAGCGCCGTTTACTAGAGTTTCTATTACGTTATAACCTTTTGTTATATTAACTATTGCTATACCTAGAACGGCACAGTTAGTAGTTATCAATGGAAGATAAACTCCCAACGCTTGATATAGAGATGGAGAAGTCTTCTTAATTACCATCTCAACAAACTGTACTATTGAGGCAATAACAAGTATAAATGCTATTGTCTGCAAAAATCCTAGACCAAATCTATCCAATATCATTTGGATAAAATATGTTATCACTGAAGCCAACGCTATAACAAACGTAACGGCCACACCCATACCGATAGCTGTATCTGTCTTCTTAGAAACACCTAAGAAAGGACAAATACCAAGGAACTGAGAAGTGATAACGTTGTTTACAAGAACTATATATATAAATAATAGTATTAAATTCATTATCTACACCCCTTTACGCCTTTTTCTTAATCATCTTGTTGAATATAGCCATTAGGAATCCTAGAGTAAGGAACGCTCCTGGAGGAAGTATAAATAGTAATGTATTTACACTTGATGGTAAAAATACAAAACCGAATATGCTACCTGCACCAAGAATTTCTCTTACTGCACCTAGTATTGTAAGGGCTAAAGTAAATCCAAGACCCATACCTATACCATCTACAAATGATGCGCCTGGACCATTATTGAAAGCAAAACTTTCTGCTCTTGCAAGTATGATACAGTTAACGACTATAAGTGGTATATAAAGACCTAGAGCTTTATCTAAAGCTGGAACATAAGCCTTTAATAACATCTGTACTATTGTAACGAAAGTAGCTATAACTACTACGAAACAAGGTATTCTTATTTTATCTGGAACTACTTTTCTAAGAAGTGATATTGCTAAGTTTGAACAAGCAAGAACCACTGCTGTGGAAAGACCCATACCTATACCATTTATTGCTGAGCTTGTAACAGCAAGTGTTGGACACATACCTATTACCTGTACGAAAGTAGGGTTCTCGTCAATTAGACCATTTTTAAATATTTTACCTAAATTACTCATATCTAACCCCCCTCTTATTTACTTAAGGCTTCAAATACCATAACTGCATCATTTACACCACTAGTAACTGCCTTTGATGTAATTGTTGCACCAGATATTGCCTTAATTTCATTTTCACCTGGTGAACCGCTTTTGATAACTTCTAGTTCTTTGGCATCTTTATCTTTATACTGATCACTAAAAGCAGGATCAGCAGCCTTTGCACCTAGACCTGGAGTTTCTGTATTGTTACCAACATTTACTCCTGTTATCTTACCGTCTTTACTAATACCTATAGTAAGCTCGATTTCTCCACCGTAACCTGATGGCTTAGACTTGATAGTATATCCAACCTCGTCTGAACCGTTACTGCCTTCGAATACTTCAGATATAGTAGCTGCCCCAGCTGATTTATAAGAAGAACTTTCAACTTCCTTAAATTCTTTTGCTTCTGGAAGAACTTGAACTCTAGCTTCATTATTAGCTTTTTCATTACGTTGTTCTATCATAGGTGCAGTTATCTGGTCGGTACCAGCAAGTAGTAATGCTGAAACGGCACAAAACGCAAAAAGAGTTCCACCTATTTTAAACATACTATTCATTATTTACGCACCTCCCCAAATACTTTATTATGTACATATTTGTCAATCAATGGTACTAGACAGTTGGCAAATAGTATAGAATAAGATACACCTTCTGGGTAACCACCGTATAATCTTATACAAGTAGCTATTATAGCCGCAATTGCAGCATATATTATCTGACCTTTCTTAGTCATTGGTGAAGTAGTGTAGTCTGTTAACATGAACATACCACCTAGAAGTAATCCACCTGCTAAAGTTTGATATAAAGCAAACTCTGCATTGAATCCACCAAGCAAGAAAGTAAGTATAAATACTAAACCTATATATGTAACTGGCATTACATATGAAATGATACCTTTGTAAATTAGATATATACCGCCAATTATTAGTAATAACGCGCATGTTTCACCAACAGTACCGCCTATATTACCCATAAACATTTGACCTATAGATATTCCAGCCTCGTGAAGTTTATCAACTGCACCTGAAGCTGTTCCCATTCCCTCTGCACCAGCTAGCTTCATGTAGCTTAATGGTGTTGCAGAAGTTATTGCATCAGGATTATTTCCTGGAGTCAACCAAGTAGTCATAGCTACTGGGAAAGACGCTAGCAAGAAAGCTCTTCCTGCTAATGCTGGGTTAAGGAAGTTACATCCTATACCGCCAAATAACATTTTAACTACTACTATTGAGAATATTGAACCCAATACACACATCCATACAGGAAGCCCTGCTGGAACGTTAAAAGCAAGTAGTAAGCCTGTTACTACTGCTGATAAATCATTAATAGTAGATTTCTTTTTAGTAATCTTGCAGTAGGCCCATTCAGAACCCACAGCACCAATAACGCAGGCTAAAATAGTAACCAAGCCACTTACTCTAAAGTAGTACAAGCCAGCTAAAGTTGCTGGAAGTAGCGCTATTAAAACTTGCTTCATTATATATGAAGTATCTTCCTTACTCCTAATATGAGGTGAAGAAGATACTATCAACTTATTATCCATCACTCGTTCCCCCTCTATTATTTCTTTTGTGCTGCAGCAGCTTTTCTTCTCTTAGCACCGATTTCTTTCTTTGCCTGTCTGATTGAAGGTAATAAAAGTCTTCTTGAAGGACAAATGTATGAACATGATCCACATTCTATACAATCCATCGCTCTATGCTTTTCTGCTTCATCAAAATTATTTTTTAACGAATATGCACTTATGAATAACGGCTGAAGGAATGCTGGACATACGTCCGCACATCTTCCACACTTTATACAGTTCATCTGTTCTGGAGCTCTAGCCATATCTTCATCTAAGATTAGTATGCCTGAAGAACCCTTATTAGTAGAGATATCATCTGTAAATTGTGCTAGACCCATCATTGGTCCACCTGCAATAAGCTTGCTAGCGTTTACGCCTTCTTTTATACCACCGCATTGTTCGATAAGTTCACTAAACTTAGTACCTACCTTTGTTATTAAGTTTTTAGGTTCCTTTATACATGGACCTGTTATAGTAGTAATTCTTTCTACTAAAGGCATACCTTCTCTAATAGCTTTTGCTATAGCAGCAGATGTAGCTACGTTATCTACAACTGCGCCTGCAGCTATTGGAAGCGCTCCTGAAGGAACTTCTCTCCCTGTACAAGCATAAATTAACTGCTTTTCTGCACCTTCTGGATACTTAACCTGTAGGCTTACTACTTCGATTTCAGGGTATGCGTTTGCAGCTTCAACCATATTCTTAATAGCTTCTGGCTTATTAACTTCTATCCCTATGAAACCTTTCTTTACATCCAATACCTTCATCAATGCTCTTAATCCGTACACAACTGTTTCTGGGTGCTCCACCATCAATCTATCATCTGCTGTTAGATATGGTTCACACTCAGCACCATTTAGTATTACGTATTCTGCCTTTGAGTCTGGTGGAGGAGATATTTTAACGTGGTTAGGGAAAGTTGCACCACCCATACCAACTATACCGGCCTCCTTAATAATAGCAACAATTTCATCTCTCGATAAGTCTTCTATTTCACCATGTGGTTTAACGTTTTCATGCAGTTCTTCCTTGAAATCATTTTCAATAACTACACACATAGCAGTACCACCTGGTACGCCGCATTCCTTAATGGATTTCACGACACCAGATACTGATGAATGAATATTAGAAGATACAAACCCCTGAGCTTCACCAATTTTTTGACCTAACTTTACTTCATCCCCAACTTCTACGATGCATTTTGCTGGTGCACCGATATGTTGCTGAAGAGGAATATAAACAGTCGAAGGAGCTTTTGCTCTCTCAATTGGTTTCTTGTTTGCGTACTCTTTTCCATATGGAGGATGTATACCTCCCTTAAAAGTTAAGAGTTTCATCATGTTACCTCCTATTCATAACTAATATTTACTTTTTCCTCTATACTAGTATACAACATTTATGTGTATAAATCCATATTTTTATATCATAATTAATATGTGTGTTATTGTCTTTTTTTTGACTAATAGAGCGTTTTTTTAATTGAGAATGTTATTTCAATACAATATCTTATAATTAACATTAATTAATTATACTTAATGTGTTTTTTTCTATATATTATGAATTTTTACACAAAAATAAGAATCTCCATAAATTTATGAAGACTCCTATTTCGTATAGCTTATTTATTTAATTATTGTTGTTTTTTAATATTCCGACACTTTTTTTACTTTAATATTTCTTCGACAATCTTTGTATGTTCTGGCATATAATCTGAATAGCTAAATGCACTATATAATCTCTCTATCCAATCTAAACTCAAACTTTCATCATGATAAACGCTACATAAGCTATCGCCTTCACATATCTTCTCAGTTTTTTTTACATTTAACTTTAGGCCGACCGCATAATTAATTTCATCTTCTTTTGAAGCTCTTCCCGCACCTAATTGCATTGCTAATATACCAAGTTTCTGTGAATGTATTGTATTGATATATCCCGATTTTTTTGATTTTATTTCCGTGATGAACTTAGACTTAGGAAGCAGCTCGGTGTTTTTTATTTGTTCTATATTCCCTCCCTGAGCTTTCACCATTTGAATAAATTTTTCATATGCCCTACCAGAAGATATAGATTCTTCAAGCATTTTTCTTGCTTCCTTTTTAGTGCTTGCAATATTTCCCTGAATTAACATAATTTCACCTGCACACATACATAGTTCTGTAAAATCTTTCGGTCCTCTTCCTTGTATTGTTTCTACAGCTTCTTTTACCTCCAAAGCATTACCTATAGTGTTTCCTAAAGGTTGATTCATATCAGTGATCATAGCCATAGTGCTTTTTCCCAAGCTATTGCCTATAGATATCATTGACTTTGCAAGTTCCCTAGCATCTTCTACTGTATGCATAAAAGCACCTTCACCGTATTTTACATCCAACAGGATACTATCTGACCCTGATGCAAGCTTCTTTGACATAATAGAAGAAGCTATCAAGGCTGTAGAATCCACGGTAGCTGTAACATCTCTAAGTGCGTAAAGTTTCTTATCTGCTGGTACCAAATCTCCAGTCTGACCAATAATTGCAAGACCTATTTCATTTACCTGTTTTTTAAAGTCATCTTCACTTAGAAATATGTTAAAGCCTTCTATAGATTCTAGTTTATCAAGAGTTCCTCCTGTATGACCTAATCCCTTACCAGACATTTTTGCTACCCTTAGCCCACAAGATGCTACCATAGGACAAAGTGCTAAAGAAGTTTTATCACCTACCCCACCTGTTGAGTGTTTGTCAGCTTTTATTCCTGGAATATCTGACAAATCTATTATATCTCCGCTATTTCTCATTGCTTCTGCCAATATAGCAGTTTCATATTCATTCATTCCATTAAAAAATATCGTCATTAACAAGGCACTTGTCTGATAATCTGCTACACTTTCATCACATACTCCATCTATCCAAAACTTTATTTCTTCTTCTGTCAGTGCTTGGTTTATCTTTTTTTTCTCTATTATATCTAAAATCCTCATATTTCCCCTCCGAATCTAGGTCAGCTTTTGAAAAATCCATTAAAATTAATCCTAAAGTAAAAATAGATAGTTACCCTATATTAAAATCATCTACAAATTTTTATAAATAATCAGGAATCTCTTTTTTATTTCTTCTAATAATTAAAAGCTCCTATACTGACCTTGTTTGCTATGTTGATTTCTAATCCATTTTCAAATAATTAAAATCTCTTACCTACAATACCAACATTTTAACAGCAGAGCTTGTCCCTATCCTATCACAACCAGCATTCAAAAAATCAATTAGGTCTTCTATTGATTTAACTCCACCTGCAGCCTTTATTTTAACATCTCTTCCTATATTTTTTTTAAAAAGAATAATATCTTCCATTGTAGCTCCAGAACTTCCAAATCCAGTTGAAGTTTTGATATAATCTGCCTTAGCATTAGTAATTGCTTTGCACATAGCTATTTTTTCTTTTTCATCTAGATAACAACTTTCAATTATAACCTTTAGTATTTTTTCTCCACATATATTCTTTAATTCTCTTATTTCTTCTTCCACTTTATTGTAGTCTTTATTTTTTACATCAGATATATTTACTACCATATCTATTTCATTAGCTCCATTGCTAATGGCATCTTCAACTTCTTTTATCTTTGATCCAGTAGAGTTATATCCCAATGGAAATCCAACTACCGTGCATATGTTTATATCCTCACCATACTTTTTTCTTACTCTTTTTACATACGTTTGAGAAATACATACTGAGGCGGTCTTATATTTAAGAGCTTCATCACAAAGTAACTGGATATCTTCCCAAGTAGAAAAAGCCTTTAACAATGTGTGATCTATATGAGATAATATTTCTTGTCTATTCATTTTTCTTCCTTTCAAATAAAATATTTATATATTTTCTTGATTTGATCAATTAGTAGATATTAGATTTTATACATTTATCTTTAGAGCATATTTATCTTTTCTCAAATGTTTCAATAATGGTAGTTCTTTTCTTACTTTAGCAAGCTTTCCACTATTGACTTCTGAATAAAGGATCTTTTCATCTATCCCAGCAGAAGCTTCTATAGTTCCCCAAGGGCTCACTACCATAGAATTAGCATATGAAACATATGATGAACTTTCGTCTCTTGCAGGAGCCGCTGCAATCATATATATCTGATTATCTACTGCCCTCATTCTTATTGACATTTCCCAATGAGCAGGTCCTGTTGTCATATTAAAGGCTGCTGGAAGTAATACCACTTCTGCACCTAACATGGTCATAGCTCTAAAATACTCTGGAAATCTTACATCATAACAAATTGCTATCCCGATTTTTCCTAGATCAGTGTCCACTACAGTAAAATCATCACCTGGAGTCAGTACATCACTTTCTTTAAATTTTTGCCCACCTTCAATATTTATATCAAATAAATGCATTTTTCTATGCTTAGCTATTAATACACCTTCTCTATTATAAAAATAAGATGAATTATATATTTTTCCATCAGATTTTTCTGGTATTGATCCTGCTAACAAGTATATGCTACTTTCCTTGGCAGCTTTCATCATAGCCTTAGATGTCTCTCCAGGAAACTCTTCAGCATACTCAGAGAAACACTGATTGTTATAAGGGCACATAAATATTTCTGGAAGTAGCACTAGTTCCGCTCCATTATCGGCAGCTTCTTTAATCATACGAATTGCTTTTTCAATATTTTTAACTTTATCATTGCCAACATTCATTTGTACAATTCCAACTTTAAAATTCTTCAATTCAAACTCCTCTCAATATACAATCTCTTAGTATCTATTTTAGATTAATTCACAAAAATTATCCACAGTTTTATAGTTTTTTCCACAGTCAGTATTTTATTTTTTCTAACAAAACAATATTTTATTTTCTATATCAAAAATAGCACTGCAGAAATTTCCGCAGTGCTATATAATATTCTATTTAATTGATTAAGCGAATCTTCTAGCTCCTAGACATTTAACCCATCTTTCAGAAAGACTTGATATCTTTACATATTCTGGATTAGATGCACTACCACTCGCATGTATAAACTTACCATCACCTAGATATATACCTACATGACTAGTTCTTCCTCCACCCATTGTATCAAAGTATAATAAATCTCCAGCTTTGGCATTACTCATAGACACTGCTGAACCAGCATTTGCCTGATCTCTAGAAACTCTTGGTATATTTACACCCAAAGCATTCTTATATACATATTGAGTAAATCCTGAACAGTCAAATCCAGCCGTAGTAGTTCCACCCCATGAGTATTTTACCCCTAATAGAGAAGTTGCTGTATCAACTACCTTTTGTCCAGCAGCTGTTGTATTCGAACCTGGATTCTTATCTGGTGTCTTATCCGGATTCTTATTTGTATCCTGTCCATCTTCTTTTATATTTCCTGAACCATTATTATTGTTGTTATTATTTGGATTACTTGGTGTAGTCTTTGTTACATATCCTGCGCCAACATACCCAGTCTGTCCATTTTCAAGCTTAACCTTATACCAACCATTTTCTTCTCCAATAATATTTACTACTGAATTATGATTTAAAGTTGTTATTACAGACGTATTAGTCCCTGCACCTGATCTTACTCTTAGGCCAACAGAACTATTTACCTTACCCTGATTAGAGTTTTGCTTATTCTGTTCTTGCTGTTTGTTGTAATCATCAATATTTGTCTTATCTTCTGTAACAGTCATATCAATATACTTACCATTAGCCCATCCAGTTGTACCATCATTTAGCATTACCTTTACCCAACCGTTTGGATCTTTTTCAAGTACTTTGAATATTTCGCCTCTATAAATAACGCCAGAAACACCATTAGAAACTGAAGGGCCTACTCTTACATTAAGAAAATCTGTAGAAGTTACCTTACCATTAGCCTCTTTATCACGCTGATCTGTCTTGTTATTATTAAGAACATCTTCTGTTGATGCCTTATCTTCTGTTTTTACTGTTTCATTTTCTTTCTTTGCTTCTTCATCTCCAGCTACGTAATATCCACTTATCCATCCGATTTGTCCATTTTCAGTTTGAACTTTTGTCCATCCATTTTTTCTTTCCAAAACAGTTAGTTTTTCGCCAGCCTTAAGCTCCATTACCTTACCAGAAGTTACATCAGCCTCTTCTCTAAGGTTTGTTGCTGTAGTTGTCTGTGGAGTTTTCTTATCTGAAGCATCATCTGTAGTTGCAGCTGCATCTGTCTTAATATTTGTAGTCGCATCTGCATTCTTATCTTCATTTGTATCTGTTACATTCTTGTCTGCATTCACATTTGTTGCTTCTGCATTCACGTTCTTATCTGTATTTTCATTTGTTGCTTCTGCGTTTACATTCTTATTTTCATTTGCAGTATTTACATCTTTATTTGTATTATTATTATTAACATTCTCATCTATCTTATTTACTTCTTCACTTGCAGTTGCTTCTTCATTTACAGCTACTGCATTTGCACTTCCATTTGTTGTCTTTACATTGTTTGTCTCTTGTTTTGGAAATGCTGAAACATTGTTTGAAGTCGAGTTTGTATTTACACTTGTCGCTTCTCTAGTAGTATTTGTTTCTGTAGCTGTTACTGTCTTTATATTGTTCCCAGTAACTGCATTTGACGTTGGAAGTTCTGAGACTTTATTTGAAGTTGCATTTTCCTGTGCATCTTTATGGTTAATAGTTGTAGTTGCCTCTGTCGCTTGTTGTTCCATAGCGCTAGCATTTGAAACCGAAATGGCTACAGCTGCTGCACTTAACCCTAATACTGTAATTGCTTTATTCATCTAATTCTCACCTCTCGTAATTTTTCTTTCTATCATCATATTTATAGTAACTTGACGACCAATTATTTGTCGAAAACTTTTGTTACTATTTTTAAATTTTATTTTTTAAATTCGTATTTTTAACTCAAAATTTATATCACATTCTTATAATACATCATTTGATTACAGTTTGTAAAGCTTTTTTTTGAAAAAATGTCATTTTTCATCATATTTTTGTAACTTTTATACCCCGTTTTGTAACCTTTGACCTTTCTCTAAGCCTTACTTCTGTTACTTTTTTGTAACTTTATTGTTTTTAGCTAAATTTATTTATTATTATCACTTAAATTTTTACTGTAAATCTATTTTTTTACTATATATCTACTCTTCAAGATTTTTTACAGTTTACTTTCTTAATTTTTTTTCTTATCCATTCTTTTACTTATCATGAATTTTTGCTTATCTAATAAAAACACGGTTGTTACTTTTTATGTAACAACCGTGTAACTTTTACTATTATACTATTTTTTATAGCAATCAATCAATAGTTTTATAATAATTTTTACGACTTTTATAATTCTATCATAAAATTATCTCCATCTATTATACTATTTTACTAACTCTATATCGTTTTTACTTCCTTTAATTCAAAGCCTAACTCTTCGACAGCATCCTTAAGAACTTTATCTTCTATATTATTGTCTACGTTTATGTCTGCGTATCCTCCATCCAGATTAATATCTATTACTTCAACACCATCAATATCTTCTGTAAGTACAGCATTTAATCCCTTAACGCAATTTGCACAGTGCATTCCTTCTATTACTAGTCTCTTTTTCATTACAACATCTCCTTTAATTAAAATAGAATTTTAAAATCAGTATTAACTAGACTTTACATCAATAGTTATTGATAACCACTACCATTAGTTTAACACATTGTAAAACTTTATTCATCCTTTTATTATAAAAATATAGTTATATTTATTAAAGCTAATATATTATCTATTATTATGTATTTAAAAGGCTTACATACAGTTTTTAAATGTTTTTTCTACATTTATATTCTATTGTAATGTATACCCCAAAATTAAGCATATATAGTCTATCTATCGTACAACTCTTTATACTTTCTATAATTTCTAAGAACTTTTTCAGTATACTGAGATGTTTCTTTAAAAGGAATACTTTTCAAAGACTTTCCGTCATTACTGTATTTAGATGATTTCAACCATTTTCTAACATTCCCTGAACCACCATTATAAGCACTTATAACCAAATGCAAATCTCCATCAAACTCTTTTTCAAGTCTACTTAAATACCATGTACCTATCATAATATTTGTTTTTGGATCATGTATATCTACCTCTTCTTTGATTTTTAGTTCTTTTGCGGCCCAAGAAGCTGTCACATCTGTTATTTGCATCAAGCCTGAGGCACCTTTTCTAGATACAGCATCTGGATTAAATTTACTTTCCGTTTTGATTACGCTGTACACAAGGTATTTATCCACATCATATTTTTCTGAGTAATACTCTACATAATTTGAATATTTCACAGGATAAAACCTTCTCTCGATACTTTCATAGTTTACGCACAACACAACAATCAATAATAAAATTGAAATCAGAGTGACCTTATTGCGTATTTTTTTCAAGCTATATTCCTCCGCCTTCTATCATCCATGCTCTAATTTTAAGCATAAGTTTTATAACATTATCCTTTAAATCTTCCCTAGTGTAAGAATTATCTATTATATAATCTGCAAGTTTCATCTTTTTTTCCTGACTCATTTGACTGTTAATTCTTTTCATAGCCTCATCTTCAGATATATTGTCTCTCAACATTATCCTTTTTAGTTGCTCTTCGCCATTACAGTAGACTACAATGACCTTATCCACTATATCCTCAAAGCCTGCCTCGTAAAGTAACGCTGCGTCGACTACAGCCACTTCATTTCTTTCTTCATATTCAGATAATCTATCTTCTATTATACATTTAATTTTTTTATGAGTTATTTGATTTAATCTTTTTAGTTTGTCTTCATTAGAGAAAACTAGTTGACCTAATTTCTTTCTATTTATTTCTCCGTCAACTATTGCCTCAGAAAAGAACTCTCTCATCTCCATCATAACGTCATCATTTTTATATATCTCTCTAGATATCAAATCTGCATCTATTATATGAATGCCACGTTTTTCCAGTTCTCTAGAAACGCTACTCTTTCCACAAGCTATATTACCTGTCAAACCTATCTTCAACACTCTTTTATCCCCGCCTACCTTACTTTTTATTTTATTCCAATAGCAAAGCCATCTTTGAAAGCAGAGTAAGAATGTTTTAATCATCTAATCAAACAACTTTTAACACAAAGCTTTTTAAAAATGGCTACACTAATTATAGAATACATCTATTATTATATCAAATTTTCCTCACAATTTTTAGTGATTTTTCTATTATTTATCAATTATTTATTTTGTTTCATACCAAGATCGACCTACATTCAAATCGACATCTAAATTAACCTTCAAGTTGACTGCATTTTCCATTTCTGATCTTAATAATTCACTTACTCTATCTATCTCAGCTTCACTGGCTTCAACTATCAACTCATCATGTACCTGAAGAATCAGTTTGGATTCTAGTTCTTCTTCTTTTAATCTATTATAGACATTTACCATAGCTATCTTTATAATATCGGCAGCACTTCCCTGTATAGGAGCATTCATAGCAGCTCTCTTGCCTCTATTTTTGTCTATAAAGTTACTGGATTTAATTTCTGGTATATATCTTCTTCTATTAAACATAGTCGTTGAATATCCTTTTTCTTCTGCAGAAGAAACTATATGATCCATAAATCCTTTTATTCTTCCATACTTTGCAAAATAGCTAGCTATATAATCTTTTGCCTTTTTCTGTGATATACCTAAGTCTTTTGCTAGTCCAAAATCACTTTTTCCATAAATAATCCCAAAGTTTACAGCCTTGGCAGCACTTCTAAGCTCTGGTGTTACATCTTCAAAATCCACTCCAAATACTTGTGAAGCAGTCTTTCTATGTATATCCTCACCACTTTCAAATGCCTCTATCATATGTTCATCTTCACTCATGTGAGCCAATACTCTTAATTCTACCTGAGAATAATCGGCATCTACTAGTTTTTTACCTGGTTCAGATATAAACACCTTTCTGATCTGTCTACCCATAGAAGTTCTCACAGGTATATTTTGCATATTCGGATCCGTTGATGATATTCTTCCCGTAGTTGCTATTGTTTGGTTAAATGAAGAGTGTATTCTTCCATCTATAGGATTTACTAGTGTTCTTATTCCGTCTATATAGGTAGACTTTAACTTCACAACTGTTCTATATTCTGTTATTAAGTCAATTATAGGATGTTTATCTCTTAGCTTTTCTAGGACCTCTGCATTTGTAGAATATCCTGTCTTTGTTTTTTTAATTACTGGAAGTTCTAATTTTTCAAATAAAATCACTCCCAATTGTTTAGGTGAGTTAACATTAAATTCTTCCCCAGAATACTCAAATACCTTCTTTTCAGTAGTTTGTATAATTTCGTCAAATTCTTTACCCAAACTATCAACTATGTCTGTATCTGTATATATCCCAGCATATTCCATATCTCCAAGGACTTCCACCAAAGGCATCTCTACATCATAGAAAAGCATCTCCATGTCATCTTCTTTGATTATATCCTTCATCTTGTCTACAACATTTACCACAGTACTCATCATTCCTGCTGCATACTGATTTAGCTTCTCTACTTCCACCTCTGGATAATCAATAGCTTTTGCGCCCTTACCTAAAAGTTCTTCTTTTGAAGTGACTTTCTTATATAGATATTTATTTGCTATTATATCAAAGTTATATGACGTTGAAGATTTTGAATCTATAATATACTCAGCAATAGATATATCAAAGGCCATAGTATTTAATTCGATTCCGTATGGTCTAAGGGCTAGATAGTCTTGCTTTAGCTCATAACCTATCTTATCTATATCAGCATCTTCCAATATATCTTTTAAGCCTAAAATATTATCTCCATCTAGATAATAAATTGTTTTTGCATCTACTGATAGATACATTTTATATATATTTTTTTCCAATATATTACCCGATCTCGAAAAAGTCTTTATACATAATCTATTATTATCTTTTACACTTTTTATAAATTCATCAAGATTTTCAAGCTTCTTAACCTCAGTATTTTCCTCTTTTATGTCTTCACTTGATAGTTCACTCACTCTAGATATAAGACTATTAAACTTTAATTCTTGAAATTCTTTTATTATATCTGAAAGTTCAAAATCCCCAAACTTCATACTATCAAGATTATAATCTAAAGGAATATCTCTCACTATTGTTGCTAGTTCTTTACTCATTATAGCTTCTTGCTGATTTTCTTCAACCTTTTTCTTCTGAGCTCCCTTTAGCTGGTCTATATTATCCAAAACACCTTCTACACTTCCATATTTTGTCAAAAGTTTTATACCTGTTTTTTCTCCAATTCCAGGTATTCCAGGTATATTGTCTGATTTATCTCCCATTAGACCCTTAAGATCTATAAATTGATCAGGAGTAAGTCCATAGCGCTCTATTACTCCTTCTGTATTATACTCTTCTACATCCGCTATTCCTTTTTTAGTAATCAATACAGTTGTATCATCAGATGCAAGCTGAATAGCATCCTTGTCACCAGTTACAACATATACCTTATATCCACTCTTTTGTGCATCTAAAGATAGTGTCCCTAGTATATCGTCAGCTTCATATCCTTCTATTTCTTTTCTATCTATATTCATCTTATCCAAAACATTCTTCAAAGGCTGCATCTGCATTGCAAGTTCTGATGGCATCTTTTTTCTGCCCGCCTTGTATTCATCATATGCCTTATGTCTAAAAGTTGGTGCCTTTAAATCAAAAGCTACTGATATATGAGTTGGCTTATAATCTTTTATCATCTTAAACATCATTGTCAAAAATCCATAAATAGCATTAGTTTGAAGCCCATCACCATTGTCCATAGGTGGAAGTGCAAAAAACGCTCTATTTATAATAGAATTCCCATCAATTAATAATAATGTTTTATTTTCTTTATCGCTCATATTTTTCCTCATTTCTATAGTTTTTGTCATTTTTTCAATACACAGGTAAAATAGTCTTCACTTATATATTAGTGCTATTTAAAATATTACCCCATAGCACTGACTTTATTCTTAATTAGATCCTATAAATGTCTATTATAACCCGTAAAAGTATTTAAATTTCATCATTTTATTCAATGTAAGGTTGCTTTTTATATGCTCACTTGTATCTTTATGTTAAAATTACTTAAATCTATCAACTTGATTATACCACAAATAATACTCATTGAATTTTTAAATTATTTTTTAATTTTCATCTTGTTTTTTTAAAAAAAGTATGGTATTATATTACATGTACTTAGAAGTACTTAATTTTTTAGTGTTTTCCGCTGTTTTATAAATTAATTTTATAAAATACACAATTAAATGAGCCGCTATGGCGGAATTGGCAGACGCACAGGATTCAAAATCCTGCGGTAGCAATATCGTGCCGGTTCGACCCCGGCTAGCGGCATTATTACCAAAGCCATAAGGGAAGAGTTCTTTCTTTATGGCTTTTGTTCTGTATAATTATAAATTTTACAAAAATAGACTTTCAAAAATGTCTAATATTTAGTATTATTTATAGATATAGAAAAAATCTATTATACAAATTTTATTTATCTATGGATATATAGTATAATTGTACTATAATATAATTTTATGGAGGTATACTGATGGATATAAAACAACTAGAAGTTTTCGTTGCTGTTGCTAAACATAAGAGTTTCTCAAAGGCAGCTAGAGAACTTTTTCTAACGCAACCAACTGTTAGTTCACACATTCAAAACTTGGAAAGTGAAATGCAAACAGTGTTGTTAAATAGAAATAATAAAACAATAACTCTTACAGACTCAGGTAAAATTCTTTACAACCACGCAATTGTTATCTTAAATGATTGTAAAAAAGCAGTCTATGACATCAAGGAATATTCAGGAAAAATTGAGGGAAGTCTAAATATTGTCTGTAGTTCTATCCCTGAAACATATATATTCCCAAAGTTTTTAAGTAACTTCTGTGATAGGTACCCGAATATAACATTTACAATTAATCATTGTAATTCAAACTTAGTTATACCTGAAATTTTGAGCGAAAGAGTTACTTTTGGTATTGTAGGTTCAAAGCTTAAGCATCCTCATATTGAGTATTCTGATTTTATCAATGATGAGTTGATACTTATATGCCCAAATGAGTGTGAACTCGATGTTGATGAAGATAGATATATTGCCATAGAAGACCTAAAAAAACTCACTTTTATTATGAGAAAAGAAGGTTCTGGAACTAGAAACGTTATAGTAAAGACTTTAAATGCAAGCCCAGTGACTTTTTCAAGTCTCAAGGTTAGGGCTAATGTAGAATCAAATGATGCCATCATTCAAATGGTAAGAGAAGGACTTGGCTGCTCATTTGTATCTCAAATATCTGTACAAGATATGATTGATAGGAACGAACTAAAGGGATATAGAATAAAGGGATATAAGTTTGATAGAAACTTCTATTTTCTATTCTCGAAAAAAAAGGTGTTCACTCCGACGGAGAAAAAGTTTCTGGAGTTCTTTGAAGAGTTCTATGAAATAAGTATTGATGGAGATTCATCTTTATAGATTAAAATAAAGTTTTACAGTTAGAAATTTAATTATATTTTAAACAATAATTTTATTTTTTTAATAATAATTAGTATATAGACTTTCTAATCACACTTTAAAACAAGTATAAACAAATAAAATCAAGCCACATTATGCATAAATAGTATTTAAAATACTGTTTCATACACCATGTGGCTTTTTAAATCTTACTATAATTTAATTCTTCCTAAACTTCTACAGTCTCTTCAATCTCTACTGTTATTTCTTCTTCCTCTATTACTTCATCAGGGTGAACAACTTTTATATTGCTTAACTGTTGTCTAAATCCTGATCTAAAATTTTCTAAGAATTCTTTTCTTAGAATACCTCTTTCTTTTTCTTCACTTGATGTAAGCTTTCTTTCCTTGGCAAATTTCGCCAACTCATTAATTCTTGCCAATTTATCTTTATCGAATTCATTTATCATATCCATAGTTTTACCTCCTAAACTCCGTCTTCCGAACTACATTATACTACAGCTTTTTGTTTTTTGCTATATATATTTTATTTTTTCTTTATATGCTTATTTTTATATATTTTTAATATCACATTTATCAAAATCAATATTTATACTCTACTGTAAATCCGAATTACTTTTTATTGGGATTTTATTAAATTTCCTATAGAAATCATCTAGATTGTCAGCTATGATATCCACAGCATCCTTTATTCTTTCTACTGATTCTCTCGCTATATTTATTCTAAAAAATCTATCATCTATTTCATTGTCAAAATAAATGGACCCTGGTTGGAGAACCACTCTTTTCTCTAACATAAAATCCACAAAATCCCTAGAAAAATATCCTCTACTTAATTCAATGAAGAAATTAATTCCTCCATCTGTTTTTATCACCTTGAGCCTCTGTCCTAATCTTTTATTAATATATGAATAACACTCAATAAATTTTTTAGTATATATCTTTTCGACTACAGAAATATGTTTTTTCCAATCAAATTTGTCCATATAATAGTACAATGATTTCTGAATTAAAGTCGATGTTGATATATCTGAATTGTACTTTGACAGCATCGCTCTGTTCATAAGTTCAGTAGGTATATCCATTACTCCTACTCTTAGTCCTGGCATCAATATTTTCGAGAAACTCTTAATGTATATTACTCTATTATATTTATCATAGCTTTTCAATGTTTTATTGTTTGTTGCCAAAAATTTAAAGTCACTTATAAAATCATCCTCTAGAATATAAAACTCATACTCCTCTGCCAGTTCTATTAATTTCTTTTTCTTGCTCTCTGAATATGTTATACCTGTTGGGTTTTGAAAATTTGGCATCACATAGATCATTTTCGGTCTTATTTTATCCAATTTCATCTTTAACACACCGATATCTATTCCATCTTCTAGCATCGGTATGGGAACTAATTTTGAACCTCTGCTTTTTAGCACATCTATAGCTCCTGCGTATGTTGGTTCTTCAATAAAAACAATGTCAGAATAGTTTATTAGTGTTTTTGCCACTATATCTATTCCTTGTTGTGCACCAGATATCACCATCAAGTTATCTGATGTCGTATTGATGTCAAAATTTTTCAAATATCTTACCATTACTTCTTTCAGCTCTGTTATGCCATTTCCTTCATCATAATTAAATATGCTCGCATCATCTTCTTCAAGAGCCATATTTATTGCCTTTTTAAAATCAGTTATAGGAAATATCTCTGGTGATGGATTTCCACTATCAAGCCTATAAAACTGATCATCTTCATCGATATCTCTTTTAGAATATCCATTACTTTTGCTAGATATAAAAGTTCCACTTCCCACCCTTTTATTCACATATCCATCTGATTCTAACAGCTCGTATGCCTTTACTACTGTTACATTATTTACATCCAAAAAACTTGCTAATTTTCTTATCGGTGGTAATTTATCATTTGAATTTAGCTTGCCTTCTAGTATCATTGATTTTATATTATTATATACTTGTATATATTTACACTCCTTACCAGAAAACCTCACCTTATAATCATCAAATTCCATAAATATCCCCCTTTATTAATCTATTACATATACTATAACATGATTAGCCAAATATTACACAAAAATAAAAGTGCTGCCATATGGCAACACCTTTACTCCCAAAACACCGTAGGCTAATTAAATTCACACCCGAGAATCACCCAGGTGGGTGACCCGCCATATATTTTCCGAATTCCCAAATGCAATATTCAGGCTTTTCTTACTCGCATATGAACGTTGTCTCCCGTATTACAAATGTAGGTTGAACTTACATATAACCATGTCGTATGTTCTAGCTATATATACATTATATACCAAAACACAATTTTTTTAAAGTTTTTTTGTATTTTATTTTCCTAATAATGTTTTTTTATTTTGAAATTCATATCATCAACTATAAATAAACTTAATTTTATTTCTTTTTTTAAGTTTATCTTTAATAAACTTAATTTTTATATAAAGGTTCTTTTATATAATTTATAAGTATATTTTTATTCATTTCTATCAAGAACACTTTCTCTGTCAACTATTCTGTATGGAAGCTCCACTTTCCTTTCTCCAATATCCTGACCTTGAATAACCTTTATAATCATTCTTATCGCAACTGCTCCCATATCAAATAATGGTTGGTAAACAGTAGTTAATTTTGGTCTATATATCTTGGCAAACTTAACATCATTAAATCCTGCAACAGATATATCTTCTGGAACCTTATACCCCATATCAAAGCATGCATTTATTGCTCCTATAGCAGCCTCATCACTAGTAGCAAATATTGCATCAGGCTTTGACCCTTCATTTAACAACTCTTTTGCCGTAGCATAGCCATCATTGTATGTAGCACCACATGACTTAACAAGCTTCTCATCATATTCTATATTATTTTCGCTAAGAGCTTCTTTATATCCCTGTAATCTTGCATCTGCAAGGTTAGATATATGATAATTCGTTCTAAGTAGTGATATTCTTTCATGTCCTTTATCTATTAAAAATTGTGTCATATCCCTAGTAGCAGGTGCATTTTGAGTAGAAACATTGTATATGTCAAAGTCTCTAGTTGTCTTACTAATATAAACTGCTGGTATCCCACTGTTTTCTAGTACATTTACTATTTCTTGGTCAATATCCCAGCAAATCATTACTATTCCTTCTACCTGCTTTGCTCTTAATAAATTTATATTTTTTATTTCCAATTCTCTTTCTGAGTATGTGTTAGCAAGAAGTATATCATAGTTATACATCTTAGATATTTCTTCTATACCATTTAATACCTCTGCTGAAAATGTATCTGTTACTTCTGGCACAATGACACCGATTAACTGACTCTTTTTAGTTACCAAGCTTCTTGCTAATGGGTTTGGTACATATCCTGTTTCTTTAATAACGTCTAGAACACGCTGTTTTACTTCATTTGTAACAGGTTTAGAGTCATTTATTACTCTCGATACTGTAGATATTGAAACGCCAGCTTTTTTCGCAACATCTTTAATTGTGGTTGGTTTCTTAGTTACCATTTTATAATCTTTGCCTCCTTTTTGTAGTTTGTAAAACTAATATAGTTAATTATATATAATATCTTATCCTTGTACAACACTTTCCAGATCGTTGTATTTCCAATTAATATTAATTAAATTTAGCTGTATCTATTTTCCTCTTATTTTCATTATATACTATTCCTAAAAATAAATATAGTTTTTTTGAGTATTTTTTGTTGAAAAAAAGCCAGTAATATATTAAGATACTGTTATAAAGTGTTATTTACTTAAATATGTCAACTACCCACCGCCAATATTTTTATAATAGGTGGGCTTAAGTAATTAGTTGCCTAGACTAAATAAATTTATCGGGGAGGTAATCTAAATGTTTGAAAAAATCAAAGAAATCATCGTTGATAAGCTAAATATAGATGATGATAGCTTTATCACTTTGGACACTGATTTAATGGAAGATTTAAATGCCGATTCTCTTGATGCTGTTGAAATAATAATGGACATCGAAGACGAGTTTGACATTACAGTTGAAGAAGATGATGTAGAACAGATCAGAACTATTGCTGATATCATTAATTACATTGAAGAAAACAACTAAAATCGCAAAAAGGGACATAATCTATGTCCCTTTTTAAATTCAAAATATTTCTTTATATAACACAAAATATTTTATGCTATAAGATATATAATTTAAAGTTACTTTTCTTCATAAAATTCTACATTCTTAATAGTAATATCTACGCTTCCATCACTATTTTGTCTTATAGAATATTTCATAGGATCTTCAAAATCTTCCAATAATCCTTTTACGTCAAAACCAGTGTTTGTTTGTATACGTCTTCTTTTCAATTTTTTCTCAACCCAAGTCTTATCTATTGGAAACTCTCCAGTAATCTCTTTGTCTTCCAATAATTCTTTATAGCTCTCTTTTCTTTCATCATCAACTATACACTCATCTACAAATTTATCTATATCCACGCTGTTATCTTCTTTAAGAACATAGTTCATCATGCTTCTAACATCCTCAGCATCTTTTACATTATTTCCATATGCGTTGGTAATCCAGTTGTCAGTAACATTTTTAAATGATTTTGTAAGGAATTTTTCGTCTCTTACTTTTTCTACCTTTAAAAACTCTGTGACGAAGCTAGAGTCAGTTTCACTTTTTTCAGCAGCTTTATCCAAAACATTTAAATGCCATTCATCATTTACACCACTCACGCCTACCAAAGCAGCATGCACAATCTTTTGTGATGATTGAATTGCTATATCATTAGCTATCATTTGAATTGATACCTTTTCATTTTCATCATCATAACCTATCTCATGAGTGTATAGCTTTTTGTAGTCAAGCTTTATAATAGCTACACCCTTTTGATCCTTATTCGTATAAAGTACCACAGCCAAATCACAAGAATCTAGCTCTGCATTTATTTTCATAGCTTCAAATAAAAAGCCTGCAATACCTTGAGAACTCACGACGAATGAGTTTTCATCGTACAATATATGATCACAACAAACTCTTATTTCATTTTCATTATAATCATTAAATTTTGCTTTTCTTAAATCATCATCTCTCAACACTCTTCTAATGATTTTTTGATAAAAAGCATCTATCTCAGGTGAAATAGCATTTTCTGTGTCATTTAATACTGGAAAATCAGAATTTTTATCCAATACATGAATTATTACTTTATTAATAATCAATACTTTTTCCTCCCAATTTCTCTATTAATTCTTTCATATCTTCTGGTAATTTACTTTCAATTTCAATCCTACTTTTTATTCTAGGTTGATTTAGACCTATCTTACAAGCGTGTAGAGCCTGTCTAGCTATCAAACTATCATCAACTCTTCCATATAGTTCATCACCTATGATACCATGGCCTATATGGGCTAGATGAACTCTTATTTGATGTGTTCTTCCTGTTTCCAATCTCAATTTTACAACAGTAGAATTATCCATTCTTTCCAATACCTGATAGTGAGTTACCGATCTTTGTCCTCTAGGGTCTACACATCTAAGAATCGAGTTCTCTTCAGATATCATAAGTGGCTCATCTATAGTTGCAAAATCATCTTCGACTACTCCATCAACTACTGCAATATATTCCTTATTCATCAGATCATCACTCATATCCTTTGATAGCCTATGGTGTGCATATGCATTTTTGGCCAACACAACAATACCAGATGTATTCATATCCAGTCTATTCACAAATCTAACCTTGTATTTTTCATTTGATTTTTCGATATAATTTATTACATGATTTGCAAGTGTTCCTCTGTAATGGCTCTTGGTAGGATGAACAACCATATGAGCTGGCTTATCCATAATCAATATATCAAAGTCTTCATACAATACTCCTACACCTAAGTCTTCAGATACAAAATCACTTGTCTCTTCCTCAATAGGAATTTCTATAATATCACCGCTACTCACCATACAAGATGGTTTTCTAAATTCACCATTTACAAATATTCTTTTTTCTCTTTTCATTTTAGATATTGACCTTGTTGAAAACTCCAACTCATTTAACAAAAAATCTTTTAACTTGATTTCTTCTTCAACACCTATTACAAACTTATTCCATAACTGTTTTTCTTCAATAAACACAATATTTCCATCCTTAATTAAGTATTTATTTTTACCTATACCTTGCTATTATACCATAAATAGCTTCTTTTCCGTAATTATTTATTAGCTTTAAATTTTCCTCAATATTGTCCATAATAAAATAATATGTTTTTTTTATATCAGATTTCATTTTATTGTTTATTTTTGTACGGTTAGTTGTTATCATATACTTATAGTATTTATGAAAGAAGGTTGAAAAATATATTATGAAAAAAAATATTACTATTAGATCTAATCAGCTAGATATATCACTAAAAATTAAAAAGATAATTACAAAAAAATTCTCAGAATATGGATATGATATTAGCGAAGAGTTCACAGACAAAACTTCTTTAGTAATATCTATTGGAGGAGATGGCTCTTTTTTAAGGGCTGCTAGAGAACTAGACTTCCCTGATGTGCCTTTTTTCTGTATTAATACAGGTCACTTAGGATTTTTTGCCGAGATATTGCCAGATGAAAAAGAAATTGATTATTTCATAGATAGTTATGTAAATAATGATTTTGAAATCAATGAACTTCCTTTATTGGAGATAGATATCACAAATAAGGTTCACTCTGTTAGGGATTATGCCATTAACGAATTGGTAGTCAGAGGAAATAGATCGAGAACTGCACATTTAAAGCTTTTTGTAAACGGAAACTTTATGGAAACTTTTAGTGGTGATGGACTTATACTTTCAACATCAACTGGTTCCACAGCATATAACTATTCAGCTGGAGGAAGTATTGTTGACAACCGTTTAAAAATCATGCAAATTACTCCTATCTCCCCTATCAGTACCAATGCCTTTAGAAGTTTTACTTCTAGTATTATATTACCTGCTGAAGACAGTGAGATCAGCTTGAATCCTGAATACAAATTTGATAATTCTATACTGATTGTAATAGATGGAGAAGAGAAAAAGTTCCAAAATATTACAAGCATTAAATCTAGACAAGCAAATAAAAGGATTAAGTTGTTAAGACTTAGAGACTATGAGTTTTGGAACAGAGTTTATATGAAGTTTCTTAAAACATATGACTATAAAGAAAACGAAAGAAAAAATTTTTAATCAGCAAATAAAAAAACCAGATGCATACGCATCTGGTTTTTATTAGTCGCTATCTTTATTACTTTCTTTTTCTTTATATTCCTTAAATGATATTTCATCATCACATTTTTCTACGTCTTCTACCATCATTCTAATTGCGCCAATTCTATTTTTATCAAGAGATAATACTTTGACTGTAATAAAACCGTTCAATTCTATTTCTTCACCTTCGATTGGAAGTCTATTTAGATATCCTATAATGTATCCACCTATTGAATCAAACTCACCTGATTCAATATCTTCATGTAGATATTCATTTACATCACTGATTTTTGTACTACCATCAACAATATATTCATTATTTGAAATTTTTACTATTTCATCTTCATGTTCATCATATTCGTCTTCAATATCTCCAACTAATACTTCAACTAAATCCTCTATTGTCAAAAGTCCAGAAGTACCACCGTATTCATCTAACACTATAGCTATCTGAGTCTTTGCAAGCTTCATTTCTTCTAATAATTGAGAAATCTTCTTAAATTCATATGTAAAAAATACATCACGCATATAATCTTCTACCTTAAAAGTTTCTTCCTCTTCGTCAGTTAAAAATATTATATCCTTAATATTTAGTATTCCTACTATATCGTCAATGTTTCCTCTGTATACTGGAAATCTACTCATTTTTTCTTCTTTAAATAGACTTAATAATTCATCATAGTCTGCATCAGCGCTCACTGTAACCATGTCTATTCTCTGAATCATAGCATTTTCTGCCTTCATATCTCCAAACTCAAATACATTGTCAATGATTGCCTTTTCTTCTTGTTCCAACACACCTTCTTCGTGGCTGAAATTCACCATAGCTTTTAATTCTTCTTCTGTAACAAGTGACTTCGGATCGTCGTCTTTGATTCCCAATATTTTAAATATCAATGTGGTCATTAGATTTATCAGAAATACTAATGGAGCAAATATTGTAATAGACAGACTCAATGTTTTTGCAACGGCTAAAGAAACTCCTTCTTTATTGTTTGAAGCAAGAGTCTTTGGCGTAACCTCACCAAATACCAATATCAAAACTGTCATTATAGCTGTAGCCCAAGCTACTCCTCGGCTTCCAAATAATCCCACCATTACAGATGTAGATATAGATGTAGCTGCTATATTTACTATATTATTTACTACCAAGACTGTACTTAAAAGTTTTTTAGGCTCAGAAATTAATTTTTCTAATACATTCGCACCCTTAACGCCCTCTTCCTTTAAATGTCTTACTCTTACCTTACTAATCGATGTCAACGCTGTCTCAGATGCTGAGAAAAAAGCCGATATTGAAAGCAAAACTATCAAAATAACTACCTGAATCCACAAACCTCCAGAATCCAACAAAAACCACTCTCCCATATTCAAAATTATTTTATCTTAAAATTTTAGACAACTTAAAACTCACCTATAAGTTTTCTGTCTTAAATTAAAAATACAAATTAATTAAAACTTGTATATACATATAATAAAAAAGCCTTTCTTGTGCACCTACATACATTGTGTACTTTATATAGAATAAAACAGGTTACAAAAACAAGTAAAGACTTAATCATTTTATCCAACTTTACGCTTTTATTATATCATAATAAAGCACAAATTTCCATGGATTTGCCCGATAATATTTACTTTTCATTTGTAATTAACATATTTTCGCAAGTTAACTATATATTAAATATTACCATGAAATAGATACTTTTAATCATTATTACATCTATTTGAATATTAAAATAGATAATTGTTTAGAATTTTTCATATTTTAAATTCTTAGAGTTTCTTTTTAGTCAAGCACGTGATGAATTACCGAAGATGATATAGACTCATCCATTTCTACTTCAAGTTTCATTGGTATTCTTGTCTTTATTTCATCCACATGAGATATTATTCCTACACTAAGAGTATCACTCGATAGCTTTTCAAGAGATTGCATTACTGTTTCCAACAAACTACTATCCAAAGTTCCAAAACCTTCATCCAAAAAGAAAAATTCAAGGGGTGCACTACCCTTTAGCTGTATTTGAGAAGAAAGTGCCAACGCAAGCGATAGTGATGTCAAGAATATTTCTCCTCCTGATAAAGTATCTGCTGACCTTCTTATTCCTCCATTAAAGTTGTCCCTTATTACAAATAAGTAATCTGAATTAATTTCAAGGGAGTATCTCCCATTTGTGATGCTATCTAACCTTTTGGATGCATCAAACACAATGTTTTTCAAGTAAATTTGAGATAGATATTCAATGAATCTATTTCCCTTAAATACTTTTTCCAACTCCCTTATATCATCCATCATCTTAGAGTTTTTCTTTTGTTCCTTTAAAATATCTTCTACTAGCTTTAAATCTTTCTCCATCTCAGCAAGTCTATACACAGATTTAGTCAATTCACCCTTAGATAGATCCAATTTTTCCAATATTTCATTTAAAACTTCCTGTTGATTCTCTTTTTCTTCTTTTGAAACATTTCTGCCAGACAACTTTTCATTTAAACTCTTCAATTTCATCTTGTTTTCAGATAGACTCTCATTAAATTTTTTTATATCTTCTTCATAACTATTTATGCTTTCATCATCTAAATAATATTTTTCTATATCTTTTTCATCTTCAAATTTATTTTCTTTTAAAAGTAACTCTACTCTACTTTTTTGTTCCAAAAGATTTTCATTTTGAAGTTGTCTCAAGGTCTTGTTGCTTTCAATTTTTCTAGAAAGAATTTCAATATTTTTTTCTTCTTCTTCTAGATATCTCCTTGCTTCATTGTAATTTTCTTCTACTACTCTTATGAATGTATCTAGTATGCCTACAAATCTGTCCTCTAACACGCAATCAAACTCGATCACTTCCGTAAGCTTTTTTAAATCTATGTCCTTTTCTTTTTTAGATATTTCGTTACTTTTCGATTTTATATTTTTATTTATTCCCTGAAGCTCATTTTCTTGAATTGCAGTTTCTTTTTCTATATTTACTTTTATTAAATTTATATTATTAATATTTTCTTGAAGTTCTTTTATTTTTTTAACATTTTTTTCTTTTTCAAGTTCTAATTTTTCAAGTAATTTTATGCTTTGAGATATTTTTACATATTCCTCTTCAAAAAATATATTGTCTATCTCTAAATTTATAGATCTTATCTTAAGTAGTTTTTCTTTTTTTTCAGAAAATGTACTCTCCAATCTCGATTTTTCTTCAAAAACTTTATCAATATCTTTTTTTAGTATATCCAAAGCCTCTTTTTTTGCACTATTACTACTTGAAATTTTATTTTTTTCGATTATTAATCTATTTTCATTTTCTTTTTCTTTTTCTTTTTCTTCACTTAATTCAAGAATTTTTTTTGCCTTATCTTCCCTTTGTAATTTCACTTCATTTCTATCTTTTTTTAATTTGTCTATTCTAGATATAATATCTTCATATGAGCTGTTCATATATAAGCCCTTTATATCAAGTAATTCCTTACTATTATCTTCTATACTTTTATTTATATTCTTAATATCACTACTTAGCTCAGCCTTTTTCATCATTTGCTTGCTAGAATTTTCTTCTAATTCTTTTAGAATTTTTTTATTTTTATTATAAGAATCCTCTACATACTCATTTAGCTCTATCTCTTCTACTACATTATTGCATACTGGACAGATATCGCCCTTATGAAAACTTTCACTCCATATTTCTTTTATTTGTGATGCTAGTTTTTCTATACTCTTTTCATTATCTATTTTAGAATATTCTTCTACTTTTTCACTATTATCTAGTATGCTTTTTTCAAGTTTATCCAAATCAATTATCATCATTTTTTTCTTTTCAACTAGATTTGAATTTTCTTCTTTTAATTTTTTCTTTTTTTCATTCAAACTTTCTACTCTGATTGCTTCTTTTTCTAGCGAATATATCTCATCTGATATTTTTTCTAGGTCATTATCATTAGGAGTAGCTGTATTTTCTTCTTTAGATATTGCTTCTAGTATATTTTCTAATTTTTTTTGTGTTTTTTCGAGCTTTTCTGTTAAATCTTTCAATTTACTATTATTTTTCTCTATATCGTTACTTTGTAAGGCTTGTCTTTTTTCATATTCACAATTCTGTTCATTAATTTTATCGATTTCTTTAATCAATAAATTTGAATCATATATCAAGTCCCTATATTCAGTATTAATTTTGTTTTCTTTTATAGTTTCTTCTAATTGCTTATTTTTTTCATCTATTTCCTTCTCTTTATTTGATATTTCTAATAAATCATTTTCTATTTTTTCTTTTTTACTTTCCAAAACTTTTATTGACTCTTTTACTTCATATAGTTTTTCTATATTCTTTGCTTGTTTTTCTTTTTCTTCTATAATATTTTCTATATCTTTTTTAGTAGAAACAATAAATGGCATATCATTTTTCTTGCCCTCAATTTCTTTAAATTCCGTTTTTATTTCTTTTAAATTTTTATCTAATTCAATTTTTTGTCTATCTAATTCTTCCTTTTCTTTGTTCAGGTTATCCACTTTTTCTTTTAACTCTTTAAGTTTTTCTACTTCTGGTTTCAATAGCTTTGCCTTATTAGAAAACTCTAACTTATTGCTTAATTTTTTTATATTTTCTTCATTTTCAATCAGCATCTCAAGAAATTGTTCTATTTTTTTCTTTTCTTCTAAGAGATTAAATACCTGACTAAACTCCTCATATTTTTCACTTTCATCATTTTTATTTTTATTCAGTGATTCTATCTGGCTCTTTAGTAGCTCAATTTCTTTTTCTAAATCTTTTTTTTCTTCTATATTTATATTTGGATACTCGCTAAGCCTTGCCTCCAGCACTTCCATCTCTCCAAATAACTTTCCTCTTCTTTTATATATTTTTTGAGATAATTCTGTCCCATATTCTTCTAGACCAAATATACGTTCCAACATACTTCTTCTTTCCTTGCCAGCAAGAGTAAGAAATTCACTAAACTTTCCTTGAGGTAATACTACTGATCTTAAGAAGTCACTTTCTTCTAGTCCTATAATTTCCTCTATCTTCTTATCTACCTCAGTTTTTTTATCCGCCAAAATTTCATATTCTCCAGAAGAGCTTTTTCTTACCAATCTTGCGTAGTCACTTAGAGAATTTCCATTTGTTTTGCTTCTTTTAAATCTTCTAGATACCTTATAGACTGCTCTTTTTCCTGATTCACCAAGTTCAAATTCATAATCGATTGAAGCTTTGTCATGGTTTGAATTAATAAACTCTTTAGTTCCACGAGCTATATTTCCATATAAAGAGAGTGTAATAGCATCCAATATTGTTGACTTTCCACTTCCTGTCTTACCGAATATACCAAATAAACCTCTACTAGTGAGTGTTTCAAAATCCACTACCTGCTTTGTTGCATAACTATTTAGTCCTTCTATCTCTAGTTTTATTGGCTTCAACTATTGCACCTCCTCTTCATCATTTACTATACTTTCAAATAGCATTTTAACTTCCTCTGATGGTTCAAGCCCATCATTACTTTTTTTATAGAAATCTATAAAGTACTCGCTTATGTTTGATTTATTAATATCTATTGTTTCTTTTTCAAATTCATAATCTATACTTTCTATTATTGGCTTTATCTCTAGTATATGTTTCATTGTTTTCTTCATTTTTCGTATTTCTGATAATTTTAAAGATTCTTTCGTCCTAACTTCAAAATATGCAAATATATCTTCCTCTGATTTTTTCTCACATATTTCAATCGCTTCCTCAACACTTTCACATTCAAATAAAATAATCTGTTTGTAATTTTTAGTATATATTTTTGACACTTCAGCCTCTTTTTGAGCTTTAATATCCACCACATATACTGATTTAGATGTGTTTCTCTCGCTCTTACTGTATTGTATAGGAGACCCTGAATAATAAGCATTGTATTTCTTAGATATTCTCTGAGGCTTATGGATATGCCCCAATGCTGTATACTGAGATTTTTTAGGAAGATTGCTTTTTTCTACAAGTAAAGACCCTCCTAGCTCTATTCTTCTCTCAGACTCTGATTTTTCACTTCCAACTACAAATAAATGAGAAACAGCTATATTTATTTCGTCATCTCTATAGTTTTTTTCAAGAGACTCAAATATATCCCCTAGCTTTTGTGAATATGATTCCTGCATATCTTCTATGTTTTCAAAGTTATCAATTGCATCATTTAAACGTTTCTCACTAGGATATGGGACTCCTATTACATTTATAACTTCATCTTTTATCTTAATTTTTGTAAATCCTTCTTTCGCTTCAAGTATTTCAAAACCTTTAAACTTACCAACATTTGCCTTACTTAGAGGATAGCCCAGTATGATAATGCCCTTTGTAGATACCAGTGGCTTTACAGACTCTAATCTATCTGGATTGTCATGGTTACCTGCTATGATATACACGCATCTCTTACCACCGTCAGAGAGCTTTTCAATCGTATTATAAAATAAGCTTTCAGCAATTGCTGGGGGATTATATGTGTCGTATATATCCCCTGCAATTATTACCATATCTGCTTTTTCTTTTTCTACTAGCTCAATAAAATCCTCACAAAACTCTTCTTGTTCCTCTATTCTTGAAATTCCCTCAAGATTCTTGCCCAAATGCCAGTCTGAGCTATGTATTATTCTCATATCTATATCTCCTTATATTCCACTAATTTGCCTATGCTAAATAAATATATGTAAGTTTTGGATACCCTCCTTCCTGAAATATCTTCCATTGCCTTTTTATAGAGTTCAAGCTGAACTTTATATCTTTTAGTTACCTCTTCATAATTTTTATCATTCACATAATCTGTCTTATAATCTAGCAGAATTAAATCACCATTTTCATCTTCAAAAAACAAGTCAATTATTCCGACCATCATCATTCTTTCAGAGTCTGAAATACCCTCATCTTTATATACCTCATTGATTTTTATACTATAATCAATTGCTTTTTCTTTATATACCTTATTTTTATTATTTGCGTATGTAATATCTTTAAATATAGGAGAACTAATAAACCTAGCTATCCAATATGAATTTACTGTCTCTGCTTCCTCAATAGTCATTATATTTTTTTCTATAAAACTTTTCTTTTCTTCATCTATTTTTTCAATTAATTCATTTTGGCTTTCATCTCCATTAAATTTCGAAAAATTCAAAAGTTGCATCGCTAAATGAAAGATAGTTCCTCTTTCTGCTGCTGTAAATTCAACCATATCCTTACCTTTATGCATAAATTTAGGTGTCTTTAGCTCTCCTGAAAAAGTTTTTTCAAATATATTTCTGTGCATTTCATCATCTTCTGTATCCTGAATTATCTTTTTTATTTCTGAAACAGATATACTTGATGGCTTATTGGCACTTGCTTTATATTTATATTCATAATCAAATTTCGAATCCAATATCTTTTTTATTTCTTCATAGCTACAATCTATATACTTGCTATCTTCACCATCTGATACGACTTTCTCTTTATCTTTACTATAGCTATTTTTAAACATTTCTCCAGATGATAGATCCATATAGTTAAAGTGATTTATTTTCTCTTCATCTTCAATCCTTTTTCCTAAACTTTCAAATGAACTTGCAGCTTCCATAGTATTTATTATATCTTTACTTTCTAGAGACTCAGATTTTTTTCTCATTATATCTATGTAGTCATCTTTTACCTTTTCAAAATCATCAATGTTTATACTCCATTTACAATTTTTATATCCTATATACTTGGATATTTCTCCAGTTACACTTATAAATTCTTCTCTCTCACTTAAATTGATTATAGCTGGCATAATCCAATTTAAATAAGAATTTGCGGACAAAACTGCCATACTATCAATATTTAAATTTTCATCTGTAGGAGTATGTTTCCATTTATCGATTTTTTTATCTCTATCTTTTATTCTAGCTGTGAAAATCAATTTTTCTTTTGCCCTAGTCATAGCAACATATAAAAGTCTCATTTCTTCAGCTATTAATTCATTTTTCTTAACATTATCAATTCTTTTTTTGCTTATACTATCAAAATGCAGATTTCTTTTAATATCATTTACCCTAGGCCCATAACCCATGATTTGATGTAAAGACATGCCTACTTCATCTGATGATGTATTAAATCTTTTTTCTATATTTGCAACAATAACTACTGGAAACTCCAATCCCTTACTCTTATGTATACTCATTACTCGAACTACATTTTCTTCTTCTGAGATAGACTTAGCTTCACCCAGATCACTTGCCTTTGATTTCATACGTTCAACATAGTTTATAAAATTAAATAAACCTTTGTAAGAGGAATTTTCATATTGTCTAGCTCTTTCAAAGAGAAGCATTAAGTTATCCTGTCTTTGCTGTCCCATCTCAAGTAAGCCGACATATGCATAATATCCTGTCTCTTTTAATATATCCCATATAAACTCATCTACAGATAAAAGCAATGATTTTTTTCTCATATATTCTATTGAGTCTACAAAATTAGTGACCTTATTTTTAAGCTCCATCATTTCTTCTGACAATTTTTCTTCTTTAATAGATTCATTTTCAATAGATTCATTTTCGAAAATCATACTATTTTCTATATCTTCTCTTATTTTATTTTCATCGCTATCTTCTAAGAAAAAACTTTCTTCATCCATATAAGATTCTTCAACAGACTGATTTGATTTTTCTTCTCCCAAGTTGTAGATATTTAAAAGGGCTTCATAAAATTTCATATTTTTACCTGCCAGCCTTATTTTTGCCAGTTCATTAGAACTAAATCCATATATAGGAGATCTCATCACTGATATTAAAGGAATATCTTGAATCGGATTGTCTATTATTTTTAATAGATTTATCACAGTATCTACTTCAAGTGTAGAAAAATATCCGTCCCCTGAATCTGTATAGACTGGTATATCGTACTCAGTTAGTATTTCTTCTATGCTCAATGCCTTTTTGCTAGGGGATCTCATTAGTATTACTATATCTCTATACTCAACAGGTCTATAATCATCTATCTCCTTATCAAATACCATGTACTGTGGATCTTTTGAGTTTACCATTTTATATATAATATTTGCTATAGCTACACACTCTTTTGAGAATCCCTGTAAATCTTCAAGTTCCTCTTCATTTGTTAGTTCGCTATTTAAAATAGCCCTGGACAAATCCTTGTCCTCGTTTTCCTTATCGTCTTTTTCATCTACTATAAATATTTCTATCGGTCCTGCTACAAAGGCATTTTCCTTAGTCATCTCTTTAAACTCTGCACTAGGATTTAATCTTTCATCCTCAGTATAATCTAGCTCACCAGTTTCTTTTCTCATTATTTTTGAGAATATGTGATTGCAACCCTCTAATATTTCTGCTCTACTTCTAAAATTTTTATAAAGCATTATTTTCTTATTTAGACTATCTGGCGACTCACTATAAAGATCGTAAGAATTATATTTATCCATAAAAATTTCAGGCATAGCCTGTCTAAATCTGTATATACTTTGCTTTACATCTCCCACCATAAATCTGTTCGGTTTATCTGTTTTAGAAACCATTGAAAGTATCATTTCCTGTACAAGATTGCTATCTTGATATTCATCAGTAAACACTTCTACATATCTATCACTATAAGATTTTGCTATTTTTGATGGCACAGTCTCTCCATCTTTTTCATCTGTTAATATTTCAAGGGCATAATGTTCTATATCAGCAAAGTCAACTATTGACATAGCCTCTTTTTTCTTTGCAAATTTTTCTCTAAAAAGTATAGTAATATCAGATAATGCTCTCATATATGGATATACTATATCATTTTCTTTCTTTATATGATCGAGACTTATATTAAGCTTCTCAAACTCAGACTGAATGCTCTTGAAAGATTCATCCAGCTTTGGTTTGATCTCTTCATAGGCAATTACAGCATCTTCTGCGTGTTTTTTATTTTTTCTAAATGACTTGAATTTCTTTCCTTTGTATTCTTCTACAGTTTGAAGTATTTCCTTCCAAATTTCTAGCATTTTATCCGTATCTATTGAATCTTCTTTATCTGAATCCAAAAAATCACTCAAATTATCTTTTACTGACTTTAGATATTCAAATTTAGCATTATTTATTTCATAGTAAGCCATTAAGTCATCGTAAGGCATAATTTCACCTAAACACTCCTTTACTATAAAATAGTGATAATTAAGAGCCATCAACACGTCTTTTGCTATAGGTATAAAATAGTTTTTGATATAAAATTCTACTTCTTTATCCTTTGTATCAAAATATTGTGCTGACGAATCTAGCCATTTCTCAGGATAGGGTGAAGAGTTTACAAAATTATTGACCGTAAGTATCAAGCTAACTAAAGAATCATCATTATTTCTAGAAGAATACCAATCTACTAGTTTCAAAAATTTTTCATTTTTCTGATCATATAATTCTTCAAACATCTCTTTCATCACTTCTGAAGCTATGATAGATATTTCAGTTGGATCAGCTATTTTTATGTTTGGATCTAAATCTGTAACATGAAAATTATTGGTCAATACTTTTTTACAAAATGAATCAATAGTGCTTATATCTGCCTTATTTAAAAGCATCATCTGCTTTTGTAAGTGCTTATTGTCTGAATCATTTTCAAGTGCTTTTTCTATAGCTAATCCTACTCTTTCCTTCATTTCAGAAGCCGCTGCTTTTGTAAATGTCACTACCAATAATTTATCTACATCTATTGGATTTTCTTTATCCAATATCAACTGTATAATTCTTTCTATCAAAACAGCTGTCTTTCCAGATCCCGCCGCTGCTGCTACCAAAAGATTAGATCCTCTGTTTTGAATTACTGATTCTTGTTCTTTTGTCCACATTATTTGTCACCCCTTTCTTTATTCTTTGATCTAATTTTTTCTCTCATTAATTTTAGGACTTCTGTATAATCCTTATTTTTCACTCTTTTTTTAATTGAGTTATATCTATTTCCCTTAATTGTAGGATCAAATTGACATATTGATTTAAAGTCACAGAATCTACATGGAACCTCATCTCCCAATTTATATGGATGTATATCTATCTTTCCTGAGTATATTTCTTCACATATTTCTTTTGTCTTGTCCAAAACATATTCACTTACCGTTTCAAATTCATCAAAATTTAGACCTACTGTATGAGCCCCAATCTCTCCACCCTTTTTATTTGCTATAGGCAATATAAGAGATTTTTTATTTTCTTCATCTAGAGTTTTATCCAGATGTTTAATTACTTCTTTGTCCTTGATTACAAACCCACTTAGTTTATTTTCATTTAGAAGATTTTCCTCTAAATCTTTTTCTGTCATTTTTTCTACTTCTTCAAGACTGGATACTTTGCTTTTAACTGGATTAAATCTGCTATATAAAAGGGCTGCTGGCTTACAATTTGCTCCTTGACCATTTACTATGTTATCTTTATCTAGTTTCTTATTAGACTTTAGTACTGCACTCATATAGACAAATAATTGCATCTGAATACCTGCCATTATTTTATCCATATCTAGATTTCTAGTCGACGATTTGTAGTCAATTACTCTTACATAGTCAACTTCGCCATCATTATAACTATCAACCCTATCTATTTTACCTGTTAAAACAATTGCTTTACCATCTTCTAGTTTGTATCTTATAGGATCTATATCCCCTTTAAATCCAAACTCTACTTCAAAGTTTTGTGGCAAAAAATCTCCTCTTCGAATTTGTTCAGACATTATTTCAAGGCTATCCATAAGATTTTTATTGATTCTTCCTGCTAAATATTTATGTTTTTCCGAACTTTTTAAAATATATCCTTTTCTATCTTCTATTATTTGATTTGAAATCTTTTCAACTTCACTTTTTATATAGCTATTGTCAATATCATTCCAATCCACACCATTTATAATTACTCTTTTAGAGAAAGTATCCAATATTTTATGTGAGTACGTACCTGAATCCATTGCATTAAATTCATAGAGTTCTCTATCTTTTACCTTCAAGCCATAGTTTACAAAATAAGAAAAAGGGCATGATACATAGTTTTCAAGCTTGGATATACTAAACATACCAGCCCCATATATTTCACCTGCTAGATTTCTATTCATATTTTCAGCACTATTTTTGTAATTTATTGCCTTATTTATCATTTTCATTTTAAGTTTATAATTATCATTATCTCTAAAATATCTATATACATTTCTCCAACACTCATCTATTTTATTTTCTTCTATATTCGTTGACTGTCTTATATTTGAAATCAAATCATCAAAGAGTCTTTCTTTCGCCGAAATATTATCTACAACATCATCGAAGTTTGAGTTTATTTTTTCATCATGTGATATCTCCATCTTTATATTTGGAAACATTTTTTTAAGCTTTTTAATTAGAGGTGATGGCCTCATCGATTTGCCCTCAAAGTCCGCTACTGAATAGCTAACTATTAGCCTACTCATAGACATGCTCAGTGCTTTGTAGACTAAAAATTGCTCATCATAAGCCCTAGACATCATATCTGTGTCAAACTTGATGCCTTGCTTTAGTAGTCTATCCCTATCATTGTCCGTAAGCATATTATCATCGGATATATCCTGTGGGAATACTCCATCTCCCACCCCTATCAAATATAAAACCTTCATCTCTGGGTTTTTCATTCTATCTATAGTTGTGACAAATACTTGATCTCTAGCTGGTGGTATAATTCCGAGTTCAAACCCATCAAATTCCGCTTCCATAAGATTAATAAATCTTTCTAGACCAATCTTTTCATCAGCAAGAAACTCTACCATTTCATCTAACATGTCAGTAAATATAGACCACACTTGAGAGTATTCTTTCACCTTATATAAGTTTTCCTCTTCCTTAAATTTTTCAATTAAATCTATTATTTTTTCAGGCAGATTGATATCTATTGTGAATTCATACAAGTATCTACATATCTCTGAAACAGTATTTCTTCCTTTTAATTTATTATGAAGCCTCTCTATAGGATCCATAAGCTTATTTTTTATATCATTAATAGTTTTCAGGTAAGCTTCATCTTTGTCCTTATTTATACTATTATCTTCTAGACTGTGTGTTATTGGATAATCCCAAGTCTCATCAAACCATCTCCTACCCTTTATCCCATTGGCCAGAACATAGTTTTCTAACATAGAAATCTCTAGATTAGATATTGGAGTCAGTCCACTTTTTAGATACCTAAACATAGACTCATAACTGTAATTTTTCTGCTTCATCTCCAAAATTGAAAGAACTAAAACTATTATTGGATTATTTTTTGCTGCTATTTTTTCATCTAAAAAATATCCTATATTATAGTCCTCAAAGATACTTCTTATTAAGTAGGCATATGAATCCAAATCTCTCATAGCTATAGTTATCTCACTGTATCTATACCCTTCATCTCTCACCAATCTAGTAATCTCACTTGCAATATGCTCTACTTCCAAGTGAGTATTTTTAAACTCTATTATCCTTAAGGAGTCATCAATATTTTTCAAACTATCTTTTATATACTGATTCTTATTATTTAATACAAGCAAGTCTGTATACTTAGCTGGATTAAACTCATTAATATTCTTTTCTAAATGCCTTAAAACTGGATTATCATAATACTCACACTCTTTCATATGAATATCAGAATCTCTTTTTATAGAGTTTTTTTGACATATTTCATTTATTTTCATAAAAGTTATATTTGTCTTTGAAAATACTCCTGTTCTAGAATTAAAATTTTTAAGATCTGTCATTAGAGAAAAATATATATTTTCTGAGTATATCATTAATTTTTCAATAACTAGATACTGTATCGGTGTAAATCCCGTGAATTCGTCAATAAATATTGTTGCTCCCGATAATTCCTTATAATCATCTAGTTTCTTTGAAAAGAATTCCAAATTATCTTCTGTATCAAAATAGTTATCTAATAGATAACTCTCATACCTCTCATATACCTTTGCCAAATCATTCAGTTTGTGCTTTAATGAATCTTCTTCACTATTTTTAGCTATTTCATATATCTCATCAACAGACATATCATTTTGTTTGAACTCTATTATCATATCCATTATTTTGGATACCAATCCAACGCCAGATCCCTTTGCCTTAAATGTTACCAATTCATTAGATACAGAATCTAGAGCCTTGTATATCAACATCGCTCTTGCAGTTTTAGATATTTTTCTCTCTGTCAGACCGCCAACATTACTATATACAATATTTCCTAAAGTAGTGAAACTCACTACCCTAATCCTGAAATATGGATCAGAATCCAGTAGAAGTCTCTGGCTAATTTTTTTTTCCATTTCATAGCTATATTTTTCTGGAACTAGTATATAAATTGGTTTTTGACTTTCTTTTTTTGCCTCTTGAAAGCATAAATCTAAAATTTTATCTGTTTTATTGCATCCCATTCTCCCAGTAATAAAACTTACGCCCATGATACCCTCCTTCTAATCTAGCTCTTTTGAAATAGATTTAATTTGATTTATTAAAGAATTTATAGTTTCTCTATTTTTTATATGTTCTTTTTCTGTATAATTTATCATTACATTATTATTAATCCTAGGTTGATAATAATACATCCTCAACTTACTATAGTCTAGCTCCTTTGCCAAACTTTCTTTACAGACATACATATATACAATTGTTTGCATTCTCGACTTTGCAAAAGACTGTGATATCTTATTTTTTTCCATCTTCCAATCCCATATATTTATTTGGGATAGTTCTTTATCCTCATATATCTCCACCAATAGATCCAAGGTTACCTGCAATCTATTGCTTAGCTCAATGCTACACTCTGGATAGAATTTTATATTTTCTTTGCCATATCTTTGAGTATATTTTCTTTTTATAGATTCTACTCTTTTTAAATCTTTTTTTAAAGATATATCTATGGAATCGCTCTCATCTATATTTTCAACTATTCCCATAAAAATTCTTTGGCACATAGTATGAAAATCACGTCCATAACTCATGTTTTCTTCATAAAGTTTGTCCTGTGCCGTATCATCACTCCAAAATATATTTCTAATATATTTATCGGCAAACTCTCCCTTATCTCTTTTAAAGCTATTTAGCATATTTTGACTAAATACCAAATGTTCTATCCTATATGATAGTTCTTCAGGAGATAAGTTATCTTTTAGACCTAGCTTACTTTCCATACAAGAGCCTCCTTTTACCTAATTATATAATTTATAATAAATATTAAGCTTTTTTGTTTAGAATTTTCAATCCTTATCTATTTTTATACTGTTATCTTTATATTATATATCAAATGATATAACTTTTATATCAATCTATTATTTAGTTATTTGAGCTTATTATATATTTTTACTAATATATTTACTTAAATGAGCAAAAAATACAGAATCTTTTTTATTAAATGTAAACTGACCTGTTGGACTCATTTGTTTCCTACAATTCATCATCAATATTCTTTTTTTTGCTCTTGTAATCCCCACATACATCAGTCTTACATGCTCTGCTATCGTATCCTTTTTCAATATCATTTCATATTCTTCTACTTCTTTGACTTCATTTTTAGAGAAATAGTCTATATCTTTTTCTACACTTGCTTCTGGACATCTAAATCCATCTCTTAGGTATTTTCTATCCATCCTAAAATAGTCGCTAAACTGAGATGGAAAATTATCTGAATCTAAACCAAACATTATAACTGCATCCCATTCCATTCCTTTTGATTTATGCAATGTTGCAAGTGTGATACTACCTGGCTCAGCCTTATACTCTCCTATATCATATATTGATTCTATCGCAGCATCAAATACTCTAGAATACTTAATATCAAGCGCTACAGAAGCTCTAGACAGACCTTCAGACTCAAATTTCAATAGATTATTTAAATAAAACGCTATATAACTTCCGAGCATTTTTTCTTCTCTAGAACTTGGAAATAAATTTATTATGTTTTCTACAAGTTTTGCTATATCTATTTGAGGAAAAGAGCATAATTTTTGAATAGAACTTCTAATACTTCCCATATTAGTTCTAATTTTAAAAACATCTACTTCACTTAATTCTTTAATTATTAATTCTTCAGTAGATGAAGATTTATTTTTATATTCTCTGTAATACTCATCATCAAAAATCCATCTCTCACAGTCTACACCCTTAAAATATTTATTTATATTAATTGCTTCATCATCATCTATCTCTAATTCTTCATTTCTGATTATAAACGCTTCAAATATTAATTCAAGAAGTTTATTGTCATCCTTAGGATCAATTAAAAAATCTATGGCTAATTTAACATCAGTAATTATCTTTTTTCTTTCATTTAAATTTGCTCCCAATTCTTCACATTCTATTAGTCTTTCCTTTAGACTATCTGCTAACCTTGATATAGAATTATTATAAAAGCTTAATATACCTATTGAATAACTTGGAAAGTTTTTTTGTATATATTCTATTTCTTTAATAATATGATTTGTTTCATCTTCTATACTATAGCTAGTTAGAGATTTCAACATATTTTTTTGTGCCTTTGGATTCTCTTTGTAACCTTTAGCTTTTTCTACTTCTTCTATATATAGTTCCTCTAAAGAGTTATAGTATGCTTGATTTTTATTATTATGAGTGAATACTACTAGCTCATTTGCCAGACCTATTATATCTTGTGAGCTTCTTGAAGCCATGTTCATATTATACTTATAATCTGCATTTTTACAAAAATCAATAAAATACTTTGGGTCTGAACCTGTGAATGTTCCTGTTATACTTTGATTTACGTCTCCTACCCTTACAAGATTTTTCCCCGATTTTTTTTTATTATTTTTATTCCCTGATATAATATCTATTATCTTTCCCTGTAGCATATTTGAATCTTGACATTCATCTTCAAACACATATCTGTATCTTTTCTGATAGTGTCGTGCTACAGCCTCATCTTTTGATAAAATATTATAGGCAATTATTAATATATCATCGTAATCCATATAGGCATTATTTCTTAACTCTTCCTGATACAAAGAATATATTGGAGATATTATATTCATAATTCCTCTAAATTTATTTCTTTCAACTTTATTTTTCGTATTTTTCAACTCTTCTTTTCTATGTTCTACTAAAACCTTTAAACTCTCATCTGTTAAATTTTCGTACTTCAATAGTTTTATGCTGTTTGATACTATATTGAAAAATTCTCTATTCCAAATCTTTGCTATTTTTTCATTCTTTTGTTTTGATGGATCTATAAATTTATCTATTGACTGATTAGTATCTTCTTCTCTAAATTTTTCTATAACATTTTTTAATAGCATTTCTTTTTTATAGTCGTCAATTATTTCAAATTCTTCATTTATAAGGGCCAAACTGCTATTTTCTTTTATTATTTTCATAGCTAGAGAGTGTATAGTCATTACTTCAAACTTTGTTTTTGACAATCCTTTTTCATCAAGAATTGACCTAATTCTTGATTTGAAATTATTGACAGCACTATTCATATACGTTAGAACTAATATTTTTCCATCTCTATCATTTTCTATCATATCTTCTAATAAATCCGCTACAAGATTTGTAATTATAAAGGTCTTACCAGCGCCTGGAACAGCCTGTATCCCCATAGTACCTGCCTTATATGTCATTATCTCTTTTTGATCTTGCCTATAAACAATCTCCATATCCTCTCCTTATCAGCAACCTAACTCAAAATCAGCAATATAACTCAAATACTAATTTTTATGATTTTATATATAGCCTTTGCCTTTGTGATATATATTTATTACTGAGTTTTTTTCTTATATTTTGTATATGTGGCATTTATTTTTATGATCTATCTTTTACCGAATATTTATTTTTATTTATTATAGTTACACACATTATCTTATTTATTTTTATTATAGTTACACATATTATAAAATTTTCAGATTTTCAGATTTTCTTAATCACTATTTTAATTATAATTGTTTTTTATAATTTCATGAAAGATATTTAAAAATCTATTTTCCTGTTCATATCCAGCAATAGTGTTATAAGAACTAAGTATATATACCTTTTCATCTTTTTTACCATTGTTTCCAATAAGTTTGCAAATATCATCAACTATTGCTTTTTCCTGATAATCTCTATAAAATTCATCAATATTCTCACCATCTATATTTGACAGTATAGAATCATCCATATAAGCCAAGTCTGTATCTATTTCACTCTCTATTGAAGCATCAAAGGCTATAGATTTTGCATCAAGGATTATTTTAATACTGCTATCTATAGATGAATTAAGGTACTCTGCATAACCAGTCAGCAAAATATTTCCTAAATCTTTATTCTCTATTTTTCTTCTCATACTTGTGAAATTTGACATATATTCCTTTATAAATTTAATCATATCATCATATCTCAAGGAAAAAATTGCTCCTGAAGACTTCTCACTAAATATAGATAGCTCATCAATTAGCTTACAAATTTTACTTATTTCATTTATACTTTCTTCATTCAATTCAGCATATTTTCTATAAAATTTCTTAATAAATCCAGTATGATTTTCATCAGATAAACTTGGAAGGATACCTTCTGTTTCACGTATTTCTCTAATATATATATTCAGATTTTTTCTTATTGATATATAGTTGATATCTTTTTTTTCTAAGTTATAGATTTCCTTTGACTTTATGTCCTCTAATGCTTCTTTACCTGTATATTCTTTAGTATCTATTTCTGAGTCACCCTTTATATTTTCCTTAAATATTTGATCTTTTTCTTTAATTAATTCCGATGTATATACAGTAGGATTATTTTCTATAGCCATACTTTCATATATTTGATTATCAAATTCTTCATACAAATCCTCACTTAGCAAATCTATGTCCGAGTTTTTATTATTATAAATACCTTCAAGTATCAGCTTTACAAACTCAATCTTCTCATCATCATTAAATACATACTGCATATCCATTTTAAGGGCTAGAGCAAACAGTGAAGAAATGGCTATACTACTATTTCTAACGTCATAGTTATTGGATAAAAATCTTATATCGGTATCTAGTTTCAAGGATAGATCTTTTATAACATTTTCAATTATAGAGCTTGTTTTTGCTACTATTATACATATATTGGATTTTTTATATACCTTATCATCAATTATGTTTCCGAGTTTTTCTTCTAGATAAAAGAGCATATCAAAATAATTTTCAAATTCTTTTTCATATATCTCTATACTTTCATTTTTTTCATATACACAACTTTCTTCTATTATTTTATTAATGTTAACTATGTCAAATTCCTTCTCAGTTGTTTCTAGTGAATATATCTCTTCTATACTGTCTTTAAAGTTACTATTATTATTTGCTTTATATATATAAAACTTTTTATTTTTTATATTTTCTTGATATACATTACTTGGATATATTTTTTTCAAATAATTTTCTATCAACATAGCTATATCTATTACCTTGTATTTATTCATTACTGTTCTATATGATTTTATTATACTATCTATATCCAAAAATACTTTTTGAGGATATATACTTCTCTTAAACTTTCCTATTCTTTCAGATATTGCTTCTACAGGAATATTATTTTTAACAGATTTCAGCATTATAGAATATATTTGTGTTGCTAGAAAAAAGCTATTTGAATTTACTCCTTGAAAGTAAGCATCAAAATCTTTTTTATCTCTTATAATGCTCTCTAGTACACAAATACTTGCATTTCTTGATAGAACATTCACCCTAATCTTATCTTCTACTAGAGGCCAATATATAATGCTTTCTTCTTTAATAAATGACTCTAAAGTTGTGAAATTTAACTTACCAAAAAAATCTCCCTTAAAACTTTTTCTATATTTTTCTTTTGCAATTTCTACTTCCATAGAATTTCTACAAAATATATAATTTTCATTCCCAAAAGGAAATATCATAATCTATCTCCAATCCCTAGTATTCAACTAGACACTAATTAGTTCATATTTTCTTATATTAAAAAACAATTATTTCTCTTTATTTTATTTAATCATTACTATATTTATATCTTAAAAATCATACCTCTATATAACATTTTAAGATATTTATTAACTAAAATCAAGTCAGTAAAACATAAGTTCTATTTTGTTTCCTAATATGAACACAATGTTTTTATTTTCTTCTTCAATCACCAACTATTTTTGTTTAATTTATTTATAACTCGTCAGATATATTTAATTTTTAAATGTTTTTTATTCGCAGTTCTTGTTATTTTAGACTTTTAGGATTATTTACTTACTATTCTTTATCACTAAATTGGGATAAAGAATAAAAAAGGACAGAAATTTTTCTGCCCTTTAATTACTAATATATTATTATTGTCTAATTTTCTGAAATACTAGCTGTCCTAGCATTAACTATAAGTTCAGGATTAGATGTAGGATTTGTTGCTTCTTTTTCATTTTTATTTAATCTTTTTATATTATCCTCTAGAGCTCCATTATACTGTTTTACACTGTTAGGAGCAGGAATATTCTTAGATTTTACTCTTTTTACTAGGTAGTATCTAAAATCTATACCATCTTTTGTGTTTATATTTACCTTAGGGTTAAACTCGTCTTCTAAAGATATTCTTACAGAAGAATTAGGGGCATTTACAGTTATTTTATTTGCCATTTCTCTATACACTGGTATGCTCAAATCAAACTTATTGTAGTAATATCTAGCCTCTTCAGAATCAGTTCTTGAGCCTTCCCTTAAGTCTTTTGCTGATTTAATATCATCTTTAAAAAGACTTAGTATTGACCTTACTTCTTCCATTTTGTCACTCTTTTTATCTAATTTATCTAATTTTTTATCTATATCTACGTCAAAGTTTCCACTGTCGAAATCATCATCATTCATATTATCTAGTATGTCTTCATTAAATTCTATTTCTTTTTCAAATATACTATCTATATCATAATACGTTTGATCATTGTATGGTATTTTTTCTCCATCAATATTATATGTTATCTCATTGGCAACCTTACCCATTGGTTCATCTAAATCCAACAATAGAGTAGGTCTTGCAAAAACCTCTAACTTATCTATGCTTATAGCATTATTGCCAACCAAGTAGTCTAACATACTGGCATTAATATTTTCGTCTTTTAGATCTCTATAATCCAATATTAATTTTTTGATTGGATTGCTATATTCTATAGATGTTACAAACCTTATATCTGATGCTTTGATAGAATCCTTAATCATATTATCTTCTATGTTATATCTCGTGATGTAGCTCATACCTGATGTTAGGCTACCATTTTTTTGCTCAATATTCACTCCTTCAGGTAGTTCAATATCCACTTTATATACACTATTATCTCTTTTATAAATGCTGTTATCAAATGGGCTATTAGTGTTTATATCGTTACCCCTTTCAAACCTAGCCCCACTAAGTGCTAGTTCATCTAAAGAGTCTCTAACTATTTCTTTGCTAGTTATCAATGATATAAACTCAAATGGATTCATATATTCTATATTAGCATGGCTCTTAATCATTCCATTTATATTTTCTTTTGTTGATTCCACTGTCAACACACCATCTACTATACTTGCATCATATGCCTTTGGACTTTTTATTCCTGTTCCTTTTATTCTAACTTTATTATCAGTTGATTTTTTTATATTTACTACACCAAAATTGGGAAAATCTCCAAGTTTCAATGTGTTGACCTTATCAGTAGATTCCAGAATTTTTTTCTCTTCTACCAATTCACCTCTACGTTCAACTACATACTTATCTAATTTTGGCACTGTATTAAACGCTGTGTATAAACTTCCTGCTGCACCTACTACAAAGAATGCTACGGCAGTTATTAGTATCTTCTTATTCATGATAACACCTCACTCCTATCTATATTGACCGTTAACTTTTTATATAATTCTTATTTATTATTATTTTTAACTCATTTTTTATTTTTATTTCACAGATTAACTCTTTTATTTATCATCACTTAGTGAATCATTATCTGTATTCGTGCGACCATCTTTATTTATATGGATTTTTTTATCTAGGTCTTTTTGCATATCTACATATTCATCATTAGCAAGATCCTTGCTTATATCCGTATGTTTATCATTATTTAAATCTTTGTCTACATCTGCATATATATTATTATCAAAATCTTCATTTACACCTGCATTGTTATCAAAACCTTCGCTTATATCTGTATCTGTATTATTATCGAAATCTTCATTTTCATATTCATTACTACTGAAACTTTCGTTCACATTCATATATTCATCATTATCTAAATCTTCGTTTACATCCATATATCCATCATTATCAGTGTATTCATATTCATTATTTTCTTGATATGCCTTACCATAATTATTCATAGGGTCATTTTTTTTATTGATATTAAATACTTTTCTATTTAACTTTAAACCTAATTTTGTCAAAACCTTTAAAAGTAGTATTTCAAGCATCACAGATCCGATTATAAATATTATAGGAAATACCAATAGTATTTTATTTTGACCTATAATCCCAAAAGTCATTCCAACATATGGTAAAGTTGTAAACATAATCAAAGTCGCTATTATTATAGGTATTCCTATAAAAAATATTGCTGGAAAGTACAAAATATCAAATAATATAGTTAACATTTTTATAACTGTTTTACCCATAATTTTATTTATTCCTAATTTAGGAATCTTGATTTTTTTAGGATCAATAATTTTTTCTTTTTCCTCAAAATATGCATTAAAATCTTCTTTTGTATATTTTCCATCCTCTATATCACTTTTAACCATTTCATCTACTATAGATTTCGGATCACCTAAGGAATCTACCATTTCTTCCTCGTTTTTCCCTTCACTAATTCCATCTCGGAAGTATTCTTCATAATCTCTCAAAATATCTTCTATTTCAATAGGATTTAGATTGAGATATGCTTTTTCTAAATAAACTCGTATTTCTTTTAAAAATTGATTCTTTTCCATATTATTCACCTCACGCTCTTTTTTAAACAATTTCTTATACATTTATATTATTCGCCACCATCATCATTAATATTTTTATCCAATCTGTCACCATAGATATTACCTCCTATTATAGAATCAATCACTTTGCTGAAATCATACCATTCTTTTCTTTGATTTAAGAAGTATTCTACCCCTCGTTCCGTTATTTCATAATATTTTCTAGCAGGCCCTTCACTTGATGCTTCCATGTATGTATCAAAATACCCATCTTTAGTTAATCTTCTTAGAATTGGATATATTGTTCCTTCATTAACCTCTATGCTGTTTGATATACTCTGTACTATCTCATAGCCATACATATTCTTCTTACCTATCATAGCTAGTACACAAAGCTCTAGGGCTCCCTTTTTAAACTGTGTATTCATCTGTTCACCTACCTTTTCAAGTCCTATGTTTATATCTCATTTAACTAGACATATACATTTATATGATTTTCAACTTGCTTTATTTTTGATTTAAATTCTCTTACTAAGTATTACACACTATTGTACATCGCCTAATACTATGTTACTAAGTATAGCACACTATTATACAATGCACAATACTATGTTATAAATAATATCATTTATTGAAAAATAAGAACTTTAAATATTTATATATTTTAATGCTTAAAGTTTATTATATTCTTTTACTAATTAGATCTGTATTAATATAATATTTATATTTATATTAATTTTTATATTTTATTAATATATTAATTTTTATGATTTATTTTTTATATTTCAAATAAATTTTTTCATAAAAAAAGCCCTAGCAATATGCTAGAGCTTACTACGTGGCTACGTCCTACTCTCCCAGGCAGTTTCCCACCAAGTACCTTTGGCGCTGGAGAGCTTAAC